>CAYFNE010000132.1:0-12721 GCA_964344355.1 uncultured Magnetococcales bacterium
ACCGGACAATGTGTTTTTGTTGCAGGGGAGTCCGGAGCGGCCGGTAATCATGGATTTTGGCGCCGCGGTGGTGGACCTGGAGGCCGGTGATGGCATGGTGGCCGGCACGCCGCGCTATATGTCCCCGGAACAGTGGGAGGCGCCCAATCGGGTCGATCAGCGCTCCGATCTGTTCTCCCTGGGCACCCTGGCCTACGAACTGTTCACCGGCCAGTTGCCGCCGACCTCCTTGCGCCGGGTGGTGAAAACCCGGCAGGTTCCCAAGGTGGCCCTGGCCGATATCCCCAAACCCAGCTCCTTCTGTTCGGCGGTACCGGCCTCCCTGGATTGGATCATCATCCAGTTGCTGGCCTACCGTCAGGAGGATCGGCCCCAGAGCGCCAGCGAGGTGGCGGCGGCCTTGCGTGAGGTCGAGATGAAATCGACCGACATCGGCAAAGCCACCGTCGACCGGGATCGAATGCCGGAGATCGAAACGGTCAGCCTGCCGGGTGGCCTTTTTCATCTCGGGGCCGACGCCCGGAACGGCAATGCCACGGAACGGCCGGTCCGACAGGTATCGGTCTCTCCCTTTCGCATGGCCATTCACCCGGTAACGGTGCGGGACTATCGGACTTTCGTCAAGGCCACCGGCTATTCGGCGCCGCCGTTGTTGGATGATCCGCAGTTCGGCCAACCCGATCATCCGGTGGTCGGTATCACCTATGAGGATGCGGAAAATTTCGCCCGTTGGGTCGGGGGGGCCCTGCCGACCGAGGTGCAATGGGAGTATGCCGCCAAGGGCGGGGCCAAATTTCCCCTTTATCCCTGGGGAGACGAACCCCCCAGCGCCGCCCGGGCCAACATCAACGGCGTCTCCCAGAGCACCTCGCCGGTCGATGGTTGTCCCATGGGGGTCAACCCCTTCGGTATCCATGGTCTGTGCGGCAATGTTTGGGAGTGGTGCCAGGATTTTTGGTCCCCCAACGCCTATCGGGCCTTGAAACGGGGTGAAACGGACCCGGTGCGGCGGGAGGAGAGTGAAACGCGCCTGCTCCGGGGCGGGGGATTCGACAGCTTTGCCACCCATGGCCGGTGTTCCTCCCGTTTTCACGCCCCGCCGAATGAGCGCAGCCGGTCGATCGGTTTCCGGCTGGTTTTTCCGGCCTGATTCCCGATCGCTTTCGGAGAGGCGCCGGGGCCGTCCGCTTTTTCAGGATCCATCCGGCCGTTCCGCCGGTCTGGTTGCCGGGTTGGGCACGGGTTGATTGTTTGAGCTGTTTTGGCAAAGTGGAGTTTTCGCAGCATGGCCTTTTCCTTTCGACGAAAACGTGGCAATCCGTTTACTCAAAAGACCCGGAACCCACCAGCCACCGCGGCGGGATCCCCAAACCAGCCAACCGGTTCGAGCGAGTCGGTGGATGTGGATGCCACGCTTGCCGACGATGCGGCCACCTTCATCCAAAAAACGGCAACGGACCGGACGGACTCCGTGATCCCCGGGGACGGGCGGCAGGTGGGTGCCCGGGTCGCCGATCCTGCCGATGAAGAAGCCACGTTCGTCCGGGAAACGGCGGCGGAGCCGGGGGGAGCATCGGCCGGCCCGGCCGTGGCGCCGCCGGTAGGGGATGGGAAGGACGATGAAGCCGCCACCATCGTTGCCGCGACGGTTCGGTTGGACGACGATCCCGATAAAACGGTGCACCGGACAGCGGGCGTTGCCGCCGATGTGGCGCCGGGCGGGACGCCATCGGTCGCAACGGCCCCGCCCATCCGCAATTCCATGATTTCCGCCAATGCCGTGCCATTGGCGCCACCGGCGGCTGCCGATGCGGCGGAGGGGTCTGAAACCGCAGTGGACTCCGAGACCGTCCTGTCCGAGTCGTTGCAGGAAGACACCGTTGAGACCATTCATGGTTCCTCCATCGATACCGGCCCGGCAGATGGTGGACCACGCCGGGATCAGGCGGAGGGGGACGATCCGGAGCGGACCTTTCATGAGACCGGTGCGGGGAAGACCGTCCGGGACGGTCCGGCAACCGGAGGCATGACGACCTATCATGAAGGCGGTAAACGCCCGGCCCGAAAACGGACCCCCTCATCCCGCGCCACGGTGGGGGGGTTGATCGGCGGGATGGTCGAGGAAAAACGCGGCAGCCGGATTGGCGGCGAGTTGGTGGAAAATGCCCTGAACAGCGGATTTCCCGCCGCGTTGCTCAAAACCGGACTGTTGCCCAGAAATCGATTGCGGGAGCTGCTCTTCCGGGCGCAAACCACTGGCGAGACCTTTTTCCATGCCGTGATACGCAACTCCGATCCACAGATGGTGCGCATTTTCGACTGGCTGCACGACTCCTTCGGCTGGGAGTTGATCCGCGACGAGGAAACCCTCTCTTCCCAGGCCATCGCCACCGACTGGCTGCCGTTCGACAAGGCTGCCGACAAGGGGGTGGTGGTCCTGAAATCGGAAGAGATCGAACGGCTCCGTTATGCGACGCTGGATCCGTTCGACCTGGCGCTGCATGACTGGATGAGACGCTGTGCCGACAAGCCGTGCGACCGGGTGATCGTGACGCCGAAGGTGTTCGTGCCCACCTTGCGCCGTCTCAAGAATGCCGCCGATGTCGATGAAAAATCGGTTGGGATCATCTCCATCGATTTCTCCCCGGAGGAGGATGCCTTCATCCGCGACCAGATCGGCGAGGTGGACGTGCCGCGGATGGTGGACTATTTCCTGTTCCGCGCCCACGCCCAGGGGGCCTCGGATATCCATATCGAACCGACCGAAAAGCTGTTGATGGTCCGCAACCGGCTCAACGGCATTCTCCATGCCGAGATCTCCCTGCCCATCGAGTTCCATCCGGAGACGGTCTCCCGTTTGAAAATTTTGTGCAACATGGACGTGGCGGAAAAACGCCGTCCCCAGGATGGCCGTCTGAGCGTGGTGATCCGCAACAGCCCCATCGATGTTCGGGTCTCCTCCTATCCGACCGTGTTCGGCGAAAAGTTCGTGTTGCGCCTGCTCGATAAAAACGCCTTGCGTCCCTCCATCGACACCCTGGGGCTGTTGGAGAACGATTTGCGCCTGCTCAAGGAAAAACTGGCCGCGCCGTATGGGTTGATCATGATCAGCGGTCCCACCGGTTCCGGCAAGACCACGACGCTCTATTCCTGTTTGAGCGGCATGGACAAGACC
Source organism: uncultured Magnetococcales bacterium (assembly GCA_964344355.1). Classification (GTDB taxonomy): domain Bacteria; phylum Pseudomonadota; class Magnetococcia; order Magnetococcales; family CAYFNE01; genus CAYFNE01. The sequence goes on from CAYFNE010000132.1 coordinate 3,176, forward strand.
AAAAAGAACGTCCTGACCGTGGAAGATCCGGTGGAATATCGACTGGAGGGGGTCCACCAAATGCAGGCCAACGCCAAGATCGGCCTGACCTTCGCCTCCGGCCTGCGCACCATGTTGCGCCAGGATCCCGATGTCATCATGGTTGGCGAGACGCGCGACGGGGAGACCGCCGGCATGGCCGTGCAGGCGGCATTGACCGGCCACATCGTCTTTTCCACCATCCACACCAACGACGCCGCCGGCGTCATCACCCGGCTGTTGGATATGGGGGTGGAACCGTTCCTGGTGGCCACCTCCCTGACGTTGGCCATCGCCCAACGGCTGGTGCGCACCATCTGCAACCAATGCCGCATCCATGTCGGCGGTTCCAGCATCATCGAACTGTTGGAACGGGACGGGGTGACCGAAGAGCGGCTGCAATCCCTGGGAATCGAAATCGACCCGGAACTGGAATATGCCCAGGGGGCCGGTTGTGAACGATGCCGCAATACCGGTTACGAGGGGCGGCAGGCGGTGTTCGAAATGTATGAAATGACTCAGGAGGCGCGAGACCTGATCCTGTCGCCGAACCTGAGCGCCTCCAGTCTCAAGAAGCTGGCCAGGGACAAGGGCATGACCACGCTCATCAGCCATGGGGTGCAGTTGGTGGAGGATGAAGTGACCACCTTTCAGGAGGTGGTTCGCGTGTTGGGTGAGGAACAGTAAAACGTGGCGGTCAAACCATCCGATCTGCTGATATTCACCAACCAGTTCGCCTCCATGATGCGCAGCCATCTGCCTTTGGTGGATGTGCTGGAGAACCTGGCCCAGGAGACTCCGCAAAAAGACCTGAAGGAGATCATCCACGACATCGCCGATGATGTGCGCAACGGCGTGGATTTCGGCGACTCCCTGGCCAGTTTCCCCAAATTGTTCGATGAAGTGTATGTCAATGTGGTGCGCGCCGGGATGATGTCCGGCAAGCTGGCCGATGCCCTGACCCAGATCGCCGATTATCTCTCCAAGTCCGATACCACCAGCCGCAAGGTTCGGGGCGCCCTCTCCTATCCCATCTTCATGTTGGTGGCCTTTTTTGGCGTGTTCAACGTCATGATTTTTTTTATCCTGCCACGTTTCGAGGCGATGTTCTCCTCTTTCGGCAAGGATCTGCCGGTCCCGACGCAGATACTCATCGATATCGGCAAATATTGGCGGGAAAACTGGTATCTGCTGGTGGGTGGGTTTCTGGTCGCGGTCATCGCCTGGCTGGTCTGGGTGGCGACGCCGGATGGCCGCTATATCTGGGATCGGATCAAGCTGAACATTCCCATTGTCGGCCGGCTGTGGCGGCTGGGGGCGTTGTCGCGCTTTTTGCGGACCTTCGCCGTGCAGCTGCACAACGAGGTGCGCCTGTTGGACGCCCTGGACCTGGCCGCCTCCTCTTCGGGAAACCGTTATATCGAAGAGTCCCTGAACCTGATCGCCGAGGATATTTCCATCGGCGTGGGGATTGCTGAATCATTTGAAAAATATGATGTTTTTTCCGGAATCGTCCTACAGATGATCGCGGCGGGCGAGGAGGCGGGAACCCTGGATGAGCTGCTGCTGTCGGCGGCGGACTATTTTGAGCGGTTGTTGGACAATCAAATTCAGGTGGTCACCGGTTTGATCAATCCCATTTTGACCGTGGTCATGGGCTTCGCCATCGCCGGCATGATGGTCGCGGCCTTCCTGCCGGTATTCGATATGGGTAAGACGGTGCAATGAAGCGAATCGGTTCCACGGAATCGAAAGTCCCGGCGGCCGTCATTGCCGAAAACAGCAAACGGCAGGCGGGGTTGCGTTCCCGCCACATTCGAAATCAATGGTAATACCGTGTCTGGAAAATCGGCCATGCTCATCGTTTCGGCCGCCACCCCCTCAAACGACGGCGAGCAAGGGTTTCGGTGCCGCTGCCGACGTCTCGCCGGTCTTGCTGGCAGGTCAATCCCATCCAACGGATGATTGAACAGATCTTTCGGCTTGGCTCCGAAGGACCGTTCCGCTGTCGTCGTTCCATCTGGGCGCTTGATAAAAAAGTTGTGGACGGCTCCTGAGAGATAGATGAAATGAGGATCAAATGGAAATATTGAAACACCATGAACAACCGGGCAGGGGGGTCAATTTTCGACGCTGATTGACAACTGTGGCACGGGAGGCGTTGCGCTGTTTCAAGAAGCAATCTATACTTTGTTAAGAAGAACCGTTGAGCAATATTTCGTTATTTCACACATTGCTTCATTACTTTGGAAGAGCGGCATATTCAAAAAAAAGATTGAAGCCTTTGGTTACCATGAATCACAAAAGCGAAGAACCTGTTTAACCAGCAATGCCATTCCCTTGTTGGCCACTACCCGGGGAACACGATTGGAAGCTGATGACAGTTGCCGAGGAGAGGGGGGAACAGTGAAACCCCTTTGTAAACAGTTTGCTTAGAAAATCTGAGTTTGTCAGGAACGTTGTTACCTTGGCGTCTGGAACGAGTGTCGCTCGTTTGATCCCCATCGCTGCCACGCCAATTTTGACGCGTATTTTTCTTCCGGAAGCCTTTGGGGTCGTTGGGCTTTTTCTGTCCATTACCGCCTTACTATCTATTGTTTCAACCGGAAAGTATGAGCTGGCTATTGTTAGCCCGAAATTGGATCAGGATGCCATCAATCTATTGGCCCTGATCATGGCGATCTCGATAAGTTTGTTTGTTTTGTTATGCTTTATCGTTCTCCTGTTCTCGGAACCGTTGGCGGCGTGGTTGGATCGTTCCGACTTTCCTGTTTGGTTGCTATATGCCGTACCATTCATGATCCTTCTGGAGGGGGGGCGTCAGGGTATCTATAGCTGGTTTATCCGTCATAAAAGGTTTAAAATCATGGCGGTGTCAGATATTGGCCAATCGAGTTCCATCGTCGCGAGCAATATTGCCCTCGCTTTGTCCGGGGTGAACTTGTTGGGAATGATTTTTGGAAACATCATTGGTCGAATCGTAGGAACCGGTATTCTGCTCCGGCGGTTTTTTTTGGAGGATTATCATTTCCTTAAAGATATTTCTGTAAAGAGAATGATAAGTGTCGGGCGTACATTTCGGAACTTTCCGAAATACATGATGCTCTCCAACGGGATTGCCAATTTTTATTCACAGCTACCGTTACTGTTTCTTGCGTCACAATATGGCCTTGAACTGGCTGGATTTTATTCACTGGCCTATCGACTGGTGTTCATGCCAAGCGGGTTGGTCGGTACCGCGATAAAAAACGTGTTTCGTCAGAAAGCCCAGGAAGAGTTCAACAAACATGGGCGATTTGATGGTGTTTTTTTGCAGGTATTGCAAAAGACCGTTCTTGTTTCAGTTGTTCCTACTGTGGTTTTCCTTATTTTTGCGCCTGACATTTTCGCCTTGATATTGGGTGAGCCCTGGCGGATTGCCGGAGAGTACGCCCGTATCATCAGCATTGCCAGCTTCGTCTCTTTTTTCAACTCTCCATTGACGGCCTCTGCTCTCGTGACCGGTCAGACCGGGTATCTCCTGAAATGGGATACGTCCATGCTGATATCCAACCTGCTCCTGGTCGGCTTGGTATGGTATTTTTCCTGGGAGATCGTTACTTATCTTTGGCTGGCGGTAGCTGTGCGGGTATTTCATTATTTGGTGGATCTGGTGATCGAATATCAATTTGCGCAAGGAAAAACCGTTCGCTGGTTGTAATGACTCGACCCAGCGGGTCCGCCGGATTCCGGTTGACGATGTTATCCTCGCCAAACACGCGTACCGAATGATCCGAATAGTGCCTGATCGCTCTTCCCGACATTTCGTGGCTGCCACTGGTCGCCATTCCCGAAACCCGAAAACGGTAGGACGCGGTTACGTCCCCGCCATATTTGCAATCCGTGGTAAGGATGGCCGGTCCCGTCCCGGCAGGCCCGGCGAATGACGGGGCGCTATCTGTTTTTATCGCTTTTTTTCTTACGAAAACCCAGTCTGTATTTCAGCTTGCCCTCACGGGTGGTTTTTTCCAGTTTGACCTCTTTGTTGGTGATGTTGGTAATGGTTCGACCGTCGAGTATGTCACCGACACTGTAGTTGGCGTGGTTGATGGTGGCATAGCGGTTGCCGCTGGTGTCCAAACCCAGCCCGCCGAGTTTATAGATCCAGGTCAAATCGATGGCCCGGGAGACGATGACCCGGGTGGAGTCAAAGGCGAACCGTTGGAAAGGGTCCCGTTTATCCTTTTCGGCCACCTTTTGCTGCAGGCGCGACAAACGGATGTCGGCCAGCGGTTCAGCGTCATTGCGTGGGGTCAGGGTGAAGGAGATGGCATGTTGTGGTGGGCTCTGGGTGTGGTCATAGGGATGAATCTGTAAATCGTTGAGAATGATATCCAGGGCCTCCAGTTCGGAGGTGAAATTGACGAAGGTGTAATAGGTGCTGATGAAGTCCAGCTTGAACTTGAGGGTTTCATCCGCATCCGGGGAGAGTTTCTTGATGATGACATCGTTGTGGCGGGCGATTTCGTTGATGCGTTGGAGAAAGGTCGGCAGGTAGCGGATACCGATATTTTTCTTGCCGTCTTTCTTCGTCTGTTTTTTCTTCTCCTCTTTCAATATCGAATTTTCCAGCCGGTACTTATGGGCGGCCATGCCCAGATCGCTTTTGAAAACCGTCAGCCGGCTGTAAAAGACCGAGTAGCCGGCGGCCAAAAGGCCGAGGACCATGAAAATGGTCGATGCGAGTATCGGACGATGTTTTTGAATAAACTCTTCCATGGTTCTACCGTACCCCTTTTGGCGCCAGGTTTTTCAACGTCTCTTCACGATCCTTGATGTTTTTTTGCATCTCCTTGAGGCCCGGTTGCCTGGGTTTTTCACCCAGCTGTTTGGCCTCCTCCCGTGCCAACTCTTCACTCATTTCCAGCCGTTTGTTCTTATCGTACCAGGCTTCGAAGGAAAAGCGGATGATGGCGTCGCTCTCTTCTCCTTCCAGCTCGGCGCCGTCAAAGGTGATGGTGCGGAAATCACTCATGAAACCATATTTATCCTGGAGCAGACGGTCGATGTAGCGGGAAATTTTATCGATGTGACCATCGGTGGAGGGCAGCACATGGCCCTCAACCACCATTTTGGTACTCTCCACCTTGGCGCCGGACACCTGCCGTTGCGCCGAGGAGAGATAGACATCCGACAGCCAGATGTTGTTATCCATCAATGCCGCCAGGGAGAGAAATTTTTCCGACCACAATATTTTGGTCATGTCACCCGAACCTTTCAGCGAAATGAGCCGCTGGCCGGATTGTGCCGTGCGTTTGAGTTGGTCGTTTTCGCCGCGTGCCGACAGATAGGAACTGGCGGAACTCCGGTACCGTTTTTCGATCATCTCATATTCGGAGTAACCCCAGAAAAGCAGGCCGAAGACCAGCATGCTGAACAGGGCCCAATGTTTTCGATCCTGGGCCGCCTCCTCCTGGTACAGGGCCTCGGCCTGATTTTGTTCGCCGCCTTTTTGGAACAGGGCGTTCAATTGGCCCATCAGGCCAACCGGCTGGCCCGGTCGGCCGCCGCCACGGCGGGATCCCGGGCGTCGCCGGGAACCGGAACGGTTTCTGCCGGATTGGGAGGCGCTGGCCGGCTTGGGTTTGCCCTTGTTCGGGTCGGCCAGGGCTTTTTGCCGGGCCAACTCCTTGCTGCTGATGAAACCCCGGTCTTCGGTGAAATGAAAACTGGTGCGGCCGATGGTGAGGAGGCTGGCGTCGGACCCTTTCAAAAAGTTGCAGGCGATCGGCCGGGGTTGGGTGGCGAACAGCTCCAGCAGGCTGGTGCCGGAGGGTTGGATGGGGATGCCGATATGTTTGGACAACCATTCCGGCAATCCGCGGATGCGCCTGCTGGCGCCGAAGGTTTCCAGAAAAGCCGGTTTGCCGGCCACCCGTTGTTCACAGAAAAATTCGATGCTCTCCCGCAGATCCCCGAGCAGTTCCAGCAACGGGGCGTGCAGGGCCCGGGCGGCGAGGCCGACCTGGAGGGCGTTCGCCGCATCGCCGGCGGGGTCCACCTCGGCCACCAGATCCTTTTCGGACAACACGTTCAAGGCGTCTTCCGGGCTGACGTTCAACCGTTCGGAGACCGCCTTGATCAGGGTCAGCATGCCGACCGGGAAGTGGCGGACCAGCAGGGCGTTGAGGATCGGGTTGACCAGGACCAGCGTGGTATTGAAGGCGCCCATCTGCACGGAGCCGTAGGTTTGTTGTGGGCGTGGAAAGCTGCAGAGCGTCAGGGGCAGGATTTTCGGCACCACCTCCCGAACCTTGGTCCCGGCCTGATCGAACAGGGTCAGGGTGTTTCGAATCATGTTGGCGTCGGCAAAGGCATACATGCCGATCTTCTTGGCATCCCCCTGGCCGATGCCGACGGGAAAGGCCACGAACCCGTAGGTGACATCCTTGGTATTGAGGAGTTTTTCACCATATTGACGGATGGTGACGCCGCTGGTGGCGGTGAGGTCGGTCGGTTTGCTGTCGGTGTATTGAATGCTGGTCACCTCCAGCAGGATATGGACCCGGTCGGCCTTGCGCAGTTTTTTGCCATTGGCGGCCACCGCACTCTTGACCACCGCTTCGGTGCGCGTATCACCGGCCAACTCCAGGTCGAGATTGTCCTGAAACTCCGGCGCGCCCAGGAAGGTACCATTGGCATTTTGGAACAGGCTGTACCACCCCAGTGCGGTTATATGCAGGAAAAGGGTATTCTCCCCCTCTTTTTCCGCGCCGTTATCAGCCGACTTGGCATTTTTTTTCCAAAAAGACAACAAACCCATGGGTCCCGTCCTCATCGAGAAATGAAACAGGCATTATAACAGCCTGTAACGAATTGTGCAGCGTCTGGCGTCAGAATTTTTTATAAAAGCCCAGAAATGGTAACCATCAAGGGGCTTGACGGTAGAAGTTTTTGACCCAGCTTTGGCCGTTGGTTCCAGTAACACCTGCAATGGTGTCCGTGCAATCACTGGTTTCATTGTCATCGGCATTCGGGGGGTTCATCAAATCACCGGGTTCCGGTCGCATGCAGATATCCACAACCAGATCACCCAACCGTTTGGGGAGGTTTTCGAGGGATTCAATCGGCTCCGACCCGACATCTGCCAGGTTTATTCGTAGCAGAATACGGCCGGTATCCGAGTTGCCATCATCCGGATTGACTGAGTCGTCATTTGAAACAGTTCCTTTAACCGTCAATTTATAGTTTTCAGAAATATCTGAATAAACGACCGGATCGTCCACTTCGTCCATATAATCGGTCAGATTGTCTCGTTTCGTTTTGTCATCCTCCGCTTGGCTTTCCTCTCGCGCCCGGCTCAAGGCATAATCAACCATCCCGGACATCGCCCAATACACCCGCACCTTGGCCAGGCTCTCCTCGACCGCCCGGGCTTCGTTGATGGCGAAATGTTCGATCAACAGGGAGGCCATCAACATGAAAACCATCATCATGACCATGATGATGACCAAAATATTGCCTTCCTGGCCGGTGAAAGATGGACGGCGGGGCTGGGGGAGGGGCATGAGGGATCAGTCCACGTTCAGGGAAAAGACGGTCCAAAAACTTTCACTGTACTCCTCGCGTATAAACCGGGTTTTGTAATTCGCACGAGGCACCTTGAAGGCATCGATCAGGGTGAAGCTCACTTCAGGGGTACGACTGCTGACGCTGCGTGAATTGTTGATGAAGTCGTTGGTGTCCTCATAATCAAAATAACCATCGATCTGCAGGACCTCATCGGCGGCGTCACAGCGCAAAATCGGCAGGTCAATGTCTTCACAGGTTAGGCTGAGGGAGAGCTCGGGAGATTGGAGGCTTGCGTCGCCGGAGTTAAGTGACAAACGGCCATTGGTCAAATCATAAGTACTCTCTTTGACTTCTTTCCTGCCATGAAATCCATCCACCCGTTCACTGTCGGTGGTCAGGCCGCCATCCGCCAACAGTTCGAACATTTCCCGCGCCTGACCGGTCAGGGTGACCCGGGTGATCATGACATCGGCCATGTGCTGGGCTTGCAGGAACAGTTCGAACAGGGCCACTGACAACAACATGGTCAAGGTACCGGCCACCAAAATTTCAATCAGGGTAAAGCCGGACTCTGCCGATGAACGCCTGGTTTTTATGAAGGGGAGAGCCATGGATCACCGCCTGCCAACGATGGTTTGCAAGGTCAGGGTCTCCGTTTGCGCCCACATGCCCCCTGCGGCGGGGTTGGTGCTGGGAATGAAACGGAACGGGTATTCCAGGGAGAGGGTGAGGCGATAGCAATCGCCACTGTAACAAGGCGTGTCGGCATCGGAAATAGACGTCATTTGCCAATGTATCTTGGCGGTAATGTTTTTGTCCCAATCCAGCCAAATGATGTTTTCTTCCGTTGCCTGGTCCATGAACAGCACCTGGCCTTGTTGAAAATAGTCCTCATATTTTTCTACGTTGCCATTGCTCGTTTCTCTGACGACAAGGTTGCTTACATAAGCGTTTGAAAGGTTGCTGCCAGTGGTTTGGTGGATAATTTTATCAAGATCGTTGTGAACGGTATTTTGGGTTGCTTCGAAAAAATCGGTTTTCCGATACAACATGGCAATCCGCTCCATATGGCCATGCAGCACGAAAACCGCCTTTTGCCGCAGGGTGGAACGGAAAAATTGATCACCGACCATCTCCCACAACCCCACCAGGCCGGTCATGAGAATGCCGGTCAACACCATGCCCACCATCACCTCAATGAGGGTGAAGCCGGATGAATGGCGATTATGAATCAAATGGTTGGACATGCGCTGCGGATCCTTCGAAACCGGCCTGAATCCCGTTGGACTCAACCCGGTATCCTCATCAATTTTGCAGGGCATCCCCGACGGCGATCCCATCGATCCAGTCCAGGAATACACTCCGTCCACCAATCGTGACGGTTTCCGTTGTCGTATCCGGTGGTGGATACCGCAAGACGATTATCCGACCTTCCAGACCGTTGTCCCCTACCCAGTCGGCGGAAGTCTGCTTGGCGGAGGCTGGGGAACAGGTGACACTGTTCGAGGTCAGGTCGCTGTCCTCATTATTGAGAAGCATGGCCCAAATTTCAAAACTTGGCGTGGGATCAAGGGTGCTGATGAAGTTTTCGGTGCGAATGACGAAACAAAAATTGGCCGCCGGCTCGAGATCGACTCCCAGATTCTCTTGGATGTCATCCTCCTTGGTGTAGGTTACCCATTCCCCCCGCTGGGTGAAGCGCATGCGTACCTTGGAGGCCAGGGACATCATGTAGGGTTTGGCCTCTTCCACCCGTCCCTGGATGATGAAGGAGGTCATCTTGGGCAGGCCGATGGCGGCCAGGATACCGATGATGACCACCACCACCATCAGTTCCACCAGAGTGAAACCGGTGTTCGGGCGATAGATGGATTTTCGGTTGTGAACTGTTTGGCGGTTCATGCGGGTCCCCCGTTCCCATTGTCATCCATCGGATGATTTCCCAGTTTTCAGGATCCTTCGTAATATCGTTTGATT
>CAYFNE010000133.1:0-12526 GCA_964344355.1 uncultured Magnetococcales bacterium
CGATGGTATTTATCCGGCCGGAAGGAGACGGGATGCTCCTTACTCATTCTCGTTCCTCGTCGGGAACCTCGGTGAAAGTGCCCACCTGATAGGAATTTTCCGGCTGTTTGTTTTTGATGTTTTCCGTCACCTCGCGCTGAGCCATAAGCTCATCGGAGCCGTCGTTGCGGTTCAGGATCCACAGCTCCTGGTAGACGATCTTGGTCACCCGCTCCTGATCCATGTAATCGTCCCGGCCGGTCTGCGGATCCGGGGGCGGCGGGTTGGGGTTTTCCGGCTTGGTGGGAAAGACCCGGTCGATCACTCCCTCCCGATACAGCTCGATCCGTTTTTTCTTGGGCTTTTTCCTGTCGGTGTGGTCAATGAAACGGTATTTGGGGGCGATGGTGACGATCTTGGAGATCTGGCTGGTGGAGATCAAAACCCGAATCGGGCTGGGATTGGGATCGATCCCTTCCTCATGTTTGGCTATTGACTCTTCCGAGCTGACGGCGCCGTAGCCAATGCGTACCGCATGAAAGATTTTTCCGGCGATCTCCTTTTTCGAGCGGCTGGAGATGTAACCGGGACCGCTGACGATGCTGAACTGGAGCAGTTCCGGCCCCTGGTAGTTGACATCGATATCGGCGGAACCGCTGACCGTTTTTTCAATCGTATAACCCGTGTAGACCTTGATTTCCGATTCCAGGAAGAAGAGCCAGTTGCGGTAATAGATGGTGCGGGCCGGCTGGGATTTTACCGTCCTGGCGGACAGGGAGCGTTTGACCGCCTCGGTGGCGCCGTGCTTTTTCTCGATCAGCTTGTCCTTCAACCGGTGCAGAGCATCAGTGGGCTCATCCGGTTCCTCGTCGGTAGCCTCGCCGCCTGAAGCGCCGTCGATGGCATCAATGACGTCGTCCTTGAAATCCTCCACCGACTGCCGGGTGGCCTCCAGGTCATCGCACAGCCGTTGGATCTTCTCCTCGGTGGTTCCGCGACGATTTCGCCGGCATTCCGGCTCCGTGACAGCGCCACCCTCGGGCTCGACGAAGTCGATGCGCAGTTCTGTGCTGATTTCGCCCATGATGGTTACGCGCTTTCACCGCTGATGGCGATGATCACCTTGTCACCGGAAAGGCTGGAAGCCCCGGCCGGTACGGTCCGTTTTTGCCAGACCGCCGTGGCCGCCGGGTGGGTGGTGAAGGTGATGGTATCGCCATTGGCCCAAGTCCCACCCCAGCCGGCATCGGTCAGGGTAAAATAGGGTTTCGAGAAATCGGCATTGTTGGGCGCGAAATCCCCACCACCGATGGAACCGCTACCCACCGAGCCCACCGTATCCCCGGTGCAGGAGAAGTTGGTTGCGTCTGAGAACGAAATCGTCCATGTCTGCTCGATACTACCGATAGAATCGGTGACCGGAGGATAGGTGGTCTCGTCGTATGTGCCCGAAGCGGAGGACTCTCCCCATCCATCGGACGATGCCGCGATATCCGATGGCTCGACCACCGACGCCACCCGCGTTTCGGCGGCCAGAAAACCATTGGCCAGTTGGGCCCCGGCTTCAAAGGTCAGGGTGGCCACCGTCCCGGCCCATGAAACACCGGTTGTAGCATCCAACCGTAGAAACTCGGTGTTGCCGCTGCCAGCATCGACGGTCGCCTTGTCGGAAATACGGATCAGGTCGCCGTTCTGGAAAATCTCGTGGCCGCCCGATTCATTGCCGGATTCGACGTTGACGTCGATGGTGGTGGCAGTCGCGCTGACATCGGCATTCAGATCCCCGGCACCGTAGAAGCGGGTGTAATCGTCGGCATCGGCCTGGGTATCGGTCTGGGTGCCGGCCATGAGCACGATGGAATCATCGCCGGGGGTATGGGTCTCGACGAAGATGCGGGGATCCACCAGGGTTAGGTCGTCGTCATTGGCCACCTTGATGAAGGTTTTTCTGTACTTCGTTGACCCTGCCGTCCGTTCCGCCTGGGGCACGTCGGGCCAGACGTTGTTCTTGATGCCGTCGGCGATTTCATTGGTCGACATGACGCCGCCATTGGAGGCGGTATCGTTGACTGTGGCGGATTTGTAGAGCTTGATTTCCGTGGAAGTGATGGGCATGTGATCTAGACCTCCATGAGTTTGATGGTGCCGATGAACAGATCGTAGCTAGGCCAGATGGGATTCAGATCCACAGCAGGCGGATCGTGGTGGCGGAACATGACGGTGAAGGACTCGTCCTCCCAAGTCAGGGTGAAACTGGCGCCAGCCAGGGCGGCCATGGCCTGGATGGCACCCACCGTGTCCTGGTCCAACCAGGTGATCCCGTCTTCGGCCTCCAGGGTGACCGGGCGGCCATCGATGCGGGTCTGGGAGAAAACCGCCGTACCGCCGCCCAGGGTGGTGGTCGTGGCCTGGATGACCGGTGAGAAGGAATCCCGGTCGGTCCATTGAAAGGAGTCCGGCAGGATCAAGTCTCCAAGCATTTTCATTTTTTTCCCTTATGAAAAATCTGTTATCGCTCCAGGTTGCTGGACGATCTTCTTGCAGTTCGCACATAAATGCGCGATAATGATTACCAGTTATGAACGGTAATGAATTTCTCAAAATGATCAGAAGATTGGGCCGGAAGAATGATATTCCGGTCAGCTTCGAAACACGTCCCGGCAAGGGCAGCCATGGCCGCTTGTTCTACGGTGAACAATTTACCGCCCTGAAGGATCGCAAGGAGGAAATTGGCACAGGCCTGTACCACAAAATGTTACGGGATCTCGGGATTTCTCCAGATGACGTCAAAAAATGAGGAACGCCATGATTTCCAAATATGTTTACCCAGCCACGGTTGAAGTCGATGAAGACGGCTTTTTCCTGGTGACCTTCCCCGATGTTCCTGAAGCGGGCACGGATGGCAAGACTGAACAGGAATCCCTTTCTGGGGCTCAGGACAGCCTCATCGCCGCTTTAGGTGGATACATCAAACTGAAACGCGATATTCCTTCTCCTTCCGAACCGCAATCTTCTCAACATGCCATTTCGCTTCCGTCCCTCATCACAGCCAAGCTGGTTCTTTACCAAGCGATGCGCGATGCCAAAATGACACGCGTAGCACTTGGAGAGCGCCTTGGGGTCAGAGAAAGCATTGTTCGACGAATGCTGGACCTCGATCACCGCTCCCACATCGGTCAGATCGAAACTGCCCTGACCGTATTCGGCAAGCGTCTGGTTGTTGAAGTACGGGACGCTGCTTGACTCCTTCATTTCACGGCAACAACCCCCTGGAGGATTCCTTCAACTCATCCAACAACCCCCGCAACTGGGAACCGGGGTCCGGTGAGGACGCCACCGGTCGACCATTCCATCGGACGTCGAACCGTTCCACGGGAGCAGCCGGAACCGATCCACCTCCAGCCATGGCAAGCTGCGGCACCGGAGACATGTGCATGTGTTGGACGATCCCCCCGGTCTGAAACCCTGGCAGGTCCGCCATAACCCGCTGAATCCGGGAGATGGATCCGTAGTTCATGAGATTGAGCAGGCCGGAGAAGAGCCGGGCCCGTTCCTTGCGGATCACGAACTCGCCAGCCTCCAACAGGGCGGGGATGCGGTCGCCGCCACCATAGCCCGGCAGGTTTCCTCCACGGGTGAGCGCCAGCATCCTCCCCACCAAGCCGCCCCCGGAATAGGCATCCTCATGGTGGGTGACCACGTAGGTGTCAACCACCGTGCCGTCCAGATCGTCCAAGGCATTTTGGATATCCTGAATCGAGGAAAGCGCCCCTTCGGTATCGGCCTGGACCGTAACCTCGGCCATGGATCCGGAGAGGTTTTCCAGAGCCTCACGAAGTGCCTCAAGTCGGGTTTGGGCTTCCTCCGACTCCACGGTGATTGGGATGTTTACCTCGGTCTCGGTAAGGGCGGTCAGCGCATCCTGGACTTCCTGGATTTTTTCCGGAAGCCCCTCGGTGTCGATTTCCAGCTTGGAGGGCTCGGCCACCTTCTCCTTGATGGCGTCCGCCGACTGCTCCACCTCGGTCATGTCGACCTTGGGTTTCTCGGCGTCCACCTTGAGTTTGGCGGGGGCCGCCACCTTCTCCCGTAGACCGTCTACGGCGGCGCCCACTTCCCGGATTCCCTGTTTCTGGGCATCCAGGGACTCTTCGGCGGCGCTTTGACGGGACTTCTCCACCTGGATCGATTCGCGTAGCACCTCCATCAACCGCCGTTCCTCGGCGGTCAGCTCCTGGAGTTTCTGCTTGTGATCGGTGAGAAGCCCAAGGACGGGTCTCTGCTCCTCCAGTTCCAGCCGGCTCCGTTCGGCGGCGATGGCCTGGTTTTTGGCACTGATCAGCTCGCGGAGCTTTTGCAACTGCTGATCGGTGAGCCCGGTGATCTTGGCGGATGATTCGCCCACCTGTCCGAGCAGTTCCGCCAGTTTCGGTGATTGGGCGGCCAATGACTGAAATGCCTGGGCCGCTCCCTTGGCGCGGTTCTCCACGGCGGTTTCGGCCTTCTCCGCATCCCACATCGCCTTTCCGATGGCGCCGATGCCCACCACCGCCGCCCCGGTCGCCAACACCCACGGGTTGGCCAGGAATCCGGCAAATCCCCGCAGGATGGTCCCAGCCGAAGTGACGCTTCGGCCCAGGGCGCCCATGGCCGTGCCGATCCGGCTGGTGGACTGTACGGCCGGTCGGGCTCGCCCGGAGAGATAGCCGAAAGAATCCCCGACACTGCGCACGGCCTGGGTGGCCGGGGTGGCGGCGGCCGGTACACCTCGGATGTGCTGCAGAACAGTGCGCAGGATGGCCGCGCCGCCCTTGTAGGAACCGATCCCTACCAGGGCCGTGCCGATCGCCGTCAGTGCCAATGCCGCCTTCGGACTCTCCTCAGACAGATCGACGAGGACACCGAGCAGGCTGGAAAGCGGTTTCAGGATTTCGTTGAGGATTGGGAGAAGGGCCTGTCCGATACGGGTTTTCAATTCATTGAAACGGTTCTCCAACAATTGAAGCTGGTTCGCTGTTGTTCCGGCTTTGGCCGCGAACTCCCGCTGGATGCTGCCGGCGGCCTGGGTTTTGTCGTTGGCGATGCCCAGGGCCTGGACATATTTGTCCAAAGAACCCACCAAGATGTTGATGTCGTCCTGCCATTCAGCTCCGAACAGCTTGACCGCCGCCGTGGCCCTGGTCTGGTTGTCGACCTCCTTCATGCGGTTGAGAAAGTCCAACAACGCTTGCTGGGCGTTCTGGCCGATGCTGGTTTCCAGCTCCTTCGCCGACGTTCCAATCAGATCCAGCCCCTCCTGGAATTTCTTCCCCTGGGAAGTTGCAGTCTGCAGTTTCGACAATAGGGCATTGACTCCGCGCGCCGCCACCTCCGGCTCCTTGCCCAGGGCGATCAGGGTGTCCACCAAAGCGGCGGCTTCCTCCTTGGCCAGACCGAACTGCCGTGCGGTACCGCCAACACGGGTCAGGGCCTCGACGATCTCCGATGCCTTGGCCGCCGTGTTGTTGGAGAGTTCATTGATGGTGTTGCCGAACGATTCCAGCTGGGTGACCGGAATCTTGAAGACATTGGCCAGCTTGGCCATCTTCTCGCCGGCCTGATCCGGCAGCATGTCGAAGGCTGTGGCGATCCTGGCTACCTGTTCGGTGAAGGCCGGCAGATCTTTGGCCGCCACCCCGAGCTGACCACCCGCCGCCGCGATCTGGGCCAAGCCGTCCGCGGCGATGGGGATGTTGCGGGACATCTCCAGAAGGGCGGTTTCCAGCTCCTTCAACCCCGTGGGAGTCGGGAAATCGACGACCTTTTTGACGTCGGCCATCGCCTTTTCCAGCTTGATCGCCTCCTGGGCCACGGCGGTCATGGACTTGACCATGGATGTGGCGCCGGCGGCGACGCTGGGCAGGTCCAGGGCGTTGCGCAGAGCGGTCCGGATGCGGCCGGCACTCTCCCGCGCCGAGGTCTCCATACCCCGCATGCCCCGGTTGAAATCCCCCACGGCCCGATCCATGGCCGACCGGAAGTCGGCACTGTTCAGCCGAAGGCGAAATTCGAGCGCGGTGGACCTATTTGCGGCCATTTTTCACGCTCTCTTCAATCTCTCGGATAGAAGCCAGATAGACCGACCAGGGATAGTCCCAGATCTGGACATGCCCATGGCGCACCAGGGTGCAACACACGGTCTCTAACCGACGTCGGATTTCGCGGGATCTCCTGCGGCCGCCGGAACGAGATCGGCGAACCGGAGGATCTTTCCCCGCAGGGCGAAAAAATCGGCGTTCACCTCCCGGCAGGCCGATTCCACCTCTTTCAGCTCTGTGGGAGTCATGGTCTCCATCGCCTCACGGGTGAGGTCGGTCATCTTCAGGAGGTCCGGCAGGGCGATACCATCGAGGAGGAACATGTCGACTGCGCCGGCGACGACGTCTTCCTCCCGGTTCCCCTCCATCTCCTCCAGCTTCAGGGCCTCGCGGATATCGGCCACGGTCAGCTCATGGACCTGGACAGTCTGTCCGCCCACTTCGATGGTTTTCTGAACCTTCATGGCATCAATCCCTCAACTCGACGGAATAGGGCGAGGTCTGTCCGGTCAGGGTCCGGAGGGTTCCGGACAGCTCCATGGTGGTCCAGTCATCCGAAAGGAAATCCACCTCGCCACCGGGGGTCAGGACCGCTTCGTCCACCCGGACGATGACCGCCTTGCCGTCGGCAAAGTTTTTCCCGTCCAACATCAGTTGCGCCTTGATGGTGGGACGTACCGATCCGGAGATGGTGTAGCCGCTGATGGCGTTGTGGTCGTAGGTGACTTTCAAGCTCTCCGCGTCGGTGATATTGCCGGAGGAGAGAATCTCCAAAAGCCCGATCCGGTAATTGACTCGGTAGTCGGTGTCCTTGGTGTATTCGATCACTCCCATGTCCTGCCATTCCGCCGATCCGTCGGTGACCGTGGAGCCGTCCGTGGGCCAGGTGGGTTCCGAGACGTCCGAGGTGCCGGCGGTGGTGCATTTGTAGTAATGACCGTTGGCGGCGGTGGGGATCGTGAAATCTCCCACCGAATAGGCCGTGGAGGCCTGCCATGCCGAAGCGGTGGCGCCGTCGTTGTTCTCCACCTTGAAGTTGGCCTCGGCGAGATTGCCCTTGGCGAGCTGCGAGAATTTTCCGGATTTTGCCGTGACCGTTTCGGACTCGCCGGTTCCGGCACCCTGGCTCATGGCGGCCACGTCGCCCAGCAGGGCCATGGCCAGGTTTTCCTTTTTGAGTTCATCCAGGGTGATGGAAATCTTGGCGGGCTTCTTGATGGAGGCCGTATCCAGGGCCTGCCCGTAGGTGTCCCGACCCGTGGAGATGCGCTCCTTGGTCTCGCTCTCCTCGGTGATGGCGAATTGGGTGGCATTGCCCACCAGGACAAAACCGGTGTTGGAGCCGTCTTCGGCCAAGCGATCCATGTAGAGATCGCCGCTTCCCAGGTATCCTGACATTGGTCACTCCTCGGTGTTGAAAACGAATTTTGTGGAAAAGCTCAAAGGAAAATAGAAGATGCCGTTGGGTGAATAGTCCGGCAGGAAGGAGGAGCGGACCCGCTGGAAGAGGGAGAAACGGTCACCCTCGGGCCGCCAGCCGGCCAAAGCCCGGATGACACGGCTGATGAGGGGTCCGGCCTCGTTCTCCGCATCCCGGACCACCACCAGCGCCAGCCAGGTCTGTTCGATCTTCTGGTTCCGGCCTCGGGCCACTGCTTCCTCGGGCCGATCCTCCTCCAGGAAAATCATCACCGATGGTGGCAACTCAGCCGTCTCCTTGATCACCGGCTGGCCCCAGGAGGAGAGAATCTGGGCATCCCGGATCTTCTCCTTGAGACGGGCCACGATCAGGGGTTCGAGTTCCAGGTAGTCATTCATTTTCGATTGAATTTCCTGCAGGGAACCAACAGAATGCCGATCCGGTCACTTAAGACCTGCAACCATCAACACGAGGAGAACGGCCATGGCCAAGACGCCAAAACCGGAACCGCCCAAGAAACGAAATCCGCTGGCGAGGATCATCCAGCAGATACCCCAGCAGGTGATCCCCAACAAAAAGAAGAAGCACAAGCCAAAGCATCGGCCCAATCACCTCGGCGATTGGGCCGATTGCTTTTTGATGGCCTGATTTTTCCTTCCTTACTGCTCATTCAACACCGACCTGCTGATCCGGATGTTCACCGCTTCGGTGGAACTGACGCGCAACCGCATCTCCTGGGCGGCGCCGGTACCGTTCAGATCCACCTCATAGTCCAACCCGGAAATGCTGCCGCCCATCTTGAGAATGCCGTAGTGGTTGAACTCGACGTCGGTGGCGTCGGCGCCGGAGGAGCCGTTGTGGATGGCCAGCACCTTGGCGCTCCTGACCTTGGAGGGGGTCACGGTGCTGCGCGCATGAATCGTCCACTCCACTCCCAGAACACCATCCACCAGGACGCTGTCGATGGTGGCGGCGGTGGTGACCGAATCCGCTTTTTTCTCGGTTTTGGCATCCCCGAGGACATTATCCAGGGCGGAGATGTTGGCGTTGACGCTGTCCGCCGCCGTGGCGATCTTGGTGGATGTAACGTCGGCGCCGATAGCGTCGTCCAGAGCCTCGACGTTCAGGTTGGCCGCCTGGGCGGAGATGGCTCCCGCCGTCCGCGACTGGGGCGTGGCCACGTCGGCGCCGATGGCCGTGTCCAGCGCGCTGATGTTGGCGTTGACCGAATCGGCGGCGGTGGCCTGATTGGTGGAGGTGACATCGGCGCCGATGGCGTCATCCACGGCTTCGATGTTGAGGTTGATCGCTTGATCGCTGATGGGACCGGCGGTACGTGCCTGCGGCGTGGCCACCGCCACGCCCACCTCCGCATCCAGATCGCCGACGGCGGTCTCCAGGGAATCGCCATCGGTCACCACATTGGTGCTGGCGTAGTCTGGCGTTTCGTTGCCGTTGCCGGACTTGCCGATGAAGGTCTGGAGGTAGCCGATCTCGGTGGAGGAGGCACTGCCCTGCTGTACCCAGGTGGAGCCGTTGTAAGCGAACTGCTTGCCAGCGTCGGTACCGTCCTGGATGTAGAGCGCATCCCCCTTGCTGGCGGTGTTGCCGTCCTCCACCAGGGTGGCTCCGGAACCGGGGGTGCCACTGACGAGAAAGACGTTTTTGTTCTCGCCGGTGACGTTGTCCAGGAGAATCCGGCTGCCCTCCGAAACCACCACGCCGTCGATCTCGTAGGGAATGGTGTTGACCACGGTTTCCGCCGCCGCCAGATCGGCGTAGGAGGTTCCGTCCCGAACCAGGGCCGGTTCCCGCCAGGACTGGCCCAGCAGGGCGTCATCCAGGTCATCCTGATTCTGGATGCGCACCCACTTGTCGGTGCCGGTGCCGGAGAGGTTCTTGAGATACATCTTGCCGTTGGTCTGGTCCAGATAGAGCGAACCACGGACCGCGTCGTCCGGCCGCCCGCCGGCACCGCCGGGAGCGCCATCGCCGGTGATGACGTGGATGCCGATGTTGAGTCCGCCGCGTGCTTCAAACAATGTTGCGATACCCATGTGAAAAACTCCTTTGTTAACCGTTGAAGATGCCCAGTTTCGACGTCCTGACCGTCAGGACGCCGTCGTATCGGCTGGTGATGATGAGTTTGATTTTTTCCGCTTCCACGACCGCATCGAGGTCATACGGGATGAGTCCCGAATCCCCCATGATCGCGTACTCCATGTAGTAGACGTCGTTGCCCCGGCGCAGACATTTGATCTCGCTGGTGACCGCCAGGTCGTTGTTGTCGTCGGTGATCAGGAACAGCCATTTGGCCACCCGGTAGAACGAGGGCATGACAACCTCGTCCACCACCGTGGGAACATCCCTGGCCAAACCTTCCACCTTGTTGGGGTTGGGTCCAAACGGCCATTCGGGTTTGCCGAGGACCAGAGGGGAGGAGAAGTCGAACCGTTCCTCCTTGATGGAAAACCGGATCCCGCCATCGGCCGCCGGTACGTTGATGGTCTCCCGGGCCAGAGCGACATCGATCCGTTCCTCCCGGGTCTCGACGTGGATCGGTTGCTCCCCGGCCGCGACCTTGATGTTCTGGCCGCTCATTCAACCGGACCCGTTGGCGCGGGTGATATCGGGCAAAACAGCGATCTTGCCGGACATCAGGGTGGCCACCACCGGCGGGTTTTCGGGGATCACCTTCTGGATATCGAAATAATAAGTGCCTGGATCGATGGCGCCGGTATCGGTCGATTCCAGGGTGAGCGTACCCTCACCGCTTTGGGATGCCGTGCCGGAGGGGAAGACGATCTTCTTCTGCAAGACCGCATCGTCGTCCACGTCGGTGACGCTCCGCTTCATGGTGAACCACAATTCGTGGCCGGTGACGTCGATGGGCGTGCCGTCGGCATCCTTGAAGGAGAGGTTGAAAGCCTTGGTGTCGCCCCGGTAAAAGGGTGTGAGGTTGCTGTTTCCCGTCATGCGAAGATCCCCGGATGAAATTGGACATACAAAAACCCGCTCAAAGGCGGGCTATGAATCAAACGTATGTTGCGGTTGGCACTATGCGAACAGATCGCGGTCCCGGTTCAGGAACAGAACGGCGGCGCCGTGGCCGTCCAGGTGAATGTCGATGATCCGGTAGGTCGACCCATCCACGATCACCTCGTCCCCCTCCATGGGATCGACGCCCAGGTCGGCGATGCGGATCTCCACCACCGGACGGGGGATGACGGCCTCCATGCCGCTACCCCCACCACCGGCCATGACGTTGACCGTCTCCCGGCTGTCGTCGAAGATGCCGGTGATTTCGATGGCGGCGCCACCCAGGCCTGGCCGTTTCTCGACGGAGGGTATGTAGCGCACCGGAACCCCGAAGGTATCCCAGCAGACCTCCTGGAGGTCGGCGACAGCATTTTGCCATTCATTCATAGACGACTCGCTGGTAACATGGTGGTGAGTTCTGTAAATCAGCTTATGAGGTTTTTTACTGTTTGGAGAAAAACCATGCTTCAAGTCGATGCTGCCGATTTCCAAAAGGGGGTGGCAAGTTACCTGAAACTGGTTGGAAGCGGTGAGGAGATCCAAATCGCCTCCAAAGGTCGTGTCGTCGCCCGAGTTGTACCCGTCCAAAGTAGTGCCGCCAGTGCCCTCAAAAGACTGGAATCACTCCGTGGAACGGTGATCGTGGGTGACGTGGTCGCTTCTACCGGAGAAAACGGGTGACCAAGAATGCAACCTCCACCATGGTCGACAATACCGAGGAAGAGAGCGACAACCTGGAACAGCTCCAGCGGTTAAAGAGCCCCGTCTTCAGTAAACATCTCCTCTCCATACCCACGGATGATGGAAAGTTAGAAAGGATTGAAGTCGGTCTCCGGGATATGGATGCGGCTGAATCGATCATGCGAGAAAACCGGGACGTATTGAGAAAACTGGCCCGATAATCCCGTGAACAAATCAGTCTGGCTGCTGAAAGCAACTGTTTTGTGCATCCCCATCAGTCTCTGTTGCCACCACCGTATCTCCTCTACTGCGCCGTCACCTTGACCAACACCCCAGGCCGATGGCACATGGGCAGGGGGTTGGACTGGGTGTGCAGGTCGGTGCCGCGCTCGAATTTGCGCGGCTCCTGTTTGGCGTAGAGGGGCTGGCCCATGGTGTTGACCGACTCGTTGAAATCCGCCGGCGCGAAATAGGTGGCGAAAGTCTGGGAGGTTCCCAAGGGAAAGGCGTGGCCTTCGTTCTCGGCGATGAAGCGGCGCACGGCCCCGTCGGGATCGGTGGCTTGGCCGCGGTATTCCTCGAAGGTCACTCCGGCGAAGGTGAATCCCTTGCGCATGTCGGTGCGCAAGGCCTCCCCCTGCTGCCACCTCTCAAAAGCCGCCTCCACCTTGGAATGGCTGGTCAGACTGTCGAAAAACTCAGCGGAAACCAACACATGCACGCCGGTCATGAACTCGCCGCGCAGATTATCCTCCAGATACCGTTTCAGCTCCAGGCATTTGGCCTTGACGTCGGTGGTGTCCACGTCGAGCTGGAAATTGATGGTCTTGGCGGTGATGCCGAATTCGGAATAGAGGTCGTAGAGGGTGGAGCCGTCGGCATCGAGGATCACGCCCTTCAGGGCCCCCATGCGCAGATGCTCCAGGGTGATCGCATGCTTGTCGCGCATGGACTGGAGATGGAGGGCCAGGACATCGGAGAGGGCCTGCAGCTCCCCCTCGGAACCGAAGGCGCGGATCCCCTGGGTCTCCTCGGGCAGGACGACATCATCGTGGGGGATGTGCGGAATGATGAAGGAACGGATTTTCCGCTTGCCGCGCTTGCCGACGGTGCCGGGGGAGCCGATCACGGCGGTGGGCAGCAGGGAGAGCACGCCGTTGCGCTCCTCGATGGCGATCTGCCGCAGCCGCACCGGGCGCGGCGGCATGAGATTGATCTCCTCCAGCTTGCCGTAGCGGTTGGGCAGAATGTTGATGGCGGTGGTCAGGGCCACGGCCCCGAAAGCATCGTTGGAGAAGGGGTTCGTCATCGACATGGGTCAGGCTCCTTT
>CAYFNE010000134.1:0-12205 GCA_964344355.1 uncultured Magnetococcales bacterium
TGGACTCTTTATGTTATATGGTTGTCAAGCCTGAGGCAACCGGATACCCATGACCCGTATAATGTTGCATTGAATGCCGCCCCCCGGGGCAATGTCGCGATTATTGTTTGTTTTTCAAAAGAATGTCCCGATACGTTGACCCCATCTGGTCACGCCGGGACATGGGGAGGGGAAAGAAACGATGTCTACCATACGTTTACGAAACAGTTGGGGATTCACCCTTATTGAATTGATGGTCGTCGTCGCCATTATCGGTATTTTGGCGGCAGTGGCGGTTCCCGCCTACATGGAATATCGGGAACGGGCGAAAATGGCCATGGCGGCCAAGGCCGCCAAACGGGATGGCGTGCCGATGACCACCGTTGCCGGGGAACCGGAGGAAAAACCGGAAACCCAACCCGCCCCGGCCGGCGAGGAAAGGAAAAAAAAACCGCTTTCGCAAACCCTGCCGGGTACCCCGCCCCACATCGACGAAGTGGACCTGACCATCGATCTGACCGCCAGCCATCGAATCCGGGGACTCGGGGTACGAACCTGGTTTGACGCCACCCTGAACGGCCACTTCGTTTTCATTCCTCCCGGCCCGGGAGAGGAGCGGATCAAACTGGCCTTCCCCTTTCCCAAAAACACCTTTCAGGTACGGGATGTCTCCCTGTTGATCAAGGATCCCTCCGGCGCTTTCAAGGAACCACCGGACGTTATCTATGATCAATCGGGTATTTTCTGGTCCGGGGTTGCCGACTCCGGCGAGCGGATCGAAAGCAAAATTCGCTATGGTTTCCAGGGACGGGACCGGTTTCTCTACCCGATTCCCGGCCAGGGCCGCACGAACAGGGTGCGGGTGGCTTTGAACCTGGACGGTGTGACCGAAGAGTTGGTCCCTTCCCACGCCCTCCATCCCACCGCCGCCAAACCGGGCCAACTCGAATGGCACTTTGACAATCTGGTGAGCCAACGCCGTTCCATCATCGTCGAACTGCCCAGCGTCGATACCCCCCTGGGTCGCGTCATACTGCTGGGCCAGTTGGCCGGGGTGGCGGTGTTGTTGTTCGGCGCTGGTTTCTGGTTCATGTGCGAAGGGCGGCAACCAGGCGGCCTGGACGAGTATCGTTGGGGCCATTTTTTATTGTTGGCCACCACCTATTCCCTGTTTTTCGTCATTTTCGAGGTGTTGACCTTCCGCTATCAGATCGGCCCGGTCATCGCCATCCCCCTGGCGGCTTTGCTCTCCTTGCCTTTGCTGACCCTGCATCTGGTTCACAACTCCCCGGGAACCTTCATCGACTGGCCCTTCGCCCTGACCCGCATTTTGCCCATGGCCGCAGTCACCCTGGCGTTGGTGGTCAATGGGGTTTACGGGGGGCCGTGGCGGGAGTACATCTATCTGGGCGGGCTGGTGGTGGTGGTCGGTTATTTCACCATCTCCTACCGGGATTGGTGGACCGGTCGTCAAGCCCATCGAAGGGAACGGAAACGTCTGTACCAACGCCTGGAACGCGAAAAGAAAATCAACGAACTTTCCCCGGCCATGCGCAGGCAGCTCCACGATACGGACACCCGGCTACAACGATCCAACCGGCTGTTGGCGGAGATGGACGGCGACCAGCGCACCCCATCCGATCAGGAGGCGAACCAACGGGACAAGGTGGTCCGCCTGAAGGAAAAGCTGGTCCAGGTTCAATCGGAGGTCAAGGCGTGGCTCGATGAATCCTCGAAAATCACGACCATTCGCATCGACGACGACCACAATGAACGGTGTCGGGTATTGACCGAACGGGGCAAGGAACTGATGAAACGGTTCGGATCGCTCGCCAACGATTTGGCAACCGCCAACAAGGAACTGGAAAACGGCCGCAACGACGCCCTGGGGCAAGCCGGGAAACATCGTCGAGCCCTGGAGTCGGAGGCGCGGGAAAAACTCAATCAGTTTCAGGTGGTCTGTTTCAAGGCCGAAGCGGCATTGATGGATGCCGAAGCGCTTTTGAACGATGAAACGAACGTGGAAGGACGCACATCAATCGAAAAGATTCGCCGTCCCATCCAGGAGATCCTCAACGAACTGGAAACGATGCAACGGGAAGTCGGGACCCTGCCAAAAATCACCGAGCGCAAGGAACACCTGCACACCTGCATGACCACCGGCAGAAAGATTCAACATTTGACCAACCGGTTGACGAAACGGATGGAAATTTTCCTGACGACCATGAAGCGAATGGAAGAGGAACAGGCGAACGCGCAAAAAGAGATCCAATCCCGACGCATCGCTGAATCCGGCAAACGCCATCCCCACTGCATGAGCTGTGGCCACCCGATTCCGGTTTCGGCACGCTATTGTCCGCACTGCGCCGCCCCGGCCAGCCCGGCAATCGTCTGCAAACCGTGTGGCGCCACGTTGCACTGGCCCGGTTACCCGTTGAACTGGCAACCCCCGTCCAAAACCTTTCACTGTCCCGCATGTGGCGAAACGGTCCCTTTTCCCGACCCCCCCGAAACCAGATACCACACCACCCGATTGCAGGTGATCCCATGGAGCGGCCAGGGTCATGAATAAGCGGCATGGAGTGAACCTTGCACCCGGAAATCGGTCTCAATGAACAGACCTTCAACCAATGCGGATGCCCATGGAAAACCCGGATTGACGGTAAATCATTTCCCGGCATCCCGGTAACCGTCGAGTGAACGGCGGCCCGTTCGTTGAGGATCGTTGCAACCAGGTCCTTTCGGAGGAAAAACCGTGGTCCCATCATTTCCCTCACCCACTGTTCGTCCAGACCCACGGTTTTTTTTCATACTGTTCCTGTCGATGATGATGTGGCTGCCGGCTTCTTCCCCGGTGTTTGCGGCCACCGACCCCCACCATGTTCGGGCCGTCACCGCCTGGAAAAAGGCCAATGCCTTGAAAAAACAGGGCAAGCACCTGCAAGCCGCCCGATTGTTCGACCAGGCGGCGGAGTCGGAAGCCAAGGCCAGACGGCCCAAATGGCGCGATATGAGCGTCGAACGGAATCAGGCCGGACTCAGCTATCAGGATGCGGGCCGGCTGTCCCTGGCTTTGAAACGGTATCAGCAGGCCCTGACCCTGGCCCGACGGGCGGGAAAAAAAGAGTGGATACCCTCCTTTCTCAACAATATGGGGGCGGTCTATCAAGCACAGGGACACTATGCCCGGGCCATCGACCGCTACCAGCGGGCCTTGAAGGGCTATCGCACCCTGGGCAAACGACGATCGGAAGCATCGGCTCTCAACAATATCGGCATGGTTTTTCGTTCCTGGGGAAAACATGACCAGGCCCTCGACCACTATCAACGGGCGATGGCCCTCATCGAAGGAACCGGCGAGAGCGGCCTGAAGGGAATATTCATCAACAACATCGGCATGATCCATCAACTGCAGGGCCGTCATGAACAGGCCCGGGACCATTTCAGCCGCGCCCTGGGGCTGGCCCAAAACAAAAACGACCGAGCCACGCGAACCAGCAATCTGGGCATGGCCCTGGAAAAACTGGGGTGGCCCGACGAGGCCCTGGAACGGTATCGACAGGCGCTGGCCCTGGATCGGTCGTTGGGACGGCGCATCGATATCGCCATCGACCTCAACAACATCGGTGGCATCCTCAAACAACGGGGTCAACTCGATGCCGCCATCGTCACCTTCGAAGAGGCCTTGAGCCTGGCCCGAACCTCCGGCGCCCGCCCCCAGGAAGCGATCATTCTCCGCAATCTCGGCGCCGTGCGTCTGTTTCAAAAGCGGCCCGAAGAAGCCAGCCGTCTATTCAAGGAGGCCATCACCCTGTTCGAAGCGTTGCGCAACACTTCCAAGGGCGAAACACGGCGCGATTATCTGGAAGCCAAACTGGAGACCTATCAATCGTTGGTGGTCAGTTCCTGGCAACAGGGACGAATCGTCGACGCCTGTGATGCCGCCGAAAACTATCGAGCCCGTCTGTTGGGGGAAAAGCTGCTCGAATCGAGCAATCGTTCGTTACCTTCGAGGACGGTTCACGCCAGTCAACGATCATTGCCGACCAACACCGCCATCCTGATGTTCGCCAATGCCGACTGGCGATCCCCTTTGCTCTGTTCGATCCAGGCGGACGGGGTACGAATGAAGGAGTTGAAGCTGGAATCCTTTTTGAACGCCGCCGACCAACTGTGGCAACGAACGCGCGAACCATTCGCATTTCCAGAGACCGGTCCCCTGCGCCGCGGCTTGAAGCCGGTACAAAAGGCCGCCCAACGACAGTTGGCCAACCGGTTCGCCAGTTACATCCATCGTTACCGGACATTGCTCATGGACCCGGACTCCGACCGGCAACGGTTGGCGGCCCTGTCCCGGCTTTTCCATGATTTGCTCCTCGGCCCCATCCAAACGGAGATCGCCAACCTCGATCGGTTGATCATCCTGCCGGACGGCATGTTGTCGTTGATCCCCTTCGAAACCCTGATCAACCCACGGCACCGTTTCCTGGTGGAGACCCACTACATCCTCTATGGCCCCTCGTTGGGCGCCCTGGCCCTGCTCGATGAACGAACCCATCCCCGATCCAGGCGGTCCTTGTTGGCGGTTGGCGGTGTTCATTACCGTCGGCTGCCCACCGGTCCCACCCTGGACAAACAGCAGGTGTATCGATTGGCCAAACTCCGTTTTCGCACCCGGGCTCCCATGGCCGACCTTTATTCCTCGTTGCTCGATGTCAACCGGCTACCCGATCTGCCCGGTTCATTGACCGAAGTGGAAAAAATCACCGCCGCCATCGCCGATTCACGAATGATCACCGGCCACCACGCCTCGGAGCGTTGGATCAAACAGGCTTCCAGACGAGGTGAGTTGGAGAATTATCGGGTGGTACACCTGGCCACCCACGGATTGACCGTGCCGGAAGCCCCACACCTGTCGGCCCTGGCCTTCGCCAACGGGGACGCTCCGAATGACGAAGACGGTTTTTTGCAGATGGAAGAGATCGCCCAACTCCGTCTGGCCGCGGATTTCGTCAACCTGTCCGCCTGCGAAACCGGTTTGGGAAGGCTCTACGGGGGAGAGGGCGTGGTCGGTTTGTCACAGGCATTCCTGTCAGCCGGGGCCAACGCCCTGTCGGCAACCTTGTGGCCGGTGGCCGATGAGGCGACGGTCACCTTCATGGACACCTTTTACCGGTTGGCCAGAGCGGAAAACCGTCCCCTGTCGGAGGCCATGGCCCGTATAAAACGTCGTTTTCTTCGTGGCACATTCGGGCTAGAATGGCAACATCCTTATTTTTGGGCACCGTTTTTGTTATATGGACAGGATGGCCATCTGCTGGCCACCAACGAGGAATGAACGAACGAAGACCGGCTCGAACCGGACCAAGGAGTCAACGAACCATGGACATTTCGATCGCCCCCCCACCGACACCAGCAACAAACCTCAAGATGAACCGGCTGGCGATCTGGTTGTTGATGATGATATTGACCGCCCCGTTCATTCCCGATCCCGCCTCAGCCAAGAATGTCGACACGTTGGAACGGGCCGCCCAACTCATCTCCGACAAACTGTTCAAACAGTGGTCGCCGGTGAGCTATGATTTTTTGATGGACGCCAACGAATGTCATGATACCAAGAGTGACATCAGCCTGCCATTCGCCCTGCTGTTGAACAATGATCTTTCCCTGGCGGTGCGCAAACTCGGTTATGACGTCCTGGCCAATCATGTCGGCAACAAGAGAGCGGTGGTGGTGACCTGCCGGTGGAAAACCGATTCGGAGCAGGTCCGGGTAACGTTTCAACTGATGCCCTGGAAAAACGGTAAACGGGGCAAGGGACGCATCACTTCGGTCGGCATCGCCCGATCGAGCATACCCGCCAGCGCCTTTCAAGCCGACATGGACACCTGGGCGCGAACCTTGATCCATCTGCTGGGTGTCGGCAACAAGCTGGAACCGACCAACATCTATCAACGCCCTTTTCAATTTTCCGGCATCCAGGCGGACGAAACCACCCAGAGCTATTTCACGAACTGGTTCAATCAAGCCCTGTCGTCCAGCAGTTTGTTCGAAAGCCTGGATGCTTCCAAAACCCTCTATCGAACCAAGACCGTGCAGTTGCGTAAACGGGGTATCCGACCGACGGCCAAAAAGGGCATCAGTTTGACCGGCGATCTGCTCGGCGCCAAACATGAATTATCCGGAAAGATTCGCATCGCCACC
The DNA here is from genome assembly GCA_964344355.1 of uncultured Magnetococcales bacterium. Classification (GTDB taxonomy): domain Bacteria; phylum Pseudomonadota; class Magnetococcia; order Magnetococcales; family CAYFNE01; genus CAYFNE01. Next base: position 6,184 of record CAYFNE010000134.1, read on the forward strand.
GAGGGGGATCCCGCCTCCGCCACCGGCATCGATGGCCTGGATGTAGAGGTGTTTTTATCGAAGGAGGATGGAGAACGGGTTTCATCGGCAACGGTACGGATACCCGCCGCCCACGTCCCCCCCCCGGTTGATGACGCAGTTGATAAAGGGCAGTGACATCGAACCGGCCCACGAAAACGCCTTCGATTTCGAACTGACCACCACTCGCGGCGAGGGAACGACCCTCTATCAGGAAGGGGATGTCATCAAGTTTTTGGTGCGGACCATGGAACCGGCCCACGTCTATCTGTTCGATTTCGATGCGGACGGTATCGCCACCCTGCTCTATCCGGCCTTCGACACCGTGGAAAAAAAGTTGGAGCCGGGCAGTCTGTTGATTTTGCCGGACGATGGTCTGCCCTATGAATTACGGGTCACCCCACCGTTCGGAGTTGATGTCATCTGGGCCATCGCCGTCCGGGAACCGCTCTCCTTTCCCAGGGACCTGCCAGGGGATTGGTCCCGGGCCGAGTTGGTTCGTCAGCGCCTCTCCGAACAGGCCAACCGCCAGGGTGGTTATGCCGAGGCGGAAACAACGATCAAAACGGTCGCCAACATTCCCGAAGCGGACGGTTGACGGACCGCCCGCTCATTCGTTCGAAGCGGCCAAAATTTCGGCGATCGGCCTCCGGGCCAACCCCAACTCCCCCAACCGTTGCCTGGCAGGGGAAAAGCCCTTTTCGAGCCGAAAAAAATGGCAACGGCAGCGGCAATCGGACGAACCGATGCCGGCGAAGGGATTGGTCCCGGTGATCGAACGAACGAAATGCGCTGCAACGGTGCATTCGATGTTATCCGCCGTCAACCAAACTTCCCGGATCGATACCCCCGGCGGCGCCAGCAGATGGTCGATGTGCCAACGACGTTTTTTTTCGCGGGACAGATGACGACCCACCCGTTTTTTCCAACCTTTTTTGGCGGACCCGACATAGAGATACGCACCGGCCGCAACTTCGATCAAACCCTTGGCCCCAACCATGACGGCCCGGTTGCCCGGATACTCGATCAACAGGGCATAGGTGGCCAATCACACCTCCACGAACGAAGGACCAAATTCATTCCCATCGTCATCCAATCCCCTTGACCGAACGTTTCCAACCTTTTCATCCGTCCAACGCCAACGACCCCCGGGGAATCGGGGGTCGTCAACATCCCTTTCCGAAATGAAAGCCCCGTGTCGGGGCTGCCAATGGAAAGTTGATTTTTTCGTTTTCAACCAACCACCGAAAAAGACGATGGTTCATCGGTGATCGAAACGCCGGGATCAACCCAAATTTTTGGAACCGAGTTTTTTCTCCAGGATGCTCAGGAAGGAATCCACCGAACCCCCTTTGAGGATCGAGCGGAACTGGGCCCGGTAGTTGGAGGTCACGCTAACACCCTTGACGATGACGTCGGAGACCTTCCAGCCCCGGCTGGTACGCACCAGGTCGTAGGCGATCTTGTGATTTTTTCCTTTTGATTTGACGATGCTGTTGAGCCGCACCCGTTTGCTGGATTTTTTGATTTCACCGGTGAATTGAACCTTACCACCGGGATATTTTTCGATCAGGCTCAGATAGGTGTTGGTCAAAAACGGTTTAAAAAAGCGGATGAAGCGCTGTTTTTGCGCCCTGGAGAACCGTTTCCATTTGGATCCGACCGCCCGTTGGGAAATTTGACCGAAGTCGAACTCCCGGTAGATGATCTGCCGCAACAGTTTGTGACGTTTGTTTTTGCTGCTGGCCAAGGCCGGATCATCCAGAATGGCGGCCGCTTGATTGACGGCTGATTTGATGGATACGATGGAACCGGTTGCGCTCATCGCCGCCGTTGACTGAAATGAAACGAACAGCGAAAGGGCCAAAATCATGAAAAACTTTTTCATCGTCCTTCTCCTTTTCGTGTCAAAGTGCTACTCCTTACCCTCCCCGCCAGGGAGCCCCCTATTTAAGGCAAGTCAGCAAAACAGAATCAATAATCGAATTCAATCAAAAAATGCCAACATCAGTGTTCGTTTATATTAACATGTTGTACATATGGTTGATTTGCTGGAGTGATCCCTGGAGAGAAAAAAATTTTCTGACCTCATCACAATGATCGAACCACCGACCAATGGCTCGCTCTGACCGATTTGTTCCGGAACGAGGGACCGGAATCACTCGAATCGAGTCACCGTATTCACCAGAATATGCAACATGACCATGAAACCGGCCCGCTCCTGTGCAAGAGGTGGTGACAGACACTTCTGGAGAAATCCATGGTGGTCACCACCACTGGCATTGACCTGCGCCTGCGGCTGGACGGCCTGGGGACGCTGGTGGATGAGCTGGTCAACGAGGTAGAGAGGAACGTGGTATGAGAACGCGACTGTCCGACGACGGAACCATTTTGCACATCCACATCCCCATGGCGCTCCGACGGCGCGGTGACAAAAAGGTCATCGTCCCCTTGGGAGCCGCCAGGACAGGTGACGAACCGGACCGGTTCCATGAGGATCCAGTCGTTCGCGCCCTGGCCAAGGCCCGCCGCTGGCAGGACATGCTGGAGAACGGCGAGGCGGCCACCATCCAGGACCTGGCCCGCCAGGAAGGAGTGGACAAATCCTTCATGACCCGCACCCTGCGCCTGAACGCCCTGGCGCCGGACATCGTGGAAATGATCCTGGTCGGTGATTAACCCGACACCATCCATCTCGAAAGCCTGCGGAAAGGCATTTCTCTGAACGGGCGGGAGCAAAGGGAGATGATAGGGGCGTGAGCGATAAAGGGGGTTTGAGTTCACTTAATTAATAGATACAGTGCCTATCGATTCCTTAATTAATGGGCACGGTGTCCCTCGATTCCAGTCCCTCGATTCCAGAGTTGCGCCGAACGCTTGCCTGCTGCGGCGAATCCGGCTAAATTCTCCGCATGATATGCGGAGATAGGCCATGTGCATCTGGGAACACCACCACTGGCCCCACTTTCAATGGGACGCCGGTACCCTGCTGACCCCGTTGGCAGAGGCCCGCCACAAACAAGGGCAACTTCTGGGGCGCATGAGCCAGCTCGGCTTCAACCTCCAGAAGGAAGCTGAATGGCGGGCGACCGTCGAGGATGTCATCCATACCTCGGAAATCGAAGACGAACGGCTCGACCGCGCCGATGTCCGCTCCTCCGTGGCGCGGCGACTCGGCTTGCCGGATGCCGCGCTGACCCCGCCGGATCGCCGGGTGGACGGGTTGGTGGAGATGATGCTGGACGCCATGCACAACCATGCCCGACCGCTGACAGTGGAACGGCTCCATGGCTGGCAGGCGGCGCTGTTCCCGACCGGGTATTCGGGGTTGCGGAAAATCACCGTCGGGCATTGGCGCACGGATGGTGATGGCCCCATGCAGGTGGTTTCCGGTCCGGAAGGCCGGCAGAAGGTTCACTATCAGGCCCTTCCCGCCACCACCATCGACCAGGAGATGGCCGGCTTCCTGGCGTGGTTCAATCAGCCACCGGCATTGGATGGCCTGCTGCGGAGCGCCATCGCCCATCTCTGGTTTGTGACCATCCACCCCTTCGAGGACGGCAACGGTCGCTTGGCCCGCGCTATCGCCGACCTGGCCCTGGCGCAGATGGAAGGAACCGGGCAACGCTTCTATAGCGTCTCGGCACGCATCCAACAGGATCGCAACCGCTACTACGAGGTGCTGGAACGGACCCAGAAGGGGGACCTGGAGATCACCGGGTGGCTGACCTGGTTCGTCGAGGCCTTCAGCCATGCGGTGGATGCCGCCATGGATCAAAACCAGGCGGTGCTGCGGAAAGCGGTGTTCTGGCAGCGTTTTGGCGAGGAGCCGCTGACCGCCCGGCAGAAGAGCATTCTCAACCGATTCATGGACGGATTCGAAGGCAAGCTCACCGCCCGGAAATGGGCGACCCTGGGCAAGTGTTCCGTGGATACCGCCAACCGGGACATCAACGATCTTCTGGCGCGGGGGTTGCTGACCCGCAACCCGGGGGGTGGCAAGCGGACCAGTTACAGCGTGCCCGGGTTTGAGGTGGATGATCCGCCAACCGGCGAATAAAAGTCAGGACGAGCATGGGATGGGATCTGTTCATCGGTATCGACTATTCAGGGGCGGAGACGCCCGAGGCCCGGCTGAAGGGGCTGCAAGTCTACACGGCTCGTCCCAGTCGTGAGCCGGAAGCCGTCCCGCCTCCCGATCCAGAAGGCCATGTCTACCGGAACTGGTCCCGTCAGGCCATCGCCCATTGGTTACGGGATCAACTCCAATCGGACCAACGCTTGCTCATCGGCATCGATCACGGGTTTTCTTTCCCCGAAACCTATTTCCAGCGATACCGCCTGAGCGATTGGAATGCCTTCCTGGCCGATTTCGTCCGCCATTGGCCCACCCATGAGGCGGGTTGCTGCATTGACTGCATCCTCGACGGCGTCTGGTGGGAGAACGGCCAGAAGCCACACGGGGAACGTACCGGCACCGCTGATGAGCTGCGGCTCTGCGAAAAGTGGACATCATCGGCCACCAGCGTATTCCGCATGCAGGGTCAGGGCTGCGTTGGCAAGTCCACCCACGCCGGACTGCCCTGGTTGAAGTTCCTGCGGGAGGAATGCGGAAACCGCCTATACTTTTGGCCGTTTGACGGCTGGATTCCCGAAGAGGGCAAGAGCGTCATCGCCGAAACCTACCCCTCGATCTTTCGACGACGATATCCCAAAGCGAACCGAACCGCCGATCAGCAGGACGCCTACGCCATTGCCCGTTGGCTGGAGGAGACCGCCCGCCGGGGGGCCATGGAACGCTACTTCCAGGTACCGCGGACGCTTCCCGAGCGGAAAACGGCCGCACTGGAAGGCTGGATCCTCGGGGTGGCCTGAACGTGGCCGTGAGGACAGATGTCGCCCGGGTTTTGTTACTGGCCCTGGGAGTTCTATTCGTTGGGTTGGGCCTCACCGGCGCATTTCTTCCCGTATTGCCCACGACGCCCTTCATGATCGTTGCGTTGGCCTGCTTCGCCCGTAGTTCCCAACGGTTTCACGATTGGCTTTTCAACCACCCGCTTTTCGGGCCGCCACTCCAAAAATGGCATCATCATCGGGTGATTCCGCCCGTGGCCAAGGCGGCTTCCGTCACGGCCATGGGGGCCAGCATGATCTATGTGGCAGCATTCTCCACAGCCCCATGGTATCTGGTGATCGCCATGGGGCTCTTCATCGCCTATGGCGCGTGGTTCATCCTCTCCAAACCCAGCGCCCCTCCAGCTTTGGACGCCAAGGAGAAGACATCGTGAACATCTTCTTCCTGGACCGGGATATCCGGCGGGCGGTCCGCTACCACTCCGATCAGCACGTGGTGAAGATGGCGTTGGAGACGGCGCAGATTCTATGTTCCGCGCTGTGGCGACATGGTGTGGAAGCACCATACCGCCAGACACACGCCAACCATCCATCGGTGCTTTGGACCGGTGACAGCATCCACCACTACCGCTGGACCCGCCGTTTCGGGTTGGCGCTGTGCGGGGAGTACAGCCACCGATTCGGCAAAATTCACAAGTGCCAGGGGATCATCAGCGAACTGCCGACGTCGCCGCCCATTCCCGATGTGGGGTGGATCGATCCGCCCCAGGCCATGCCGGAAGCGTATCGAGCCGAAGATGCCGTGGAAGGGTATCGGCGGTACTATCGAGCGGAGAAGTCGTCGTTCGCTGGCAAAGGTCCGGCCAAGTGGAGCCGCAGGCTTATTCCGTCGTTCATGAGGATATGAAAGGCAGCGCTATGGTCGGTTTGAGCGTTTCGAGGGCCGATCCCGTTGCCCCCGCGCCAGACCGGCTGGAGGTCAAACTACGCAATTACACGCAGGCCATTCAAGTGATTGATTTCTAAGGCTGTGGTCGGGTCGGTTTTGGCCGTGGTCGGATGGCCGAAAGTCCACGGCGGGTGATAGATAGATAGATAGTGCCTGACAGAAAAAGCGATATTTGAGAAAAGTTTCCCAATGATTGTCAAC
>CAYFNE010000135.1:0-11948 GCA_964344355.1 uncultured Magnetococcales bacterium
GCATGGCAGAAAAAATTCTGACGCGGGAGCCTGGGGTTTGCCAATCGCTTACACTCCTTCAGGCGTGCCATGGCCTCCAAATCAATGCTCAAATTGTTTCTCCTGTGAGCCAATGTTCAGTCGGTTTGCTGGGTTTCCTTCCTTCGTCAACTGTTCATTAACCAATAAAAATAATCAACCAGTAACCCCCAGCGCCGCCAACGCCTTCCGCGCCCGCTCTTCCCGCTCTTCGATGGCCATTGAGAGTTCTTCCCATTCCGCCATCTTTTTTTCCAGCTTTTCCGCCAGTTGCCGGCTTTTTTCCAGGGTCTCTTTCAACTGGTCTTTGGCGGACTCCTCATAAAGGTCCGCTTCGGTCAGGCGTTGTTCGAGGGTTTCCCGTTCCTCTTCCAGTTGATGAATGGTCTCTTCCAACTCCTTGGCGCGGCGGCGCTGTTGACGGGTGTCGCGTTGCAGGCTTTCGCGGATTTGCCCGCTTTGGCGTTTTATTTCGCGTTTGTTGGGGGTGGCATCGGTGGTGGGGGTGTCGTCCGCGGTGGGTTCGTTGCGGAGTTGGGTGATCTGCTCCAGATAGCTGTCCAGGGAGCCGTCATGTTCGATGATTTTTTGATTGGCGATGATGAAAAAACGGTTGCAAACCGTGGCCATCAGATCACGATCGTGGGTGACCAGCAGCAGCGAGCCGCCATAGTTTTCCAAGGCGTCGCCCAGGGCGGCGCGGGCCTCCATGTCCAGATGGTTGGTGGGTTCGTCGAGCAGCAACAGGTTGGCGCCGGACAAAAACATCCGCACCAGGGCCAATCTCGCCCGTTCACCGCCGGAGAGCACCGCCACCTTTTTGAAAATATCCTCGCCGCTGAACAAAAATCCCCCCAGCAGGGTGCGCAACGCCTGCTCTTTCATGTTGCGCGGCGCGGCGGCTTGCGCTTCGGCGAAAATGGTTTCGTCGGGATTCAGGGCCTCCAGGGCATGTTGGGTGAAATAGGCGGTTTTCACCCGGTCGCCGAGCTGAATGTCGCCCCGGTCGGCGGGCAATTCACCGGCCAACACTTTTAAAAAAGTACTCTTGCCGGCGCCGTTCGGTCCCAGCAGGCCCACCTTTTCACCGCGTTGAAAATTAAAATTCACCTTCGACAAGACGGGATTATTTCCGAAGGTTTTGTCCAGATGTCGCACCTTGAGCATCTCCAGGGCTGACCGTTCCGGTTCCGGCAGGCGGATGCGCGGCGTGTTGCCACTGGCGGCGGCGGACTCCAGGACCTCGATCTTTTCCAGTTGTTTGACACGGCTCTGCACCTGCCGCGCCTTGGTGGCCTTGTAACGGAACCGTTCGATGAACCGGTTGATCTGCGCGATCTGTTTCGACTGGCTGGCGATCTGCTTTTCCAATAACTCCAAACGTTCGGTCTTCAACTCCACATACCGGTCGAAGGGGCCGACGAACCGGGTCAGGGTGCCCCGTTCCAGTTCGACGGTGATGCGGGTGACGCGGTTGAGAAATCCTTGATCGTGGGAAACGGCGATCACCGTGCCGGGCATGCCGCGCAGATGGTTTTCGAACCAGGCCACCGACTCCAGATCGAGATGGTTGGTCGGCTCGTCGAGCAACAGGATATCCGGCCGTGAAAACAGCAGTTGCGCCAAGGCCACCCGCATGCGCCAACCGCCGGAGTAGGCGTTCAACGGTTTTTCCAATCCCTCCTTCGGAAAACCCAACCCCAGCAGGATCGATCCCGCCCGCGCTTCGGCATGGTAGGAACCGATCTCCTCCAACCGATGATCGACCTCGCCCCAGCGGGTCGACAGGCGATGTTGTTCATCGGCATCGTTGCTGTCGGCCAGTCGATCATGCAGTCGATCGCGTTCGTGTCGCAGTTCCATGAGTTCCCGATCCCCGGCCAGGGTCACCGCCAGGATCGGCTGGTCGGAATCCTCCAACTCCTGCCGCAGGGTGCCCACCCGCGTGCGTCCGGGCAGATCGACCCGGCCGCCATCATACTCTTCGACGCCTTCGATGATGCGCAGCAGGGTGGTCTTGCCGGTGCCGTTGAGACCGATCAAACCGACCTTTTCACCCGGGTTGACCACCAGATCGGCCTGGTCCAGGATCACCTTTGGACCGAAGGTTTTTTGTACGTTTTCCAGTCGAATCATTTTTTTTGCTGTTTGGTCGGTGGGGTGAATGTTTTATTCGTGGTGGGCATTACGGCCATTCCGCCTTGTTGTGCAAAAAGCGCACAACAAGGCGGAGTGGCCCAAGGCTCACCGGTACCGGCGCCGGTGATTTGTTCATGCGCGTTTGCGCGCCTTTCGCTGGGAGGCGCGAAAGGCGCTGTTGTGAAAAACGCGCGAAAGGCAAAGTCAAAACCAAGGTCAAAGGCCAAACCGTGGGCGCTGCCCACACCCGCCAGGGGACAAGTCCCCTGGACCCCGATTTTTACAGTCAAAACCAATGGTTCGGATAAAGCAAGGGGGCTTCGTTCTTCGTCCTCCGTCCTCCGTCCTCCGTTTTCCGCCTTCCGCTACCTGGCCAGTTTCTTGACCGCGCCATAATCGATCTTGCCGGTGCCCAGTACCGGTACCTTGTCCACCTTTTGAATGGTTTTCGGTACCATCAGTTCCGGCAATCCACGCTCCTTGACCACGGCCAGCAACGCCGCCCGATCGACACCGGGGGCGTTGCTCACCAATACCAACCGTTCTCCCCGGCGCGGATCGGCCAGGGCCACCACGGCATGTTGAAAACCGGGCCATACCGTCGTTGCCAATCCCTCGACGGCGGTCAGGGAAATCATCTCCCCACCCAACTTGGCAAACCGTTTGGCGCGGCCGACGATGGTCACGAAACCTTCCCCATCGACGGTGACGATATCGCCGGTATCATACCAACCGTCCGGCGGTGGTTCCAAAACGCCGGGATTTTCATGGCGCAGATAACCGAGCATGATGTTGGGACCGGAAACCAACAAGCGGCCACCCTCGTCGATGCCCGGTACCGGTTCCAATCGATAGTGAATGCCCGGCAAAAATCGGCCCACCGTACCGGTGCGAAAATGCATGGCGGTGTTGGTGGTCAAGGCCGGACCGGTTTCCGTGGCGCCATACCCCTCGAAAATGCGCAAACCGAACTTTTCCATCCAGGTTTGCCGGGTATCGGCCTTGACCTTTTCGGCGCCGGCGAACAGATAACGGACGCTGTAATAGTCATAAGGGTTGGAAACCCGGGCATAACCGCGCAAAAAAGTGTCGGTGCCGAACAGGATGGTGGCATTGCTGTCATAAACCATCTCCGGCACGATGCGATAGTGCAACGGCGAAGGATAGAGAAATATTTTGATGCCCGACAACACCGGTAACAACAATCCGCCGGTGAGCCCGAAGGCGTGAAAGATCGGCAGGGCGTTGAAAACGATATCGGTGGGATTATAGTCGATGCGGGCGCTCAACTGCCGGCAGTTGGAGATGATGTTGCGATGGCTTAGAACCACCCCCTTGGGCGTGCCCTCGGAACCGGAAGTGAACAACACCACCGCCGGATCGTCCGGGGCCGTCGGACCGGCGCGGTTACTGTGCAACAAGGCGCCGACCAACGGCCGGCTGAGAAAAAATCCCCGTAACTTGGCCGGGATGCCGATCTTTTTCGCCAAATCCTCCAGATAGACGATGCGCCGGGTTTCCCCCAGGGCGCGGACGGTATCGCCCAGTTTCGCCAACTCGACGAAACGGTGGGAGGTGATGATGGTCCGGACCCGGGCGGTATCGCAGGCGGCGCGCATGTTTTGCAGACCAGCGGAAAAGTTGAGCATCGCCGGCACCCGGCCACCCGCCTGCAGGCCGAAAAAGGCCGAAACCGCGCCGACGGCATTGGGCAACAACAGGCCGACCTTTTCGCCGGGTTCGGTAAAGGTGCGGAAACGGCCGTCGAGAATACGGCTGACCATGATCAACCGGTTGTAATCCATCGGCGCCCGGGTCATGTCCTCCAGGGATTCAAAATCTCCGCCATAAATGCGCCGGGCGTCGTGCAGGGCCTGGAAGAGGGTGGTCTCGGTGTTGGCGGTTTCGAACATCATGTCGCTGAGCAGATCATACAACTGTTGACCGATCCGTTGCCGCCGTTGCCGGCCCCGCAGCTCCTCCGGCAGATGAAAACGGCGCGGCGGCAACATGGTCAGGGTGATCTTGGGAAACCATCGTTGGCGAATTTTTCCCTTGAGCCGGGAAAAGGGGGTGAACTGGGCGCCATCGATGCGGATCGGCAGGATGGTGGCGCCGGCGCGGTCGGCGATCAGGCCGGGACCTTCGTAAACTTTCATCAAGGTGCCGGTGACGGTGATGCGCCCCTCCGGGAAAATGACACAACGCCGACCCTCCTGGACCCCCCGGGTCAAACTGCGCAGGGAAAAAGGGTTGGTCGGATCCAGGGGAAAGGTGTCGATGACATGGAGAAAGGGTTTTATCCACCACCGTTTGGCCATATGGGTATTAATGGCGAAGGTGGTGCGCCAAGGCAAAAAGGAAGCCAGCAACGCCGCATCCAGGAAGGAAACGTGGTTGACGGCGATCACCACCCGCTCGCCGGCCTTGGCGTGATGTTCCCAGCCGCGCAGTTCGACCCGGTAGAGCAGACGGAAAAGACGCACGAACAAAGCCTTCAACACCACGTCGGGCAACAGTTTGCAGATGTAGGCGGCGACGAAGGCGTTGGCCAGCGCCATCAATAAAAAGACCTCCGGCACCGAAAATCCCTGGCCGAACAGCAGCAGAGTGACCACCGCCGAGGCGACCATGAACAGGGCGTTGAGAATGTTGTTGGCCGCCACCACCCGCGAACGGCTCGCCTCCGGGCTGCGGGCCTGCATGATGGCATAGAGGGGCACGATATAGATGCCGCCGCTGATGGCGATCATCAGCAGATCGAATAACAACCGCCAATTTTCGATTCGGCCCAAAAAGGCCGCCGCTCCCAACAGTTCACCGGCGGCCGGGGTCATCTGTTCCGCTGCTGCCACCAGGTCCAGGGCGAACAGCGTCATGCCCAGGGCGCCCAGGGGCACATAGGTGGCGCTGACCGCCCCTTTGAGGAGACGGTTGCAGAGCAGGGAGCCGATGCCGATGCCCAGGGAAAAGACGGTCAAAAACAGCGTCACCACCTCCTGATCGCCGCCGATGACCTGTTTGGCCAGGGTCGGGAACTGGGTCAGATAGGTGGCCCCCACCAACCAGAACCAGGAGATGCCGAGAATCGACAGGAACACATCGCGTCGTTCGGTGGCGCCGCGCAGGATCTCCCAGGTATCGCGGAAAATGTTGGCCGACAACGTCAGTTCCGGAGCCGCGGCGGTGGCGGTGGGGATGGAACGGCTGGCCATCCAGCCGGCCACCGCCAGGGCCACCACGGTCAGGGGGATGATGATGCCGCCCTGTTGGGTGAGAATGATCAAACCGCCGGCGATGGTGCCGAACAGGATGGCCAGAAAGGTGCCGGCTTCAACCAGGCCGTTGCCGGCGATCAACTCCCCTTCGGCCAGATGGTCCGGCAAAATGGCATATTTGACCGGCCCGAAAAAGGCCGACTGGCTGCCCATCAGGAACAGCACCGTCAACAACACCCAGACGTTGCCGAGAAAAAATCCGCCGGCGGCGGTCAACATGATGAGGATTTCGGCCAGTTTGATGCGGCGGATCAACAACGATTTTTCCATGCGGTCGGCCAATCGACCGGCGGTGGCGGAAAACAGGAAAAAGGGCAGGATGAACAACCCCGCCGCCAGGGTCACCAATATTTGCGGCTGCCAACCGGCATCGCCGGCCACCCGGTAGGTGATGAGCATCACCAGGGCGTTTTTGAACACATTGTCGTTCAGCGCACCGAGGAACTGGGTGATGAACAGCGGCAACAACCGCCGCGTTGCCAATAGTTGAAACGGTCCGCCGTTCATTCGTCCTCTCCTGTGATCGGTTGCGCTGTTTTGTTGTTGGCTTGTTTTAAACCATCCAGATAATGGTTGACCAGGGCGTGGGCCATCTCCGGCAGGGAACGGCAGGTGATCACCCGCAGTTTGCCGGTCCCGGCCAGGGAGTGGATGCCGTGCAATCCACACCAGAGCACCCGCGCCGCCCGGTCGATTTCATTCTCGTCGATGCCGGGCAACGAGGGACGCAGGGTGGTGGTGAATAAATCGAGCAGCGATTCGATCTTTTGTTGATACCACGCCGGCAACGCCTCTCCCTCCGGCAGGCGATAACTGAACAACAGTTCCCAGCGCCGGGTCCGTTCACCGGTAAAACGCAAATAGTCATCAACCAGCGTCGTCACATCCCCCCGTTCGCCGGCTCCGGACTGGACCAGGGTCTGGTGCAGATCGTCCAGGGTTTCACCGTTCAAGTGTATGATCAACGTTTCCAGGTTGGCGAACACATTATAGAGGGTACCCGGTGAATAACCGATCGCCGCCGCCAGGCTGCGGGCGGTGAGGGCGCTGGCGCCCTGGGTTTCGACGATTTCCCGGGCCGCCGCCAGGATGTTTTTTTTCAGTTCCTGCCGGCTGTGATCGTTGCGTCGGGCCATGGTTTCTCCGTGGCGGGAGGGGTTCTTGAACACTGTTCAAAATATTATTATGAACAGTGTTCAATTGTCAATATGAAAAACCGGGCCACCATCCGTTTTTACGGGCGGTCCGGAGGAGTTGGAGAAAAAATCCGCGTCAAGGGCTGGAAATCATGGTACATTTTATGGGAGGCGGGGGCTGATCGGAGTGGTGGTTCACGATATCATGCACATTGGCAACAACCCTGGAAAACCGACAAAACCGTTCGCGCCGCGCCTGGTCCTGCCCGGTGTCATCGTTCTGCTGACTTTCTCCAGTTTGTGGACCTGGCAAAATAGTGGTTTTTCACCGCTGTGGCTGCACCTGGTGCTGGTGGTGGGGCTGTTTCCATTGATTGTCGGTTCGATGATTTTTTTTGCCGGACCCCTGACCCGTAGCGGCCCGCCGGAAAAGTGGGTGACCGGCCTGCCCTTTGCCGCCCTGGCGGTCGGGGTGGGGGCGGTGTGGGGGGTGCATGGCGGGCGCGGGGTGGCCGGGTTGGTGGTGGTTGCCGCCATGGGGGTGTCCGGGGCGTTGTTGTATTGGTTGCGGCGGCGGGGGGGACTGGCGCTGGGTGGCGCCAATCCGGGATTGGCCTGGTATCTGGTGGCGATGTCGATGTTGTTGTCGGGCTTGGCGGCGATGTTGATCGCCCTGGTGCATCCCCAATGGTGGCTGCCCCTGCGGCAGTTGCACATGCATCTGAATCTGCTGGGTTTCATCGGTTTGACGGCGCTGGGTACGTTGCAGGTGTTCCTGCCCACCGTCGGACACTACACCGACCCCGAGGTGGGGTTGCGCTTGCGGCGCGACCTGAAATATGCCCTGGCGGGGGCCTTGCTGATGGCGATGGCCGCCGCTTTTGAACTCGATTGGTTGACCGGGCCGGGGTTGTTGGCCTGGTTCATGGCCCTGTTTCCCCTGCTGCGGTCGTTGTGGCGTCATCGGCGGGAAATTTGGCGGGCCTCCGGGGCGGCCCTGTCGTTGGTGATGGCCCTGTTCGGTTTCATCGTCGTCCTGATCCTCGGTACGCCGTTGTCATTGCCGCTTTTTTTTGGTGGGTTTCTGTTGCCGCTGTTGACGGCGGCCCTGAGCCATCTGCTGCCGCTGTGGTGGTGGCCGACCGGATCGGTGGAACGGCGAACCCGGGCGCAGGCGGCCTTGGGGCGTGGTGGTTCGCTGCGGGGCGGATTGTTTTTATTGGCGGGGGTTCTCATGCATCTGCACCGGATCGAAGGGGCGCTGTTGGCCATGGTGGTGGTGCTGGTTTTTACCGTGCAACTGCTGTTGGTGGTCCATCGGGCGCGGCTGGCGACCGGCTGACGAAAACAACGGTCATCGACAGGCCCGGGATGCAATTTTCTGGTCAGGGGAGGGGACAACATGCTCGGTGCCATCGCCGGGGACATCATCGGCTCGGTCTATGAGTGGTCTCCCAACAAAAGCAAAAATTTTCCGTTGTTTCAGGCCAAATCCTGTTTTACCGACGACACCGTGCTGACGGTGGCGGTGGCGGAATCGCTGTTGAGTGGCGTCGGTTATGCCGAATCGTTGCGAAATTATGCCCGGCGTTATCCGTCGGCCGGTTATGGCGGCATGTTTCAACGATGGGCTTTCAATGGTAGCATGGGGCCCTACAACAGTTTCGGCAACGGTTCCGCCATGCGTGTTTCGCCGGTCGGTTGGGCGATGGAGGACATCGAGGCGGTGTTGTCGGAGGCGGCGCGCAGCGCCGAGGTGACCCATAACCATCCTGAGGGCATCAAGGGCGCCCGGGCCACGGCCCTGGCGTTGTTCCTGGCCCGTAAAGGGGCGGACAAGGCGGAAATCCGCCGGGAGATCGAACGGCGGTTCGGTTATTTTTTGCGGACCACGGTCGATGAGTTGCGGCCGGGCAGCAGCTTCGATGTCACCTGCCAGGGTTCCGTTCCCAGCGCCCTGGTCTCCTTTTTCGATTCGGTGGATTTCGAGGACTGCATCCGCAATGCCATCTCCCTGGGCGCCGACAGCGATACCCTGGCCGCCATCGCCGGCGGCATCGCCGAGGCCCATTATGGCGGCGTGCCGGAGGCCATCCGGGAGGGGGTTTTTCACCGTCTGGACGGCAACTTGGCCGAGGTGACGCGGACCTTTCGCCGACGATTTTCATGAACGGGTTGTGTCATATGTCAAATTTGTCTGTTTTCAATGGGTTGTGTGATCGCTTTCAGTAAAAATCAACCGGTGGGCCGAATGGTGTGCATCAGGACTTGCCCAACGGCATATGCTTGGTCCATAATCCCCCGCATTCCTGATTCAAGCTCTGTCCCAAGCCATGTCAGAGAGGTACTCCATGAGCCGGTCCCAAGACCGTATCACAACTATCCCTGAGTCTTTTTCCGATAATCCCATTGGTTTGGTCGAAGAGTACAGCATCGGCCAGGACTGGAATGCCGAGCGCTCCAATGAGAATGAACTGTGGGCGGAGTTGCCCGGTCAGTGGGGCAATCAACGTTTGTGGGTGGCCTATCACGATGATTCCGGGTTTCTCCAGTTCAACTGCTACCTCAACCTGAAGATCCCGCCCCGCCAGCTTTCGCCGGCGGCCCATACCATCGCACTGATCAACGAGCGTGTCTGGTTGGGTCACTTTGAAATTTGGAGTGAGGAAAGCGTGCCGGTTTTTCGCATCGTCCTGCCCATTCGCGGTTCGGAGCTGCGTCCGGAACAGTTGGAGGATGTCATGGGCGCGGTCTACGACGAAACCGAACGGTTTTTCCCGGCCCTGCAATGGGTGCTCTGGGGCGGCAAAACCCCCGAAGAGGCCATCGCCGCCGCCATGATCGAAACCGAAGGGGAGGCTTGAGTCCCTCGCAAAAAGTGGAAAAATTTATATCGACAGAACCTGCAACATATTGATTTCCTAAAACACGCCCATTTTGGTCAATGGTAGATTTTCGATCTTTTGCGGGAGGCTCAGACTTGAGTTTCCAGCAAAAAGCAAGAAAAAACGCCAGCGTACAGCGCAAGTGTGTCTTAATAATTAAATGTCTTGCCTCGTATTGTAAAAAGAATTTCCTGGTTTTATGGACATCAAATGCGTGATCCTGAATATGGCGGGGTAACGGAGAGGAGTGTCGGAGGGATCTTTTCTGTTGTTATTTGAATGCACTTGCTATAAGTTTTTCGACAATCGTGACAAATCCAGAAGAAAGAAAGCTGATCACAAAGGTCTTGACGTCCTCGAAAGTCATCCGGTCATGCTTTCCGGTCCTTTTTTCTATTTCCTCAAGTATTTTTATCATACTTTCTTGTTTCTGCCTGATTGCTGCCAAGTCCCAATTCGCAGTTTTCACCATCTCCCGGATATCATGGATTTCCCTTTTTAGCTTGCTATATTGGCGGTAAACCTCTGATTCTGGAGTTTCCTCGAATTGCAGAGGGGGAGGTAACGCTGGAATGGTTGCTTCGATATCGGCATTTTCTATTTTAATGTGTGCGTTTTGTATTGGGTATTCTGGCAAATCTATATCTTCTATGGGCTTTGTTTCGTCAGATTTATTCTGAAAGCTGCAACCCCAAATGTTGTTCTTTATGAAAGCGATCACCCTTTTCTTGACCGAGTAGCTGGTATAGGGGAATCCGAGTAGAGACAGGACATTGACTTTGTCAAACTTTCTTCTGATCAGTTCGTACTGTGCCTTGTCAGAGGGATCGTATAATATAATGACGTTTTCAGAGTTTAAGAATGAATGACAGTGTTTGATGATGAAGAGGATATCTTTATAATTTTCTTCCATGCTCACGAAATCAATGATCGTCAGCTCCGGCCTCTCTTGTTCCTTGCAAGAGTGAATGAAACTTTTTTCAGAAAAATCATTGATCCAAGTGACGGATATGTTGTACTCGACCAGAAACAGCCTGGTGTCCAGAAAGGTTTTCGGATCATAGCCGATGATCATGACGTTCACTTAGAGGGTTCCTCTACGCGAACTATTGGCGAAAAGAAAACTCTTCCAGTTCCGAGATGATGGTATCCCTGATTTTGGTAATGTATGGTTTTGAGAACAATCCGTAGTTTGAAAAATCAAAACTGCACCTCGTTTCAACGGAAGAGCCTGACTCGGAAGAGATGGTCGTGATTGATTTTGCTTCCGCGCTTGAGTTGAAGTAAAACTTTGCGTGTTTGTCTTCAATGCGCAGCGGGTAGCATTTATGTTTTTTAATGACATCGCAAAGGTTTCCCAATGAAAAAGAGATCCGAATGCCACTCAAAGAGACATTATTGACCCGTCCAGAAATATCTTTTCCATTGTCTGCCGTCAAATGGGCAATCAGAGGCTCGACAGGCAGGAAGCGCTCTTCGGTTCTCATGTCGGTAACTTCAAAGAATTTATTCAAAGTCAACCTTGGGGTGTCTGGGGACTCTTTGAGAAGTTTGATTTTTCCTTCCAGGTATTTTTTGTCGCCAAGACTGGAATGTTTTAGTTTTGCGGTTTTTTCGAAAAAAGTGACGCATGCCAGTTTATTGTCTTCAATATCGACTTCAAACTCCATGTCGCTGAAATTGTTTTCGTGAGTTATTTTGGTTTTTCTGGTCAGTGTCGCCGGTGATTTTATCAGTACACCTCTGTAATAGTTAAAAATCGTTACTTTTGGCTGACTGCTTATTGAGTGGTAGGCATCTTCAAGTCTTTTGCTGCTCCATCGAAATTTGTTTAGCTCTTTGCTGGTCATTGATACACCTTTGTATGATTGTGAAGAATGTATATATGATTTTCTTGGCTTTCGTTAAAAAATAATTCATTTCCCCAGAAAAAAAAGAGATCATATTGTCCGGTACGGTTCATGTCAAGATTGTTTTTTTGAATCGGGAGTGAAAGGATGACTGATGATTCAATTTTTTGACCACCATTGCGGTTGACGATCGGGATTCTATGGGTTGTGACGGGGTGTGTTTCAAATTTGTTGTTGACCTATAAAAATTAAATTTTTCCGTGCAATTCAGGATGGGAACCGGTTATGTGCGGCAGAAAACCGAATGTTTCATCCGGTTGGGTTTCCCGATGGGGGTGTGTATCTGTATTTATTTGAAATATCGAAGGATTTCTTGATCTTGTGGTTTGTGATATCTGTGGGGTTGTGCAGGGGTTCGCTTTCAGGTTGAGGCGCCATTTCGTGTGGGAGCATTCCGGTTTTACGGATACCGCTTGAAGGTGAGTATAAATCGATGAAAGGTCGTGAGGCAATCAGAATTACCGTGAACTTTGACTGTCGATATACTTTACATTTGAATTGTTTCGAATGGGATTGATCAGATTCCAGGTCATGGGTATCCGGTTGCCTCAGGCTAAAACAACCTGAAAAACTTCCAGAATA
>CAYFNE010000136.1:0-11599 GCA_964344355.1 uncultured Magnetococcales bacterium
GATCAGAGAAAATCTACACTTTAACGTACGTTAGGTCAAATGGACGCACCACCCGCCGTTCGGCCCGCCACAGCAGACGCCGATAGGATTCACGCATCCGTTCCATCCGGGGAAAATGGCCCAACCACAGGGATTCCACCGAAAAATTGCGCAACAACCGTTCCGCCCCGGCCATGTGATCCTTTTGCGGATGGCTGATCACCAGCCGTTTCAGGCCGGTCACGCCATGATGCCAGAGAAAGGCGGAGATGACCCCTTCGCCGACATTGAACCGGGGCGTCAGGGGACCACCGGCATCGACCACCGACCAGTGGCCCCCGGCATCACGCACCACCACCGATTGCGCCTGGCCGACATCCAGGACCGTTACCTCCACCGTCCCTTCCGGCGGCTGGGGACGGGGCCAGAACAGGGCCGGAATCACCAACAACCGCAGCACCCACCGCCAGCGGCCGGGACCGACCAGCCAAGCCAGGGTCAGAAAGGTGGCGGCCAGGGCCAGACCGGAAAAAACCGGCCCCGGCAGACGCATCCAGGCCCCAGGCAGTTGTGCCAACCAGCCGAGCCACACCATCAACAACTCCAGCCCCTCCCCCATCATCAACAACGGGAACACCCCCCCACCCGGCATCAGGATCGAGAACAACAGTGCCGCCATGCCCAAAGGAACAATGACCAGGGAGACCAGGAATACCGCCAGCAGATTGGCCAGGGGACCATAAAGATGGAAAAAATGAAAATAGTGCAGAACCAACGGTCCCGTGGCCACGGCCGCCACCAGGGGCACCAAGGGGATCAACCAATATTTGTGCGGTTTTTCCGAACGTGATTGCCACCGGTCGCCCAGGGTCAACAGGGCCAATGCCGCCATGAAGGAGAGTTGAAATCCCGCCGTAAACAGTTCAGCGGGCCGGACCAACAGTAAAACAATCGCCGCCCAGCACATGGCCCGCCAGGAGGCCCGGGGACGTCCCGAAACCATGGCCAGCATGAACAACCCGACCATCACCGCCGCCCGTTGCGTGGAAACGGACCAACCGGCCAGGGCGGCATAGGCGAACACCACCGGCAGGTTCAACAACGCCGCCAGCCGTTTCATATCCCGGCTTTCCGCCATCGGTACCAGCAACACCAGCAACAACCGGAACAACCCAAAAAAACCGAACGCCACCAGCCCGACGTGCAGACCGGAGATGGCCAGCAGATGCATGGTGCCGGTGACCTGCAATATCTCCCGGGTCTCAAGATCCAGACGCCCCCGCTTGCCCACCAGCAGGGCCTCGGCCAGTCCCCGGCTGGAAACGGGCAGTGTTTGAACGATCCAGTCGGAGATGTGCTGCCGCCAACGGTTCCACTGCCAAAGGGCCAGGGGGTCGGTCTCCACCGGTGACTCCAGGGGATGTACCGGTAGTTTGCCGCCATAACCGCTGGCGACGATGCCGCGTTGCCGCAAATAAGCGCCATAATCAAAACCACCCGGATTGCCGAACCCCCGGGGAGCATGAAGACGGACCGGAAAGGCGACCCGATCACCGGGCAGGGCGGTGACCGGTTGCCGGTAGATGGTCACCTGGATCAATCCCCCGGTCTGCCAACCGGCCTCCGGGACCCGTCCCCGGTCCAACAGCAGGCGCACGGAATCGTCCCGGTCCTGTCGATCCAACAACCGCGCCTCAAGACCCACGGTACGTCCACCGAGGCGTGCATCCGGAAACGAAACCGACGCCCCCGGTTGCCACATCAGGGACGAGCAGACGGCCACCAGACCGGCGAAAGCCGGCAACGGCCCCCGTTGCCGCCGATGGCGAACATGGATGGCCATCGATAAGACCGCCAGGACCATGGCCGCCAACCCCATCCCCGTCACCCCACCGGGGCCGTTACAGATAACGATGCCGGCGATCATACCGATAAGAAAAAGGGCGGGTGATGAAAGGGAAACCGGTTCGTTGGAAAGTTTCATGGAAACAACCGCATCAACGAGTCCTGCCGGTCATCGCTCCGGCTTATGGGTTCATTTGATTTTTCTGGACTAAATAAATCTATTCCAGGGCCGCTTCATATAAAAAAAACTTGCTCAAAAACAGAAAAAAGGGTCCAAAAATAAGAATATCCTGAAATACTGTTAGTGTAACAGATTGTTTTTACTTGAAAATATTTTTCCTTGCCGAAAATGCCCGGCAAACCAATAATGGCGCTCGCTTGGGGGATATCTAGGAAAGGAGGCTCTACCATGGAGCACAATACCAGGCCACTGCTACGAAATTATGTTCTTGTCGTTTTAGGAGCACTTTTTGTTACCGCCGTTACACTCTATGGACTGCTCAGCGCGCCCGGGGAGCTGATCAGGGAAGATGTTCACCTCGGCCCGATTATCGCAGCCAGCCGCATCTTTGTCCCCCTTTTCGCGGTGATTGGCGGCATCTATTTTCTGGGCAACATCAAAAAATGCGATTCCTGCGGGAAAATTTTCTTCTGGAGAAAAAAAGCCTCCTGAGGACACCCCCTCCCGCCGGCCCCTTCGAACCCCCGCACACAGCGGGGGTTTTTTTTGCCGTCCCGCTTTGATAGATTGTCGCCTTCCGCAACGAGACCGATGGCCGGCGTCGATGGTCCCTCCGCCGCCCGTCCCCGACCGGCAACGATTCGGGTATACCGATCAATCCAAACGAGGAGCTCGAAACAGATGGCCCGTGTCTATAATTTCAGTGCCGGCCCCGCCGCCCTTCCGCTACCGGTTTTGGAGCGGGCCGCCCAGGAGATGGTCGATTATGCCGGCAGCGGCATGTCGGTGATGGAGATGAGCCACCGCTCCAAGGAGTACCTGGAGATCATCACCAACGCCGAATCGTTGCTGCGGGAGTTGATGGCGATCCCGGACAATTATCAGGTCCTGTTCCAACAGGGTGGCGCCACCCTGCAGTTCACCATGGCGCCGATGAACCTGATCACCGATCCGGCCACCCAGAGCGCCGACTACATCAATACCGGCAGCTGGTCGAAAAAGGCCATCAAGGAGGCGAAAAAACAGTTCACCGACGTGCGCGTCGCCGCCTCGTCGGAAACGGTCAACTTTTCCCGCATCCCCACCCAGGCGGAGCTGACCCTGAATCCGGATGCCGCCTATGTGCACATGACCGCCAACAACACCATTTTCGGCACCGAGTTCCACTACATCCCCGATACCGGTGATGTGCCGTTGTTGGCCGACGCCTCTTCAAACATCCTGTCGCGCAGCCTGGATGTTTCCCGCTTCGGCATCATCTACGCCGGGGCGCAAAAAAATCTCGGTCCCAGCGGGGTCACCGTGGTGATCATCCGCAAGGATCTCATGGGCCGCAACGCCAACCTGCCGCTGATGCTCGACTACCAGGCGCAGGCGGAAAAGGAGTCCATGCTCAACACCCCACCGACCTATGCCATCTACATCCTGGGCCTGGTGCTGGCCTGGGTGAAGGAGCAGGGCGGCGTCGCGGCGATGGAAGCGCGCAACATCCGCAAGGCGGAAAAACTCTATGCCGCCATCGATGGTTCCGATTTTTACAACTGTCCCACCGAAGTGGCCAGCCGTTCGCGCATGAACGTGCCCTTCACCCTGCGGGATGATGCCCTGAATGGCGATTTTCTCTCCCGGGCCAAGGCGGCCGGGCTGGTCACCCTCAAGGGCCACCGTTCGGTCGGCGGCATGCGCGCCTCGATCTACAACGCCATGCCGGAAGCGGGCGTCGACGCCCTGATCGATTTCATGAAACGGTTCGAGGAAAAAAACGGATGAGCGAACCGGATCCGAAAGCGGTCCTTTCCATGGCTGAGATCAAACGGCTCAAGGAGCGGTTCGAAGCCGATGGCCGTCAGGCCACCGGCATTCACGTCACCACCGAGCAGGCCCGGGAACTGCGCCGGGAACTGCACCAGCTCTACGGTTTCGATCCGGGTCCGGCGCTGTCGACCTTCTACGGGGTGGAGGTGCTCTCCACCGACGCCACGGAACTCCGTTTCGAATAGCCCCGGCGCCATTATCCCCATCGGACCGACCCGCATGCCGACACCGCCACCAGCCCCCCATCGACAACAGCCGGGGTTCTGGTGGTGGATCAGCGGATTTTACCTGCTGTTGATCTATCTCTCCCTGCCCCTGACACCGGTAGTGGTGACCCGGGCCTATGAACTCCTGGGACGCGCCACCATCGATCGAACGGTCGATGGTCTGCTGTTGATCCCGGTCGGTCTCCTGTCATACCTCCTGTTCAAAAAAACCACCAGCAACCGCTGGCCGGCGCTGTTGCCGTTGTTGGTAACGGTTCTACTGGCCGCCGGTCTGGACAAGGCGGTGGAACGCATTCATTTTCTACAGTACGCCCTGCTCGGTTTTTTTCTGTCATCGGCCATGGACGATCCCCGCGGCAACCGGTTTTTCAAAGCCCTGTTCCTGGTGTTGGTGGCCGGATTGATGGATGAAATCATCCAATGGTTTTTGCCCAACCGCTATTGGGACCCGCGCGATGTGGCGATGAATGTCATCGGCGGCGGCCTGGGCCTGTGGTTGGGCCGTTTTTTGCGACCGGGCCCCCTCCCCCCTTCCCATTCCCGGCCGGGGGATTAAAATAACCGCATGATCTCCATCTCATTCGATCAAGGGACGTTGCGCATCGAAGGCGATGCCGAACTGTTGGCGCCGGTGAGCCAGCATGTACGCTGGGATGAACGCACCGGCGACCATCGCGCGGAAGCCCGCCACTATGGCCCCATCGTCCTGACCCTGCACCGGTTGAAAACCCCCTATCGCGACGAGGCCAAGGCCTTCGACCGGCGACGGTTCCAATCTTCGGAGCCCACGCCCCGCCCCCACCAGCAAAAGGCCCTGGCGGCCTGGAACGGGGCCGGACGCCGGGGGGTGGTGGTGTTGCCGACCGGTTCCGGAAAAACCCTGGTGGCGCGGCTGGCCATGTTGCAGGTACAGCGCGACACCCTGATCCTGGTGCCGACCATCAATCTCATGCAGCAATGGCACGAACAGCTCGAACAGGCCTTCAACCGTCCCATCGGCCTCATGGGTGGTGGCGACCACCGTCTGGAGAGCATCACCGTCAGCACCTATGATTCGGCCCTGCTGCACATGGAGCGCATCGGCAACCGGTTCGGTTTTTTGATCTGCGACGAGTGCCACCATCTGCCGGCCCCGACCACCCGGTTGGTGGCGGTGATGTGCGTGGCCCCCTACCGTCTCGGCCTCACCGCCACGCCGGAGCGCACCGACGGCCAGGAGTCGGACCTGTATGATCTTCTGGGACCGCTTTGTTATCGCGGTGAAATCACCGATCTGGAGGGCAAATACCTGGCCCCCTATGAACTGGAAGAGGTACCGGTGGTGCTGGATCCCGACGAACGGGCCGCCTATGACGCCGCCTATGCCCAATATCGACAGTTCGCCCGCGACAACGGCGTCAGTTTCAGCCGTGCCAACGGTTGGAATCATTTTCTCCAGGTCTGTTTCCGTTCCAAGGAGGGCCGGGAGGCCTTCGCCGCCTACCGGATGCAAAAACGGCTGGCCCGCGCCTCCCGCGCCAAACTGCGGGCGGTATGGACCCTGCTGCGCCGGCACCGCCGGGAGCGCATCCTGTTGTTCACCGACGACAACGCCACCGCCTATGCCATCGGGGAGACCTTTTTTCTACCGGTCATCACCCATAAAACCCGCGTCAGCGAACGCAAACGGTTTTTGGACGGATTCCGCGCCGGCACCCTGCCCTATCTGGTCAACTCCCGGGTGCTCAACGAAGGGATGGACGTGCCCGATGTCGGCGTCGGTATCATCGTCTCCGGCAGCGGTTCGGTCCGGGAGCACGTTCAACGCCTGGGCCGCATCCTCCGACCCCGCCCCGGCAAACAGGCGACCCTCTATGAGCTGGTCTCGGTGGACACCGCTGAAACCTTCACCAGCGAGCGCCGCCGTCAACATCAGGCCTATCAACGCCAGGGGGCCCTGTCGTGTTGACCAAGGATCTCCTGCGGTTCAACAGTCGTCAGGGACGCATTTTCCCCCGTTTCCTGGATGTCCACAACAAACTGTTGCTCAATCTGGCCGAAGAGTTGACCGGTCTTTATGACAGTGGCCGGGGACAAAGCCGGGAGGAGTTGGCCGAACTGGCGGCGCCGATCATCAACGGTCACCGTTCCACCCTGATCGCCAAGGGCCTGAACAAACTGTTGCTGGACCGTTGCGATTTTCAGGAACCGGACGGCGAACTGGAGGCGTTTCGCCAGCGGGTGTTCGAGACCGCCGCCCAACGCATGCGCGAACCGGAGTTGAACAATCTGCGCACCTTTCGCCAGGCGGTGGGCGAAAACCTGGGCATGGAACCGGACCCGCTGGCGGAGCGTCTGCACGCCGATCTGCCGATCCGCCAACCGTTGCTCGCCTTCCGGCCGATGAGCGGTGAAAAGTTGTTGCATCGCTATAATCTCGCCCAGGCGCAGGGACCGTTGATCTGGTCCGACGCCCTGACCCTCCGGTTCAAAGAGCCCGCCATCGGCAAACGCCGCCAGTTTTTTCGGTATCTGAAATTTTTCCGGCTGCTGGCCACCGTTCGTCAGGAGGGACCCGGGGCCTTTTTCATCAAGCTCGACGGTCCCCTGAGCCTGTTCGACAACGCCCGCAAATATGGTCTGCAACTGGCCATGATCCTGCCAGCGATCTGTCTGTTGGGGCAATGGCGCATCGAAGCGACGGTGCGCATCGGCAACCATCCCGCCGCCCGGTTGGAGTTGGATGAAACCAGCGGCCTGAAATCCCACTTCAGCCGCACCAGCGCTTATGTTCCGGACAGTTTCGAACGGTTTGCCGAGGATTTCAAAAAGGGTGTCGAAGCCTGGAATATTCAGGGCTCCATCCCGCTGCTGGACCTGGGGGGACAGGAGTTGGTGGTACCGGATTTCACTTTTCGCCATCAAAGCGGACAACTGGTCCATCTGGAACTGTTCCACCGCTGGCACGCCGGCGTCCTGGAACGGCGCCTGCCCCGGCTCGATGACGACAAGGGCAACAAACAGCCCCTGGCCATCGGCGTCGATCGGGCCCTGACCAGGGAGACCCGGATGGCCCGGTTGTTGGAAGGGTCGGCCTGGTACCAGCGGCACGGTTTTCCCTTCAACGAATTCCCCCCTTTGAAACGGGTGGTCGATTGCCTGGAGGGATTTTTGTCCGAACCCTCTCCCGCCGCCAAAACCACGGTCCGAAAAAAGAAACGGTCATCGCGTTCCCCTCAATAGAATCAACGAGCGCACCCTCCGGGAATGCGACCGGCTTTGCCCGGTAAACACTGA
This sequence comes from uncultured Magnetococcales bacterium, assembly GCA_964344355.1. Lineage (GTDB taxonomy): Bacteria > Pseudomonadota > Magnetococcia > Magnetococcales > CAYFNE01 > CAYFNE01. The sequence continues at coordinate 7,324 of CAYFNE010000136.1, forward strand.
TTTTATGTTGTTGGCAGGGACCATTAACCACATACTGTCCATTCGTCATCCCAACGGGAATAATAAACGAAATGGAACAGCCCGTACCAACCAGTCAGCGAATCACCAATCATCGGCTCTACCGGACGGTGGACCTGGGGGTGACCCATCTGGTCCTTTTCGCTTCGCCGGTATTGGAACTGTCATACTTTCTCGATGTACTCCCCACCCTGCCACCCCCCGGCCTGATCCTCCGAATCGACCTGTTGGCAGCACTGTTCTTTTCCATCGACTGGCTGCTCAACCTTCGGCATCAAGGTTGGCGCTATCTCCGCACCCCCGACAGCTGGATCAATCTGCTGGCCTGTGTCAGCCTGGCCGCCGAATGGCTGTTGACGGTCTCCGGCATCGCCAACCCCCGGGTATTGCGGCTGTTGCGCGGTTATCGCGCCGTGCTCCGCCTGACCCTCTCCAGCCGGGGCAACCGGGCCACCACCGGCGTTCTCGGCGCCCAGGCATTGCCGGAGATGACGAATGACGATACCTGGTTCGCCCTCGGCATCCTGTCGTTGCTCTCCCTCATCGGTCAATTCCCGGATGATTCCCACACCGGCCTGTCGGCCTGTTTACGGGAGTTGGCGGCCTATCTGGGGTTTTTGGCGTTGATCCGGTGGAAACGGAACAAAAACATCCAGATCATGGAAAAAAACATCGGCGCCAAATTGCAACGGGCCAACCGTCAGGTGGTGAACCGGATGAAGGAGATCCCGGGCCTGGAAAATGTGGAGCACACCTTCGAAGAGGAGGCGAAAACCTGGCCGGAAAAACAACATCGGGTCATGAACGAACTCGATGTCATGGTATCGGCGGTGACCCTGATCATGCAAAATCTGCAACGATTCATCAGCCGGCGCACCTTTCTGGAAGCCAAAGGCGAACAGGTATTGCCGCGGGATCAACCGGTCACCCTGATTTTTACGGATGTCGAAGGGTTTTCCACCATCACCGAGGCCATGCAAGAGGCCCTGTTGCCGGTTTTGGCTCGTTACCTGGGGACCCTGCACCGGGTGATGGCCGCCCATGGTGGCGATATCGACAAATTTATCGGCGACGCCCTGTTCGCCTATTATTTTGATGCCGAAGCCCCTTGGCGAAGCGCCAATTCCGCCTTCGACTCGGTGTTGATGATTTTGGATCAGATCGACGATCTGCAACGGCGGCCCGACTGGCAGGCCCTGTTCGATCAACCCGGTTGGCGAACCCACAGCCGCTTTCGAACCCGTTTCGGTCTGCATCTCGGCACCGTGATCGCCGGCGCGGTCGGCTCCCCGGAACGGGCCGACAGTACCTTGATCGGCGATGATGTCAACATCGCCGCCCGGGTGGAAGCCCTGAACAAAAAATATGGCTCCCAGGTGATGATGACGGAATCCTTTTTCCAGGCCCTCTCCCCGAACCGGCAACGTCGCTGTCAACGGCTCGATCGTGTCTCCGTCGCCGGACGCGGCCAACCGTTCCAGGTCTACATTTTACCGACGGAGCCCCATCCCCCGGGTTATGAGAGCGCCTATCAACAGGGATTGGAACACTACCTGAAGGGAGATTGGAACACCGCCCATGCCCATTTCACCCGGGCGGCCGGTTTGCATCCGGCGGACCGGCCAGTCCGCGCCATGCTGGAACGGATCGAAAACACCGATGCCCACTGGCCGACGGTATCGGGTTATCTGGATGACGTACCCGACCGGGAATCGTCCGAAACGGCCCGATCGGAGTTGGATCACCAAACGGAAAAAACCGGCTATGCGGCCCCCCGCAAATGGCGGGAAACCCCCTGGTGGCAACATGAAAAATGATCTCTCCCCGACCCGAAAGCGTCCGATGAACAGCGGGCATCGTTGGCAGCAAACGGTCCCCCCTCCGAGCGCCCCGAGGAAGGGAGCAATGGCGTAACGCCCCGTCTGGAGGCACTCCCGGCCCGGGGACGGAACCGAAAGAGAGCCCCCCATCAATCGGGCTTTTCATAGCAAATGCCTTTCCTGTGACGGCGATCCAGGGCATATTCAATGGTTGGTACCCCGGCCGGTCGGGCATCCGGAGAGGAATCCGGGTTCAACCGACGCGGCCATTTCGTGGACGGGAACGGATTGTGGAAACGGTATTGAGCAAACGATTGATCGCCAAAGTGATCGGTGTCTGTCTGCTGATTCTCATCGGCAGCTATTTCATTCTGTTTTTTATGATCAAGGGGATCGTGGAGCAGGAGACCAAGGATCATCTGGTACAGCAGGCCCGGGCCATTACCGTGCAGTCCGAGGCCATACGGCGTTATATCTCCAAAATGGTCGCCGATGAGGTGTTCGACCCTTCATTGCTCACCGAGGCGCAAAAATATTTGCAACGAAAAAATACCCAAAGCAAGGAGGAGATCATCAAGGTGGCCCGGCTCACCCGCTATTACCGGACCATCCCCATCGTCTCCACCTGGTCCATCGGTCAGGGCATCTCCCACGACGCCCTGTATGAATTTCGCGTCGTCCGGGTCGGCGCCCGCAATCCCAAACATGAGGCCGATACGGTGGAACGGCGCATGTTGGAAAAAATCGACCGCGAGGCCCTGGATGAATATTGGCAAATCGATGACAAGATCGATGCCCTGCGCTACATGCGGCCCATCGTTTTGAAAAAGGAGTGTCTGCTCTGCCACGGTTCGCAAAAGGATTATCCCCAGGGCCGCGGACGGGACCCTCTGGGCATCGAGATGGAAGGCTGGTCGGAAGGGGAACAGCACGGCGCCTTCGAAATCATCTCCGATCTCAAACCGATGCGGGAGGCGGTGCGCAAGGTTCAACGGGATATGATCGGTATCGGCATCCTGATGATCGTGCTGATGATTTTCACCATTCCCATCTGGTTTCACACCATCCGTTCCCAGCGGGGTTGAAATCCTTGAGCGGAAACCGGGTTTCAGCTTGTGGGAACCATGTGGCGAACTGTTTGGGAAAGACCGGCAAACGATTAACCGATCAAACCGCCCGGCCCATCCTCGCGGCATTTTTTGGAGAGAGGATCAAAAAAGACATGGATGAAATTGGGTGACCGGCAAAGCCGTGCTCCTCGGCTCTCGTTTCAGAAATCGCAGGAAGGTTTTGATCCCAAGGCGTTTTTCGCGACGGCTGGAGCCCGACGAGTTGTCTTGATTGGTAAAACCCTCTTCAACCCGGCTCCGATGGATGTCACCCTTCCCGTTCCAGCGGAAACCAGGACGGTCAGACTCTTTGGTAACGTGATTCCAGATTTCATGGGTAACGATAAAGTGCCGATTTGTGGACCTCAAATGAAGCCCATTTCAATAGAACACCTTATCAAATGAACCTTATGTATGGTAAAATGTGTAGATAGGGAGTATTTTCGTTTTTCCCCTCAATCCACCACGAAAGAGCGAGCCCGGGTTCTGCACTGGCAGGGAGGCCTTGTCCTGCAACGGTTTCCGGTTTGCTCTTTTTCTGGAAGAGAAAGCCGGGGGGATGACCAGGTGATGTCCGCTTTCGCCTTTCTGGGAGAGTTTGCGGACATTACCAAAAAATTTCCTGTGCGGGTAAGCGGAGTAACCCGCGTCTGGATTGGATCGATGACGAATGTTACCATGTCCGCTTTCTTAAAAAGCGGACATGGGACGAATTAAGTGAGTGTCCCCGGAACTCAGCAAACGTGTATTCTAGTCGAATTACGCAGGACAATAAAACGTTTATTGATTTTACTTGATCAGGTAAACAAATATGGCTGATTCACACAAGACTATATTTTTTGATGAGGCTGGCTTTACTGGAGATGACTTGATAAGTCAAGATCAACAAATTTTTGCCTATGCCGGTGTAGCTATTGATAAAGACAAAGCTGATTCTCTTGCTGAATCAGTAATGTCAGAGTTTAAGATTCAAGGCCAGGAGTTGAAAGCTAAAAATCTAGTCAAACCGGGCAAAGGAAGAGCCGCTATAAGAAAAATAATTTCATCCTTGGATGGAATGTATTCTGTTTTTTTAGCTAACAAGCAATATGCTTTGTCCGGTAAATTCTTTGAATACATTTATGAACCAGTCATTCAAGAGAACAATTCTTTATTCTATAGGAACAACTTCCATAGAATGATTGCAAACCTTGTTTATGTGTTTTTTAAGGTAAAAGATGCTGATGGACAGGACGCGTTATCAAGTTTTCAAGAGTTAATGAGAACCGGAAATCCTGGTGGTGCGTCCATTTGACCTAACGTACGTTAAAGTGTAGATTTTCTCTGATC
>CAYFNE010000137.1:0-11507 GCA_964344355.1 uncultured Magnetococcales bacterium
GGATCAACAACATCGGCGCTCATGTTCGACCCGCGCCACTTCCAGCCGGCCGGACCGGGGAAGCGAAAAGGAACGCATTCCCCGTTCGTGGTGGTCAGGACCGCGCCGGGATCCCCAGATAGGTTTTGCGGACATGATCGTTCGCCGCCAGCTCCCGGCCGGTTCCGGTCATGACGTCATGTCCGTTTTCCAGCACATAGGCGCGGTGACAGATGGCCAGGGAGTGGTGAACGTTTTGTTCCACCAGCAGCACCGTCACCCCCTGTTGGTTGATCATGCGGATGATGTTGAATATGTCCCGCGCCAACAGGGGGGAGAGCCCCAGGGAGGGTTCGTCCAGCATCAGGATGCGGGGCCGGGCCATCAGCCCCCGGCCGACCGCCACCATCTGCTGTTCCCCGCCGCTCAGGGTGCCGGCGGCCTGCTGTTCCCGCTCCCGCAGGCGCGGGAACAGCTCATAGACCCGGGCCAGGGTTTCGGCGCGCCGTTTTTTCGCCGCCGGGGCCAGGGAGCCCATGATCAAATTTTCCGCCACCGTCATCTCCGGGAACAGGCGGCGACCCTCGGGCACCTGGATCACCCCGTGGCCGATGATGCGGTCGGCCGCTTCCAGGTCCAGGCGGATGCCATTGAAATCGATGCGCCCCGATGCCGGTCGCAGCAGGCCGGAGATGGTTTTGATCAGGGTGCTCTTGCCGGCGCCGTTGGAGCCGAGCAATACCACGATCTCCCCCTCGCGAACCTCGAAGGAGACATCACGGATGGCGGGCATCTCCCCATACCGCACCGCCAGGGATGTGACCTCAAGCATCGTTTCCCGGTCCCGCCAACGGTTCGCCCAGATAGGCCTCGATCACCTGCGGATGGGCCGCCACCTCCGCCGGCGTCCCCTCGGTGATGGTACGGCCGAAATTGATGGCCAATACCCGGTCGGAGAGGCTCATGATGATTTTCATGATGTGTTCGACGAGGATGATGGTGACGCCGCTCTCCTTGATACGGCCAACCAACGCCAGGGCCTGTTCCAACTCGGACGGGTTGAGACCGGCGAAGGTTTCATCCAGCAACAACAACCGGGGGCCGGTGGCCAGGGCCCGGGTGATCTCCAACCGTTTGCGGCCACCGATGGTCAAACCGCCGGCCAGGGTTTGGCGCTGCCGGTCCAGATCACAAAATTCCAACATCTCCCGGGCGATGCGTTCCGCTTCGCCGCGGTTTTCCGCCCGGGAAAAGGCCGCCGCCAGCACATTGTCGAACACCGTCATCCGTTTCAACGGTTTGACCACCTGGAAGGTGCGGGCGATGCCGAGCCGGTTGATGCGGTGTGGTTTCAGACCATCGACCCGTTGTCCCTGGAACCAGGCGCCGCCGGCGCTGGGTCGGTGATAACCGGAGATCAGGTTGAACAGGGTGGTCTTGCCGGAACCGTTGGGACCGATGAGTCCGAACACCATGCCCGGTTCCACCCGGAAGGAGATGCCATCGACCGCCGCCAGACCGCCGAAGGTTTTTTTCAGGTCCCGGGTCTCGAAAAAGATCACCGTTTTTCCCCCACGCCGCTGGTTGGCTGCCGTTTGAACAGCGACAACAAGCGATGCCAATCGCCGACCACGCCGTTGGGCAGGTAGCGGATCACCACCACCACCAGGATACCGAATCCCAGCACATGGGCCTTGGTGATGAATTTGGCCGCCGCCATCATCAACTCCGAACCGCTGGCCCGAGCCAGGTCGGTGATCATGCCGAATCCGGCGGTGCGGAAAAATTCCTGCACCACCACCATGATGAACGCCCCCACCGCCGGTCCGTAGAGGGTGCCGACACCGCCGACGATGCCCACCAGAATGGCCATGATGGAGATATCGTGCAGGGAAAACACCACTTCCGGATCGATGAATCCCATATAGTTCATGTAAAAACCGCCGGCGATGCCGGTCAGGGCGGCGGCGATGGTCAGGGAGAGCATCTTGTAGAAGGTGGAATCGATGCCGATCCCCTCGGCGGCGTCCTGATCCTCGCGGATGGAGAGGAAATAATAGCCCCATTTGGCGTTCATGACCCGGTCGATGATGAAAATGGTGACCGCCGCCAGGGCCAGGGCGATGTAATAATAGGGCCGTTTGCTGTCGAAGGTTTGCAGGATCATGATGCCGACCATGCCTTCGGTAAACCCCTCCCAGATGGTGAAAACATGGCGCATCACCTCGTTGAGGGCCAGGGTGGCCAGGGCGAAATAGGCGCCCCGCAAACGGAAACAGATCCAGCCGAAGGGAAAGGCCAGCAGCAGGGCGGTGATGCCGCCCAGCGGCAACCCCCACCAGGGCGACCAGAACAGATGATAATTGAGCAAACCGGCGGTGTAGGCGCCGATGCCGAAAAAGGCGGCATCGCCGAAGGAGACCTGACCGGTATAACCGGCGATCAGATTCCAGGCGGTGCCGATGATGACCCACATGAAGGCGAGGATGAGCAGATGCAGGTAATAACCGCTGTCGATGAACAGCGGCAGCAACGCCAGCAGCGCCAGGATGGCCAGGGCCGGCCGGTGACCGGTGCCGGTCATACGCCGGTCAACCGTTTGAAGCCGCCGGGCAGGAACAGCAGGACCAGGATGAAAATGATCAATCCCACCAGGTCTTCGAACTCCATGGCGATATAGGTGGCGGCGAAGGCTTCGGTCAGGCCGAGGGTGACACCGCCGAAAATGGCCCCCACCGTCGAGCCCAATCCGCCGAGGATGCAGATGACGAAGGCCTTGCGGGTGAAGGGGCCGCCGATGTCCGGATAGAGATAGAAGATCGGCACCAACAGGGTTCCGGCCGCCGCCACCAGCGCCGAGCCGAGACCGAAGGTGACGGCGGTGATGCGTTTGGCATCGATGCCCATCAACACCGCCGCTTCCCGATCCTGGGCGGTGGCGCGGATGGAGCGGCCCATGTCGGTCTTGAGCAAAAACCAGAACAAAAACAGGGTCAACAACACCGCCACCGCGAAATTGATCAACAACGGCACGTTGATGGAGATGTTGCCGATGAAAAAGGTGGCGTTGGAGTAGCCGGTCTTTACCGATTTATAGTCCGATGTGAAAATGAAACGCATGATCTCGGTCAGGACCATGCCGATGCCGACGGTCATCAACACCTGGTTTTCCGGCAGGATGGTATCGGCATGGACCAGGGGGTTGAGCAAATATTTTTGCAGGAACAGCCCCAACAGAAAGATCATCGGCATGGCGATGACCAGGGAGAGATAGGGATCCACGCCCAGCACGGCGAAGGCGGAATAGGTGATGTACATGGAGACCATCATCAACTGGCCGTGGGCCAGATTGATGATGCCCATCACCCCCATGATCAGGGTCATGCCGGTGCCGATCAGGGCGTACAGCCCCCCCTTGAGGAAACCGGCGACCAGGGTTTGCAAAAACAGATCCATGCCCGATGCCGGATCAACGCCGCTCGGCGATCCAGTCCACCGGATAGACCTGGGCGGCATTGGCCAGTTTTTTCGGCCAGATCATCTTCAATTGGCGATCCTGCCACTGGACGACATAGGTTTGCAGCCGGTTTTGGTTGACCTTGCGGTCATAGGCTGTAAACCGCACCGGTCCGAACACGGTCATCATGTCGGTTTCCGCCAGGGCACGGGCGATGTCGGCCTTGGCGTGGGATTTGGCCCGTTTCAGGACATCGGCGATCACGTAAGCGGCGGCATAGGCCTCGGCGCCATGATATTCGGTATCCCGATCAAATTTTTTCTTGAAGGTGTCGAAATAGGCCCGCGCCCCGGGCAACGGCAAACTTTGGTGCCAGAGGGTGGCGGAGATCACCTTGTCACCGGCCTTGCCGGTATTTTTGATGAACTCCGGCATGGTGAACCCGGCCCCGGCGCCGACGAACAGTTTGGGATTCATCTTCAGTTCCATGGACTGGTTCATCAACAGCGAGGCGTCGAGGACGTAGGAGATCATGTAAACCAGGTCGGGATCGGCCTGTTTGACCTTGGCCAGCAAGGGTTTGAAATCGACGGCGCCGCCGTCGTAGCTCTCTTTCAACAATATTTTGATGCCGAGCTTTTTGCTGCTTTTCTCGAAAGCCGCTGCCCCTTTGGTGCCGAACAGGCTGTTTTCATGCAGGATGGCCACCGTTTTCGGGCGGACCACCTCGGCGAGAAAACTTTCCAGACCACTGGCATATTCACTGACCGGCGGATTGAGGCGGAAAATACGGAAACGGGGCAGGATCCGCTGAACCTCCTTTTCGGCTCGGGCCTGCAACTGGGCGATTTTTCGTTTGGTCCGTTCAATCGTGGCGGCGTCGGTCTCCTTTTTGAGGGATTTTCTCAATTTTGCCGCCCGGCGGCCGCTGGGGGTGTGGGCCGTGGGCCGGGTGATGATGTCGGCGGAGCCGGTATTGACCAGGAAGGGAAAGGCGTTGTTGATGGCCACGCCGGCGGCGGCGGCCGTCACCGACGAACTGTAACCACCGCCCAGCATGACCACCTCGTCCTGGGAGATCAATTTTTCCACCGCCGACCGGCCCACGTCCGGTTTGCTGGTGGTGTCCTCGATGAGAAAATGGAGGGGCCGGCCATGGATGCCGCCCTTGGCGTTGATCTCCTCCTGGGCCAGGTCAAAAGAGAGTTTTTCAATCTCCCCGAACTTGGCCAACTTGCCGGTGATCGGCAGGATGATGCCGACCTTGATCGGTTCGGCGGCCCGAACGGCGGATGGCGGCAACAACAGCGCCGTTACCACCAACAGCGGGACCAGGGTCCATCGAATGAATCGTTTCATGACTTCTCCTCGGAAACTGTCCGGAAAACCGCCCGGGTCGGACCGGGGTGGCCGATCAGCGGCGGGGTCGGGTAGGCGATCCGACCGGCGGCTGGCGTTGAAAACCCTCCCGTGCCGCCGGTCCGGCACGACAACAAGGATACTTCATGCGGTCATAAACCACAAAGTGTCGAATTCGTTCAATCGGCCAGCAGGGACCGGTGCAGTTCCATTTGCAGATCCTCCGGGGAGTCGGCCTCCGGAGGCATATCCGCCGCGCCGACACCGGCCACCGCCGGCCGATGGGGTTGATCGGTCTCCTCCTTTTCGCCCTGTTGTAAAACCCGTTGCCGCCACTGTTCAAACCCTTCCAGCCACCGTTTTTCCGCCGGGGTGTGGACCCAGAGGCCTTTCAAATGGTCGATCACCTTGTCGAACAGATGGTTTCTCCGCCGGGACGGTTGGGCGAACAGGGCGTGCAGGGCCTGCACCTCCCCGTGCCGGCGACGGGCGTGCAACAGATGGTGCAGATGCCGGGTGAGCGGGGGGTCGAGGGGCAACAGCCAGCGGGATCGCTCCCGCTGTTGCCGGGTTCCTTCCATCGTTCCCGAGCGCAAGCGGTCATCGATGGCGAGTTTGGCGAAAAAAATCGCCTTTTCCTCGGCGCCCCGCCGGGAAAGATGGAGACTCAGGGCATGATATATCCACCAGGTGGAGCCGCTTTGAAACCCCTGGATGGCATGGATCAGGGCCAGTCCCAATTGCGACACCGCCCGTTCCGACCGTTTCATGCGCAGTTCCAGTACGGCATCGTTGAAAAAAAATTTCAACCGTTCCAACGGGTCGGCATCCGCATGGGTGAACAGCGGTCGGGCGCGGTCGAAACAGTCCCGCACCGTTTCCAGGTCTCCGGCCCGGGCCCGGAGCCAGCCCAGATGGTTCAGGAACACCCCGATGAACGGATGGTCCCGGCCATAATGATGTTCGAGGATGGCCAGGGACCGGTTGCACATCGTTTCCGCCCGTTGATCCTCGTCGATGTCGACAAAAAATTTTTGCAGATTGTACAGGGCGCTGACCACATGGGGATGCTCGGGGCCGTACATCTCCTCCTTCATCCGCAATACGGTCCGATAGTACCTCTCAGCCCCGGCGCGATCCCCCAGGGCGAGGGAGAGTTCGGCCATCAAATTTTGACTGATCACCACCTCCGGGCTGCTGGGCGCCATCATCCTCCGTTCGATGTCGATGGCCCGGGCGAGAAACGTTTGCGCCTTTTCGTGCTCACCGATCAACAGATGGGTGCGGGCAGAACTGTTGAGGATGCTGGCCAAGTTGGGGTTGTCGTCACCGAAATGGCTTTCGAGGATGTTCAGGGATCGTTTCAGCAGTTTGGTCGACCGCACCCGCTCACCGGTCTCCATGAGCAGCAGGGCGTAGCCGTTGAGGATCAGGGCGATTCCCGGATCGTTGCGCCGGGAGATCTTTTCATGGAGGGCCATGGCCCGTTCATAGCTGTGCCTGGACGCCTCATAATGGCCGATCTGGCGGCAGCAATGTCCGATCTGGTTGTAAATCTGGCTCAACTCATAGGGGCGTTGATGGCTGGCCTCCTCTTCAAAACTGGCCGCCTGCCGCCATTTGGCCAGGGCCTTGATGAAGTTGCCCTGTCCTTGCAGGATGGTGGCCTCCTTCCAGGCCATGTCGGCGCGGTTGTGCCGCCAATCCTGCACATCACCGGTCCGTTTGAACCGTTTCAACCATTCGATCAATATCATGACCCGCCACCAGAAGGTTCCCCGGGGCTGGGAATCATCCCCTGTTTTCACTTCCGGGGTCAGTGTAGCCGATTCACCGACCGCTTGACGAGTATTCAACCCACGGTGAGGTTATCCGCTCTCAAAATCACAGCGCAAATTTTTGGACACCCTCTCATACCGACATCCTCCCCATGTCTCACCCGCTCTTGACCGACTGTCCCAGCAGGGTTCGCACCTGTTCGGTCAACTCTCCGGCCGACCACTCCTCATAGTTTTCCACCCGGGCGTCCGGGGCCAGGGATTCCAGGGCGTCCAGGGCCGACTGGCGCATTTTTCTGGCCCGGCTCATGTTGCCCTCGCCCTGGTAGACCGCCGCCAGTTCCAGGTAGGCGGGAATGTGGTTGCGGTCCAGATAGATGGTTTTTTGCAGGAGATCCCGGGCCTGGTCCCCTTCCCCCCGTTCCTGGAGAATATGGGCCAGCAAAAAATGGGGGGAAGGGGCGAACGGTTGAATTTTCAACGCCTGCCGACAATGGTTTTCCGCCCGGACGCCATTGCCGAGATTGGCCTGGATGCGGGCCAGCAACAGATTGGCCTCGAAGGCGCACTGGGCATCCCCGACCACCGCTTCGGCCCCGGTGCAGGCTTCCCCATAAATGCCCTGTTCGAACAACCGTTTGGCCTTGAGCAGCCGTTCCCGGTTGTCCACCGTGGTCTTTTGCGCCGGGGAACGACCCCGGTTGGAGCGCAAATCCGGCAGCCGTTTGCCGGTACGGTGTCCGGCGCTGAAACGACTGGTGTCCACAACCGGTTTCACGGCCGGCTTCGGCGCATACGGACGGGAAGGGGCCACCTGGGGCTGAGGATAGAGCGGCGCCGGTTTCAACGCCGGGGTACGGGCGTCGCCAACGATCGATTGCGTCCCCTCGGGCCGTTGAAAGATCACCGATTCGGGATGGGTTCTCACCACCAGCCGATCCGGTCCCAAACCGATCACGTCGGTCACCGGATGTTGAATTTCGGCATGACCGGTCAACAGATAACCGCCGGGACGCAGGGTTCGGGCAAATTTTTTCACCACCCGGGCGATGGTTTCCCGATCGAAATAGATGAAAACGTTCCGGCATAAAATCAAATCGACATCCGACAGACCACTGTCGGCATCGGGAAACAGATCACGGATCAGATTGATCCTGCGAAAGGTCACCAACTCCCGAATCGACTGATTCAATTGCCAATCACCGCCGATTTTGCGGAAATGGCCGGCGAGGATATCGGCATCCACCCCCCGGAAGGACCATTGACCATAACGCCCCCGTTTGCCCCACTCCAGCGACCGTTCGTTGATGTCGGTCCCCAACAGCGTCACCCGCCAGGTCTCCCGGGGGGACAGGAGACCGGAAATGAGGATGGCCAGGGAGTAGGGCTCTTCGCCGGTCGAACAGCCGGCGCTCCAGATGCGCAAACTGCGGTCGCCTTGATGTTTGTCGATCAACTCCGGCAGGATCTTCTCCTTCAAAAGCCGTATCTGACCGACATCGCGAAAAAAATAGCTCTCGTCCGTGGTCAGGCTCAACACCAGTTCCCGCCACTCGTCCCGGCTGCTGCCGGTTTCGTCCTCCAACAGGGCGAGATAGAGTTCCGGAAACGGCATGTGCAAGGCCCGCATGCGCTCTTCCAGCCTGGCCCGCAACATCGGACCATCCCGCTCCGGCACCGCCAGACCGGTATGGCCGGCGATGATACGTCGAAACCGATCGATGATGGCCGCATCCATGGCGGTTACTCGGGCAACTCGCTCAACGTCCAATACAGATTGATCGTTTTGATCACCTCCACGAACTGGACGTAATCCACCGGTTTGACCATATAACCGGCCGCGCCCCGATCGAAACTCTTGCTGCGGTCCATCTCATCCTTGGAGGTGGTCAACACCACCACCGGGATGTTCTTCAAGACATCCCGATTTTTGATGGCGGCCAAAAATTCGATGCCGTTCATGCGCGGCATGTTCAAGTCCAGCAGGATGATGCACGGTGGGCCGTTTTCACCGTTTTCCAACCAGGCCAGCGCCTCTTCACCATTGCCGGCGGTGACCAGGGGATTGGAGACGTGAATTTTTTTCAGAGCCCGTTTCACGGTCATCGCATCCACCCGATCATCTTCCACCAACAGTATCGGTTTGGTTCCCTTCATGATCACCCGTTCTCCTTCATTCGGCAGATGCGTTGGCAACCGTCGCCTTGGGCAGGGTGAAGATGAAACGACTGCCCCGGCCCTCCCGGGAGTCCACGGAGACGGTGCCACCATTGAGTTCGACGATTTTCTTGACCAGGGTCAAACCGACCCCGGTGCTTTCATAGGTATCCCGGGCCTGCAGGGTCTGAAAAATTTGAAAGATGCGCTCATGATCCTTTTCCGGGATCCCCGGACCGTTGTCGGTGACCGAAAAACGGAACAGCGCCTCTTCCTCCTCGCATGCCACCTGGATCTCCCCCCGCTCCTTGTCCATGAACTTGATGGCATTGGAGAGCAAATTTTGAAACACCTGTCCCAGACGGGTCTTCTCCCCGTACACCACCGGCAGGCGACCGAGCACCCGTACATCGATATGGGACGGGGGATTCAGCAGATCGATCAACTCCGTCACCAGTTTGTTCAGGTTGACCGCCTCCGACTCACCGACGATGCGACCGATGCGGGAGTAGTGCAACACCCCCTCGATCAACTGTTCCATGCGCCGCACCCGCCCCTGCAACAGTTCCATCCGCTCCTGGCCATCCTCATCGAAGGCATCGGCATAATCTTCACTGATCCATTGCACCAGGGAACTGATGGCCCGCAACGGCGCCTTGAGATCGTGGGAGATGATGTAGGCGAACTGTTTCAACTCCTGGTTGGAACGTTCCAACTCCGCCAGCACCGAGGCATCGGTTCCCGTTTCCTTTTCCGCCAAACGCGCCCGCAGACGCTCTATTTCCGCCTTCGCGGCGGCCAGTTCACGCTCCAAGGCACTCATTCACGCCTCCCTATGGATGAGAGACCGTTTGCCGGTGCGCGACACCAGCCGATCTCGGAACACACCTCCAAGACACCGGCAAACCGCTTTCGGGTTGCCTCAAAAGCCACGCTTTTCGTCCTGGTTCCCCATCGCCACCCGGTCCGTCGCCACAGGCGGGTCCATGGCGCCATCCCGGCTCTCCCCTTCCCCCTCCCCTTCCCGTGCCTCCCTCCGGCCATGGACCTCCAGCACCACCGCCGGATCCTTCGGCAGGGTGAAATGGAAGGTGCTGCCCTTGCCAACCGTGGATTCGACACCGATATTCCCACCATATTTACCGATGATCTTGCGCACCAGGGCCAACCCCATGCCGGCGGTTTCCAGTTCATCCCGGGGTTGCAACGTCTGGAAAACCCCGAAAATTTTCTTGAAATGGCGCTCTTCGATCCCCGGACCGGTGTCCACCACCTCGAACCGCCACCACGCCTCGTCCTCGCCGGCCAGGCCGACCCGCACCGTACCGGCCTCCTTGTCCATGTAACGGACCGCGTTGTCGATCAGATTGAAAAAGATCCGCTGCGCCGGTCGTTCCTCCAGATGGATGGTCGGCAAGGGGGGATCCACCAATATTTCCATCTCCTCGGGAATTTCCATCGTCTTGATGATGGACCGCACCAGCCGGTCCAGGTTCACCGCCACCAACCGCTCGTTCACCCGGCTGACCCGGGTGTATTGCAACAACGCCTCGATCAGGGTGTTGATGCGTTGCGCCCGGGTGGCCAGCAGGGCCACCAGGTCCCGGCCCTCGGCGTCCAATTGGTCGGAATAGTCCGACACCAGCCAACTGGTCAGGGAACCGATGGCCCGGAACGGGGCCTTGAGATCGTGGGAGACGATGAAGGCGAAATCGTCCAGTTCCCGGTTGGCCTCCTCCAGTTCCCGCAAGGTCCGCGCCTGCCGGACCTCCACTTCGGCCCGTACCCGGTTTTCCTCCTGCAACCGTTTGTTGAGCTGGGACTCCTTGGAAGCCTGTTCGACCAGCTGCATGTTGAGCATTTTCAGCTCCAGCTGATTATCGGTCAATTCCTTGTTCTGACGAACCGCCTTTTGATAGGTGTTCAGCAGCAGGTCCAGGATCTGCCGCCGGCTGGAGTTGATGATGTGGGTCTGCCCCTCGAAATGGATTTCCAGCCCCTCCCCCAGCTCCTCGGGATGGGCCAATCCCTGCAACAGCTCCTGGATGCAGGACAGCAGATGGGTCCCTTCCCACGGTTTGGTCAGATAGTTGTCCGCTCCCGCCGCCAGGCCGGAAAGAATTTCACCGGGATTGGTCAGGGCGGTGACCAGCATCACCGGCATCCCTTTCAGTTCCGGATCGTTCTTGATGGCGCGGCACAACTCGAATCCATCCATGCGCGGCATGGAAACATCACTGACGATCAGTTGCGGCCGCACCCGCCGCGCCGCCTCCAACCCTTCGACACCATCCTTGGCGACGGTAACGGCATAACCGGACTCCTGGAGGAAACGGCGCAACTTGAAGGCCTGGGTGGGGCTGTCCTCCACCACCAGCAGATTGCCGGCCCGGCCCTCGGGTCGGGGATCGGCCTGGACCGGTTCCACGCGCCGATCGCGTCCGCTGCGGCGGCTGGTCAGGTTGAGCAGCGCCTTGAGCAGGTCCGGTCCGGGTAACATGTGCGTGGCCACATCCAGATCGCGCACCCGACCGGGCAGGTCGAAAGCCGCAGCGGTGGACCGATCCTCGACCAGGGTGACCGCCCCCACCCGGGCCAGCGCCGCCATGCCGCGCACCCCGTCCCGACCCTGACCCGAGAGCAGGACGGCGATGGCGGCGCCGTTGTGAACCACCGCCACCGACTCCAGGGTGACATTGATGGCCGGACGTCGGCCCTCGACCGGATCCAGGTTCGAGGCCACCATCCGCCCCAACCCGTCCAGGGCCAGATGTTTG
>CAYFNE010000138.1:0-11416 GCA_964344355.1 uncultured Magnetococcales bacterium
TGTTGGAAGGGGCATAGGGCCGGTAGTCGACCAGTGCCACCCCTTCGCGGGATCGTTGGAACAACCGGCCCAGACCACTGTCCTTCAAGGGGCCGGTCACAAGGTTTTCGCCCAGGTCCGGCTCCCGCGCCACGGAATAGATGACCAGGCCCCGGTCATCGATGAGGAACAGAT
Source organism: uncultured Magnetococcales bacterium (assembly GCA_964344355.1). Classification (GTDB taxonomy): domain Bacteria; phylum Pseudomonadota; class Magnetococcia; order Magnetococcales; family CAYFNE01; genus CAYFNE01. The sequence continues at coordinate 175 of CAYFNE010000138.1, forward strand.
CGTGATAGCTGTAAACTTTTTTGTATTTTTCCAACCAGGCCACCAACCGGTCGTTCAGGGCGGATCGCCACTCCGGCCCCCCGATCCGTTTGCCGGCCTTCTCCATGTCCCGGTAGACGTTGCGGAAAGAATCGAGGGCCTTATGCACGTCATCGGCGGTGGCCAACACCTCGATATCGCCCAGCCGTTCGGCAAAGAGATTCTCGATCTGGTTTTTGCGTATCTGGCGGACCTTTTCCAGCTTGGCGAAGGCATCCCTTTCCATCGCCACCCCGGCCTGGCCGTTGATCAACCAGGCGGTGATGATCAACGGTCCGAGACCGAAAAGCAGGAACAGGCCGATCAATTTTCCGGACAGACGCAATTTCATGATCGTACCCCGAATCAGACCTCTTCGCTCACCTGCAACGATTGGTTGGTGAGAATGGTTTCCAGATTGAGGATGCCCAGCATGCCTTCCCCGTAGTGCGCCGCCCCTTTGAGGTGCTCCTTGCGCAGGGAGCCGGCGGCGGTGGGGGCCTTGGCGATTTCGCCGGTGCGCAGGTGGATCACATCCACAACATCGTTGACCAGCACGCCGACGGTCAAGGAGTTGACTTCCGCCACCATGATGTGGGTGGGGGCGCGGTCCGGCTGGGAGGTCAGCCCCAACACCCGGGTGATGTCCACCAGGGTGAGGATGGAACCGCGCAGGTTCATGCCGCCGACGATGTGGTCGGGGCAGCAGGGGACCGGGGTCACCTGACGCAGACGGGCGAAACCGCGTACACAGTTCAGACCCACGGCCAGGGATTCACCGTGGAGCTGTACCACGGCCATCGCCTCCAGGGCCGACACCTCCCGGGCCTCCAGGGTGTTCATCAAACGCCGGGCCCGTTCCCGGAAAACGGTTCGTTCCGCCTCGCTGGCGCCAGCATTGAACCGCCGCTGTTCGGTGAGGGGCAGTTCCAGGGGCGGTTCCTTTTCCTTTTCCTTCTCTTTATCCTTCTCCTCCCCCTCATCATCCGGGAGGCATTCGACGGGCAGGATGTGCAGCAGGTGTTCGGGATCCAGGAGCATCACCAGCTCCTCTTCCACGCGGGCCACCCCCAACACATGGCGATGACGGCGGATGTCGCTCTCTTCGAAGGCCGGGACGGAATCGATCTCCTCCGGTCCGAGCCGGCGCACCTCGCGGACATCGTTGATGATGATGCCCATGAACACCCCCCGCCACTCCAACACCACCACCGCGTCGGAAAGGTGGTAGACCGGTTGCGGCAGGCGGCCCAGACGGATGTTCAGGTCGAGCACCGGCACCACCCGGCCCCGCAGATTCATCACCCCGACGATGAAGGAGGGGGCATCCTCCATCGGTGTGATTTCCGGCAGACGCACGATCTCCTGAACCAGGGGGACCGCCACACCGTAGAGTTTTCCCGTCAGGTCGAAGATCAGGCAGTCACGATTTTTTTCCCAAGTGTTCATGGATGCGGGACCGATATTTCACGAAAAGGGTTTGTATGTAGGTAAAAAAAAATCAATTCATTCTCGCCGTTGAATCGGTTTTTTTCAACTCTTTTCTCCCCGGCTCACAACTGGTTACGGATTAACGAAATATCAAAAACGGCCACTTCCCCCGGGTCCCGCCGGCGATGGGGATCCATCGGTTCGTCTTCCGGGTCCGTTCAGGGGGCGGCCGATGATTTTGGCGGGCGCCAAATCGTCACCGTGAACTGATTGCCGTCGCGGTCGTCGTTAAATCGATGCGCGGATGGAGGCGCAAGGCGCGGATGATCCCGGTGCCGAGCCCCCGATAGGGGAGCAGATGACTGGCAAAGGAGGCCAATATGGGGTTGCGGATGTTGGAGATGCCGTGACGAATATGGATAATGTTCAGATGGTTCGGCAGATGACCGGGACTGATGATCTCCACCCGGTCGGCGAACATGAACAGGCGAATGGGCGCCGAAATGAAATAATCCCGGTGGACCAGGGCATTGACCAGCAACTCCTCGAAGACCGGGCCGGGAATTTCCAGTCGTCCCAGGGAGTTGACCCCCTGGTCCCCTTGAATATGGTGCAGATTGCGCTTGATGAAGGAAAACCCCTGCTCGAACAGGCGCAACAGCGGTCCATCGAGGTCCTGACTGTCCAGGTAACGATGCAAACCGATCTCCATACCCGGATAGCTGGCGGCCTTGATCATGAATTGCGGGCGCCCCCGTTGCGGGTTCCGGGCGAACAACAGCAGGCCCGCCAGGGTAAGGCAACCGTTTTCGGCCAGACGAAGGTTTTCCAGGAGTCGTGGCAATGATGGACCGGACGCTTCGACGGACTCTCCGTAGCGGCGTTGAAAAAATTCGCTGAAAAGGTTCCCGTCCAGGTCCGCGACCGAGCTGCCGGCAACGGGAACTTCATCGGCATGAACCAAAGAGGACCGTTGGAACGGGCGCTGCAGTTCCTCACGGGCCGTTACCCGACGTTTGTCGGCGCCGTTTTTCACCCAGATCGTCCCCTGCCGGTCGGTATGGGGTTTGCTGATGCCGTCGGCAATGGTGACCACGATCACCAAACCGCCATCGAGGCGGATATTTTCCGTTTCGGGATGGATCGGCGGGCGAACCCCGTCGGTGGCGGCGTTGGCGATGAGCTGGTTGATCCGCCCGACATCGGCCCGGGTCAAACCGGTGATCCGCCCTTCATCATCAACCCCGATCAGGATCCGGCCACCGCCGGAGTTGGAGAAGGCGATCATCTCCGCGGCAATGGCGGGAGCGTGGGTCACAGTCGCCTTGAATTGATGGCGACTATCCTCGCCGCTGGCGATCCGTTCGATCAACGCCATTGTTTCCATGGTTCGATCCACTCCCTTTCCATCCCGTCCTTCCCGGTTTTTTTTCAACCGAAATGGAATCAATCGCCCAACCGGTTGGCCGAGGCGCGGGGACCAGGATGAAGAATAGCGTTTTTCCGCGGGCCGGCAAATGATTTCATCTCCCTGAAAACACCGCCGACTCCCATCGTCCGGAGTGGTTGAACTCGACACCGGGGCGGGTTACTGTAACCCGCTCTTCGCTCTTCCGGGCCGCTCCCGTCGGGACGGTCCGTGTCCGCAAGCCGCCACAGATCGAGAGGGAACCACCGTGGCAGTCAGTATCGCCTTGATTCTCCTGCTGGGATTGATGGTGGACCATTTTTTCAAACGGGTCCGTCTGCCCGGCCTGCTGGGGCTGTTGCTCATCGGCATCGTTTTCGGTCCCCATGTCCTGAACCTGATCCAGCCGGAACTGTTGCGCGTCTCCGCCGACCTGCGCATGGTGGCCCTGATCATCCTGTTGTTGCGGGCCGGATTGCAGTTGCGCCGCGATACCTTGAACCGGGTGGGGGGGACCACCCTGCTCCTGGCGGTCATTCCGGCCCTGTTCGAAGGGGTGACGGTCACCCTGGCCGCACCGTCGTTGCTGGGGATCACCTTCCTGGAAGGGGCGATCCTCGGCGCCATCCTCGCCGCCGTCTCCCTGGCGGTGGTGGTGCCGTCGATGCTCGATTTCATTCACCGCGGCAGCGGCGTCGCCAAGGGTATCCCGACCCTGATCCTCAGCGCCTCTTCGGTCAGCGTCGTCTTCGTCATCGTCCTGTTCAGCGCCCTCCTCGGTTTCCGGAACGGTCACGGGGAGGGGCTCTGGTGGCAACTGTTGAAAATTCCCCAGTCGATCCTGCTCGGCATCGGCATCGGCGTCCTGGCCGGCTTCATCCTCGTGCATCTGTTCCGGCGCCTCAAACCCCGGGCCACCAAGATGACCCTGACGGTGGTATCGGTCTCCATCCTGCTCACCTGGTTGGAGGAGGTCCTCCAGGATCACCTGACCCTTTCGGCCCTGTTGGCGGTCATGACCATGGGCCTGGTGCTCCTGGAAAAACTGGAGGTCCGCTCCCATGTCATCGCCGGCAAACTGGCCAAGGTATGGATATTCGCCGAAATCGTGCTGTTCGTGCTGGTGGGCGCCCAGCTCAACATCCATGTCGCCTGGGATACCGGGCTCGCCGGCCTGCTGTTGCTGCTCCTGGCCCTGGCCGGGCGCGGTCTCGGCACCTGGTTGAGCCTGGCCGGTTCCCACCTCGACCACCGGGAACGCCGTTTTTGCGTGGTCGCCAACATCCCCAAGGCCACCGTACAAGCCGCCATCGGCGCCCTGCCCCTGGAAGCGGGGGTGGCATCGGGTGAAATCATTCTGGCGGTGGCGGTGCTCTCCATCCTCTTCACCGCCCCGCTGGGGGCCATCGGCATCCAATATGGCGAACGCTGGCTGACCCGGGACCCGCAACTGTCAGGCGGGAAACCCGGAATCTGACCGGTTCCTTATATTATCAAGGGCAGTTGTTGGGCGGTTGGCGGTATCACCGTTCAATCCAGGACTGAAACCCTGTATCAACAAGGTTTACCGGATTGAAATGATCAATTGAACGACGCTTGACAGGTCATTGTCGGTTCTATAAGGTTTGGTAAGTGTCACATTCTGTAACTCTAATATTGACATTTGTCATGCTGTCAAGGGAAACGCACTCCATGGGAGCACACAAAGCGGGATGTATTTGAATATTCCCCGGTTTTATAAGAAGCCTCCTGTTCGGCCCGAGGGGACCGTTGGAACCGGGGCCCTGATTCGGAAAAGATTTTTGTTGCAGTCCGCTGGTTGCCGCGTCGTCCATGGCACGAACCCGGGCTCTATTCCTTCCCATCTGAATCATTCACTGAGCATCCACAGGCAATTTTCCATTCAGTCCGGTCCGTCCCGGCCCGTCATGGAAGAGGGAAGGCGTCCAAACATCCGATTCCTTCAGAGGGGGGTCGGCCGATTCGCTGTCGAAAAACGGAGGGGGAAGGGTGGTGACAATCGATTCATTCCATCCGAACACCGATACCGGAACCAATGTTCGGGCATCGGTGCTGAAACTGTTGTTCGCCGGTTTTTTTCTGCTGTTTCTGGTGTTCACCATTTCCAGCATATGGATGTATTCCAGACACGACCTGGATGAGTACGACAAGGTGGTGCAACTGGCCACGGGGGTCATTCCCGCCCATCAGCGGCGGGAAGCATACACCATGGAGAGCGTCCTCAAGGCGATCAGCGTCAATGAACGGTTCCGCTTGCCGTTCCAGGCCGGCGACCGCGACCGGCTCCTGACGGCGGCACGGCCGTTTTTCAAGTTGTTGGGGGATACCCACGGCTTCAGCCATTTTTATTTCCATCGTCTCGACCGCAGCAATTTTTTGCGGGTTCACAAACCCGATCACCATGACGACACCATCGACCGTTTCACCCTGTCGGAGGCGCAACGGCTCGACCGTCCCGTCTCCGGCATCGAACTGGGAGCCATGGGAACCCTGACCCTGCGCGTGGTGATGCCGTGGTATCACCAAGGGGTGCGGATCGGTTATCTGGAGCTGGGCAAGGAGATCGACCGCATCCTCGATGAAGAACAAATGGCGCTGGGGGTTCGGTTCGAGACTTTTCTCGACAAAAAATTTCTCGACCGCGCCACCTGGGAGGCGGGCATGGCCTCGTTGGGTCGGCCGTCGGACTGGGAGCGGTTTCCAAACCTGGTCGCAACCCGGGAAAACCACATGATCGATGCCAAAAGTTTGCGGCGCTATCTCCTGGGACAACGGCAGGATCGCGTCGGACTGCTGGAACTGTTTTTCACCGGGCGGAACATGGTCTATTTCAAATTGCCCATCGACGATGCCAGGGGGCGGGAGGTGGGCTGGATCGTTGCCGAACACGATCACAGCCTGCAAAGCCGGATCATCCAGACGCATTTGCTGTCCATCGGCATCGCCTGCATCTGTATCGCCTCGCTGCTCATCGGTCTCTATTACTGGTTACTCGGCGGTATCGAAAAACGCCTGGCCCGGGCCAATGCCGGCCAACGGTGGAGCGAACAACGGTTTCGCGCCATATTCGACAACACCAGCGCCATGGTCTTCCTGAAAAATCTCCAGGGACGCTACCTCCTGGTCAATCGGCAATTCGAAAAACTGCTCGGCCTCTCCAACGAGGCCATCCAGGGTCGGAGAGATCAGGATATTTTTCCGGCCGATATCGCCGAAACCCTGGGGAAAAACGACTCGGAGGTGATCGATTCCCGCAAACCCCGGGAAAAAGAGGAACGTCTCCCCCTGGAAGATGAACTGAAAACCTTCGTCTCAATCCGCTTCCCCTTGCTGGATGACCAGGGCCGGATCCAGGCGGTGGGCGGCATCGCCACCGACATCAGCCAGAGAATACGGATGGAGGAGCACAATGCCCGTCTGGCGCGCATCATCGAACGGTCGGCCAATGAGATCTACCTGTTCGATGCCCACACCCTGAAATTTTCCATGGTCAACCGCCGGGCCGCCGAAAACATCGGCCATGGCCCGGAGGAACTGCGAACCATGACCCCCCTGGACCTGATGGTGGACCAAACCAGCGCCGACCTGGCACGCTCCATTCAACCATTGCGGGATGAAACCGAAACCTTTCTCGACATTGAAACCGAACTCCAACGCCGTGATGGCAGCCGCTACATCGTCAGTGGCAAATTGCAGCTCATGCGCGAAGAGGAGCCGCCGGTTTTCGTCGCCATCGTCGAGGATATCACCGAGCGGCGCCATATCGAACAAAATCTGCACCTCAAGGAGGCGGCCCTGGAGGCCACCGCCAACGACATCGTCATCACCGATGCCGATGGCCGCATCCAATGGGTCAACCCCTCCTTTACCGAAACCACCGGTTACACCCTGGAGGAGGTACTCGGGGAAAATCCCCGGATCCTCAAATCAGGCGCGCAAAATGGCTCCTTCTACCAGGAGCTTTGGCAAACCATCCATTCCGGTCGCGTCTGGAAGGGGGTATTCATCAACAAACGCAAGGATGGCGGCCTGTACAACGATGAAGCCACCATCACGCCGGTTTTCAACCGGGATGGACGGATCGTCAACTTCGTCGCCGTCAAACAGGATGTCACCCAACGAATCCGTACCGAACAGGAGATGGAGAAGGCCAAACGGCGGGCGGAAAGCGCCAGCCGCGCCAAGAGTGACTTCCTGGCGGTGATGAGTCATGAAATCCGCACCCCCATGAACGGCATCCTCGGCATGACCGAACTGATGCTGGACCTCAAGCTGCCCGACTCGGCGCGCGGCTATCTCGGCGCCATCAAGAATTCGGGGGAGTCCCTCCTGGACATCATCAACGATATCCTCGATTTCACCAAGATCGAGGAGGGCAAGGTAGCCATCGAACGGGTGCCCATTGAACCCCGATCGATGATCAACGAACTGTCCGAACCGTTCACCGAAGCGGCCAACCGAAAAAACATTCACTTCGAACAGTCGTTGCATGCCGAAATTCCCCAGCGGATCCTCGGCGATCCAACCCGGCTGCGGCAGATCCTGGTCAACCTGATCGCCAACGCCATCAAGTTTACCGAAGAGGGCCGGGTCACCTTTACCGTCAACCCGGTCATCACCGAAAAAAACCGGGTACACCTGCTGTTCCAGGTGCGGGATACCGGCATCGGCATCAAACCGGAACAGATGTCACGTATTTTCGACTCCTTCGAACAGGCCGACTCCACCACCACGCGCAAATATGGCGGCACCGGTCTCGGTCTGGCCATCACCCGCAAACTGGTCACGTTGATGAACGGCACCCTGGAGGTGGACAGTACCCCGGACCGGGGCAGCGTGTTTCAGGTGACATTGCCGTTCGGACTGCCGGCGGCGGACGCCATGGAGAGCGACGCCGGGACAGCGGCGATGGAACGAAAAACGACCGGCATCGCCAAACGGTCCCGCATCCTGGTGGTGGAGGATGATCCGATCAACCGCACGGTGATCAAAGGCATGCTGAGACGGCACGAACTGCTGACCGATTTTGCCGAAAATGGACTCATCGCCCTGGAAAAACTGAAAAACAACCGGTATGAACTGGTGTTGATGGACATCCAGATGCCGGAGATGGACGGTTTCGAGGTGACGAAAAATTTTCGCATTTACGAACGGGCCAGAGAGGATGAACGGACGCCGACCGTCGCCCTGACCGCCTATGTCATGAAAGGGGACCGGGAACGGTGTCTCTCCGCCGGCATGGACGACCATCTCGGCAAACCGGTGAGCAACAAGGAACTGACCGAGGCCCTGAGCCAATGGTTGCCGGCTTGAATGATCCGGCGGTCATGGCCTATGCCGTATAACGATCGATCTCCATCAGGAGTTTTTTCTTGGAGATCGGTTTGGTCAGATGGCCATCGCAGCCGGCGTCCAGGGATTTTTCGGCGTCTCCGGCCATGGCGTGGGCGGTCAGGGCGACGATCGGGGTTCGCGGCCGGTTTTGCCGTTTTTCCCAGGTCCGTATCAGCCGGGTCGCCTCCAGGCCGTCCATGCGCGGCATCTGGATGTCCATCAACACCAGATCATACCGGCCGCCATTCTGGACCTTTTCCACCGCCAGGTCGCCATCATCGACCATATCCAGGCGATGGGGGGTGTGGCGCAGGAAGGTTTCCACCACCAGGGCATTCTCTTCGACATCCTCCACCAGCAGAATGGCGCGACTGGCGGTCGCTCCGGCGGCCATCGGTTGCCGGTCGACGGCGCGGTCGACCGGTATGGGGTGGTGCTCGGCTGTCACCAGCTGCGCCGGCAACGGAATGGTGAAACGGAACAGGCTGCCCCGGTCCTCATGCTCCTCCACCCAGATGCGCCCGCCCATGGCATCCACCAGCCGTTTGCACAGGGAGAGCCCCAAACCGACGCCGCCGTGCCGGCGGGTGATGGAGGCGTCGGCCTGGGAAAACGGTTCAAAGATCAACGCTTGTTTGTCCGCCGGAATGCCGATGCCGGTATCCTTGATGGAAAACAGCAGGTTGGCGGTATCGGCGACGGACACCCGCAGCGTGATACCCCCCCGGTCGGTGAACTTGACGGCGTTGCCCAAAATGTTGAGCAGCACCTGCCGTATCCGTTTCAGATCGCCGGGTATCCGCTCCGGCACACCGGGATCGACGTGACAATGCAGGGTCAATCCCTTGTGCGCGGCGTTCAGGTGTTGAACCTCCATCGCTTCCCGGGTCAAGGCCCGCAGGTCGATGTCACATCGTTCCAGGGCCAACTGCCCGGATTCGATGCGGGCCAGGTCGAGGATATCCTCGATCAGGTTCAGCAGGTTCTCTCCGGACCGGTTCAAAATGGCCATGTAATGCGCCCGCTCCGGATCGAGATCGCTTTCGCGGACGATTTCCGCCATGCCGAGAATGGCATTGAGCGGCGTGCGGATCTCATGACTCATGATGGTCAAAAATTCACTCTTGGCACGATTGGCCGCCTCGGCCTGGTTTTTGGATTGGATCAGAGCCTCTTCGGTCTCCTTCAATTTGGTCAAATCCCGGGAGGCGACGACGATACCGCCAATGGTGCCGTCCGGCTCATGGAACGGATGGTACTGGACATCCATCCAGCAACGGCCGCTGCCGGGAAAATGGAACCAGGCCTGGTAACGGATGTGCTCACCGGCCAGACAGCGGTCCAACTGCGGTTTGATGCGTTGGAAAACCTCTTTTTCCAACAACGATTCAACGCTGTGTCCTTCAATCTCCCGCCGTTGTTTCCCATGCGCCGTCAGGTAGGCGTCGTTGACCGTCTGATAGACGTAGTGGCGATCGACGATCGACAGGTGATCGCTGGATATGGCGACGATGCGGGCGAGTTTGCGTAGGGTTTCCGCCGATTCGTTACGGCTGGTGACATCGCGGTCCATACCCCGGTAGCCCACGAAACCGGCGGTATCGTCGAAGATGGGGACGCCGCTGGACTCCAGGATCACCCGGCGCCCATCCTTGCTGACGATGGTGTTTTCCAAACCTTCGAAGGGTTGACGTTTGGCGGTAATCTCTTCAAAAAGCCCCTTCACCCGTTCGGCCTCTTCGGGCGGCATGAAATCGAACGGTGTTTTCCCAATGACCGCCTCGGGGGCATAACCGAGCAGTTCCTCTACCTTGGGGCTGGAGTAGGTGTAACGGCCCCGGGCATCGATGGCCCAAATCCAATCGCTGGTCGTCTCCACCAGGTCCCGGAAGCGCCCTTCGCTCTCGGCCAGGCTCCGATGGGCGCGTTGCCGTGCGGACACCTCTTTTTCCAGTTGGTCGGCCCGCACCAACACCCGGCCGGAGAGCGATCGCAACCACCAGAGGGTGACGGCGACGCCCAGACCCACCAACAGCAGCAGGATGAAGCCGATGAAGACCAGACGGGACAGGATCCCGTGATACAACGCTTTCCTGTCCTGGGCCAGCAACAAAAACCAGGCGGCTCCCTTGATCGGGGTATAGGCGAACACATGACTCTCCCCCATCTCCAGGAACCCCTCTTCCCCGGAGATCACCGGTTGGGGGATTTCATCGAACGGATGGGGGAATCGCTCCTCCTCCGGCAAGGCGCCGAAACCGCCATCCCGCCGCCAGATCAGATGAAAATGGCCGTTTCCCGACAGATTCATCCGATTCAGGATCACTTGTTGCAATTCGGAAAGCTCGATGAGGACCAGATCGGTGCCCTGGCGTTCTCCGTTCCGGTCCAGGATCGGTGCGCCGACCAGCAGATGATGGGTGCGTTGCGGGTCGAGACGGACCGGATCGCTGAAGACCGGCGTCGAGTCCACCCGTTTCCACAGTCCCAACAAGTTCCCGGGGATGGTCTTTCCCACCCTGGCGGCCAACCCGCCCCGGGCGTCCAGACGGGTGATGCCGACCACGGCACGGGTTTTTTGCAGGGCCTCTTCCATTATCGGTGCGAGGAAGGTTTGCAGGTCGGCCCGCGATACCTTCCCACGATTGAAGGCTTCCAGTTTTTCCCGGGCTTTGGTGCGGCTGCTGATCTGCATGGCCACATCACCGCTACGCGCCAGATGTTGTTCCACCAACAGCCGCTTATGTCGCAAGGTATGCAAAAAGGTGGCCCGCATCTCCTCCTTCATTTGTTCATAAAGGGGCAGGATACCGCCGATGGTCACCGACAGGCCGGTGAAAACGATGCCGAATACCGCCAACAGGAGAATGTGTCGTTGCAGACGCCGCATGGCCGGATAGGCGCCCTCGATTCCGGTGGATGCGTCAGGCCGAATCATGGTTTGCTCAAGCCCCCCCTCGGGTCCAAAGTTCATCCTGGATCGATATTACCAGACAATGATTTCAGGTGCGTCCATTTTAACCGGCAGGA
>CAYFNE010000139.1:0-11325 GCA_964344355.1 uncultured Magnetococcales bacterium
TAGTTCTAACTTGACCAGGCATGGATCATGTACCAGGAGGTGTCAAAGTCGGGTAAAATGGTCCCTTGACAGTAGCCGAAGCGGTTGTCGATCCGAAAGGAAAAACACCTATGCCGGCGTCGGTCCGGTCAACGGCCGCTCGAAAAAAAAGGGAGCATGGGCAAAACCTGAATTTTTTCAGTGTCCTCAAAAAGAGATTGCCTTTGCCGGTCTTTGCGGTGAAACTCGGTTCGGGGCCGCTTTGTCGGCGGGGAGTTCCATCTGGTCGGGGTTGCTCCGGTCATTAGATGAAGGTTTGGACCATGAACGGAACGGGTGCCGTTGTCGGGCAACGATGGGTGGCGTTCATACTTTTGACCGTGCTGGCGGTGGTCGGCAATTTTTTCAATATCACCCTGTTTTTCGGTGTCGATTTCATTTTCGGCAGCATTGCCGCCTTGGTCGCCGTGCGTCTGCTGGGGACCCTGCCCGGTATCCTCATCGCCTTTCTGGGCGGGCTGGAAACCTGGTTTCTCTGGGGACACCCCTACGCCATCCTCATTTTTACCCTCGAAGCCTGGGCGGTGGGGGTGTTGATGCGGCGCCTGCCGGGCTTTTTTCAACAGTTGGCCCTGGCCGATTTGATCTTCTGGATCGTCGCCGGTGCGCCGTTGGTGCTGTTCTTTTATGCCGGGGTGATGGGCATGGCCCTGCCGCAAGCCGGATTGATCGCCCTTAAACAACCGGTGAACGGCATCGTCAACGCCCTGCTGGCGGCCATCATCCTGCTCATCATCGACCATGTGAAACGGCGGCAACGGGTTTCCATCGGCAAGGTGGTCTTCAATGGCATGGCCACCTCGATCTTCCTCACCGCCATCCTGTTCTCCATTCTCTACACCGGGCCGATGAAAGGCAACGCCGAGCGGTCCATGGAGAGGGAGCTCTCCGCCATCGCCCGCATCGCCGCCACCCGGGAGGCTCCCGTCCCGCTGCCCCTGCCGCCTGGGGTGCGTCTCTCCCATGTCAGTGAACCACCGGCGGATTCATTCCCGGTGACCGGACGACTCAGGGTCCGCCTGCCGGATCAACGGGGGCCGGTGATGAAACGGTGGAACAGCGCCGAATACCTGGTCCAGCACCCCCTGGCGAGACCGCATGATGACGCCCGTTTCGTCCTGGTCCGAAAATCGGCCGCCACCCTCATCGACCTGCTGCACAAAACCTATATTCAGGCCTTTTCCATCCTGGCCCTGTTGGCCTTGTTGGCGGTCTCCCTCGCCATCCTGGTGACGGCCTGGATGGTGCGGCCCCTGGAAAATCTGGCCATCCACAGCCGGGAGCTGCCGGAGCGGATCCGCCGGGGCCAAGCCTCCGATGTCCCCCCCAGCGCCCTGGCGGAGCTGAACCGGTTGGCGGAAAATTTTCAGGAGATGGCCCGGGAGCTCGCCCGTGGTTTCGCCGAGATCACCGCTGCCCGGGATCATCTGGAAAAACGGGTCGAGGAACGGACCGCCGAATTCCGTCAGGCCAAGGAGGAGGCGGAGGTGGCCAGTGAAGCCAAGTCGGAGTTCATTTCCATCGTCAGCCATGAATTGCGAACCCCCCTGACCGCCATGCTCGGTGCGTTGAAACTGGTCCAGGGGGGGGTGGCCGGGGTGTTGCCCGACAAGGCCGCCAACATGATTGACATGACCCTGCGCAATGGTGATCGCCTGCAGCGTCTCATCCAGGATCTGCTCGACTTTTCCAGCATGGAGACCGGGCGGATGACCATTGCCCCGCAACCGGTTGACGCCGCCACCCTGATCGATCGGGTCATCGACGAGACCCGTGGCCTAGCGGAGGGCAAGGGGTTGAAGATAACCGCCGCCGTGCCGCCGGGCCTGACCATTTTCGCCGACCGGGGGCGGATCGAACAGGTCCTGATCAACTTTATCGGCAACGCCACCAAGTTTACCGAACGGGGTTCGATCCTGGTGACCGCCCGGGCCGTGGCGGGGTTCGCGGAAATCAGTGTCATCGACACCGGCTGCGGCATCTCCGAAGAACATCTGGCGGTCATTTTCAAGGCGTTCACCCAGGTCGACGGCTCCTCCACCCGCAAACGGGGCGGCACCGGCCTGGGGCTGGCCATCTCCGAACGGTTCGTCCGTCTTCATGGCGGTCGGGTCCAGGTGGAAAGCGAAGTGGGCCGGGGCACCACCTTTCAGTTCACCGTTCCCCTGGCCGACGGGTCCGCTTGATCCCGACCTACAGCAGATCGTAAAAAACCGTCTCCATGCGGTCGAGCATGGTCTCTTCGGAAAAATGGTTGCGGGCGTGGTGGTGGGCCCGTTCCGCCAGGGATTGGCGGCGTTGCGGCTGCTCCAGGAGTTCGTGGATGGCCGTTGCCAGGGCCGCCGGGTCCCGGGGCGGGACCAGCAGGCCGGTGTCCTGGTGATCGATGATCTCCGGGATCGATCCCACCGGCGTTGAAATGACCGGCAGTCCGCAGGCCATGGCCTGCATCAACGATTGCGGCACCCCTTCATTGGCATAGGAGGGCAGGATGAACAGGTCCAGGGCCTGCAGCCAGGGGACCACGTCCGCCTGGTTGCCGACCAGGGAGACCCGTTCACCGAGCCCCAGTTCGCCGATCAAACGGTGCAAATTTTCCCGTTGCGGTCCGTCGCCGATGATCAACAGCCCGATATCGTCGTTTGGCAAGCGGGCCAGGGCTTGCACCAGGTGGGCATGTCCTTTCCAACTGCGCAGGGTGGCGACGATGCCCAACAACGGTCCTTTCGCCGGCAGGGCCAGTCGTTGGCGGGCCCGTTGCCGGTCGCCGGGGGTGAACCGGTGCAGGTCGATGCCGGTGGGGATGGAACGGATGCGGTCACCGTCGAAACCGTTGCGGGTCATCATCTGTTGGCGGATCATCTCGCCGGTGGTGACGATTTGCCGGCAACCCCGGCTATAGAGCCAGCGGGTGGGCCAGTTGCGCGGGATCGGCGCCGAGATGTGGCGCAACCGCACCACCGGCGGCGGGCTGGAGAGCCCCAGGCAGGCGACGGCGGTGAGCCAACTGTCGGTGGAACTGTGGGTGACCACCAGATCGACGGGGTGGTTTTTCAACCAGTGGTACAGGGCCCGCAGGCCGCGCACATTTTTTCGGCCCATGGGCAGGGCGGTCACCGGCAGGCCCCGTTCCCGGGCGGCGCCGTGGATGGTGGCTTCGGGTGGACAGATCAACCGGACCCGGTGTCCCCGGCGGATCATGCCCAGGGCTTCGGTGAGGATGCGGATTTCCTGTCCCCCCCAACCCAGGGAATTTTCGGTGTGGAGAATGCGCAACGGGCGGCGTTCGCTGGTGGCGTGGTTGGACATGTTCTGGAAAATCCGACGGTGATGGAAAACGCCCTGGTTGGATGGTTGCTGATCCGGTTCAGTTGATGGCGAACAGACGATCGAGTTTCGCCGCCCGGAAGATGGTTTTCATGGTTTCGGTGCAGTTGATGATTTCCAGGCGACCACGGTTTTTATTGGCATGTTCGCGCAACATCAACAGCAGGCCGATCCCGGAACTGTCGATGGAACCGACCCGGGAAAAATCGACTTGATAATGGTGGATGTCGGAATGGGACTGATAGGCATGGGTGAAGGCGTTGCCGAGATCACCGTCGAAACGTCCGGAGACGGCGATGGTGATGGTCTCCTGATCCACATGGGTGATGATGGGCATGGTTCGGGCATCCTGGTGGGCCGGGGCGGTTGCGCCACGGGAAACGACGGCAACGGGCCGATGGCCCATCGCCGTCCTCGGTTACATCCGTCCGTTGTTCAACCCACCCGGGCGGCGACGGTCTCATCGACCGGCTCGACGACGTGAAAGCAGGCGGCACCGACACAACCCAGGACCTTGACGGTGGCAAACAGCAGAAGCATTCCCATATTATCCTCCAATTTGACAGGGGTTCAGGATCGTTCCGCCGATTTAATGCAAGGTATGGTCCATTAATGATAACCAGTTGACCGCAATGCCTCTTTTCAGACGATCCCCCGAAGTCGACCGAGCCACACCCGGGCAGTCGTCACCATTTTGTCATCCCTCTACCCTCCCCATGCTCCTTCCTCTGTCTTCCGTCCTCCGTCCTCCGTCCTCCGACTCACAGATCGCGTCCGGCCCAGACGACGCGACCGATGATGTCCAGGCCGGTCTCTTCGGCCAGGTCGATTTCGAAGGAGGGGGCGGTGGGGTTGTCGGAGTTGATCAGCACATGGTTGTCCGGCCGCACCTGCAACCGTTTGGCATAGAGTTGCTGGTTCATGCGCAGCACGAAAATACGGTTGTCGATGGGCTCTTTTTGTCGCAGGTCCACCAGCAGCACATCGCCATCGGCGATGGTCGGCATCATCGAATCCCCCAGGGCGTCGATGATGGTCAGGAAACGGGGGTTGAGCCGCCTTTTTTGCAGCCAGACATGTTTGAAGGCCAGATGGCCGCTGATTTCATCCTCCGGCGGCAGCTCCATGCCCGGTCCCAGACTGGCGCTGGCGTGGAAGCGGGGGATGAGCACGAAATCGGAAAAATCGTCGATCGTCTGCCGCCAGGGGCCGGAGGGGTCGAAGACCGGTTCATCCAGCCAGCCGTCGTTCAGACCATAGGCCGACTCGATGCGCCGCGCCAGATCATCGCCGACGTTGCGGGTGCCTTTGGCGCTGAGGATTTGGCTCAGATAGGATTTGTCGGTGCCGATCTTTTTGGCGACGGCGGTTTGGCTGCCCTCTTTTTCGATAATTTGCAGAAGTTTGTTCTTACGGATGGTGTGCTTGTCGTGGGCGTCCATTTTCTGTAGATTCCTGGGGATTGGGGGCGTACTGTCATCGGATCCTGCGCCAACTATCGATTAGCGTAAGTTTAGCACTATTGCGCATATCCGTCAATCCTTGTTTGGCATATACGGGAACAACCCATGCTCATCAAAACCTTGCAGGTCACCGAAGCCCTGTTCATGGAGGCGCCACGGATCAAAACGTTGTTGGGGGCGGGGTGGAACGATTTTTTTCCGCATCTCGAACGGTTGCGGGCCGCCTTGCGCCAGGGGCCGAACCCGTCGTTCAACGATCCGCTGATCGACGCCCTGGCCCTGGGATTCCGTGGGCCGGCGGAGCGGGTGATCGATGGCATTTTGACGGCGCACGGATTTGATTATCGATTTATCACCGGTCGGCGCCGTTCCTTCAAAAAATTGCGGGATCCCGCCACGGTGCCGGGGGATATACAGCGTTTATGGCAGCGGGTGGCCGGCAAAAGCGATGAAATGATGGCGCAAATCTCTTCTTCCAGTGAGTCCTGAAAGGATATGGGCAACGATGGACAATCCATTGAACAGTGTTGAAACCCGGGTGTTGGGTTGTTTGATCGAAAAGGAGTTTACGACGCCGGACAGCTATCCGGTAACTTTGAACGCCCTGACCAACGCCTGCAATCAAAAATCCAACCGCCATCCGGTGGTCTCCTATGATCAATCGGAGGTGAAGGCGGGGTTGGACGGTTTGCGGGGCAAGCAGTTGGCCATGTCCAGCCATACGCCGGGCAGCCGTTCGGAAAAATTTCGCCATTTTTTCATCGAACGGTTCAAGTTCGGCGAGGGCGAGGCGGCTATATTGTGTGAACTGATGATCCGCGGGCCACAGACGGTCGGCGAACTGCGCACCCGCGCCACACGCATGTATCCCTTTCAAAGTTTATCCAGCGTCGAGGTGAAGCTGCGCCATCTTTCCGCCGGTGAAAAACCGTGGGTGGTCTGCCTGCCGTTGCAACCGGGCCGCAAGGAGCCCCGTTATGCCCATCTGTTGATGGGTGAACCGGACATTCCGCCCGATGTGCCCCGGGTTTACGAGGGGCGCACCGCGTCCTCCGGGGTTGGTGAACGGGTGACGCAACTGGATAACCGCGTCCTCGCCTTGGAAACAGAGTTGGAGGAGTTGAAAAAACAGTTTCAGATATTCAAAAGTCAGTTCGAGTGAGGACCGGGTTCAACGGCGGCGGTGATGGCTGTTAAAATAATTTTTTAGGCGTGTGGCCTGGTCACCCCGAACCTGCCAGGACATGCAACGCACACCGCCGCCCATGTGGCACACCTGCTGGGATGAAACCGGCACCACTTCGCGGGTGGTGACGGCGCGTACCTGTTTCAGGGCGATACGATCTTCGGGGATACCGAACTGGGGAAAATAGATGCGGTTCGGGGTTAACAGGACATTGGTGTAGAGACCGCAGGCGGAGCCGAACCGCTCATCGTAGGTTTCGCTGCCGTCGTATGGGGTGATGATTTCGTGTATTTTTACCCCAGGCAATCCCGCCCGAAGATCCTTTTCCAGGTTGCGCGCGTAGTCGGGATCCTCCGGGTAGCTGTTGATGATCAGGGTGTTGACATCGACGAAACTGACCACGCCGTCGGCATGCTCCAGTCCGCCCTGTTCATCGGCCTCGATGAAGGCGATGTGACGGGCGCCGGTCAACCGGCGCAATTTTTTTCGCGCTGTCGCTTCGGTCAATCGGTTGTCGCGTAAAAATTTACGGCTCACCACCATGTTGCCGGCGGAATCCTCGACGATGTTGCCGCCATCGTTCAACAGATCGGTTTCGCGGAAGGAGAGCCCGGCCTCTTCGGCGACGATGGCCAGGGTTTCCTGCACCGCATCGGCCTGCCGCTGTCCACTGCGGCCACCCCCCTGACCCTCGGCGGTATAGCGGAACATCACCGGCGATACCGGGTTCGAGGTGGTAAAATCACGCATCCAGATATCCAACATCGGTGCCACCACCACCCGTTCCCGGCCCAGGGCTCGCACATAGCGATCCTGGTTGCCCCGGTCGGTAAAAATCAACACCTGGTCGCCGGCGCCGATCCGTTTGGCATAGTCAACATGAAAGTCGAAAATATCGTCGGCAAAGCGGGCATAATAATCATCCTCGCTGTTCGGTGCGGCGAGAACGATCAGTTCGGCGTTGGCCATCATTGGCATCCAGGCTCCAAAAAATGCCCACAGGTAAAGGAGAGGTTTCATGGTGTGGTCGGTTTCAATGCGTTCGATGGTCCCGCTCCCAGGGGAAAAGGGGAGCGGGCCGGGTTAAACTTATTCAGCCGACTTTTTCGGCTGATTGTCCAGGGCCGCCGCCAGGCGCACCAGATTGATGAACTCGGCCCGGTAGCCGAACGGATCGGCGCCCTTGGCCCCTTGGGCCAGGGTGATCATCTGCGGATAATCAAAATTTTTCAGGTATTGTCCACCGCGCAAGGATTGACCGAAGGCGGCGACGGCGGCGGCGAAGCGATAATCGTCGGTGACGGCGGCGGCGTCCTGCCGCAGGTCGGCATCGGTGATGGCGCGGGTCATCAGGCGGCTGTTGGATTCATCGGGCAGTTTGTAGCGCAGTTTCAGGAAGGCGAACTCGGCCGTTTTGTCCAATGTCGTCGGCGCCGGGGCCGGTTTTTGGTAACGCAGCTCGTCCACCTGCCGGGCGGCGCTGCCGGCGGGGACGATTTCATAGAGGGCGGTCACCGTGTGTCCGGCGCCGATATCGCCGGCGTCCACCTGGTCATTGTTGAAATCCTCCCGGTTGAGACGGCGGGTTTCATAACCGATGAGCCGGTATTCGGCCACCCGTTTCGGGTTGAACTCCACCTGAATTTTGACATCCTTGGCGATGGGGAACAGGTTGGCGCTGGCCTCTTCGACCAGTACTTTGCGGGCTTCGTTCAGGGTGTCGATGTAGGCGGCGATGCCGTTGCCGTTTTGTGCCAGGGTTTGCATCAACCGATCGTTGTAGTTGCCCCGGCCGAAACCGAGCACCGATAGAAAAATACCGCTTTTGCGCTTGCGGGCGATCAATCCTTTGAGCGCCTCATGGTTGGCGACGCCGACGTTGAAATCCCCATCGGTGGCCAAAATCACCCGGTTGACGGCGTTTTTTTGATAGGTGCCCGCCGCCAGGGAGTAGGCCAGTTCGATGCCCGCCCCGCCGGCCGTGGAACCACCGGCCTGCAACTTGTCCAGGGCGGCGAGAATTTTATGCCGCTCCTTGACCGGGGTCGGTTCCAACACCGTGCCGGCGGCCCCGGCATAGACGACGATGGCCACCGTATCATCGGCATCCAGGGTGTTGACCAGCAACCGCATCGACTGTTTCAGGAGGGGCAGTTTGTCCCGGCTGCTCATGGAGCCGGAAACATCGAGCAAAAAAACCAGATTGCTGGCCGGTTTTTTGTTTTCCGCCGGCGCGTAGCCCTTGATGCCGATGTGCAACAGACGGCTGTTGGGATTCCAGGGGGTCGGATAGAGGGCGACATTGGGCTGGAACGGTTTCGACCGGTCCGTCGGCACGGCATAATCATAGTCGAAATAGTTGATCATCTCCTCCACCCGCACGGCGTTGGGGGCCGGCAGACGGCCACTGTTGATGCGCCGGCGGACAAAACTGTAGGAGGCGCTGTCCACATCCACCGAAAAGGTCGAGACCGGCTGTTCCGTCACCAGTTTGACCGGATTGTTTTCGAAGGATTGATGTTGATCCCGTTCCAGGTCCGGGGGCGGGGTGATGATATCTCCCATCGAGATGCCGGCATCCCCGCCGATGACCGGCATGGCCTGGGATTTCATCTTGTGCCGAGCGGGCGCCGCCCGTCGTTCCCGGGAGACGTCGGCGAAGGACATCGTTGGCGATGCCTGCCTGGCCAGCCGTTGGATGCCAGCCGGGCCGACGTGGGGGGCGGTGGGTTTCATCGCCACCGGCGGGGGAGGGGGCGCCATTTCCGCCGTCGCATCCATTTCCGCTTCGGGTCTGGGCCGGTCTTTGACCGGTTCCGAGTAGGCCTGTGGGGTGGTTTCCTTGAAGGCCGACTCCGCCATCAACGCCGAACCCGGTTCCAGGGCCGGGGCCGGTCGATTGGTGGCGACGATCATGCCACCATCATCGGCGGTTTTTTTCTCCGCCTTGACCAGCGGATCGCTCAACCTGGTGAAGGGGCTCGGGATCATTCCCTGTGGTTGCTGGTTGACGATAAAAAGGGCCAGCATGGCACAGGCGCCCAGGGCGCCGGCGGTGGTCAGTGTTTTGCTGTTCATCATCCATTCTCCCATTTTCATGAAAAAGTGTCTCGTTATGGGGGTTGGACGATGGCGGGCGCGGGATCCTTGGAATTTTTTTTCGGTCAACCGGTCAAATTCCGCCAAACCGGCATCAATGGCCCGTTTTCGCCCGGTTTTTGAAGGGGTTGGCGGCGGGTGATCCTGAAAGGCTTTTTTCAGATCGTCATCGGTGAGGGGATGGGGACTCATGGTTCAACCTCCCTGATCGAGACAGACGGCGAGGGTTTTCCGGGCTTCGGCCAGCCGCCAGGAGATGGTGCCTTCGGCGCATTCCAGGGCCTGTCCGGCCTGTCGATGGTTGAGCCCTTCGGCATGCACCAACAACACCGCCGCCCGCAAGGTTTCCGGCAACAGGGTGATGCAGTGCAAAATCATCCGTGAAAAAAACGACCGCTCCGGATCCGGCCCCGGATCCGCCCGCTCGGCCAGATCCACCCCATCCCGCTCCCGCTCACCGATCCGCTGCCGCCGCCGATGAAAATCCCGCGCCGCATTGAGAATGATGCGATAGAGCCAAGTGGAAAAAGCCGACTCCCGCCGATAATCAACAATGGCCCGCGCCAGGGTGACACACACCTCCTGGGCCAAATCTTCCGCATCCTCGGCATGGCCGGTCCAGCGGTAACAAAGACGATGAATCAGCGGATAATGGGCCTCCAGCAGCGCGGCAAAAGCGGCCCGGTCACCGCGTGCGGCGCGTTGGACAGGGTCGTTGGCGGGGTCGGTTTGTTTCTCCATGAGAAGCCGGTATGAAAGAGGGAGGGGTTCTCAACCGGCGAGGAACTGTTTCAACGCGGGAATGACGATAACCATCAACACCAATCCCAACATCCATTTGATGACCGGCAATTGTGCCTTGATTTCAGCCAGGTCAAGGTCGATCCTGTCAAAACGCGATTCGCAATCGGCCAATACCCGCGCAGCCGCTCCGGCTTTTTCTTCACCGGCTCCGGCGTCCAAAAAGGCGTCATAAACTTCACGAATCACCGCTGCCATGGCCACGAACTCCCGATGAGGGTGGGTGAACTGAAAAGCAAATCATAACACATCAACGGTGATGCCCGCATCCGCGATGTGTGGCTTTTTTTGGATGGAGAGAGAGGGGGCCAAGCTGGCAGGAGAGGTGGGGTCAGTTGGATCAGGTGTTCATGTTTTTGGTGGGGATCTTCCGGTTCCGCTTTTTGTGTGGCTGACTCAAAAGCGGAACCGTCTGTCAGGCTTGCTTGGTCATGGTGTTGGAAAAGTTGCTTGTTTTTAATGGGTTGCGTGGTTTTTCGTGGTTCTGCTTTTGCAAAAAGCGGAACGGTCTTGCAGTTTTGGGAATGTGATTTTTTTTTGAAAAATTGGAAACCGCATGTTCAAAATAAGATAATTCTATGGTCGTACCCTCATGCCCGCTTTGTTAGAAAGCGGCCATGGGACTCCTGTTCAGCAGATAAGTAACTATCCCCGGAGTTCATGAAAACAAGCGCTCCTAACGTTCAAACAACAATGCAAAAGAAGTTATAGTTGCAATAGTAGCGAGTGAGTTTATAATTGTAATGGCGGTTTCATTTCTCCAAAAAATGTTTACAGCAAAAATAATTATCAATAATACTGCCGAAAATGGTAAGGCTCTATTTCGGCGGATCGACCAACTTGTAATTCGTTTTAAACTTTGGCGGACAGGTTCACTTTCAGTGAGGTTTCTATAAATAAAATCATCGGTCATTCTCAATTGATGGTACAAATCTTCCTGGCCGTGGGTCGGCTTCTTCTTCAGTTCAAAGCTGTATATATCTGAAAATCCCAGGGAAATTAGTGTGGCAGTGACATCAATTAGGAGGTTTTTTTTTAGTGCCGTAACATCAACGATACAATTAGTTTCGGCTATAAGTGAGCGCAATGTTGAATCCAAATCCAACAGCGGAATCCCTAGACTGACCACTCCGCCCTTATCCATTAGATTTAAACATCTGTCGTAAATACTAATATTGTTTGTTGATAATAGATGCGTTTTTCGATCACTATCACCACTTTCTGAAAAGTCTAAATATTGACCTTTCGAAAGTGCATTAAGCTGTCGGCCTATATTTCCTGAAACACTATTTGCATATAGTTTTGACTTCCGAGTATCCTTGTTATATTCATGTTCGGAAATAACAACGACATATATAGTGCCTGACAGAAAAAGCGATATTTGAGAAAAGTTTCCCAATGATTGTCAAC
>CAYFNE010000140.1:0-11302 GCA_964344355.1 uncultured Magnetococcales bacterium
TGGGTTTTGTTCCCAGCGAGACCGGGTTAGGTCATTACGATACACGACCCATTTTCTTGCCGAGCGCGGCCTCAACCCTCTGCAGGACGTCACCATCAAGGAGATCGCCCCGCCCCGCATGCCCTACCATCTGGAGAAGGGATGGGTGGACGGCTTTTTCGCGCCGGAACCCTTCAACCAGATCCCCGTCCTGCGGGGTGCCGGCTTCATTCATACCCTCTCCAAGGAGATCTGGCCGGGACATCCCTGCTGCAGCCTGGCGACGTCAAGGGCATTCATCGAACGGAATCCCAATTCCTACCGGGCGTTGATGACCAGCGTCCTGGAGGCTGAACGGACCTTGAGCGGGGCGGAACCGGAAGAGAAAAAAGCCATTGCCCGGGAAATATGCGATCCGGCGCATCTGAATCAACCCGACCCGACGGCCGTGGAACAGGTCCTGACCGGAGAGTTTCCCGATGGCCTGGGGGGTCGTCACAGCGTTCCCGACCGTATCCATTTCAAGCCCCATCCCCATCCCGAATTTGGAGAGTGGATCCTTTCCCAGATGCAGCGCTGGGGGCAGTTGCCCGGAGGCTTGGACTACCGTGACGCAGTGGAAAAAACCTTCCAGACGGAAGACGCCCGGGAACTGGCGGGCACGCTCGGTTTTGAGCCCAGGACGGTGGTCGACATGGGGGGGATGGGACCGGCGCGCGGCGAAGGGTTTTTTCAACACATGATGAAGCAGCCTTTTTGCGCCTACCGTGATGAGCCCCCTGCCCGGACTGCGTATGATCTCTCTCCACAAGTCCGGGAGAGGTTGTCGGAGATCATCCATGCCCTGGCTTCCGTCGCCGGAGGGAATGCGGATTTCAAACTGAAGATCACATCGGAGGACGAACTCGGCCAGTTGGAGCGCATCCTCAGCGAGATGGTGCTCAACCTGAAGTTTTCGCAGGAAGCGCTTGCGGAACAGAGTGAACGTCTGGAGGATCAGGTCAGGGAACGTACGGCCAAGCTGGAACGCGCACTTGCGGAAGGAAAACGGCGGGAGGAGATCATCCGGCGGCAATCGGAAGAGATCCTGGAGATGTCCACGCCCGTGATGCGGATCTGGGAAGGCATCGTCGTGGCGCCTCTGATCGGAACATTGGACAGCCAGAGAACGCAGCAATTCATGGAGAAGCTGCTGGTCCAGATCGTGGAAACCCAGTCCCCTTTGGCTTTGGTGGATATCACCGGCGTTCCGACGGTGGACACCCAGACCGCCCAGCACCTCATGGAGGCCATTACCGCCGCGAGGCTTCTCGGCGCGCGGGTGATCCTGACAGGCATCCGTCCCGCCATCGCCCAGACTCTGGTTCATCTGGGCGTCGACCTGTCGGACGTGGATACCCGGTCGTCTCTGGCGGAGGGCCTGAACCTGGCCTTGAATGCGGGCGGACGGGAGGTCGTCATGAAAACGCTTGGGTAAGGATGGCTCAGACCCTCCGCCCATTCGAAGACAACGTCACATCATGCGCAAAAGGCAAATCCCATGGTCAAAAAATCATCCGGAAAAACGCCTGAATCCCAGAATTCCAGGCCTGTGGGTTCGGTAAATGGAACATTCCTGAAAACGGTCCTGGACGCTCTTCCACACCCCTTTCACGTCATTGATCCGCAGAATTATACGATTCTTTTCGCCAACGCAGCTTCCGGCGAGGCTTCAAGGGATATGACCTGTTTCGCCTTGAGCCACGGCCGGGACACCCCCTGCTCCAGCGAGGAACATCCCTGTCCTCTGGAGGAAATTCGCAAAACCGGGCAGGCGGTGGTGATGGAACATATCCACAAGGGGCATGACGGCGGCGAGCGCATCGTTGAAGTGCACGGTTTTCCCGTTCTTGACGCCGCCGGCCAACTGGCCCATGTCATCGAGTTCAACATCGACGTGACGGAAAAAAAGAGAGCCGAAAAGGCGTTGCAGAAGCAAAAGGAGGAACAGGAGCGGTTGGTGGCGGAACGCACCGAGGCTTTGGAGAAGGAGATTGCCGCCGGGAAACGGCGTGAGGAGACCATACGCCGGCAGTCGGAGGAAATTCAGGAGCTGTCCACGCCAGTCATGCAAATTCGGCCGGGCATCGTGCTGGCGCCCTTGATCGGCGTTCTGGACAGCCAGAGAACCCAACAACTTTCCGAAAGACTTCTCCAACATGTCGTCGATACCAATTCGTCCGTGGCCTTGCTGGATATTACCGGCGTCCCGACCGTGGACACCCAGACGGCGCAACATCTCATCGAAACCATCACGGCCACCGGGCTTCTCGGCGCCCGGGTGGTTTTGACCGGCATCCGTCCCGCCATCGCCCAGACCCTGGTCCACCTGGGAATTGACCTGTCCAAGGTGAATACCCGCTCATCGCTGGCGTCGGGTTTGGATCTGGCGGCGGATCTGTTAAAGACGGTCAAAGGGGGCGCATGATGGTCAACGAAAGCATTTCTGTCGTGAAGGTGCGTAACGTTCTAATGGTGACCCTGCCCTCGGATCCCGATGACGCCACCGTCTCCGAACTTCAGGAGAGGGTTCTTCAAGCCATGGAGCGGCATGATCCCAGGGGGGTAATATTGGACTTGGCGTTGGTGGAAACCCTCGACTCCTTTTTTGCCCGCACCATCACGGAGACCGCTGCCATGGTTGGCCTGATGGGAGGAAGGACGGTGATTGCCGGCATGCAGCCCGCGGTGGCGATCACGGTCACCCAACTGGGGTTGACATTGGGCCATGTTTCCACCGTTCTGGATGTGGACAGCGCCTTGGATCTGCTTCAGGATGACGAACCTGGAGATAAGCGATGAACGATTCCGGAACGCACATGGGGGAAGTTCCCATACAATCGGAGATCGACATCGTCACAGTACGAAAAACGGTACGGAGCGTGGCGGGGGCCATCGGTTTTTCCATCACGGGCATCACGCGCATCGTCACCGCTTCCTCGGAGTTGGCCCGTAACGTACATGTTCACGGCGGTGGAACCGGCGTCATGCGCTGGCGGAAGCTGAATAGCGGGAGTCCGGGCATTGAGCTGGTGTTTGAGGACTGGGGGCCGGGCATCGAGGATGTGACCAAGGCTCTGGAACCGGGTTATACGACGGGCAAGGGGTTGGGCATGGGTGTTCCCGGGGCCAAACGTCTGATGGGAGAGCTTGAGATTCAAAGCGAACCGGGGCAAGGCACGGTGGTGACCGCCCGAAGCTGGTTGAAGGGCCGTTGATATGCGGGAAGAGGAGCGTCAGGACGCGAAATGGACGTTGAACCATCCCAGCGACGTGGCGTTGGCCCGGCGCGCCGCATTCCGCTTGGCCCGCGAAACGGGTTTTGACGAAGTGGAGAGCGGCGAGATCGCGCTGGCGGTGGTGGAACTGGCCACCAATCTTGTCCGCCATGCGGGCGGAGGCGTTCTGTCGTTCCGCCGTCTTGAGGATCCGGACGTCGCCGGGCGCGTCGGCGTCGAGATCGTTTCCCGCGATGCGGGACCGGGCATCCGCAATGTTGAAGAGGCGATCGGCGATGGATTTTCAACCGGGGGCAGTCTGGGATATGGATTGGGTACGATCAACCGTCTCATGGACGAATTCCAGATCCATTCCGCTACCGAGTCGGGGGGCGGCTCCGACATTTCCTGCCGGCGATGGATTTCCGCGCCGAACCTGTCCGCCGCGCAATGTCCCCTGTCCGCAGGGGTAGCCAGCCGTCCCCATCCAAAAATGTTCGTGAATGGCGACGCGTTCGTCGTGAAAAAGTGGAACGAACGGCTTCTGATCGCGGTCATCGATGGGCTGGGCCACGGTCAATTCGCCTATCAGGCGGCCCTTCACGCCCGGCGTTTCGTCGAACGGCATTATGAACTGCCATTGGCGGATCTGTTTCTCGGTTCGGGCCGCGCGTGCCGGGGCACGCGCGGGGTGGTCATGGCCATCGCCTGCATCGATTGGAACCGGGAACAGATGACATTCGCCAGCGTCGGCAATGTGGAGGCGCGGGTCTTTGGCGCCGTGGAGCCGGTGAACTTCCTCGTCCGGCGGGGCATTATCGGCGTCAACGCCCCTCCTCCGAAGATCACCGTACACCACTGGACCACGGACCAAATCCTGATCCTTCATTCCGACGGGCTGCGGTCCCATTGGCGTTTGGATGATTTTCCAAGCCTTGAAGAGAAGCCCGCGCCCGAGATCGCCATGACCCTTCTGGGTTCATTGTCCCGTGACAACGATGACGCCACGGTGCTGGTCGTGCGGGGGAAGGAGTCATGAACGCCAGGACCGAAGCATTGGAGCGGGAACTCGCCCAGGCGCAGGAAACCATCACCCTTTTGCAATCGGAACTCAACCAGACCAACTCGGATCTGCTGCAATTGACTCTGGATTTGGATGCCCAGATCGAAGAGCGGACCGCCAAACTGCGCCATAGCGAACAACGGTATATGTCCGTCGCCCAATCGGTACAGGAAGCCCTGATTGCCACGGACGAGGCGGGAAACGTCGTCTTCTGGAACCGGGCTTCCCAGGAGATCTTCGGATATGGGGAGGCTGAGATTCTCGGCAAGCCGTTCCTGCTCCTGTTGCATGAAGAATGCTCCGAAAAAAACGACCAAGCTCCGAAATGCCTCAGGCCTTCCAATCTTCCCCGCTTCATGGACAAAACGACGGAGTTGTACGCCTTCAGGAAAGATGGGACAAAATTTCCGGTGGAGTTCTCCCTCTCTTCCTGGCTGGAGGGAGAAAAGAGATTCTTCTCCGCAATCATCCGGGATATCACCGAACGCAGGAAAACACAGCGGATCGCCCAAAGAAACATCGAACTGCATCGTCTGCTCAGCGATTTTTTCAAGCTGGCGGCTCTCCCCATTGGAATGGAAGAAACGCTGGATCGGATTCTGGATGGGGTTCTCTCCATGTCCGATCTGTCCATAAACGGGAAAGGCTGCATTTTTATCGCCGAGCCCGGATCCGAAATGCTTGAGATGGCGGTTTCGCGTGGCCTTGACCGGGAGCTGCGTGAACGATGCGCCCGGATTTCCTATGGCCACTGCCTTTGCGGCCAGGCGATAGATACCCGGCAAACGGTTTTCCGCAACCGGTTGGAGGATCACCCGCGCCATGACCGTATCGTGGACAAACCTCACGGTCATTATTGTCTTCCCATCATCAAGGACGAAACGGTTCTGGGCGTGCTGAACATCGCCATCGCCGAAGGTCATCCCCGCTTTCCCGAACAGGAACGGACTCTGGAAACCGTCGCCAATTCCATCGCCATCGTCATAGACCGGAAGAAATTGGAATTGGAGCGGGAAAGACTTCTGCACGAGGTGGAAACGCAAAAGACCCAATTATCGATGCAGAACGATGAACTGCTCCGGGCTCAAATGGAAATCAGCCAATCCCGGGATCGGTTTTCGGAGCTTTATGATTTCGCTCCCGTGGCGTACTGCACCATCAGCGAAACGGGCCGATTGCATGAGGTCAATCTCACCTTTTGCGGCATGGTGGGAGTTGAACGCAGCGACTTGAAAGAGAAGCGTCTTCAGGATTTCATCGTCAGGGACGACCAGGATCGTGTCCACCTGCACCTGCACCGCCTGTTGCAATCGCGGAAAAGACAGATGGACGAGTTGCGCCTGAAACGTCCGGATGGCCGGGACATGGATGTCCGGTTGGAAAGCGTCATGGGGACGGAAGATGGCAACGAGGCGTCGTTCATTCGAACCGTTCTCATGGACGTGTCGGACAGGAAGTCGTTCGAAAGAGCCTTGCAGGCAAGCGAAATCCGGTACCGGGATCTGTTCGGCAACATGAGCAACGGCGTGGCGGTTTACGAGGCCGTGGACAATGGAGAGGATTTTCAATTCAAGGACATCAACAAGGCCGGGGAAAGAATCAGCCGGATAAAAAGGCGGGACGTGGTGGAACAATCGGTCAGGAGGTTGTTCCCGGGCGTCGTGCAATCGGGACTGCTGGGAGCGTTCAGGCAGGTATGGCGAACGGGAAAAGCGGTCTCCTTTCCCACATTCCTATATCAGGACAAACAGCTTTCCCAGTGGGTGGAAAATTTCATCTACAAGCTGCCGTCCGGGGAGATCGTAACGGTTTATGATGACGTCACGGAACGGAAACACGCGGAAGACGCGTTGGCGCAAAGTGAAAAGAGATATCGGCAACTCTTCGACAACAGCGCTGATGCCCTGCTGGTGGTGGATGCGGAGCGCTTTCAATTGGAGACCGTCAACAACAGAACATGCGGTCTTTTCGGCTATACGGATGAACAATGCGGGACACTGACGATATTCGACCTTCTGGAGCCGGAGGAACGCGATAGGATCATCGAGCACTTTGAGCCTGAAAAATCAGAACCAGGCGACGTTTC
This sequence comes from uncultured Magnetococcales bacterium, assembly GCA_964344355.1. Lineage (GTDB taxonomy): Bacteria > Pseudomonadota > Magnetococcia > Magnetococcales > CAYFNE01 > CAYFNE01. Next base: position 6,386 of record CAYFNE010000140.1, read on the forward strand.
CTTGCGCTATTTCAGAACAAACGGTGGTCAGGTTTTCCCGGGAGAGGTCTATGTCTGGCCCCTGGAACAGAAGGGACGGAAGAAGTTCGTGCTCAGCGTCCGTGACGTCAGCTCACGCAAAAAGGCCGAAACGGACCTTCAACAACAGTCTGAAATCAATTCCGCCATGGCGGAAATCGGCGCGGAACTGCTTTCCGGCCGGTTCGCCATCGGGGATCTCTCGGGTCTCGTGCTCGAACATGGCCAACGGCTCACGGCCAGCCGGATCGGCTTTACCGGTTACATCGATCCGGAGACCGGTCATCTCAACTGTCCCACCATGACCCGGGGCGTATGGGATCAGTGCCAGGTGGACGGCAAGGCGACCGTCTTCAAGGAATTCACCGGTCTTTGGGGTTGGGTGCTGAATAACCGGGAACCTCTTGTCACCAACGATCCGGACCGGGACTCCCGATCGACCGGAACGCCCGACGGCCATATTCCCATCCAACGGTTTCTGTCCGTCCCCGCGCTCATCGAGGACCGGCTGGTTGGCCAGATCGCGCTGGCCAATGCGGAGCGGGACTATACGGAACATGATGTAAAAATCTGTCAAGCCCTGGCCAACTTGTACGCCCTGGCCATCCATCGCATTCACAATATTGAAACGCTCCGATCTTCGGTCAAAGAGAAGGAGGTCCTTCTCCGTGAGATTCACCACCGGGTCAAGAACAACATGCAGGTGGTTTCCGGGCTTCTCCAACTCCAGGCGAGCAACCTGGAAAAAAAGAAAGCCTCCAAGAAAGCCGCCCTGAATGCCATGCGGGAGAGCCAGGGCCGGATCGCCACCATGTCATTGATCCACGAAAAGCTGTACCGATCCGACAATCTGGCCTACATCGACGCCAAAAGCTATCTCACGGATTTAGCGCATGAACTCTCTTCCACCTTCGGCGCGGCGGGCAAAGGCATCGAACTGGAAACCCGGTTGGAGCCGATCAAGCTGAACCTCGATCAGGCCATCCCTTGCGGATTGATCGTCAACGAACTGGTCTCCAACTGCTTCAAACATGCGTTCCCCGAGGGACGGCAAGGCAAGGTTCTCATTGCCTGCCAACCGCTTCCGGATCAGATGTTCGAATTCGTCGTGAAGGATGACGGCGTCGGATTTTCCATAATGAAAGACAAGCAACATTCTGATACCCTGGGCATGCGTCTGGTCCATCGGCTGGCCCGGCAGGTTCGGGGAAAAATCACCTTTAAAAATGGCGACGGAAAAGGATTGACCGTCCGGTTACGTCTCAAGGGAGATTGACCGGCGGACAGGATCCACGTGTCAGGAGGGGAGCGCATGACCATGAAACGCATTTTGGCGGTGGAGGACGAAGCGGTTACCGTCATGGCGCTGGAGGAGACGCTGGAAAGACTGGGTTATCATGTGGTTGGGACCGTGGATACGGGGAAGGACGCCATCGACGAAACTGGAACACTGAAGCCGGACCTGGTCCTGATGGACATCCATCTTCATGGCGAGATGGATGGCGTCCAGGCGGCGGTCGACATTCGGAACAAATTCCGGATTCCCGTTGTTTTCCTGACTGCCCACGCGGACCAGGAAACCCTCGACCGCGCCAAGATCAGCGAACCGTACGGCTATATCATCAAGCCGTTCCAGGAACGGGAACTCAAAAGCAACATCGAGATCGCCCTGTACAAGCATGGGACGGAACGGGCTCTGGCCGCCAGCCGGGAACGGGAGCAGTACAACGCGTTCCAGGCCGGCGTGGCGGAAATGAGCACCTCCATCCTTCACAACATCGGCAACGCCATCATGAGCATTGCCCACCGGGCTCAGCAGATGGAGGATGCGGGCGCCAGCCTTAAGAAGATGGCGGGACTGTTCGCCAAAATGAAGGAACTGGTTCGAAAGAAACAGGAGCGGGGAAAAACGCCCGAAGAACTGTTGGGTGAATTGCTGGAGATTCTGGAGGAGGTCGGGCGCGATCTCCATGCCATGGCCGATGACCGGTTCATTCCCCACTCCCGGCAGATTGGAACCGCCGTCAATCATATCTCCGAGATTATCAAGATCCACCAGGATTCGGCCCATCCACAGATGTTGACCACCCGTTTCGACCTTCGCAAGCTCCTGGAGGATGCGATTGCCATCCAGCAGGATACCTTGAAAAAATATGGCGTCGAGGCGCGGATCGAAATGCTGGATGATTTTTCCGACGTGGACCTGCCCCGCAGCCAACTGCTTCAACTTTGCATCAATCTGATCAAGAACGGCAAGGAAGCCATCGAGGCCCGCAAGAAAAGGGAATCCGTCGAGGGAAAAGTCACGGTTTCGGCGAAAAAAACCGACGCCGGGGAAATCGAGATGCGGGTGGCCGACAACGGTTGCGGCATTCCATCGGATAAATTACAGGATATCTTCGGCTACGGTTTTTCCACCAAAAAACGCGGCACGGGTTTTGGCCTGCATTCCGCTGCTCTTTTTACGCAGTCTGTCGGCGGCGCCATTGAGGCGCGCAGTGATGGCCTGAACAAAGGCGCCGAACTGGTGGTCCGGCTACCATTGAAAATGAATGGGAGCAAATCATGAGCGTCAACCACCGTGTCCTGGTCGTGGATGACGACAGGGAATTGCTGGAAACCTATCGGGAGACCCTTCATCCCTCTCCGAAGCAAGTTTCCTCACGACTTCGAGCCTTTGCCGAAACAGAAGATCCGATAGAGGAATCCGCAGGTCCTGATTTCGATGTCAACCTGGCCACTCAGGGAGAGGAAGGGGTGGAGATGGTTCGCTAGGCCCTGACGGAGAATCGTCCATTCGCCGTGGCCTTCATCGACGTTCGAATGCCGCCGGGAATCGATGGTCTGGAGACAGCCAGGAAAATCCGGACGCTGGACGACCGGATCTACGTCATCATCGTCACCGCCTACAGCGACCGGAGCGTGGAGGAGATCCAGGCGGTTCTGGAGCACGACGTCCTGTTGGCCCGCAAGCCTTTGAGCCGGGACGAAATCCTGCAACAGGCGAGAAACGCCTGCAACCGCTGGCAGGAAGACGAGGCCCTGCGCCATGAGGGGGAAAAGAGCCGGGAGCGCACGGATCAGCTTGAACTCAGCCGCATGTTTTTGATGGACGTCATCTCCGCCATTCCCGAGACGGTCATCCTCTGCTCCCCCAGAGGCCGGATACGCTATGTCAATCATGCGGGCGTCAAGATGATCGGGTACACGGCCGTTCAACTGAACGACAAGCTGGTGGATCTGCTGTTTCCGGGATCCGGCATCCGGAACCTTCTTCGGGGTATCGTAGAGAACAACCTGAAACCCCGGCGCGTCAAGCGCTTGCTCCTGAATAGCCGTGGCGAAGACCGCCCGGTTCTCGTTTCCGGCTCCGCACTGTGCGATCAGGCAGGAAACGTGCGTTCGGTACTGTTGACAATCAGCGACTTTGCGGAGTTTGAAAAACAGGGCCAAAAAATGAGTCCTCTGCAAAAAGTCAAAAATCTACCATCGAAACGGTAGCTTGTCTCCTGGGAAATCAACACCATGGACGATTCGGAAATATAAATTTAGGTGCTTTTTGCAGGGGACTCAAAAATACACAGAGAAAGATATGAATGGTGACTATGATGAACAATAACCGTGTGCTGGTTCTGGACGATGACAAGGAACTCCTTGAGGTTTACCGGGACATTCTGGAGCCGCAGTCGGAGATCTCCTCTCACCTCCAGGCGTTTGCCGAAGAGGACGACACGGCCAAGGCAACGCAAACCGCCTTCGAGGTCGTGACCGCTTCCCAGGGCGAGGAAGGCGTCGAACTGGTCAGGCAATCCCTGGAACGCAACCGGCCGTTCGCCATGGCGTTCGTCGATATCCGCATGCCGCCCGGCATCGACGGCCTGGAGTCCGCGCGCCGCATCCGGGAGTTGGATGACCGAATCTACATTGTTATCGTGACGGCCTACAGCGACAGGTCGGTGGATGAAATTCAGGAAACGATCAAGCATGACGTGCTGCTGGCCCGGAAGCCCCTCACCCGCGATGAGATTCTGCAACTGGCCCGGAACGCCTGCAACAGTTGGGAGCAGGACGAAAAGCTGCGCCGCATGCAGAACGAATTGGAGCGTCAGGTGGAAGAGCACGCCATGGCCCGCTGGTACATGCAGAACCTGATGTCCTCGATCTCCGAGGGACTTTTGGTCTGCACGGACAAGGGCGTCATCACCTCCATCAACCCGGCCACGACGAAATGGACCGGACATCCCGAAGAGGATCTGCTCGGAATGCCCATAGGACAGGTGCTTCCTGACGACGACGTGGATGATCTCCTCACCCGGATCGTTCACAAGGGCCCGCAACGCAATGTCCCGCAGACCCTCCTGACCCAGTCGGGAGAACAGCGGCCAATTATCGTGTCCGGATCCGTTGTCGATGACAAAAAGGAGCCTTCCGGCCAAAAGGGAAGTCCGTCCATCGTCCTCGTTCTTCATGAACCGTCCAAGCAGGCCTGACCTGGCCGTTCACGGCGGTTCTTGCGGACGCCATCTCCAGAGAGGAAAGCCTTCAGGACTGAAAACATGCACGGATTTCTATTCCACAAACTGAAGCGTTTCACGGAGGATCGGCTTGGCGAAGGCGCCTGGGAAAAAGTCATGGCGGCGGCCGAAGTAGCCCGGGACGGTTTCAACCCGAGCCTCTCCTATCCCAGGGAGGATTTCGCCAATCTTTTCTCCCACGTCGCTCAGGGCATGGACAAATCCGCCGCCGAGGCTATGGAAGAGTTCGGATTGTATCTGGCGCCAAATCTGGTGGAGGTCGGTTGTCTGCTGGGTCTGGTGCAGCCTGACTGGAAGACGCTCGATCTGGTGGAGAATCTCAGGCATGTGATCCACTCCGCCCTGCATTCCATTAATCCCCAGA
>CAYFNE010000141.1:0-11209 GCA_964344355.1 uncultured Magnetococcales bacterium
TGGACTCTTTATGTTATATGGTTGTCAAGCCTGAGGCAACCGGATACCCATGTGAGTTAAATTAAGGGGGTTGCGGATCCGGATCGTTCCGTTGACCCCCATCGGCAGGGCTGAATCGCTGCATGAGACCCCTTTTCCATTGCATTCTGCTGTCGCTGCTGATCCTGGCCGCACCGGCCCGGGCCGACGGTCCCGCTCTCACCGTCGGCATCTACGACAACCCACCCCAGGTGTTCAAAGGGAAGGATGGCGGCTTTCGCGGCATCTATGTCGATCTGATCAAGGAGATCGCCCGTCTGGAAGGATGGCGGTTGACCATTGTCTGGGGAACCTGGGCGCAACACCTGGACAACCTGAAAAAGGACCGGCTCGATCTGATCACCACCATCGCCTACGACGTGGAACGGGATCGTTACATCGATTACAGCCGGGAACCGGTGGTGACGGTCTGGGGACAGATCTATCAAAAACCGGGGCTGGTGTTGCGCAACATGCTGGACCTGGGGGGCAAACGGATCGCGGTGATGCGCAATGGCCTGTTCGGCATCCGCCTGCGGCAGTTGTGCGACAAATTTCAAATCGATTGCGACATCCTGCCCCTCGCCGGCTACCGCGATGCCATGCGCGCGGTTTCGGAAGGCCGGGCCGATGCCGCCGCTGTCGCCAGCCTGTTCGGGTATGCCTTCGAACATGAATTCCGCATCGTCCGCAGCGCCATCATCTACGAGCCCTTCGGCCTGCGCTTCGCCGCCCCGGAGGGCCGGCACGCCGGGATATTGACCACCATCGACAATCATTTGAAAACCTGGAAGGCCGATAATGGCTCCTTCTACTTTCAGACGCTCTTCCGCTATACCGGTGGCGCCCCATCCGGAAAATGGACGCCCCCCGACTGGTTGATCTGGCTGCTGGGTACCGGCGCCGGTCTCCTGTTGATCTCCCTGGCCTGGACCATCATTCTGCGCCGCCAACGCATCGAACTGGCCCGTTTCCGGGACACCCTGGACCGCACCGGCGACTGTGTGTTCATGTTCCAACCAGGCGATTTTCGCTTCATCTATGTCAACAATGGCGCCGTCGAACAGGTGGGATACGACCGGGAAGAGTTGTTGACGATGACACCGTTGGACATCAAGCCCGAATTCACCCCGCCCCGGTTCCACGCCCTCGTCAAACCGCTTCTCACCCATCCCGGCCGCCCCCGGGTCTTTGAAACGGTCCATCGCCACAAAAATGGTTTTGACATCCCGGTGGAAATCGTTTTGCAGTACGTGGCCCCGAAATCGGGCCAACCCCGATTCGTCGCCATCGTCCGGGACATCACCGAACGCCGCCGCACGGAAATGCGCCTGAAACAGTTGACGGTGGCCGTCGAGCAGAGCCCGGTCAGTGTCATCATCACCGACCCGGTCGGCAACATTCAATATGTCAACCCCCGCTTCAGCGAAATATCCGGTTATGGCTTCAACGAGGCCATCGGTCAAAATCCACGTATCCTGAAATCCGGTGAGATGCCCGAGGAAAAATATGCGGAACTCTGGCGGACGATCACCAACGGCGGCACCTGGAAGGGGGAGTTCCACAACCGAAAAAAGGATGGCTCGCTGCACTGGGAATCGGCCTCCATCTCGCCCATTTTCGACGCCAAAGGGGGCATCACCCACTTTTTGGCCATCAAGGAGGACATCACCCAACGCAAGGAGATCGAACAGGAGTTGCACCGGGAACAACAGAACCTGCGCAACATCCTGCTGGCCATGAACGATGGCGTCTACATCGTCAACAAGGATTACGACATCGAATTCGTCAACCATGTCATCATGAAGGCGTTCGGCCCGGTCGGCGGGCGTAAATGTTTCGCCTATTTCCATGATCGTTTCGAACCCTGCGACTGGTGCAAGAATGCCGAGGTGTTCACCGGCAAATCGATCAGCTGGGAGTGGCACTCCGCCAAAAACGGCCGTACCTACGAACTGTTCGACACCCCGTTGCGCAACCATGACGGTTCCCTCTCGAAGCTGGAATTTTTTCACGATATCACCCAGCGCAAACAGCTTGAAAACGATCTGCGCCAGGCCAAGGAAGCGGCGGAGGTGGCCAACAAGTCGAAAAGCGAGTTCCTGGCCACCATGAGCCATGAAACCCGCACGCCGTTGAACGCCATTCTCGGCATGGGTGAAATTCTCAAGGAGACCGAACTCAGCGAAACCCAAAGCTGGTGCGTCAAAACCCTGAACCGCTCCGGCGGCACCCTGTTGACCCTGATCAACGACATTCTCGACCTGTCCAAGATCGAAGCGGGTCAACTGACCCTGGAACGGACCCCTTTCGATCTGCATGCCGCCACCAAGGGCATCATCGATCTGTTCGTCATCAGCGCCCTGGACAAGGAGATCACGCTCACCCGGGAAATCGGCGAAGAGGTGCCGCAGTGGGTTCAAGGCGATCAAACCCGGTTGCGGCAGGTGTTGCTGAACCTGATCGGCAATGCCGTCAAATTCACCCGGGAAGGACGCATCGGCGTCAAGGTGGAAATGAACTCGGATGTCGAGGTCGCCTTTTCGGTCACCGATACCGGTCCGGGCATTGCCGAAGAAAAATTGACGGAAATTTTTCAACCTTTCACCCAGGCCGACGCCAGCACCACCCGCAAACATGGTGGAACCGGGCTCGGCCTGACCATCTGCCGGCGTCTGGTCGATCTGATGGGCGGCACCATCCGGGTGATCAGCAAGGTTGGACACGGCAGCACCTTCCTGTTCACCGTTCCCCTGCCGGAAACCTCGCGGAAGGACCCGGACGACGCCCGGGAGGACGGCCCCCCGCCATTGCGCCGGGAGCGGACCGGAACCGGGGACGATGAAATGAACATTCTCCTGGTCGAGGATGCCGAGGAGAATCAAATGGTGATCCAGGGATTTCTGCGAAAGGAAAACTGCCGCATCCACATCGCCGAAAACGGCGCCGAGGCGGTGGAACGATTCATGAATGAACCGTTCGACATCGTATTGATGGATATCCAGATGCCGGTCATGGACGGATGTGAGGCGACGCGGAGAATCCGCTCCTGGGAAAAGAAAAACGGGCTCCAACCCACCCCCATCATCGCCTTGACCGCTCACGCAATGGCCGATGAGTCGGCGCAGTTCCTGGCCGCCGGCTGTAATCAGCACGTGAGCAAACCGGTCCGAAAAAAACGGTTGCTGGGAATTTTACGTCAATATCATCGACCGACCGGGGCACCTCCTCCCGGTCCGGCGGCGGTTGAACGATGACCCCGGTCGGCCGGGGCGGAACTTTCAAAACGGTCCGAAGGATGCGGTCCAACGCGCCATCCCCGACCCTGGGCCGGATATGGAACGAGCGCCGCATGCGAGCCGGGAGGAACACGGGAATTCCCGGCACGACTCGTAAGTTGAAAAGCGCCTGGAATTGTGACAACCTTGCAGGCTGGAACCGATGTCCGATCGCCGGTCAGGCCGCCCGCTGCCGTGCCGGTGACGGGCGGAGGGAAGCCGTGTATTTCAAACCATCCCGATCAACGGCCAGCAGCGGTCGGCGGACATGACGACAGAAAAAACACCGGAAGTCTCCCGCATCCTGTTGATCGACGATCAGCCGTTGACCAACAAACTGTTGGGACGCATGTTGGCCGATGCCTCGGACCTGGAGCTGCACTACTGCCAGCATCCCGCCGATGCCTTCCGGGTGGCCGAGAAACTGCGGCCCATGGTCATCCTCCTCGATCTGGTGATGCCGGACATGGACGGCATGACCCTGCTGCGCAAATTTCGTCAGCACCGCCTGACCGCCCACCTGCCCATCGTCATGTTGACCGCCGAGGAGAGTCCACACATCAAGGCGGAAGGATTCGCCGCCGGGGCCAGTAACTATCTGGTCAAACTGCCCGACAAGGTGGAGATGATCGCCCGTCTGCGTCATCATGCCAAGACCTTCGTCGACATGGCCCGCAAACCACCCCATAAAAGCAGCTATTTCGACATCATCTCCTCTGAGAACAAGGGATTCATGCTCTATGATCCCAGCTCCGGAAAAATATTTGAAGTCAACGACACCATGTGTCAACTCCTGCAACAGGAGGATCGTGATATCATCGGTCAGACCCCTCAGGCGTTGATCAACGAGGAGGATCACAACGCCCTGCGCATCGCCTTGGACTGGATCCCGAAAATCGACCGCCGGGTCCATGAAGTCCATCTGAAAACCGCCTCCGGCGAACCGGTCTATACCCGATTTTGCGTCACCACCACCCACAACACCATGGGTAAACCGATGGTGGCGGCCCTGACCTTCGCCAGTCCCGAGTTTTGCAAGGAAAAGGATGAGGACCGGGACAGCCAGTTCCGGCTTCACTCCGATACCATTCCCGGCATGATCTGGATGTGCGACATCAACATGAAACGCACCTATTTCAACCGGGGTTGGTTGCAGTTCACCGGACAGATCCTCGAACAGGAACTGGAAAACGGCTGGTTGGCCGGCATGCACCCCGATGATCTGCCCACCTTCAAACGGCTGTTCGCCCAGGCGTTCGAAAATGAAAGCCGTTTCGCCATGGAGTACCGTCTGCGCATGCATGACGGCTCGTTCCGCTGGATTTACGATACCGGTTTCCCCTTCCTCACCTATCAGGGCAAGTTCATCGGCTATACCGGCAGCGGCGTCGATATCACCGAGCGCAAATCGGTTGAAGACAAACTGAAAAGTTTCAACACCGAACTGGAAAAGCGCATTCAGGAACGCACCGTCGCCCTGCGCCGGGAGGTCGAGGTCCGCAAACGGGCCGAAGAGAAGGAACGCTGGGCGCGCAAGGCCCAGGACATCATCATCCATCTGCTGCGCATCCCCCTGGCGCCCCGCCCGCGTCATGAACAGTTGGAACTGGCGCTGACCTGGATCCTGTTTTTCCCCGGCCTGTCCAATCCCCGGAAAGGGGCCATCTTCCTGGTCGACGATGAGGATGAAAAAACCTTGACCCTGGCGGCGGAAAACGGTTTCGAAATCCCCCTGGCCGAAACCTGCCGCCGGGTTCCCTTCGAGCAATGCCCCTGCGGTCGCGCCGCCACCACCCGCACCATGGTTTTCGTGGACCGGAAACAGATTGAACGAATGAGCGACCTGTTCCAGAACCAGGATCCCTCACACGGCTACTACTGCCTGCCCATCCTCTCCGGGGAACGGCTGTTGGGGGTCCTGAACCTGCACGTGGCGGAAGATTTCATCCCCACCCAGGATGACGATGCCCTGCTGTTGGCCATCAGCAATACCCTGGCCACCATCATCGACATGGACCGGGTGACGGTCCTGGAACGGGCCAAACTGGCCGCTGAAGAGGGAAATCGGGCCAAAAGCCAGTTTTTGGCCACCATGAGCCACGAAATCCGCACGCCGTTGAACGGTATCCTCGGCATGACCAGCCTGCTGCTGGGCGGCAAGCTCTCCCCCCAGCAACATCACCGCCTGTTGCAAATTCAACAGGCCAGCAATTCGTTGATGGCCATCCTCAACGACATTCTCGATCTGTCCAAGATCGAGGTGAACATGATGGTCATCGAAAACCACCCCTTCGTGTTGGACGATCTGTTCAAGACCCTCGAAGTACTGGTGGCGCAAAAGGCGGAAGAACAGGGCCTGACCCTGGAAACCCGAATCTCCCCGGACGTACCCCGGCACCTGGTGGGCGATTCGGTGCGCATCGGTCAGGTGTTGAACAATCTCGTCGGCAACGCCATCAAGTTCACCGCCCGCGGGGGAATCAACATCCGCGTCGATCTGGTGGCCATGACCGACGATCAACGGGCGAAAATCAAATTTTCCGTCCAGGATACCGGCGTCGGCATCCCCAAAGAGGTGTTGCCAACCTTGTTTCAACCCTTCACCCAGGCCGACAGTTCCACCACCCGGAAATATGGCGGTTCCGGCCTGGGGCTGGCCATTTGCAAACGGTTGGTGGCGCTGATGAACGGTTCCATCCAGGTCCATTCCCAACCCGACCTCGGCAGCACCTTCTCCTTTCAACTGTCCCTCGGCATCCACGGCGGCCAGCGACAACCGGTCGAGAAAGTCACCTCCGACCTGGCCATGGATGAACATATGGCCAAAATCCGCGGCGGTCGGGTGTTGCTGGTCGAAGACAACCCCATCAATGTCGAGGTGGCCCGGGACATCCTGGAGATCGCCGGTATCGAGGTGACCATCGCCAAAGACGGTTCCGAGGCCGTCACCCTGTTGACCGACCCCGCGGATGGGAAACGGCCGGATTTCGATGTCATCCTGATGGATATTCTCATGCCCGGCATGGATGGCCATCAAGCCACCCGATTGATCCGCGAACAACCGGAGCTGAAAAACATACCGATCATCGCCATGACCGCCAGCGCCCTGAGCGGCGACCGGGAAAAGTGCCTGCAAACCGGCATGAACGACTATCTGACCAAACCGTTCGCCCCGGAAAACCTGTACAAAATCCTGGCACGCTGGATCCAGGTCCGGCCCATCGGTCACCCCGCCGGCCCGCCCCCCCGGCCCGTCGCCGACGCCAGCGCCAGCGCCAGCGCCACCGGCGATTGGCCGCAGGCCCTCCCCGGTATCGACCTGGCCGCCGCCCGGAATAAATTTTCCCACAATCCGCGCCTGTTCCGGACCCTGTTGAAAAGTTTTTTCCAGGATTATGGCGACACCGCCGACACCATCGCCGCGGCGTTGGACGACGGGGACCGTCAAACCGCCCTGCGTTGGGCGCACACCCTCAAAAGCGTCGGCGCCAACCTGTGCGCCGAGGAGTTGCGCGCTTCCGCCAGCGCCCTGGAATCGGCCATCCGGGCCGGAGATACCGGCCTTGAAGCCCGGTTGATCCGTTTTCGAAACACCCTGGACGCCGTGATGACCGGACGCGATTCGATGACCAAAGAGACGGAATCGGCACCATCCCTGCAAAACAGCGAATTGCCGACCCATCTGGCGAATTTGGCCAACATGGTGCGAAAATACAACGCCAACGCCCTGGACGCTTTTGAAACCATCAAACCCAACCTGCAACGGGCCCATATCGACGAACCCTTGCAACGGCTGGAATCATGTCTGGAACGGTTCGACTTCAAAAACGCCCTCCAAGCCCTGGAAACCATTGCCGACCGGTTGAATATCCTTTTGGAGTGAACGGCCGATGAATCCGCCCGAACAGCAAAAAATTCTCATCGTCGACGATACGCCACAGTTCATCAAAATGCTGTTGGACGCCCTCAAACCAATGGACCATGACATTTTCATCGCCGCCAACGGACCGACGGCCCTGGAGATCGCCGAGACGGAAAACCTCGACCTGATCCTGTTGGATATCATCATGCCGGACATGGATGGATTCGAGGTTTGCCGAAAATTGAAGGGTTCGCGGCGCACCCGGGATGTACCGATCATATTCATCACCGGCAAAGGGGGCGCCGAGGATGAAACCGACGGTCTGGAGCTGGGGGCGGTGGACTACATCGTCAAACCGTTCAATCCCTCGGTGGTGCGGGCGCGGGTCAAAACCCACCTGGCCCTGCAGCAGGCGAAAAAAACCATGTCGATCCTCAACGCCCGCCTGTTGTCCGATCGCGAAGTGATCGAAACCATCCTCTCCAAAACCCGGCACGGCGAACGGTTCGACGACACGCATCTGCGCTATCTGATCTCCCCTTTGGAAAAAACCACCGGTGACCTGCTGCTGGCGGCCCGCCATGCCGACGGCGGACAGTGCGCCATGCTGGGCGATTTCACCGGCCATGGTTTGACGGCCGCGGTCGGCGGTCCCCTGGTGGCCGATATCTTTTACGGCAAGATCGCCAAAGGGGAACCGATGGTGGATATCATCATGGAGATCAACCGCAAGCTGTTTCAGGTTTTGCCGGAGGAGATGTTCCTGGCCAGCGCCTATATCCAGGTGGACGCCGACCGGCAGCGGGCGACGGTCTGGAACTGCGGTTTGAACGATGTGCTGGTCTATCGCCGGAATTCGCTTTACAAAACCGTCGAATCAGGCCATTTTCCCAACGGACTGGTGGAAATGTTCCTGGAAGCGGGCACCGGCATCGACCTGTCGCCGGGAGACCGGATCTACGCCTACACCGATGGCATCATTGAAGATATCGGCGCCGACAACACCCCCTTCGGGGAAGAACGGTTGCACGCCTTCCTGTCCCGCCCCCAGGTACGGGACGAACCGCTGACCATGCTGGAAAAAACCCTGGAACGGCTGCGCGGGACACGAATGCGCAAAGACGATATGACCCTTCTGGAAATCACCTGTTGAATCGATCGGGATACGTGGCATGCCATCCAGCAACATCACCACCCATCATGACAGTGGCACTCTGACCATCACCATCAATGGTCATTTCACCTACGAACTCAGCCACGATTTTCGCGATGTCTACGAAAAATCGACCGACATCGATACCTACATCCTGAATTTTAAAAATGTCATCAACATCGACAGCGCCGCCCTGGGGCGGATGATGGTGCTGTACAACCACGCCCAGTCCCACGGCGCCACGGTCAAGATCGTCCACGCCTCGCCGGAGGTGATCAAGGTGTTGCGCATCGTCCAGTATCACAAACTGTTCCAGATGGAATGACCGGCCAAAGCCGCAACGGGGGAAGACGGGGAAGTTGTTGAAACCATGATAGAGCCCGAGAGGCTGACGAACGGTTGTTCGACAACCCGGCACGGGCCACCCATGGCCCGCCGAAAAGCGCCGTTTTTCAAAAGACGTTTTCCACATCCGCAGAAAACACCATCACTTCGTTGAAAGCCAAGATAAAACTTGAACAGCCAAATGTCGCTGCATGGCTGACGGGAGTTGCCCGGACGGGTTTGGACAGAAGGGAGCCCTTCCCCCGTTCCGGTCAACCCGTATCATCCATCAGTCGTCATTGGAACAGACGATGAAGGAAAAGGCGTAATCATTCGGTTTGTGGTTTTGCCCCTCGCCAGTCAGGATAATGGCCTCATCTCTGCCCACGTAGAAGCTGAAGGAATTGTCGCCGCAATTTGGAATGCTCGTACTCGTTTTCGAGTTGGGGCAAGCGATCGAAGAAACGACAGAAGGTATATTTTCAAAAGGTTCATCGTAGGTGATCAAATACATACCTGTCTTATTGTTATACTTTTCGGACGCAAACCCTGAACCGGATGTTCTGTTCCCTTCTGCATCCACAAATCCACTGATAATACGCTTTTGCTGACCACTCATCGGACTGTCTCCTCTTGTTTGTTTTTCTATTGCATGAAATTTGTCATCGGCTTTAACCGACAACACCACAAAGTTACCTACACCTCATTTTTTGAGAACATTTGGATTTAGAGCCACGGCCACCCTTCAAATCCAAAAACACCCATCAACGTATTTGGCTGTGCGTTTCCCGACACATCAAAAATGAGTTTACGGACAGTCACACACAATATACCGGCTGTCAATTGATTTTTTTCATGACAAAACCCCTTGTAATAATTTTTATCTTTGCCTAAGGTTGTTGATAGCGTCTTCGTGCCCCTCAACGCACCAGCTTTTCAACTGGCACCACACAAGCCAAACCCGTACTTGCAAAATGAGGATAATCATGAACTTACCGGTCCGACTCCCCCTGATGGACAGTGCGATCACTTGGATGATCATCCCGCTGCTGGTCTTCACCGTCACCGGCTCCCAGGCGGCAACCGTCAGCTCCGGGAACAGCAATGGAACCTTTTCGGTTTCTCCCTACGGAACTGCAAAATACCATCGTCCGCTGCCGGTTCCACCCGGCATCGACAACCATCAAACGCACCTCGCCCTGACCTACGACAGCAGCGGACGCAACGGGAAACTGGGGGTGTCATGGCGGATTTCCGGCCTCTCCTCGATCACCCGTTGTTCGGCCATTCCCGCCATCGACGGGACCCGGGGGACCGTTTCCTATGGCCCATCCGACCGTTTCTGTGTCGATGGGCAACGACTCATTCTGGTCAAGGGGACTTATGGCGCCCCGGGTTCGGAATATCACACCGAGCTGGAAACCTGGCGACTTTTCGTCGCCTCTGATGAAGCGTGCGGCCAAGGCCCGTGCCGTTTTTCCGTCTCCCTTCCCGATGGGGGCACGGCCCGTTATGGCGCCTCCTCCGACAGCCGGATTCCGGCCCTGAACCAGGAACGAAAACCCCGGCCGGATGTTCGGGTCTGGGCCATGACCGATCATACCGACAAAAACGGCAATTCCATTACCTTCAAATACAGCCTGACCCCCGACGGTACGAAAGCCAAAAAAACAGACGGTCAATATTACCCGGTGGGCATCCGTTATGGGCCAATCCGGGTCAGCAGGTGACCGACAACCGTTTCGTGGACCTGATCTGGGAGGATCGGACCGATTCGACGGTCGCCTGGGTGGGCGGGGGGCCGGTAGGGACGGTGGCACGGCTGCAAAAAATCGTCACCCACGTCCAGGATGCGGGCAACACCGGCCACGCCCAAAAAACCGGGGGCAACGATCTGATCGCGCATGAAACCACGTTGAACTATCAAACCAGCGCGGCCACCAACCGTTCATTGTTGAACAGCTTGACCACCTGTTCGGCTCCGGGAGGGGACACCATCTGCCTGCCAGCGGATCTTTTTGACTGGCAGGGCACGGATACCATCGCCTTTTCCGACGAGGATATTGGCAATGGCCTGTCCCTTCCCGCCACCGACAACGAAATCCTGCCCGCGGATGTCAACAATGATGGTTTCGGGGATTTGATCATCCTGCGCGGGGGTGATCCCGATTATTCCGTCCATGTATTGTTGTCGGATGGAAAAAGACTTACCGAATGTCAGGAAACGATGCCGCGGATCAAACGTATTGATCACGACTTTGTAAAGATTGGCGACTTCAATGCCGACGGCGCCATTGACCTGGTCCACATCTTCGCCGACAACGATGAGCGGGTGGATCTCTACCTGGGAACCAGAGGAAACTGTCAGTTTGGTCAGGCCGTTCCCATACCAACCGGTTCCACTGAAAATCCGAATAAAGTCTTCCCCATGGATATCAACGGTGATGGACGTACCGACTTGGTTTTTGCCTACAAAACGGAAAGCAACACGATCTTGACTCCCTTCCTGAGCACGGGTACGGTCGTGTCCGAAGGTTGGTGGAAATTCGGGAAACGGCGTAAGCTCCCAAAGAA
>CAYFNE010000142.1:0-11004 GCA_964344355.1 uncultured Magnetococcales bacterium
GCGATGTCAACCTGGTGAGCGATATCCTGACCCGGGAGATCCATGTGGCGCTGGAGGCGTTGTCCGGCCAAGTGATCGACTCATGAGCGCGGCCCTGCTTCCATCCGCCGCTGAGGTTTATGACGAGGCGTTCCGCCAGGGTTTGCGTCCTGATCCGTTGTTGACCGTCTCCGAATGGGCGGACCGACATCGAATGCTCTCCAGCGTTGCTTCCAGCGAGCCCGGTCCATGGCGCACCAGTCGCACCCCGTATCTACGAGAGGTGATGGACTGCCTGTCGCCATCTTCACCGGTGGAACGGGTGGTGGCGATGTTCGCCTCGCAGACGGGAAAAACCGAAGCGGGCCTGAACTGGATCGGTCATGTCATCCACCATGTTCCGGGCCCCATGTTGATGGTGCAGCCGACGGTGGAGATGGCCAAGCGCTATTCCAAACAGCGCATCGCCCCCCTGATCGAGGCGAGCCCGGTTTTGCGGGAACTGGTCAAGCCGGCCCGTTCCCGGGATTCGGGCAACACGGTCCTGACCAAGGAGTTTCCCGGTGGCGCTTTGATGATGACGGGCGCCAATTCGGCGGTGGGGCTCAGTTCGACGCCGGTGCGGTTTCTGTTTTTGGATGAGGTGGATCGGTTTGCGGCGGACGTGGACCAGGAGGGGGATCCCATTGGTCTGGCCATTCAGCGGGCGGCCACTTTTTACAATCGCAAGATTCTTCTGACCAGCACCCCTACCATCAAAGGATTCAGCCGCATTGAGGCGGCTTACCTGGAAAGCGATCAACGTCGGTACTGGGTTCCCTGTCCAGAGTGCAGCGAGTTCCAGATTTTGGAATGGCGGCAGGTCAGATGGCCAAAAGGGGAGCGGGAGAAGGCGTTTTATCTCTGCATCCACTGCGAAACTGAAATCCAGGATCATCAAAAGGGATGGATGCTGGAAAACGGAAAGTGGGTCGCCGAAGCCAAAAGCGAAGGTAAAACAGCCGGTTTCCATCTCAATGGCCTATACAGCCCCCATGGTTGGACCTCCTGGGGAGAGATTGCCGTGGAGCACGGACAGGTTTACAAGGATCCACCCCGTTTGAAGGTTTGGACAAACACAAAGCTGTCTGAATCTTGGGAAGAGGATGGCGACCGTTTGGATGGTGAGGGACTCCTTGCTCGCCGGGAGGATTACGGCCCGCTGCTTCCTGATGGGGTGGCCGTGCTGACGAGCGGTGTTGATGTTCAGGATGATCGGATTGAGCTGGAGGTGACCGGCTGGGGAAAAGATGAAGAGTCCTGGAGCATTGATTACCGGGTGATCTGGGGTGATCCATCAACACCATCGATCTGGAACGATCTGGACGCTTATCTACATCGCCGATTTCCTCATTCACGACAGGTTCCGGACCTGCCCATCCGGGCGGTATGCGTGGATACCGGTGGCCATCACACCTTGAAGGCCTATGATTTTTGCCGACCCCGCCAGGGGCGGCGGATTTGGGCGGTCAAGGGTCGTGGTGGCCAGGGGGTTCCAAGCTGGCCACGACGGCCAAGCCGGAATAACAAAGGCAAGGTACCGCTGTTCGTCATTGGTGTGGATGCGCTGAAAGAGGCGCTCTATTCGCGGTTGCGGTTAGAAGAGGTTGGTCCCGGATTCTGCCATTTTTCCATATCGAGAGATAACGAGTATTTTCAACAACTTTGTGCCGAGTCGGTAGTTACCCGCTACCACAAAGGACGGCCGATCCGGGAGTGGCGGAAAAAAGAGCATCAGCGAAATGAAGCGCTTGATACGCGAATCTATGCGATGGCCGCTTTGCAGGGTCTTGTCAGCATGGGATTTCAGCTGAACCGGGAAGTGGCACGGATTGCTGAAATTCCAATGAAAACCGGGGATGACGCCGGGACCGCCGCTGCTCCCAAGCGCAAACCGCAACGGCGGGTGATCACCTCACCCTGGATGTCCTGATTTTTTTTCAATTTGGAAATGACCATGGCGACAATCACCGAGCTTGAAGCGCGGCGCGATCGGCTGCTGGTGCGTTTGGAAAGCCTGCAACGACGCGTGTCTCATGGCGACAAGAGCGTTGAGTTTGACCTGGACCGAGCCGAAACCGCCATCGCTCGACTGGATCGGGAGATCTCTCGTGCCAGTGAACGACGTATCGTCCGGCATGTGCGGGTTCGGAGTGAGAAGGATCTGTAATGGGTTTTCTCCAGCGGATGGTCAACGTCGGTTGGCACGCTTTCCATGCCGGCCGCAATGCGCTGGGTTCCCGATCGGAGGAAATGCCCAAACGGAAGGCGGGCAGTTACGAAGGCGCGGCATCGGGCCGCCGGTTGGCGAGCTGGCAACCGGGTGATGCCGGGGCCAATGCCCTGCTGTTTCGGGATGCATCGCTCATGCGCTCCCGTTCCCGGGACCTGGTCCGCCGTAACGCCTGGGCGGCCAATGCCCTGGACTCCCTGGTGGCCAACCTCATCGGCACCGGCATCAAACCGCAGTCCACCCATGCGGATGCCCAATTGAAAGAAAAGATCCAGGCGTTGTGGTTGGCCTGGACCAGCGAGGCGGATGCCCACGGTCTTTGCGGATTTTACGGTCTCCAGGCTTTGGTCGCCCGGGCCATGATCGAGGGTGGCGAGGTGTTGGTGCGGTTTCGCAACCGTATGGAGCGGGATGGGTTGGTGGTGCCGTTGCAGTTGCAGGTATTGGAGCCGGAGCATCTACCGGCTTCGATGAACCAGGATTTGCCCAACGGTCACCGCATCCGTGCCGGGATCGAGTTTGACCGCATCGGTCGCAAGGTGGCCTATCATCTCTATCGGGAGCATCCCGGCGAATCGCCAATGCTCTACCGGTCCGGGGATATCAGCCGAGTTCCGGCATCGGAGATTTGCCACATCTTCAAACCGCTGCGTCCCGGCCAACTGCGGGGCGAGCCTTGGTTCGCCCAGGCCCTGGTCAAGCTGCACGAGTTGGATCAATACGATGATGCCGAACTGGTCCGCAAAAAAACCGCCGCCCTGATCGCCGGGTTCATCACCAAACCGGACCCGGAACTGGGCGTTGTCGGTGAAGAGGGCAAGGAGGCGGATGAAGACGGGGCCGCTCCGGTCACCTGGACACCTGGCAGCATGCAGGTTCTCCTTCCCGGCGAATCCGTCACTTTCTCTGATCCGGCGGATGTCGGTGGTCAATATGGTGAATTCATGCGTATCCAGCTACGGGCTGTGGCCATGGGACTCGGATTAACCTACGAGCAGCTTTCCGGCGATCTGACCAACGTCAGTTACAGCTCTATTCGTGCAGGCATGTTGGAGTTTCGACGACGTATGGAACAATTGCAGAGGATGGTCATGATTCACCAGTTCTGCCGACCAGTCTGGCAGCGTTGGATGGATCAGGCTGTACTGTCCGGTGCGTTGGAAATGCCGGGTTACCGGAAAAAATGGCGTCAATATCAGGCTGTCAAATGGATCCCGCAAGGTTGGTCGTGGGTTGATCCGCTGAAAGAACTTAACTCCATTCTCCTGGCGATTCGTTCTGGTTTGATCAGTCGAGCCGAGGCAGTGTCCACCTATGGGTATGACGTGGAAGAGATCGACCGGGAAATTGCTGCGGATAATCAGCGGGCGGATAGTTTGGAGTTGGCGTTTGACAGTGATCCACGCCGAGCGAATCGAAGTGGGACCCGGCATCGGGATTAATACAGCACATTCAACCGTAGTAAATGAGGTCTCTTTCAGGAGGCCTTTTTTTATGGAGGCACCATGAATCATCTGCCCCACTTGGCGGCACGGATCCTCAGCGCGCCGTTGATGGTCGAACGGGCCCGTTTGGAGATGATTTTGTCGGTCATTGGCCCGAGGATCGGTCTGGATGGAGGGGCGGCCCTACCAAAGGTGCCGGCTTCTTCCAAATCGGACATTTTGTCCGTTACTCCCAATGGCATCGCTTTGATCTCAATCGTTGGAACTCTGGTGAAACGGGCCGGATCGATCGATGCCGCCTCCGGTCTGCTCAGCTACGCCGCGATTGAAACGATGATTCTTGAAGCCGCTACCGATCCGGCTGTTGCGGGGATCCTTTTGGATATCGACAGCCCCGGCGGTGAGGTAGGCGGGGTGTTTGATCTGGCTGATCTGATCCGGGAGACACGGGAGGCCAAACCGGTCTTTGCGGTGGCAGACGATGCCTTTTCGGCAGCCTTTTTGTTGGCCAGCGCCGCCGATCGCATCTACCTGTCGCAGACGGGTGGCGTTGGCAGCGTTGGCGTCATCGCGGTTCACGTCGATGAATCCGAGCGGGATGCCAAGGAGGGGCGTCGATACACCACGATTTTTGCCGGGGCGCGCAAGAACAATTTTTCCACTCATGCCCCCCTCTCCGGTGAAGCGCAACAACGTCTCCAGGCCGAAGTGGATCGAATCTATGGAATGTTCGTCCAGACCGTGGCCAACAACCGGCGTATGACCGAGCAGGCGGTTCGGGCCACCGAGGCGGGTCTGTTCTTCGGTGCCGATGCCGTCCAGGTGGGGCTGGCCGATAGGGTCGGTACCCTGCGTGACGCCCTGGCCGATCTGGTTACCCACATCGAGTCTCCCAAAAAAAACATTATTCACGCGGCCATGGCGCCGCCTGTATCCGTACATGAGGAGAAAAACATGGATCCAACCGAGGAAAAATCGGTGGAAAAAACCGCCACTGCCCAGGAACCTATCGTAACGACGGAACAACCAACCAAAACCGGTGGTGTGGTCGATTTTCCCGACCAGAAAGACCGGCTCCCGCAAAACACCCCGCCAGTGAGTGTTTCCCAACAACCCGGTGAGGTCATCGATCTGGAAAAGGTCCGAGCTGAAAAGGCCACGCAGATGCGTCAGGAGGCGGAGGCCATCGTCGAGTTGTGCGCTTTGGCCAATCAATCCGCATTGGCCGGAACCTTCATTGCCAAGGGTATGGATCTGGTTGCGGTGCGCAAGGAGCTGCTGGCCCGCCGAGCTGCCGGTGAGGAGATCCACTCTCACCTCATGCCGGGGGATGGTACCCGGGTGCGGCCGGAGGAAAACCTGAACGCCAATCCGGTGGTGGTTGCCTGCCAGCGTCTGGCCAAACAAACCGTAGCGGGAGAATAGATCATGCCAGTCATTTCCGAGGGTTCCAACCTGGGTGACGTTTTGAAATTCGAAGCGTCCAATCTCTATAGCCGGGAGAGCGTCACCGTTCTGGCCGGCAGCGGTTCCGATCGCTCCCTGGCGATCGGCGAGGTGTTTGGTAAACGGACTCGATCCGAAGTCGTGGTGACTGCCGATGGCGGTAATACCGGTGACGGCACTGCTGGTGCAGTCACGCTTGGGGCCTTGGCCGAGGCGGGTACCTACAGTTTGACCTGCATCGTCGCGGCGGCCAACGCTGGTACTTTCCAGGTGCAAACGCCGAAAGGATACCGACTGCCAAATCTGGAGGTGGGGCAGGCCTATGCCGGTGACCACCTAAACATCACCATCGCCGACGGGGCGACCGATTTTGTCGTTGGCGACACCTTCACCATCGACGTCTCCGGCGATGGCAAGGTGGTGGCCTTGGACACCGGTGCCGTCGATGGCAGCCAGGAGGCTGCCGGCATTCTCACCGCCGTCGTGACCGCTCCGGATGGAATCGATGCCACCGGTGTGGTCATCGTTCGCCAGGCCATCGTTGCCGATGCCGCCCTGGTCTGGCCCAGCGGTATCACCGCCCAACAAAAAATCGATGCCATCGCCCAGTTGAAAGCGGTCGGCATCCTTGTTCGTCAAGGAGTTTGATGATGCCTCTCGCAGCCAACCCATTTACCAATGACGCCTTCGGCACCGTTGCCCTGACGTCGGCCATCAACATCCTGCCCAACCGCTATGGCATGGTGCGGGATATGAACCTGATGCCGGCCCGTTCGGTGCGCCTGCGGCAGATCGCCATCGAGGAGCGCAACGGCGTGCTCTCTCTATTGCCCACTGCGGCGGTCGGTGCCCCGGGAACCGTTGGTGTCCGTGCCAAGCGCAAAGTACGTTCTTTCATTATTTCGCACATTCCCAACGATGATGTAATTCTCCCCTCGGAAGTCCAGGGAATCCGCATGTTCGGCAGCGAGGGGGACCTGGCGGCCCTGTCCGATGTCATGGCCCAGCATCTTCAAGCCATGCGCGATAAACATGCCATCACCCTGGAACACCTGCGCATGGGCGCCCTGAAAGGGATCATCCTCGATGCCGATGGTTCCATCCTCTACGACCTCTACACCGAGTTCGGCATTACCCCCAAGACCATCAACTTTGAACTGGATCAGGCCACCACCGACGTCAAGGCCAAGTGCCTGGAATTGAAGCGTTATATCGAGGACAACCTGCTCGGGGAATTCATGACCGAGGTGATGGTCCTGGTGTCGGCGGAGTTCTTCGATGCCCTGACCGGTCATGCAAAAGTGGAAAAAGCCTACGAGCGCTGGCAGATGGGCGAGGCCTTGCGTGCCGACATGCGCAAGGGGTTTGTCTTCGGTGGCATCACCTTCCGTGAATATCGCGGTCAGGCGACGGCACCGGATGGGTCGGTGCGGCGTTTCATCGAGGCGGGCGAGGGGCATGCTTTTCCTTTGGGCACCACCCAGACCTTCGCCACCTATTTCGCTCCGGCGGATTTCAACGAGTCGGTCAATACCTTGGGCCAGGAGATCTATGCCAAGCAGGAGCCGAGAAAGTTCGAGCGCGGTACCGATCTCCACACCCAGTCCAACCCCCTGCCCATGTGCCATCGACCGGGGGTGTTGGTGAAACTGACGGCCTCCTGATGAGCATCAATGGTTGGGCGGATGCGGTGGCTGATCTTCAGGATGCTTGTCTGGATCAATTCGGTGTTCCAGTTCGCTATCTCCCCTCGATCGAAAAACGACCGGGGCTGAACGGGGTGGCCATCGAGATCAGTGGTGTCTTCGATGACAACCGGCAGACGGTCAACCTCATGGGCGGTGGCGGAATGGAGGCCGTTGTCCCCCGCCCGGTGGTGGAAGTTCGGTTGGTCGATCTCGGCATCGATCCCATGGAGGGGGACGAGGTGATGGTGAATGAAATCACCTACCGGATTTTGGATGTCGAGATGGATGGCTACGGCACGGCGGTGTTGGTTCTGCAACGGAACCGGGATCCGTTTTCCTGATCTCCCACATAACGACCCACGAAGAAACTTTCCATGCCCGCCCTGTGCGGGCATTTTGATTCGCGCCCATCCCTGGCGCTCACCCTTCGGTCCGCCTTTGGCGGTCCAAATCGGCAATCCTGCCGATTTGTCGATTTTTGGAGTCCGAAATTGATGCCTGGAAATTCGAATCTTTCAGCCTTTTATCGAGGTGATACCAAGGTCTTCAACCTCTCCTTCAAGGATAGCGTCGGTGCTGCCATCGACATCACCGGCCACGAGCTGTGGTTCACCATGAAACGGACGGTCACCGATGCGGATGGGGAGGCTGTCCTTCAGAAAAAAACCGTCTTCCCGGCCGGGAGTGAATCGGAGGATGGTACCGGTACCTTGACCCTGGATTCCACGGATACCGGCGATATCGATCCGGGAACCTATTTTTTCGACATCCAGAAGGTGATTCCGGAGAACCCGCCGGTGGTGGCCACCCTCATGAGCGGCAAGATCAGCGTATTGCCAGACATTACCCGCAATGATGGCTCCTGATGGACGGCCACAAGTTGGAGATCACCATCGGCGGGCAGCCGCTTGGGGTCTCCTACAACACAGAACAGATCGATGTGGCCGTGGCGAAAGAGACGGTCCATGTCCACAACGCCGAAGACGGGATCCATTTTACCATTCGCGAAGAAAAACCCGGATTTTCCTCACCCCTGGTGCTGGCCGTGCCGGGGTGGCCGTTCGGACCCAATCCAAACCGGGTGGAAGGCTTGGCCAAGGGCGTCGTCACGGTGGTCGACGAGGCGGTCATGCCCACCTACTACCGGGTGGCCAAATGGCTGTTCCTGATCAGCGATGACGACAACGACCTGGCGGTCACCAGCGAGATCAAATGCATGCGCCGGGGCGACGATGTCTATTTTATCGAATACGCCATCATCGGCGATTCGGGAACGATTCAATATGATCTGGACGCGGTGCTCGATGGCGACCGCATCCAGTTGCTGGTGACCAGTCAATACAACGGCGTCCTGACGGTCAGGACTTCTAAAATCGGCATTTTCAACTAAAAGTAAAGCAGGAGAAAACTGTGGGAATTCCATCTTTGTTCACGGCTCGTTCTGGAATCGACATCGGTATCCATCTCATCACCGGTGACGGCACTCCCGGTGGCGCTGGTGGCCGTGCGGATGCCGCCGTGGTCGGTTCCATCTATCTGGACCAGACCAATGGCCATATTTACCTGAAAAAGCTGTCCGGCACCGGCGCTGATAAATGGGTCCGGGGCCAAAACCAGGATGATCTGGATGCGGCCCTGCTGGGGTTGTCCTGGGATGAACCGGCCTTGGTTTTGGATGATACCGTTTACACGGCCAAGTCGGTAACGGCGGACGAATGGGCAACGGCAACCAGCTATGTGCTGGATGAGATCGTTGTACCCTTGGCCAGTCCCAACGGGCACTATTACAAATGCACCACCGCAGGTGATTCCGGAGGTTCTGAACCCACTTGGCCCACGGACGGTGGCACGGTTGTCGATGGTACCAGCGAGTGGACCGATCAGGGGCTCGTAGCCGAGCTGGTTTTGAACCTTTCGCCCTTTGAAATCGACGGGGTGACGGTAGTCGACGGTTCTCGGATCCTGTTTACCAATATCAGTGGTCAAGAGGCCAACGTCCATGTCGTCAGTGGCACGCCGGGGGTTGACGCCACGCTGGTAGCCACCGGCAACCCTCTCCAGAAAGGCAACACCATCTACATCCAGGATGGTACCGTTGCCGGCCGTAAATATTCCTACAACGGCACCACCTGGGTCCAGGTCGGCGCCGCCGAACGCACCGAGATGGCCTTCATGCGTGCCTTTACCGGCAAGGATGGTGAAGGGGCGGTGATGCCCGATTATGCCTCCACCAACGTCATCACCGATGGCGATTCCTTGGAGACGGCGGCCGGCAAGCTGGATGCGGAGGTTGGCGGGGCCGTGACCTCCGAGCGGCACGTATCCACCAGCAATACCGTCAACGCCAACATCTCCATTCTCGATGGTGTGGCCGGTGATGCCAAAACCGAAAGCAAGGCCGATGGTGTTTCGACGACGGTCACCACCATCGACAGCGTAAAGGTGGATGATGTCCTGGGAGCGGAGTGGCTCGTCCATGCCAGGAGCGTGGCCACGCCGACCAAAATGTGGTCCGGAAAAATCCTCGCCATTCACAATGGCACCTCCGCTGGTGATGCCGATGATGTTGATTACAACACCTTCGCCATCCTGAAAATGGGCAGTGCCATTGCTTCCTTGGATTTTGAAATCGATCTGGATGGTATCGATAGCGCCCAGGTGATGCGGCTCCGGGCCTCCAGCAATGAGGCCGTCAACATCCGCGTCAGCCGTTCGGTCTTGAACGAGCAGGTGTAGTTGAGGAGGCAGGGTCATGTCCATCCAGGAGTTGCTGTCCGATCAGCTGATTGCCCGTTGTGCCTATGACGTCAACGGCAATCCGGAATATCTCGGTGATGCCCCACCCGGTAGCGGTGGGGAAGAAGCGGAATGGCGGATCCGTAAGTTTCTCTATGATGGCAACGGCCGTTGGACGGCCACCCTGTTTGCCAACGGCAATGCCGGTTACGACAAGGTGTGGGATCAGCGCGTCAGCTATTCCTATGGCTGACCAAAATCGCATGTCTGACAGCTCAAAATTGGAGACGCCATGCCCATGCAATACAACCCCATCACCCGCCAGTTCAACCTGATCAAGGATGCCGTCGATTTGGGCAGTGCCTTCCAGGGGCCCTATGATGGCGGTACCGGCTACACCATCGGTCAGGCGGTCTCCAAGGACGGCAAACTTTACATCTGTCTAGCCGATTCAACGGGCAACGATCCACCAAATCCAACCTTTTGGGGTGAACTACAGATCCAGGGTCCGGCCGGACAGGCCGGGGCAACCTGGTTCGTTCAGGATACGGAGCCCACCTCCGGCATGGCCGCGAATGACCTGTGGCTGCATAGCGGCAACTGGGATCTCCGAAGATACAGCGGCAGCGCTTGGGATTTTTATGTCGGCAACATCAAAGGGCCACCTGGTCCGGGTGGTGGTTCCATTGGTTTGAGCACCGCCAAGGGGATGTTTTTGATTTCACAGTTTGCTTGATTGGAGAGTGCCATGTCGGAGGTTTTTGGTTTGTTGCCATACGGTGGTGGTTGGGCAGCAGCGGCCCTGACCATCACCCCCCAAATCGTCTATGAGGTACCCAACGCCAAAAAGGCCACCGTCGAATGCTCGATCGAAAACAGCGATGCCATCAACGTACCCAAGCTGCGCATCGCCCGGGTGTCGATCATCGACCCCGATGCCTATGTCGAACCCAACGTTCCGGCGGACAGGTACCTGATAGAGAACAAGCGGGATGACAACGACACCTATCCCATCACCCGTAGCGGCATCACCTTGGCCGCCCGGCAGGCCCTGGTCGCCTGGGCTGACCGGGATGGTCTCGTCATTCAAGTCTCCGGTGTCGAGGAGGACATTTGACATGCCACGTACCGAACGTGTGGTCATAACCGGACCGCAAGGACCGACCGGTGCGGACGGTGCCACCTGGACGATTGGAACCGCCTTCCCGGGTTCTCCAGTTACCGGTGATCTGTTTCTCCACACCAGCACCTGGGAGGTTTCCCGGTATAATGGCACCACCTGGGATTCGCTGGGGATCATCCAAGGTGCCGCTGGTTCCGATGGTGTGGATGGGGCCACATGGACGGTCGGTTCCACCGTTCCCGGTTCGCCGGATAGTGGTGATCGGAATGTGTCAATGAAAATGAGACACTCGACGTTCGAATTTAACGTCAAATC
>CAYFNE010000143.1:0-10928 GCA_964344355.1 uncultured Magnetococcales bacterium
CCTACACTAAACTATAAAGAGGTCGGTGTCTCGGTCACATTGGCACAGAGGGCAAGGGGCAGGCCGCACAGCTCCTCGCCATCGGAGAACGCACCGTGTGTCTGGCGGCCTCAGATGATTGGCTCAATGAAAATGAGACCGATGAGTCGGCCTACAAAACCCGTCGCTGGCTGGCGCAACCTCCTACGGAAAAACAGCTCCAGTATCTCCCAGTGGATTATCGCCATAATCACCACCTGACTCGTTATCAAGCATCGGCACTTCTCACCTTTCGCTTCAATAAATCGGCGATTCGTAAGCTCGTGTTCAGGGCGTCAGAACAGAGGGCGGCGTGATGGCTACCACGATCTGGACACGGCGGCGCAGTCAGTGGCATGACCCACGTCGAGGGTGGGTCTCACTCCCGCCTGGTTTCCGGGGTCAACGCATAGAATTGGAGGCGTTACTTGGCCGGGAGAGATTTATCTTCCGAAACATTCTGAAACGAAGTCCGGGACACGTTGTGGTTCAGCTCGCGGGCGGAATCCGGGCGGTCTCACGATCAATGATATTGGAAGGAACATTCATGACAGAGCCAACCGATTTGGAAAAAGCGGCTTTTGCCGCCGCCCTCTCTCCATTGGGGGATTACGTGGGCAGTATTGGCATGCAACGCCCCCTGGCGGATTACAGCCGTGAGGAGGTTCTGAACTTGATCGAAGTGGCGGTTACGGCCTACCAGGACCATATGTCCAACGCCGATTTCGACGAGATTCCGTTCTGAGGCCCGACCATGTTGGATTTCAATTCCACACGATCTTTCTCCGAGATCCTCAACGGCCGGATTGATGCGGCCCTGGTGGCCGAGGAATCCGCCCGGACGCCCCGATCTTATCTGGGCGGATCCAGGTTGGGCGTTGTCTGCCAGCGGGCGCTTCAATACGAATACACCAGAACACCCAAGGATGAGGGCCGTGGTTTCGACGGACAGTTGCTGCGGATTTTCGCCGCCGGTCACCTGTTCGAGGAGATGGCCATCCGCTGGTTGCGCATGGCCGGGTTTCATCTCTTCACCCGGAAGGAGAACGGCGGACAGTTCGGATTCGAAACCGCCGGCGGCCGTATCCAGGGCCACGTCGATGGCATCTTCGCCGGCGGCCCACTGGAGATCCCCATGGGCTACCCGGCCCTATGGGAATGCAAATCCCTCAACGCCAAATCCTGGAAGGACACAGTCAAACGAGGCGTCGCGATTGCCAAGCCGGTCTACGCCGCTCAGATCGCCGTCTATCAGGCCTATATGGAGGTGACAATCCCAGGGATCTCCAGCAATCCCGCCCTATTCACCACGATCAACAAGGATACCGCTGAACTGTATCACGAACGGGTCCCGTTCGACGCTGACCTGGCCCAAAAGATGAGCGACAAAGGTGTCCGGATTATCCAGGCCACCGAGGCCCGGGAATTATTGCCTCGGATTTCAATGACCTCCACCCACATGGAGTGCCGCAAGTGCTCCTGGCAAGACCGCTGTTGGAGCCAGCCCATATGAACAGCAACGTTCATTGGCTTGATTTCAACGATGCCAGCCCGCAACGGAATGGTGCGGCCACCACTGCCAATCCGGCCTTGAACAAGGAAGAGGTCAAGCAGCGTTTGATCGACCGTATTGGAGAGGTGCTCGCTTTCCTATTGCCAGCCGGGAAAGTCCGGAGTGGTAAGTTTTATGTCGGAGATGTCCAAGGCAATTCTGGCGATAGCATGGAGGTGGAGATGTCCGGTCCCAAGGCCGGGCTGTGGTGTGATCACGCAACCGATGAGAGCGGAGATATTCTGGATCTTTGGGCGGCGGTGCATGGGATGAATGCTCGGGCCAATTTCCCCCGATTGATGGCAGACATCCGCTCCTGGCTTGGAGAGATGTCTTCCGTTCCCGCCACCAGGGAAGCGGCCAAGCCGCAACCGCCCATGGATGACCTCGGTCTCCACACTGGCAAATGGGATTATCACGATGCCGATGGCAAACTGATTGCCTGTGTCTACCGCTACGATCCACCGGGCCGGCGGAAACAGTTCCGACCTTTGGATGTTTTGAAACGTAAATGGCAGGCTCCAGAGCCTCGTCCGCTCTACAACCAGCCCGGTATCAAAAATGCCTCCGAGGTGATCCTGGTAGAAGGCGAAAAAGCGGCTCAGGCCCTGATCGACTCTGGTCTGTGCGCAACTACCGCTATGCACGGGGCCAACGCTCCGGTGGAGAAGACTGACTGGTCGCCTATCTCGGGAAAGCATGTCTTGATCTGGCCGGACAAGGATGTCGCCGGTTGGGATTATGCCATTGCAGCGGCCCAGGCCATCACCCATGCCGGTGCCGTCCGTGTCGTGATCTTGGAGCCTCCTGGAGACAAGCCTGAAAAATGGGATGCTGCCGATGCTGTTACCGAGGGCATGAACATTCCCGGTTTTCTGGCGGTCGTCACGCGCCAAGAATATCCGGTCATTCCAACCCTACAAACCTCAGCGATGCTTCCGGCTTTTCGCATGGGCGATCTACTGGATGATCATAGCCCCATGCCGATAGACATCATCGGCAACCGTCTGCTCACCCCCGCCGGTATATTGGTCATTGGCGGCGCACCCAAGGTGGGCAAAAGTGACTTTTTGATCTCGCTGCTGGCCTTCCTCTCAGCCGGCGTGCCCTTCCTGGATTTCGAATCCCCGCGACCGCTTCGCGTCTTCTATCTCCAGGCCGAGATCCAATATCACTATCTGCGGGAACGTCTCCAAAAGCTGCGTTTTCCAGCGGAAGTGGTGGCTTCAGCTCGGAGCAATCTGGTGGTGACACCCAAGGTCAGAATGCTTCTGGACGCCAACGGCGTTGAACAGACCGTGGCCACGGTCCGGCATTTCTTCCCGAATGTCCCGCCGGACATCCTCTGCATCGATCCCATTCGGAATCTGTTCGATGGCGGTCCTGACGGCGGTGGCGAAAATGATAACAACGCCATGCTCTTTTTCCTGCGGGAACGGGTCGAGCAGCTCCGGGAAACGGTCAATCCGAATGCCGGCGTCATCCTTAGCCACCACACCAAGAAGATCACCAAAAAACAGCTCATGGAGGATCCATTCCAGGCCCTCTCCGGAGCCGGCAGTCTCAGGGGTTATTACAGTGCGGGGATCCTCATGCATCGACCCGAGGAGAGCCAATCTGAGCGGAAGCTCCATTTCGAACTGCGTAACGGACCCGCCATTGCGGACAAGCGCATCGACAAGGTCGATGGCCAGTGGGTGGAACTGGATCTCAACGGGGAACGGCTCGTCCAACAAACCATGGGAGAAAAGCTGGATGCGGAGCGTGACAGGAAACAAGACGTCATCATCCAATTGATCCTGGATGAGGCAGCCGATGGGCGTGTGTATACCCCCGCCCAATTTGCTGAAAAATTTGAAAACCACGCTGGCCTTGGGGGCAGGGATAACATTGTCAAACGAATTTCGGTCGCAGCTACCAAGAGCGAAATCAAGTTCTTTCATAACTTTGCCGAGCACGACCTGCCTCCAGCTCCCCGTTCAAAATTCGGTTACATGTGTGCCGAAGGGATGGTTCTTAGAGGGAGTAAAAACCAGTTGGATGCCGTTTTGCCAACCCACTTCAAGTGTCAGCAAAGCGGGGCCGTTTTGCCAGTCGAGAATCCCGAGGTATGGGTCTATCAGGGAGGAGAAAAAAGTGGTGAAGAATGAAAAATTCAGAATGATAAAAAAAGATGATTTTCTCGATCATTCATTTAAAAAATACCCGGTTTTCAGAATGGAATCCAGAATGGAAAAATCCAGAATGGAATTCCATTCTGCGCAGAATGGAAAACTTTCCATTCTGGAATATACCATAAAATCAATATGTTTCGGGCAGACTGTAAAAAATCCAGAATGGAAATTCCAGTCTGGAATTGTGATTTTACAGTCTGGAAATTCATCTTTATTAACAATGCTTTGCAGTCAGAATGGAAAACTGGAAAAACCTCCCTCCCTATGGGAGGGGGGTCCGCAAAAGCGGGGACCCCCTCCCTGGTCGGGGATTTCCGCGCGCGGGAGGAGTTCTTACACCAACCCATGGCAATGGAGGTCAAGAAGATGAAGGCAGAGGAGGTTCACATTTGGTGGAACATGGATCAGGGCAAGGTCACCGATGTCCTGGTCATCGACAGACACATCATAGTCCCCGGATACCAATACAGCGACGGAGCGTGTTGGGTTGGCTGGATGGATCATCCCGGGTTTGGGCCGGAGGCAGTGTTTGGGAATTTGGTTCGGTTGGGCTTCAAGAACTCCAGCTATGCGGAAAAGGCTATCAGGCAGTTTGCCCTGGTGGACCAGTGCCGATGGGCCAGGAACATGTTGGCTCCGGAAAAAGAGGAAGCGAATTGAACGAACAATTGGAACGGACGGCGGCGTCGATCTTGGCGGGTCCCCGCCGCCGTCCTGACCACATCAACCCACAGGAGGAAAGACATGGTTGTTGAAAGTGTGCCCCATCCCGGGGCGGAAAGAAACTGGGCCGGTGCAATGCCGGTGCATGATGTCGATCACGTTTTGCCCGGGTCCGTGCTGTGCCTGGACCTGGGGAGCAAAACAGGCTGGGCGCTGAAACAGACGAATGGTCAGATCACCAGTGGCGTGGTGGAGTTCAGGCCGGGACGATTCGAGGGAGGCGGCATGTCGTTTTTGCGCTTTCTCGGCTGGCTGGATGAGGTGCAGTCGTTTGCCGGTCCGCTTGAAAAAATCGTTTTTGAAGAGGTGCGGCGTCATCTCGGCACGACGGCGGCCCATGTTTACGGCGGTTTCCTCGCTCATCTCTCTACCTGGGCCGAAAAACGGGGCATCCCGTACCAGGGCGTTCCAGTCGGGACCATCAAGCGCCACGCCACCGGCAAGGGTAATGCCGGGAAAAAAGCGGTGATTCAGGCGATGAGGGAACGGGGCCACGACCCTGCCGATGACAACGAAGCGGATGCCCTGGCCATCTTGCACTGGGCGTTAGATCAGGAGGTTGGACGATGAACGGCGGTCCAAGAGCTCCCCGATCGCCCCTGGGTCGGATGCAGGGGCCGACCATCAACGCCGAGAGCACCAAGATCTTTGGTTGGAATCAACACGGCATCCTGGTGGTGTCCGAAAAAGATGATCGGCTCACCTGGGTGGAGCGGGAACTGGTCCGCAACCTGGGCAACAAACTTTATGGACGGGGACGCCGCAGGGAGGTGGGACATGGCTGAAAAATTGGATTCCAAGGGCGTGGTGGCCCGATTGGAGGAGGCGGCGAAAACTCTCGAACGATTGCCGGATGAAAAAGTCCATGGCTACCGTTCCAGTTGGCCGGAGATGATTCCGGATTGGGAACGGTACGGTTGGTCCAAAGTCAAGGTTCGTCCTGGTCCGCCCACCCCGGCGGCCATCGACCGGATGGATGAGTGTCTGTCCTGGTTTCGCTTTTTGGAGCCCGGCGAAGTCCGATTGGTCTGGGCCAGGGCCTGCCGGATCAACTGGAAACTGATCAGCCGGCACACCGGTATGCACCGTTCAACGGCATGGCGATATTGGACGGTGGCGATCCTGAAAATCACGGCGCGGCTTGAGGTGAGAGGAAAAAGTGTTGCGACATCATAGTGCGCGACACTTGAGCCGGGATTTGCTAGAATTCTGGCCAGAATGAGGAATCACGCGCCGATGAGGCGCTTTCACAGACCCGCCCCGGGGAAATCCGGCGGCGGGTTTTTCATTTTGGAGCCCGATCATGTCCGATACCAATTGGCCACACTTCAGTCGGAAAGAACTGGAATGTCACTGTGGCTGCGGCCAGATGGGCATGGACGCCGGCTTTATGCAGAAATTGGTCGAGCTTCGAAAAACGTTCGGAAAACCCATGCGGGTATCTTCCGCCTATCGCTGTTCAAAACACAACGAGCGGGTCTCCAAGACCGGTCTCAACGGCCCCCACACCACCGGTCAGGCCATCGATATTCAGGTCTCCGGTGAGGACGCCTTCGAGCTGCTTTTCTTCGCCATCGGTTTTGGCTTCGCCGGCATCGGCGTTAATCAACGCGGGCTGCACGCCAAACGGTTTATCCACCTGGATCGTCTCGAAAGTCTTCCCAATCGTCCCCGGCCCCGAATCTGGTCGTACTGATTTTTTACAGCAAGGAAAATCCCATGGGCATCGATTGCAATCACCTGCTCCGGTATGTGATCCGGCCGGCTCTTGTCCTGCTGGATATGGTCTCACCCGCCGCCGAGGCCCTGCTGTTGGGCACCGCCGCCCAGGAGAGCCATTGCGGCCGCTACCTGCATCAACTCGGCGACGGTCCGGCCCTCGGAATTTTCCAGATGGAACCGACGACCTACCGGGACATCTGGGACAACTACATCCGTTACCGTCCTGAACTCCAGGCGAAACTGGCGGTGATCTGGCCCCTGAAGCCGAAACCGGAGGAGATGGTGACCGACCTGCTGTTGGCGGCAGTGATGTGCCGGCTGCATTACCGCCGGGTTCCGGAACCTTTGCCACGGGCTGCGGATCTTCCTGGTCTCGCAAGGTACTGGAAAGAAAATTACAACAGCCGCCTCGGTCGAGGAATGGCTTCGGAGTTTATTAGCAACTGGAACCGCTTTGTGGAGGAGGAGCAATGAACTTTTTTCTGAACCGTTTGAGTGAACCATCAACTTGGCGGGGCCTCGTGATGTTGGCCACTGGATTCGGCGTCGCCCTGTCGCCCGAGACCATCGAGCAGGTGGTGGTGGCCGGCACCGCCATGACCGGCTTGATCGGTATGTTCACCAGTGACGACGGGGCGTAATGAGCCCCGCCTGTTCCGATCCCCACCAGGAGATCCTCAACGATCTTCTGCTGAATCTGGGTCAGATCCGGGAAAGCATCGGCCAGCTACAGGGAACCGTCCAGGCCATCCGGGAACAGCGGAAAGAGACACTCAAATGGATGGTCAAACTGGATGACCGGTTACGGACGGTGGAACGACGGGCGGCCATCAACGGCATGATCGCCGGTGGGGTGGTCACCATGGTGCTGGCGGTGTTGGGTTTTGTTTTTCAATCGCAGATCGACGGATGAATTGAAGATGCCATTTTTTCGAAACACGTTTGCAGTGGCGGGTGGGGTGACGATCACCGCCGTGATTGCTGTCTTGTTCGTTTCCATAGCCACCTTGATCAGTATGACGGCGCTGTTGCCGGTTGTTGGGTTGATCGCCAGCCAGGCCGGATGATGGTTGAACGCATAGCCGGCGTGATCATCGCCGCCATATTCGTCGTTCTGTTCGTCATGGGCAACATGCTCCTGGCAATGCCCCAATTCAGTTATAACGGCAATGGAGTCGGATGATGGATACGATCCAAAACGAACATACCAAGTGGTCAGGAGTCCAGAGAACCATTTGGCTGTTGGTCGGAATCGTGGGTCTCGTCCTGATGGTCGCACTGTTCGTGGCCGCCAAGAGTGCCCACAAGATCTGCATTTCTCCCACATTTGACCTGCCACTCCGAGGGGACGACGTTCCCCCGGAATGGCCGGGTAACTGGTGATGGTGTGTCGAGCCGGCGGTTGCGGGAAAAACTGGACCTGGCGATATCGGCACAGCAGGTGATCATGGATCGGTTGATGGCCATGCGTGATGGATCGGAGGCGATGACGATTCAGGGGTTGCGGCAACTGCTGGTCCAGGTCTGTGATGCGGCGGTGGCAGTCAAGGCGGTTTATCTTGCCTATCAGAATGGACCGGAAAAATGAGCGGTAACCTCGATACCAGACAGGCACAAGACCGGTTCAATCAGACCGTCCGCCAACTCCCGAAACAAATCTCCTATGCGGCGGCGCTGGCGCTCACCCGTACCGCCCAAGATGCCCAGGAGGAGGTGCGCCGACAGCTTCCGGAACGCTTCACCGTTCGTACTGGTTGGGTGGCCAAGGGGGTCCGAATCAAACCGGCACGGAAAAATAATCTGGAGGCGGCGGTCACTGTCTTGGATGACTTCATGGCCTTGCAGGAGACCGGCGGAATAAAACGATCCCATTCCGGTGAGGCACTGGCCGTTCCAGTTGGCGCCCGTCCATCTCCGCGATCGGTGACCCGGCCCTCGAGGTTTCCAGGCGCACTGTTGAAGAAACCTCGTCACTTCATCGCACCGTTTCATGATGATCCCCAGACCCATGCGGTCTGGCGGCGTGGTGGTCGCAAGGGGCGGAAGGTGAAGCTGATGTATGTCTTTGCTGATCAGGTCCGTTTGGAGCCCCGTTTCGACTTCATGGAGACGGTGAAGGGCGTGGTGGAGGCGCGGTTCGGGGATAATTTTGATGATGCATTGCGCGAGGCGCTGGCGACGGCGAGTTGATTTTTTTCATTCAGGAGGCGGGCAATATCCATTGCCTCATAGGCAGACAGGCCTTGAACGATTGGTTGGTCATCTTGATAAACACTGTATCCAGCCTGGTCCTTCTTAACTTTGAAGTTGTTCATCTTTTTTTTTATCCAAAACAGATACCGAGACAAGCCGGTAGGATGGATTGGGGGTGCAAGGGGCCGTTAACGTAATTTACCGGTGCAAGGGATGTCAATATGCAATTTTTCCGAATTAGCGAAAATTAGGTCTGGCGGCGTGGTGGCCGCATAGGCCGGAAGGTGAAATGGATGTACCCGTCTGCGGATCAGGTTCGGCTGAAGTCTCGGTTCAGCTTTATGGAGACGGTGAAGGGCGTGGTGGAGGAGCGGTTTCAGGAAAACTTTGACGAGGCGTTGGACGAGGTGCTGGGGTCGGTGCGGTAAATCAATTGGGAGATGAAACGATGGATGCCATCGAACGGCTCAAAGAGAACGCAAAAAACTGTTCCAACCCTTTGAAGTCCATCAAAGCCTTTTGCGCCGACTGCATAGGAACGATCCGGACCGGCAGCGGCTGTGACCATGCTCTTTGTCCGTTGTTCGATTTCCGTGAGGGGAAAAATCCCCGCCGGAAAAAGGCGGCTCTGTCGGAGGAGCGACGGATGGAACTGGCTTCCCGGCTTGAAAACAGTCCCGCCAGTAAGAGCAGGGAAAACGGTTCCAGAATCCATTCGATTCACTGACCCATTCGGGACCATTGGTGATGGCGGAAAAATCGATTCCCGGGGGATTTTCCCCTATATCCCTGGTTCCTTCTGGGCAAAAAACCAGCGGGTGACCTCGCGACCGCGGCATTTCGCCAGCGTCAGAGCCCGCAACTTGGTTGACAAATCGCTGGTTGACAAACCAGGTCACCCTATTGAAGTAACAGGTTTTTTCGTGTCAACCAAGCGTTGTCAACCAACCGTTTTGTCAACCGGTTTTGTCAACCATCTCCCTGTCAACCCGTCCCTTGGTTGACAATTTCTAGGGAAGAGATTTATGGACCTGCATCTGGAACAATGGCCGCTTGATCGGTTGGTCGAGTATGCGCGCAATCCACGGAAAAATGATGATGTGGTGGACCGCATGGTGGGAGCGATCAAGGAGTTTGGATTTCGCATTCCCATCGTCGCCAAAAGCGACGGCACGATTGTGGATGGTCATCTGCGTTTCAAGGCGGCGCGGCGGTTGGAGCTGGAAACGGTCCCGGTGGTATTGGCCGATGACCTCACGGAGACCCAGATCAAGGCGTTCCGCATCCTGGCCAACCAGTCCGCCAACTGGGCGGACTGGGATGAAGAGTTGCTGCGGTTGGAGTTGGGAGATTTGAATGAAGCCGATTTTGATCTGGACCTGATCGGTTTCTCCGATGAGGAGATGAACACGCTTCTCAAGGGTCTGCAAGATGATGGCGAAACGGCTGGTGGGACCGGGGAAGAGGCATCCATTCCGGAACCGCCCACCACCCCGGTGACCCGGCCCGGGGATCTCTGGATCCTGGGTGATCATCGCCTCCTTTGCGGCAGCAGTCTGGTGGCCGACGATGTGATCCGGTTGATGAACGGCGAGCGCGCCGCCCTGTTCGCCACAGATCCGCCATATCTGGTGGATTACGATGGTACCAACCATCCGCCCAACAGCGCCCGCAAGGCCAAAACGGCCAAAGGCGACTCCAGCGGTACCAACGGCAACAAGGATTGGTCCGCTACCTATGGTGTTACCTGGGACGACTCCAGCCAGGGTCCGGAGCTCTACGAGGGGTTCATCAAAAACGCCATCGACCACGCCATCGACTCCCATGCCGCCTGGTACTGTTGGCATGCTTCAAAGCGGCAGGCGATGTTGGAATCGATCTGGGAACGGTTTGGCGCTTTTGTCCATCAGCAGATCATTTGGTCCAAAACTCGGGCGGTGATGACCCGCACCCACTATCTTTGGGGCCACGAGCCGTGTTTTTTCGGCTGGATCAAGGGCAACAAGCCACCCCGGGTGAGCGAGGAATATCTCTCCACGGTTTGGCACATGGCCGGGTTGGAGGGGGACGAGCGTCCCGAACATCCGACGCCCAAGCCTTTGGACTGTTTTGCCAATCCCATGCGTCAACATGTAAAACCCGGTGGGCTTTGCTATGAGCCGTTCTCCGGTAGCGGCAGCCAGATCATGGCAGGCGAGGCCACGGGCCGACGGGTCTATGCCATGGAAATCAGCCCGGTTTACGTGGACGTGGCGGTGAAGCGGTTCATCCAGGCCACCGGCAAGATCGTTTATCTGGATGGTTCCGGCGGTAAAACTTTTTCCGACGTGGCCACCGAGCGTGGGATTGGCCTTGAAGAGGCAGCGTGATTTCTATTTGGGTTGTTTCTTTCTCTTGCCTGAGCGACGCCGCCTGGCAATGCCTTCAAGTCCCATCTCGATGGAACGGTGGTCCAATTCTTCTGGGTCGAAGCCACCACCCACCCATTGCAGGTTTTCTTTATGCTCAGGATGGGCTGGATTGGTGATGGCCTCAAGAAAGTCAAA
>CAYFNE010000144.1:0-10811 GCA_964344355.1 uncultured Magnetococcales bacterium
GTGAGCCCGCCGCTGACCGGCCGTCCCCTGCGCATCGGCGTCACCGGTTTGAACGCCCGACCGGACAATCCGGGACCGGGGTTGGCGGTGGCCCGTTGTCTCAAGGCCACCGGCCATTTTCAATCGCGGGTGGTGGGTTTCGGTTATGACGCCCTGGATGCCGGTCTCTATCTCGGTGATTATTGTGATGCCGGTTATCTGCTCCCCTACCCTTCCGCCGGCGAGGAGGTGCTGATCGAACGGTTGCGGGACATCCAGGAACGGGAACGGCTCGACATGGTGATCCCCTGTCTCGATGCCGAACTGATGAGTTTCATCCGTATCCGTCCGGAGTTGACGGAGATGGGCATCCGCACCCTGCTGCCCAACCGCGATCAACTGCGCATGTGCAACAAGGACCGGCTGATGGAGTTGGCGGAAATGGCCGGCATCGCCTCGCCCCGCTCGCAGAACATCACCCATGCCGGTTTTTTCGAAACCTGCCATCGGCAGGGGTGGACCTATCCCCTGGTGGTCAAGGGACTGTTCTACGATGCCGAAGTGGTGCGGACCCCGGCCCACGGCATCGCCGCCTTTCACCGCATCGCCGCCAGTTGGGGGTTGCCCATCGTCGTGCAAAGTTGCATCGACGACATGGAGGAGATCAACCTGACCGCCATCGGCGATGGCAGGGGCCACCTCCTGGCACCGGTGATGATGGCCAAGCGGGCCCTGACCGACAAGGGCAAGGCCTGGGCCGGCATGAGCATCATCGATGAACGGTTGCTGGAGATCGCCCACGGCATCGTCCAGACGGTGCGTTGGTCCGGTCCCTTGGAGGTCGAGGTGATGCGGCGGCGCAACGGTGACTATCTGCTGGTGGAGATCAATCCCCGCTTTCCCGCCTGGATCCATCTTTCCCACGGTGTCGGGCGCAATTTGCCAGCCGCCCTGGCGGCCTTGATCGCCGGTCTGGAACCACCGGAAGTTCCCCCCCCCACGGGCCGGGGTGCTGTTCATCCGCCACGCCCTGGAAGAGATCGTTCCCTTGAAGGCCTTCGAATCCATGATCATCTCCGGGGGATGGCAGAATAAGGACGAAACCGAATCATGACGACGACAGAGACGAAAAAAACCTGGATCAAACCGATCTTCAAGGCCCATGTCAGCGGCATTCTCAACAAAATGGGACAGGCCCGCGCCTCCCAGCACGTGCGGGAGATCGACGGCGTCGCCATTTCCGAGTTGCTCGACACCTATGGTTCACCGCTGTTCGTGCTGTCGGAAAAACGGTTGCGGCAAAACTGCCGCCGCATTCACCGGCTGTTCGCCAACCGCTACCCGAAAGTCATTCAGGCCTGGTCCTACAAGACCAACTACCTGGGGGCGGTCTGCAACATATTGCACCAGGAGGGGGCCTGGGCGGAGGTGGTGTCCGAATTCGAATATGAAAAGGCCCGCGCCCTGGGGGTGCCGGGTAAATTCATCCTGTTCAACGGCCCCCACAAGAGCGAGAAGGCCCTGACCCGGGCCGCCAGTGAGGGGGCGCGCATCCACATCGACCATCTCGAAGAGTTGCAGATGCTCGAACGGGTGGGGCGGAAACTGGACAAAACCGTTGCCGTCACCATGCGCCTCAACTTCGACACCGGCTACACCGAACCCTGGAGCCGTTTCGGATTCAACATCGAAAGCGGTGAGGCCCTGGACGTGGCGCGTCGCATCGACGCCTCCCGCCATCTGAAACTGACCGGCCTGCACAGCCACATCGGCACCTTCGTGCTCGACCCCCGGGCCTATGCCCAGCAGGTACGGATCATGACCGCCTTCATGGACTCGGTGGAAAACCACACCGACGCCATCATCGAAACCATCGA
This sequence comes from uncultured Magnetococcales bacterium, assembly GCA_964344355.1. Classification (GTDB taxonomy): domain Bacteria; phylum Pseudomonadota; class Magnetococcia; order Magnetococcales; family CAYFNE01; genus CAYFNE01. The sequence goes on from CAYFNE010000144.1 coordinate 1,857, forward strand.
CATCGGTGGCGGTTTCGCCTCGAAAAACGCCCTGCAGGGGACCTATCTGCCCCCGGAGCAGGTGACGCCCCCCCTGGAACAATATGCCGACGCCATCTGCGATACCCTGACCGCCGCCACCCGCAAACGGCAAACCCGGGGCCTGGACCGGCCGACGTTGATCCTGGAGACCGGTCGGGCGGTGGTGGACGACGCCGAGGTGTTGTTGACGACGGTGGTGGCCAACAAACCGTTGGCCGATGGCCGCCGGGGGGTGGTGTTGGATGCCGGCGTCAACCTGATGTTCACCGCCTTCTGGTATGATCATGAGGCCCGCCCCACCCAACCCCTGGAGGGCAACCCGGAAGAGATGGTCCTCTACGGTCCGCTGTGCATGAACATCGATGTCATGCGCAAAAAAATCACCCTGCCGCCCCTGAAGACCGGGGACTCCCTGATATTCAGTCCCGTTGGCGCCTACAACAACACCCAATGGTTGCAGTTCATCGAATACCGGCCCAACGTGGTGGTCATCACCGAGGATGGCCGCCATGAGGTGATCCGGGTGGCGGAGGATCTGCAAGCGGTGATCGCCCAGGAGCGCCTGCCGGCCCATCTGCACAACCCCTTTCCCGGTGGTGAACCGGTTTGACGGGACCATGAATCGGGAACCACGACATGGGGATGAGTGAACCGACCACGGCGGCAGCGGACGATGCCGATGACCTGCGCCACCTGGTCCTCACCCGCCTGCGACCCCTTTTCCGGGCCGCCGCGCCCCTCGTCGCCATCGTCACCGAGCTGTTGCGCGCCTACGGCACCATTTTTTTCGCCCGCCACACCTTCGTCGGTCTGCTCTTTTTCATCGCCACCTTCCGCTTCACCAACACCGCCCTGGCCGGCATCCTGGCGGCGGTCATTGGCCATTTCGTCGCCCGGCTGTTCCGTTTCCCGGACAGTTCCACCGGTCTTTACATCTACAACAGCCTGCTGGTGGGACTCTCCCTGGGGGCCACCTATCATCTGGACGCCTATCTGCTGCTGTTGATCGTGCTCGGCGCCACCCTGGCGGTGTTCGCCACCGTGGCCCTGCGCGATCTGCTCTGGCGCCTGGATCATCTGCCGGTGTTGAGCCTGCCCTTCGTCGCCGTGGCCCTCACCACCGGTTTCGCCGCCAAGGGGTATGGCAATCTCAGCCGTTACATGTTGCCCATGGCGCCTCTGGATCCCTTCCTCTGGGAACCGCTCGACGCCTTTTTGACCGCCATGGGCTCGACCTTTTTCATCCCCCACCCCCACGCCGGGCTGATTTTTTTTCTCGGCGTGCTCTGGACCTCCCGTTATCTGGCGATATTGGCGGTGGCCGGTTTCGCGGTCGGCGACGGCCTGTTCAGCTTTTTGTCCGGCATCAACCATCCGGGACTGGTGGTCTGGACCGGTTTCAACTTCATCCTCACCGCCATGGCCGTCGGCGGCGTCTTCATTGTGCCGGGCTGGCGCAGTTTTCTGCTGGCCATGGCCGCCGCCGCCATGTCGGCCCTGATCACCAGCGCCGCCCAAACGGTCATGCTGGTCTACGGGTTGCCGGTGATGGCCCTCCCCTTTCTGCTCACCACCCTGCTGGTATTGACGGTCCTGCGCAAACGGATCACCGTCGGCGAACCGATCCTGTTGCTGGAAAATCCCGGTCCGCCGGAAATCAACTATGAACGGGACCGTCTGGCCCGGGTGCGCACCGGTGACATCGACAGCACCCCCCTGTCGTTGCCCTTCTTCGGCGAATGGCAAATCTATCAAGGGTTCGACGGGCGCCACACCCATCGTCCCCCCTGGCAGCACGCCCTGGATTTTTTCATCACCGAAAATGGCAACAGTTTCGTCGATGACGGGAAAAAACTGGAAGATTATCACTGTTTCGCCCTGCCGGTCACCTCACCGGTGCATGGCCAGGTGGTCCGGGTCCACGACACCCTGGCCGACAACGAGCCGGGTGAAGTGGACACCCGGGAAAACTGGGGCAATTTCATCCTGATCCGCCTGCCATCCGGTCTCCATGTCCTGTTGGCCCATCTGCGCCAACACAGCATCAAGGTGGCGGAGGGGAGTTGGGTCACCCCGGGTCAGGTCATCGCCGCCTGCGGCAACTCCGGACGCTCCCCACAACCGCATCTGCATCTGCACCTGCAGGCGGATGCGGTCCTGGGCGGTCCCACGCTGCCGTTCCATCTGGTCAGTGTCGTCAGCCGCGATGGTCCGGAACAGCCCCCCTGGTTTCATCTGGTGCTCCGGCCCCGGGAAAAGAGCCTGTTGCGTCTCGCCCCGCCGGACCAAAAGCTGGCCAAGGCCCTGCATCTGCCGGTGGGACGACATTTGAGCTATCGGCTGCGCAAGGACGACGGCCCGCGCCAGGTTTGGGACATGCGGGTGGAATTGACCCTGACCGGCCAGTTCCGTCTGCTCAGTTCCAACGGCGGCGCCGTCATCTTCGAAGAACATCCCGGCGTGTTGGTCTTCTTCGACCGCAACGACGTGCCGGACCCGCCCCTGGACCTCTGGCTGTTGGCCCTGGGCCTGACCCCACTGATCGAACATCAGACCACCTGGAATGATCGGCCGTCGGCGCAGCTGCTGCCCATGAACTGGCGGCAGCGGTTGCTGTTCGAACTCCGTTTTCCCCTGGGAAGCGGCCTGGACAGCCGCTATCGACGGCACTGGATCGATGGCAACGACGGAAAAAAAGGCCATTGGCAACAAAACGGCCAACACCGTCTGCATCTGGGCCGGGGCAAATGGTGGCATTTGCGCAGTCTGGCCGAGATCGACCCCGAGGATGGTTGCACCCGCCTGGAGATCCACTTCGACGACCATCGTTGGGAAATGCGTCTCCGGGCCACCGGCCTGTTGTCGGACAACGGCATCCCGGCCTGGGACAAACCGGTGGCCGACGGTGACAACGACACCACCACCACGATCGACCGCCCCTGAGCCCCCCCGCCCCCCTTTCCCCACCGGCAATTGAACCCATGCCGTTTTTTTTATACACTTGTCGGCGAGTGGATCATGTACCGGGAATGGCTGCCATGTTCAGGTCGACGGGTCCCGAGATGACCGGGAAAGAGGAAAGACAGGACATGAAAAGACAAAAGAGGAGTCGGGCCGGCAATGGGCGGCGACCGCTACTGGTGGCCGGTTGCATCGCCGCAACCCTGTGGCTGCCGGGCAGTGGCCAGGCCCGGCCCGGGGAGTGGGCCAAATCCTACCGTCTGGAGACCTACGGCCAATATGCCCAGGCAGCGGGGGTGATGGAGTCGTTGATCGCCCAGGGCGAAGAGCGCGCCTTCGCCCTGCTGCGACTCGGCTGGCTCAACTATCTCCAGGGCAACCATCATGATGCCATCCGCAACTATCAGCGCGCCCTGGAAATCAATCCCCAATCCTTTACCGCCCGCCTCGGCATCACCCTGCCGTTGATGGCCCAGCGGCGTTGGCTGGAAGTCAAGGCCCAGGCCGAATGGTTGATCGCCCGCTCCCCCTGGCACCCCACGGCCCATAAACGGCTGTTGGCGGCCGAGCAGGGATTGCGCAGTTGGCGAAGTCTGGCCAAACATGCCCAGGACCTGTCGGCCCACTATCCCGACGATGCCGACGCCCTGATCTATCTGGCCCGCGCCCGCGCCTGGTTGGGCGAACCGGAAAAGGCCCGGGAGGCCTATGTGCGGCTGTTGCGCCGCTACCCGGAAAACATCGAGGCCAAACGGTATCTGAAGGGAACGGCCGCCAGCGCCACCCCCTAGCGCCACCAGCGCCACCCCCTAGCGCCACCGGTCGGGAACGGGAATGATCCCCCCATCCGTTCATCACCCCGGATGGGGGGATCCTCTCCTTTAGAACTGCTCGAACGCCTCATCCCCCCCCATATCGATATCGGCCCCTCCGCGGGAAGCGGGACTCGGCAGGGCTTTTGGCGCCGGAGCGGCGGCTGGTGCCGAAACCCGTCTGACCGGCGCCGAGGTGGTGTCTGGACGGACCTTGCGGGCCGGTCGGGCGCCACCCCCGCCGCCGCGACCGGCATCACCGGTATTGAAAAAGGAGACGGCCGACTTGAGGATATCGGCCTGTGAGGAGAGCTCTTCCGAGGTCGCCGCCATCTCTTCGGAGGAGGCGGCATTTTTTTGGATCACCCCATCCAACTGTTGCAGGGCCTGGTTGATCTGGCCGGTCCCCTGGTTCTGTTCCTGGCTGGCGGCGGCGATCTCCTGCACCAGTTCGGCGGTCTTTTGAATATCCGGCACCAGCTTGGTCATGATGATCCCGGCCCGCTCCGCCACTTCGACGCTGGAGGCGGAGAGTTGGCTGATCTCTCCGGCGGCGGTCTGGCTGCGCTCGGCCAGCTTGCGCACCTCGGCGGCCACCACCGCGAACCCCTTGCCGTGCTCGCCGGCCCGGGCCGCCTCGATGGCGGCATTGAGGGCCAGCAGGTTGGTCTGGCGGGCGATCTCCTCGATGATGGAGATCTTGTCGGCGATCTCCTTCATCGCCCCCACCGCCTCGGTGACCGCCGTGCCCCCGTCAGAGGCGTCCTTGGCGGCCTTTTCAGCGATGGACTGGGTTTGCTGGGAGTTGTCGGTATTGTTGGAGATGTTGGACGCCATCTGCTCCATGGCGCTGGAAGTCTGCTCGATGGAGGCGGCCTGGTTGCTGGCCCCCTCGGACATGGTCTGGGCGGCATTGGAGAGCTCATTGCCCCCGGAAGAGACCGAGTCCGCCGCATTTTGTACATCCCTGAAGGTCTCCTGGAGCTTTTCGACCGCCCGATTCAGGCTTCTCGCCATGGCCCCCACTTCATCTTTTTTGTCGATCACGCAAAGACGGGAAAAGTTGCCTTCGCCCAACTCCTCACAAAAGCCCTGAATCCGAACCAGGGGCCCGGCGATGCTCCTTCCCAGCAGGAAACCGACCAGGACGCTGGCGACGATGGCCAAAATGCCGGAGAACCACAGCACTTCCTCAATCCGACCGGTATTGGCAATGATTTCACCGGCTTTTTCCCGGGCCTCACCGACCTGACTCTGAATCAACCACTCCATCCGTTTTTGCAGATCGGTGGAAGCGCCGTCGAACGCCTCCATGATGACATTGCCGGCCTTGATCCCCTCCTTCATGTAGGCGTTGGCCATTTTGGCACCGGTCTCATGCAACGTATCGAAGGACCGTTCCAGTTCCTCCAACTGCCGCAGCTCGCTGCCGGCATTCTCCTCCTGAAACATGGCCCGAAATTGGCCCACACCGTTCTTGAACCGCTCCGCCGCTTCATCGGCATCGCCGAAACCGTCCGGATTATGGGTGGCCGACACATCGGTCAACCATTGCTGTACTTCGATGATTTCGGCCTTCATGTCCTTGGCCACCAGGGCGAAAGGAAGCGACTCCTTGGAAACAACCGTTGCCGCTTCCTTGGTGGTCTGCACGGCAGAATGGATCAAACCGAAGGAGATCAACATGACCACCAGAATAATGATGAATCCGACCCCGATCCGGCTGCCAACCTTCATATCTTGAAACATGTTCCCCTCCTGTTCAGAAGACACGAACCTCTTTGTTTTAGTAGAATTTCCTGGAAAAAGCCAATTTTCAACGGAACATCCTATCCGAAACGCCCCGACTCTTCAACTCGATCGTGTGGAATATTTTACCAAACCACGACATTTTTTGCTGAAATTGACAAAATACCGGTTTCTCCCACTTGACACCGGCGGATTCAAGACCAACCACTGGACCCGGCATCCATAACTGGCTAAAATCGGAGACCAAAAAAATCTTTTGGAGAGAAGGACAAAATGGACTCCCCCAGAAAAATGGTGCGCCTGCAGGTGGTCCTGCCGTGGATCGTTTTCGGTGTCGTCGTCGGCGTATCAATGCTGATCGTCACCCTGAACTATCTCGCCGTCACCCCCTCCTTCGAAGAGATGGCGCGGTCGGTCATGACCCGGGTGGGACGGGAGACCGCCGTCAGCACCAATACCTTCATGAACACCGCCGCCCAAGCGGTGAAACTGACCCGGGATCTCCTCGACCTGGGCAACGGCCAATCCCTGGACAAGGAGCCGTTCAATCGCATCACCCGTCCACAACTGATGCTCAACCCCCATTTCAGTCTGCTCTATGTCGGTGACCATCACGGCAACAGTTGGTTGAACAAGCATGAAACCGACGGCACCATACGAACCCGCCTGCTGAAACGACTGGTCGATACCCCGGAAAGCCACCGCGCGGTCAGCGAAGCCATGACCATGCCGACGGTGACCCGTGAGGACAAGGAGGCCGTCGCCAAGCGCATCGCCCCTTACCTGAAAACCATCTGGCACTACCAGGATGAGCGTGGCCGGTTCACCCGCCAGGAAGCCGCCCCCTATTTCGCCTTCGACCCCCGGTTGCGCCCCTGGTACCAGGGCGCCGTGAAAAAAGGGGGACTGTTCTGGACCGACGTCTACTCCTGGGCCGGTTACCACCGGAACAAATTTTACACCCAGGTGGGTATCACCGCCTCCATACCGGTGAAAAAGGAGGAGACCCTGCTCGGTGTGGTCGGCGTCGATATCGTCCTCAAGGATATTTCCAAATTTCTCGCCGAACAGCACGTCACCGAAAATGGGCGCGCCTTCCTCGTCCAGACCAATGGTCTGATGGTCGCCTCCGCCGACTATAATCAGACCGTTCGTTCCATCGGCAACGGTAAAATTGAACGCATGCCCATCCAGGAACTGGAGGATACCGCCATAACGGCCTCTTTCAAGGCCGCCCGGGAAGCCATGGGACTCGGGAGCGGCGAGGAGATGGACCTGGCAGGTGAAAAGTTATTCACATACTCCGTCGAAGGATCCCGATATTATGGATTTTTCCGCTCCCTCGACTCCGAATATGCCCTGCCCTGGATCGTCGGCGTGGTGGTGCCGGAAGATGATTTTCTTCAACATGTCAAACAACAGCTGTATCGGGGCATCGGTCTGGCCCTGTTCCTGGCCCTGGCGGTGGGTTTGATCACCATGATGTTGAGTCGCCTGGTCACCCGGCCCATCAATGAACTGGCCCTGGCCACGGAGAAGGTCGGCGAACTGGATCTCAAGGGTTCCTCCAAGGTCTCCTCGGTCTTCCAGGAGTTGGACTTCATCACCGAAAAATTTACCGAGATGCACGCCAACCTCTATTTCGTCGTCCGGCAGATGGTGGACATGGTCATCTCCCTGCAGGACGCCTCCACGGACATGTCCCAGGCCTCCTCCTCCATGTTCACCGACATCGATACGGTAAAAAACCTGTCGGACCAGACCGCCGGCTCCGCCTCGACGGTCAACGAAAACATGCGCTCGGTCGATGCCTCGGTGGAAGAGATGAGCCTCAATCTGCACAACTCCTCGGAGATGATCAGGGAGATCGATCAAAAGGCCGAATCCATCCACGCCACCACCCGGGAACTGTTGAACAACGCCCGGGAGATGGTCACACAGTTGGACAACAACGTCCGCAACGTCGAGACCATCATGGACGCCACCAGAAACAACAACCAGGAGTGGGGATCCATTTCGACGGTGCTGGGAGAGTTCCAGGAGAGCGTCGCCACCCTCAGCGAGTTGGGAAAAAATGCCAAGGAAGAGACCCGGCAGGCCAACGACCGGGCCCGGGAACGGGGCGATGTGACCGATAAACTGACCGTCGCCGCCCGGGATATCGATCAGGTGGTCAAGGCCATCGGCAGCATCGCCGGGCAGACCAACATGTTGGCCCTCAACGCCTCCATCGAGGCGGCCAGCGCCGGCGAGGCCGGCAAGGGTTTTTCCGTGGTCGCCAACGAGGTCAAGGCACTGGCCAACCAGACCGCCGAAGCCACCCAGCAAATTTCCACCAAGGTCGGAGAGGTACAACAGATCGCCAACGAAGTGGCGGAATTTTTCCAGGATATGGTCAACAGCCTGGGCAGCATCGACGACACCAACGAAAACATTTTCCAGGCCCTGGATGGTTTCGAAGCCAAGTTCGGCGCCATCACCCGCTCCCTGGACAATCTGGACACCAACTCCAACCAAGTGACCGAACGGTTGGAGTCGTTCTCCCGGGAAACCCGCAAGGACAGCGAACGTCTCCATACCATCTCCAGCAGCATCCAGGAGATCGATGATCACATCGCCAAGGTTTCGGAACGGATGAACGGCCTTTCAGCCGACCTGAACCAGGTGGCCAACGCCAATGATGCCATCCTGGGCAAGGTATCGAATGTGTCGGTATCCATGAACGATGTCACCACCGACATGAAAAATTTGAAGGATGCCGCCAACCGCATGGGCGAAGCCAGCAGCAAAGTGAGCTACCAGACCGAAAAAATATCCGACATCTCCCGGGATCTCGAAGGGTTGGCCTCCCGTTTCATGGTGTGACGCCCCGAAAGCCGGCGCCCTTCAACGTCCTTTCAAAACCGGCCGCCAGGACGGAAAAAGGCAATGGCCGGCCGAAAAACGATGAACACCCGGCGAAAACCGGCCATAATGAACCCATGGACTCGCAACCGTTCACGTTCACAGGGTCCCCGGAAGATGAAACCAACCGTTGCCAGCGAAAAAAACGCACCGACGAAAATCAGGGAACCGGTACTCCGATGGTTGCTGTCCGGTTATCTGGTGCTCCTCACCGTTTTCGTTTTTTCCGTGTTGTGGATGTACTGGAAACAGGACCGGAATGCCCATGAAAATACTGTCCGGACCATTCAACAGTATGTCTCCGACCAGGAAAACAGTGAAGCCCGGACCATCACGACCTTTTTGGAAGTGATCTCTTCGATCGAAGCTCTCCAGAACCTGTTTCTCGCCAACGATCGAACACGGTTGTATGAAACGTCCCGCCCTCTGTATGAACGTCTGCTGCAATATCATCAGACATGGGTATCCGGTTGCCTCAGGCTAAAACAACCTGAAAAACTTCCAGAAT
>CAYFNE010000145.1:0-10658 GCA_964344355.1 uncultured Magnetococcales bacterium
TGTTTTTGCGCAACTTTCATGGGCAATGTGTCTAGGAGGTGTCAAAGTCGGGTTACAACCGTGACACGAACGATCCACTTCGATGTGATCAGTCAATTGATTTTTCAGGCATCATGGCCGCACGATGCCAACACCACGAGGTATTTCGATCAGCGATAGGAAGGATCCGGCCAAACCCGCCACAGTTGATGATCCAGCACACCACCGGTCACGCGTCGAAAATGCCGGGACGGGGAACGCCCGAAGAAAAAAAGACGCCCATACACCGAGTTGGCCAGCCCGGGACCGAGAATGGCCCCGGTGGCCAGCGGTTGGTAATGGATGCCGGTCACCCCGCTTTCCGACCGTTCATAACGATGATGGCGGACCCCTCCCCGTTGAACCAGCAGCAGATGACGCAGTTGAATGGGCGCCGGGCCATGACTGGAACGGGCGATGCCGGTGGAAACATCCAGCTCCATGTCGCCGGCGGTGAGGTGCGCCCCCTGACGGTGCAGGTCCGTGACCCAAAAAAATCCAGGCTCCTTTCCCCGCCCGGTATCAAAATCCCAGGTGCCGAGACGGTACCACCACATGCCGGGCACATGTTCCTTGGTCGGCAGGAAAAGATAGAGCGGTTCGGAACCGGCGGGAAAAAAGAACGCCAGCCACCGTTCGACACCGGTCAACCAGGCCACCGGTTGCAAACCGGCCCCGGCGACGATGGGGTGGGCGGCGTGCGGCCCGGCGGCCATGATCCGTTCCACCAGCTTCCGGGCCCGTTGACGATCCCCCCCCAGCGCCGACTGCACCCGGGCCATGCCGGGAAAACCGAAGGTGGCATAAAAACGCATGAAGTTGGCCGCCAGCCGCGGATTACCGGAGGCCAGGGGCAACCCCTTGTATACCTCGTGTTCCCCCCAAACCACGGCGGCGCGCGGTCCCACCGCCGCCCGCCGCGCCCAATAACGCAGCGGGTAGCCGTAGGACCAGGCGGTCCAAATCCGGGCGTTGGCGGGCGTCACCCCGGTGATCGTCTCCAGTCCGGCGATCACCGATGGGGTGGCGACCTTGGGTATATGAACGATATTCAAATTGGGCAGGGTGGCGGATACCGCCGCCCCGAGGACGAACAGCAGCAGGCCGGCCGACAACCGGCGCGGATACCGCGCCCCCCACCGTTGCCAAAGGACCGTGACCAGGAACCCGTTGCCCAGGGCCAATACCGGGCCGGTAAAAATCAGGAACCGCTGGGCGACCGCCACCCCCCACAGGGCGATCATCCAGACCGGCGTCAGCAGCATCGCCTGCCGCGGCCGTTGCCAGGCGAAAACGAACAGGCCGGCCAGGGCGGTGAGGAGAAAAAACAGCTGACCGGTGGTGGCGGCGACCACCTTGGCGAAATCGGGCCGGTTGAGTTCGTTGATGGTGACCGCCTCGTCGGGAACGGCGCTGCCCTGAACGTCGAGAAAAAAAACCAACCGATCCGCGAACAGATGAAAAACCTGGGAAAAAACCTCGCCCCGCCACAGGGTGAACAGCAGTATCGCCAACACCGGGATCCCCGCATAAAGCCAAAACGCCCGTGCCTTGAAAAGACCGGCGTGATAGCCGGCCACCCCCCAGAAAAACAGGAAAACGGCGGTGATCTCGATGACGGCATTCTGCCACCACCAGAGAAACAGGCCGAACAGGAACAAGGCCGCGAGCGGATGGCCCCAACCCTTGCGCTCGCGGACGGTGGCGAAACGGATGAAACACCAGGCCAACGCCAACAGCAAGGTGACGTTGAGCAGGTCGGTATCGAACCAGCCCAGCCGGCTGCGCTGCACATAATAGGGCGCCGCCACCCCCAGCAGGGCCGGCGGCAAGCCCATGAACGGCCCCCCGAAATGGCGACCGAGCAGGTAGAGCGGCAGGACCAGGAGCGGGCCCAGGACCGTCCCGATCAGGGCGGCGGTCCAGCGCAGGGAGAGACCGGTTTTCGCCGTCACCGAGGCGGCCAGGATCGAGATGGGTTGTTGACGATACCAGGGTTTGGCCGCGAATTTTTGCGGATTTTCCAGCAGACCGCGCGCTTCATCCAGATAGCCGTAACCATCCAGGCCGAGCAGCAACGGTTCCCCCTTGTGGAAGGTTAGATCATCGATGCGCTGCCAGGGACGCAGGTCCTCCAGGCGGAGCAACCAGCCGAAGACCAGGATCAACAGCAGCAGCATGATTTCGACCAGACCGGTGGTGGTGATGAGGGGTCGGTCGGCGGCCACGACCGGTTCGCCGGCGCTCATAACGCCGGTTTGGGCTCCAACTCCCCGCGCTCCAGTTTTTCCAGGCGTTTGTTGAGAAAATGGATCTCCTTGGGGTGGGTCACCTGACCGCTGGCCAGCAGTCCGCCGATGTAGATGCGCGCCGCCTCCAGCTCGCCCATCTCCTCCAGTATCACGAACTCCATCTGCCGGGCCCAACCGGGAACGGTGGGGCCGGTGGCCCGTTTGGCCATGGCCCGGGCATATTTCAGGGCCAAATCCATGTCTTTCAACTTGTGTTTGGCGATGATGGCGACATGACCCAGCCAGGGCCAACGGCGGTTGGGATCGTGCAAAAACTGTTCATAGACGAATTCCGACAGTTGCCGCTGGCTGTTTTCAACCGGAATATCGGCATAAAAACGGCTGGCGGCCAGCAGGGGGTACTGGCCCCGGGGGTCCAGCTCCAGCATGCGCGCCAACCAGGGTTTCAACCGCTCCGGGTCCAGGTCCTGGAAGGAGATGCTGATACCGGATTGATAATCGAAGGCCTGCAACCAGAGCATCATCCCCTTGGCCAGGGCGATCTCCTCGCCGAGACCGACCAGGCGCAAACCGCGCAGGGTCGGGGCCGGCGGCAAATCTTCGGCCCGGGCCCGCGGCCGGAGTTGCAGATCATGCCAGCCGAGTTGCAGCACCAGGGCGGCCACCGCCAGCAGGTAAATCCAACCGGGAACGGCGCCAAGGGGTCGATAGGCATCCTTGGGGGTGATCAGGCGCATGGATCAAAAATTTTTCCGATAGAGATCGATCAACGACGCCCCGGAAAGAAAAACCAGGTAGACCAGCCCCTGGCCGGCGACGAACCCGGCATCGGCCCAGCCGCCCCCGCCGTAGACCAACCATTCGGTGCGGGTGAACCGGTCCAGCCCCGGCAGGAGATAGGCGATGCCGTCGACCAAGCCGTTCATCACCACCATGTAGGTGGCATAACCGGGCATGATCGGCCCATGACCCACCAGTTGCAGGCTGGTGATGCTGCGGGCCAGCAGATACACCGCCAACACCATGCTGAAGGCCGGCGGCACCTGATTGAAGGTGAACAGGCAGAGCAGGCTCAGGGCGACGATGAGGATCAACTCCATCAGCAGGGAAAATCCCCACAACCCCACCTGCGCCGCCGGGGCGTAAAACAGCAGAGTGACCGTGAACAGCGCCACCATCGGCAGGATGGAAAAGATATAACCGGTCAGTTTGCCGAAATAATAACTGGCCCGGGGAATCGGCAACGACAGCACCAGCTCCAACCCTTTGTCGTTGAACTCCCGCACCTGACCGTTCAACACGAACAGGGTGGTGACCAACACCGCCGACAGGCGCAGCCAGGCGCCCAACATGGCGCTCTGTATCTGATCGCCCTCGGTCACCGCCAGGGTCCCCCCGAAACCGGCCAGGGCCACCCCGACCAACAACACCCCGGCCACCAGCCACAACAGTTTGGTCCGATACCCCTCCAGGGCGGTGACGGCGGCGATGGTGAGGATGGGGCGAAAGTCACTTTTCAACATGATCATTTTTTAATCAGAGTTTTTTGGCCAATATGGCAGCAATGGCGATTCCCGCCACCATGATCCCCCCGAGACGCCAGGTTAAATGATGGAGCAGACGCATTTCCAACTCTTTCAACCCCTGGGTCAGATTGGCTCCCAGTTCCTTCATGCCACATCTGAGATTGGCCTCAATTTCCTTCATATCCCGACTCAAACCGTTACCACTGCCCTGCATATCCCGTTTCAATGCCAAAATATCCCGCTTGACCGCCACCTGCTGTTCGATCAGCCCGCTTTGCGTTTCAGCGAACACCTCGGCCTGCTCTTCGGTGAAGCCGACGGTGATCAACCGTTTGACGAAGGCGTGGGTATCGAAAATGGTGAAATTGGTATCCATTTATTCCATCCAATCGGGAACGATCAACCGAACGCCTTGACCAGCAGGGAGACCATGCCCCCCAGGAGGATACCGAGCATGAGCTTGACGATATTCAACTCCCCTTTGAGAACGGCCAAATCGGTCTTGACTTCAGCCAAGCCGGTTTTGACATCGGCCAAATCCTTTTTGGTGGCCAGTTCATCCAAACTGCTCTGTTGAAACTGCTTCAAGGCTTCCGAATGGGCTTCAGCCTGTTCTTCGGACACGCCAGACTCTTTGAGCCGTTTAATGAAGGCATAGGTATCAAATGTAAGCGTGACCATAATATTCCCTTTTGGCAAACAAAGCTACACAACCCCAAACATGTAAGACAAACCCCATACCCATCCCGTTCCTGACTGCCTACGGGACCGACCATCCATCTTTACCACTTGTTTCGGCGAAAAATGATCCTCACAGCCGGAAAGCATGGCTTTCATTTTGATTTCAAAGAACTTTTACCAAGGTAACGACAACGACGATACCCGCCATCATCAATCCCCCGAGACGTAACGTCAACTCATGGGTCAACCGTATTTCAAGCTCTTTCATATCCCGATGCAGATTGGCATCCAGCTCTTTCAGATCCCGATGCAGCTTGGTTTCCAATTCCTTCATATCCCGATGCAAATTGGCATCCAGCTCTTCCATGTCGCGCTTCAGGCTGGCTTCCAGCCCTTTCATGTCGCGCTTCAGGCTGGCTTCCAGCTCTTTCATGTCGCGCTTCAGATTGTTTTCACCGTCCTTCATATCCCGATTCAATGCCAGGATATCCTGCTTGGTGGCCAAACGCTGTTCGATCAGCTTGCCTTGTTCGTCGGCGAACACCTCGGCCTGCTCTTCGGTGAAGCCGACGGTGATCAACCGTTTGACGAAGGCGTGGGTATCGAAAACAGTGAGATTGGTTTCCACTCTTCAACTCCCTTTCAATCAACCAATTGCCTTGCCACCCGGGATACTGACCCCGGCGATGGTGATGACAGGACGAAGAACTTGAAAGTTCATCGTCATACCGCAGAAACCACCTGATTGCGGGAAGGACCTGAACCGAAATTCCATTTTGGAATGGATGGTTCCGGGATCGTTCTTCCAGTTGCACGCGCCGCTTCCATCCAGGCATCCGCGGCATCGTGCAGTTCCTCAATGGCTTTTGCCTCGGTTTCTCCCCACGCACAACATCCAGGCAGGTCCCGGACAATGGCAATGAACCCTTCGTCTTCATCGCTCCAATAAATTTCAATCGGATACCTGAACATGGTCATGCTCCATACTTATCCATCATTCGAATCAATTGCCGGGCTTGATACGGCGGAACAACACCATTACGGCTTTGGAAATTCAAGATCACCGGTTCTCCTTTCCGCACATATGCCACGTGCGCGCCTTTGCCTCCGGCTCGTTTGAAATCCAACCACTCTGCCACCTTACAGGCATCGTCGAACCGAACCGCTTTCGGGTTGGACCGGATAGCCTCAATGAGCTTCGTTTTCCGGGTCATCGAGTCATACCCATATCAAGCTTCGATCACCGTTCCAATCATCCGCGGCCAAGCGTTAATTTTCAAGAAACCAGCCCAATCAAAACAACAGAAAAAAATCAATAAAAGCCACTGGGAAGAGATGGGTCGTGGTCTCGTCTCCACGAATCGCGGCAAGAGCCACCGTGGCCTTGAGTTCTGGTTTGTACTGCTTTCGTTTCACGCTCATAATTCTCTCCTTTTTTGATGTGAATTAGAGCTTACACCGCTGTTCTGAATTTTGGGGAGTACCATACCCATCTCGATCACAGGGCCACCGCGAACAGGGGAATGGCGTCCAGATCGACCGAGGCATCCGAGGCCACCACCTTGCCGGCAACAGGCATGAAAGAAACTGGAAATAATAGCTTTGAAAGTGAGAGTATCAACATAGTCATTCAATGTCCATTCATATGACGATGCCACTCCGCCCCCCGCTCCCTACGTGCGCCCCACCCCTGCATCGTCCCGCTCAACGAGAAGGTTCCGATCTCCAATGACCGATAAAGTTACTGGATTTTCTTCCATTTTCGGCCAATTTCCCATAGAATTGGAATCAATGGATTGGAGAATTCACGGTGAAGTGGAATTGGCATGAACACATGGATCCAACGAATGGACGATAACCGGCAATCCACCAACAGAGCAGATACAGCCTTGTCCCGGATCCGGGAACGCGGAGCAGCGGCCTTGATCTTGATGTTTCTCCTGGTCTTCGCTGGCATTATCGCCCTGGCCAAAGCTTACATCCCCACCTCCTCATTCAGCATACGATGTGAACTCAACTCAAAGACCCTTTCGGCCATTGCCGATGGCAAACAGGCCATCACCGATTATGTCACCACCTACAGCAATTCCGGTTCCCTGCCACAGGCCGAACTGCAACGACTCGTAGACAACGGCGTTTCCGCCCCGACGTTGCGCCTCGGAGAACTCCCCTGTCCCGACATGGATGGAGACGGATTCAGCGATTATGATGGCGACGGTGTAGAAGTCGGGGGCACCGCTGAAACGAACAGCTATACATGCGATCACTGGCTCGGCTGGTATCCCTATAAATCCCTGGGCTCCCTGCAACTGAGCGATGCCTGCGGACAACCACTCTGGTATGGCGTATCCAGCTCCCATCAAACCGGCTCCAGCACCCCCATCAACAGCGACTCAATCGGAGAATTGATGACCGCCAGTGAATCCGATCTCGTGGCAGTGGTCCTGGCCCCGGGCAATCCCATCCAGTCCCAAAACCGGGGAGACCTTCAAGATTTATATGCTGATAGTGTGCTCTCCCATGCCGACAAGGTGGCTCAATATCTCGAAGGGGAAAACGCCGATCAGGAAGATCCCCACACTTATGGAACCGATGGTTTTTACCAGTTCGTTGACGGTACCAACCCGAATGTGACAAATGACCGCCTGGAAACCATCAGCGCCAGCGAAATCATGGCGATCGTAGAACCGATCATTCTCCAGGAAGCCACCTCCTGCCTGGAGAATTATGCAGCTGAGAGCAATGGAAAATACCCCTGGGCGGCCCAGCCGGGCGTATCGACAGATGAACCCCCGTTCACCGCCACTTGCGGGGCCGTCTTCGGTCGGTTTCCAGAATCCCTGCTCAATAATATCGCCCATGACAACGGACCGGACCCGGTCTGTGAAGACAGTGATAACGATGGCGATTTTGCCGACGAAATAACCATCTATCAAACCTACCTCACCTCCGCTGGCTGCGATTCTTTCCTAGAATATGCCAGTGACGGAACCTGCCGGGACAATCTGCTCCGCTATGCGGATTGCCGAAAAAAACTGCCCGTCCAGAGCGGTATCTACGAATATGGAAAAAGCTGCGATCTGTCATCATCGGAGGAGATCAACATCAGCGATCCCGGCTCCATTGACTATGACCACACTTCACTGGAAGAACTCGCATACAACATTCTCGTCTACTCTCCACAGCCATCCGCAGGCTGCAATCTCGTATCCAACGGGGACTTCGATGACAACGATGAGTCGGTCTGGCTCTACAACACCACCAACGACGATTTCGATGACACGGAACTCGACAGCAGCAACCGGTCCACGGATATGGTGGACAATTACCTGGTCGTCCAAAACAAAACGGATGGTGGTATTGGAATCGCCTACCAGCCGTTGTCCGTAACGACCGGCAACACCTACCAGATCAGCTTCTATTATCGAAACTGGAGCGATGATTCCGTGGGCCGGGTCATGGTTGGAACCTCACATGACATCACCATGCCTCTGAAATTCGACTGGCTGGCCTCAACGGGTTATGCCGTCGGCGATATCGTCACTCCGACCATAGCCAACGGACACTATTATAAATGCATCTCCGCCGGAACATCGGATGCATCCGAACCCACCTGGCCCACCGATGGTTCCAGTGTCGTTGAAGTGGGAGGGGGGGGTTGAATGGCTGGATATGGGAGCCAGCACCTGGAGCGCCTCCAAGAGCTATGCCGCTGGTGATCTCGTCATTCCCACCACCGCCAACGGACACTATTACGAATGCACCACAACTGGTACCTCGGACACTTCCGAACCCTCCTCCTGGCCCATAGATGGTTCCACAGTCAACGACGGGACGACCGTCTGGAAGGACATGGGACTCAATATCAATAATACAGCCATGGGCGACCACTACGACTCCGGGGAACTGGCGAATTCCATCACCAACTGGACGCATTATGTCGCTACCTTCACCGCCAACGCCTCCACCCTGTACATCAGCCTGCTCACCGATGCCACGGCAACGACCAACAATAACAACAGAGAACGATTCGACCAGATTTCGGTGGTGGACGTCGATACCACCGTCGCCGAATGCAGCACTGCCTTGAAGGTGATCAACCGTTGCGGCAATTATTGTGAAACGCCTCCGATGGCAACACCGTCCACCTGGACGGCATCCACGCCCTATTCCGTCGGCGCCCTGGTCTACCCGGCGACCGCAAACGGCCGCTATTACCGCTGTATTTCCGGGGGTACTTCCGATTCATCGGAACCCACATGGCCAACCGACCGTGCCCAGGTAACCGACAACGACGTGATCTGGGAGGATATGGGTTCGACCGGTTGGTCGGCCGCCACCAGCTATTTCACCGGCGATTTCGTCACCCCGACAACCGTAAACGGCCACTATTACCGTTGCGTCGGGGAGGGGGCCTCAAACTCGTCGGAACCATCCTGGCCAACCGACCGCTCGCAGGTAACCGATGGAACGGTTATTTGGGAGGATATGGGCGCGCCCGTATCCACGTGGACCCCGGAAACCAGTTACGCTGTGGGCGATCTGACGACACCCACAGTTGACAAAGAGCGATACTACAGAAACATCAAATCCGGTACATCCAGCACCAACGAACCCACCTGGAGTACGGATGTGACCGGCCTGGTCGAAGATGGCACGGCCCAATGGCAATATCTGTTCGATTCCTACGATGCCGATCTGGACACCTACTGGCCATCAACCTGTTTCATCAATGCCAGTCACGCCCTGTATGATACCTGGAACGATTGGAAAGAATTGATTTTTTTCCAAACCGCCCCAGGTTGGACCGCTGGTGGCGGCGGCGATGCGCCGGCATCGGCAAACAGCGGTCTTTGCACCCGTTACGGAGAAAATGGCTGTCTGACCCTGTGCTATGAATACAACGATATCGGCGTCTGTGAAGACAGTGACAATGGCTTCCAAGCCCTGGTGATCCTGGGCGATCAGGAACTGGACGGCCAAGACCGCGCCGCCCAGCCCAATACGGTCGGCAACTATTTGGAAGGTGGAAACGTCCAGGATATGATTTCCCCCGACCTGGAACTGGGTAGCAGCGCTTCGCCGGCCGGCGACCCGTTCAACGATTCCGTTGTCTGCGTCACTGATGACTCCACCTGCAATTAGGACCATTCCTCGGGCTGCTTGAACGAAGATGGGAAACGAACCATGAACAAAAACAAAGATCAACGATACTGTTCCGGCTTTTCGCTGGTTGAAATCGCCGTCGTTCTGGTCATCATCGGCTTGTTGCTCGGTGGCGGATTGGTCTCCATGGCACAGATGATGCAAAATGCCAACATATCCCAAACGGACAAACGGTTAGCCGATATCGAAGAGGCCCTTTATGGTTTTCTCCTTACCTACGGTCGCCTACCCTGTGCCGATATCGATGGCGACGGCACAGAAAATCGGGAAGCAACCGGAGTTTGTACGGATCTGGAGGGAACCTATCAGAGCGGAGGTACATTCGATACGAACGCCTGGGATCCTGAAACAACAGCCATCCCCACCGACGCAGATTTTGGAACTTCTGTCGGCTTCCTGCCGAATGCCGATCTCGGAGTCGTAGGCGTTGATGCCTGGAATCGAAGATTTAGTTATAGGGTCTCGGCCATTTTCGCTGATAATGATGAAAACTGGACTGTTGCAGAAAAAACCTATTCGCGAACAGATTCTGAAAAAACAAATTGTGACGCCACACCAGCTACGACACCAGCCTCCTCCTCCTCATTCTCTTCCTGCACCAGTGGTAATATTCAAGCATGGTACGACAATGATAAGGACGGAGAGGCCTTTTATGACATGATCTGTTCAGGGACTCCCACAGAACGGGCCGGCAATGCCGGCAGTGATCTCGTAGCCGTGGTCTGGTCCGGTGGGAAAGAAGCATTCGAAGAGGATTTGGATAATGACGGTACGAAAGATACCGTCAGAACGACCATCAACACATCCAATGATGAGGTGGAAAACCAGGATCTCCATTCGCAGGATAACTGCTGCTACAAGGAAGATACCGGCTGCGATATCGACGACAATGAACCAAACTTTTTCCATCACATCAGCCGAGGCTTCAGCGGTGGTTTTGACGCGAACAACGACTGGCGCTTCGGAATGTGTCAATGAAAATGAGACACTCGACGTTCGAATTTAACGTCAAATC
>CAYFNE010000146.1:0-2198 GCA_964344355.1 uncultured Magnetococcales bacterium
GCATGGCAGAAAAAATTCTGACGCGGGAGCCTGGGGTTTGCCAATCGCTTACGGTGTTTCCAGACCAACCGAACCATTTTCAGTTGACGGTTCATGCCCGAGAACGTCTGGAGGCAGTCGAGGTGATGCAACGTCTGTTCGAGGAGTGTTGGCAACTGTTTCGCATGAATCTCGACCGGGGTGCATTGACCCGCACCGCCGATGAAAATCTCTATGATTTGGGCCAGGAATTCGGAGAAAAAATTTCCAGCTTCGCCGGTAATGTCAAAGAGGTGTCGTGTGCTTATCTCACCAGCACCACGGAGAGCCTTCAAGCCGGTTTCAGCAGTTCCGCCTTCAACCTGATAAAAATCGCCCTGAAAGGGAAAAAAAGCGTCCAGAAAGCCGACAAGACCATCATCACCTACAGCAGACCGGGACCATTGCAATATGCCCACTATTGTGGGGCGCTCATCGATGTTATGCGGGAGTTGGGAGCCTTAGATCACCTGTTGATCCTGATCGATGACGCCGATCTGTTGGAAAACGAGTTTAAAAACAGCCAGGAGAGCCGTCTGGAACGGTCCCGGCTCGGGGATGCCATTTTGGAGTTGAGCCAGTTCGCCGCCATCGATTTGCTAGTCACCTCCCGTTCCCTCTATGCGCACTCGAAAAAGGAGTTCGCCCAACTCCTGGACCTGATCACCCACCCCATGAAAACAGCGGAGTTGGCGGCGATCTATCGCGCCCATATTCGCTGTTTTGGCGAGGAAGAAACCGCTGATTGGAGCTTTTTGACCGAAGAAACCCTGGTCGAAGCGGCCAGACTGGCCAAATTTTTACCGGGTATTTTTTTGCAGCATCTGCGGGTATCCTTTGAGGCCTTCATAGATCAAAGTCTGGAAGAGCCTCAAGGAGTGGACTGGTATTTGGACGTATTCGTTAAACGTTACTCACAATATATCGATCATTATCCCAAGATCAAACGACTCATTGATGCCAATCGGGGAACGACCACCATGGAGATCGATGGAACGGTTTCCGATCCCATTCACGGTACCATGTTCGACAATGAGCTGGTCTTACAGAGCTATCATAACCATGAAGTCTACGAAATTTTGCCAATGATGTTGAAAGTTTTGGAGATGACGACTTCAAACCTACCGGAAAACGATTGACATGCCACAAGAGCTGCCCATCGAAACGGCAACCTTTTTTAGCGGCTCCCTACGGCAATCAGCCCGGGCCGCCAAAAGCCTGGCCCGGGACCTGAAACGGTTGGAAAACGGTGAGTCGATTCCCCTTTCGGAGCTGGCCTCCTGGCCCGGTATCGAAGGGGTGGCCGCCCTGGCGGCCATCGACGCCGCCGCCCGTTCAACCTTGATGGCCTTCCTCCTGAAAAATGAGCCGAAAAAAACCCGTCAACGTCTGCAACGGTTGGTCAAACGATTACCGCCACCGGGCCACGGCGCCGCCACCACCCTGACCCGCAGCCACCCCCACGCCGCCCGCCTGGCCCGGGAGACCGCCACGCAACTGACATCCGGCGAGGCGCCCGCCAAAAAAGATATCCCCACCCGTGACAAATCCATTGATGGCCCGCCCCAAGCGCCGTCACCGACAACCGTTGCCGAGGTTTCCGCCGAACGAAAACGGGCGGTTGAACTTTTCCGAACCGCCGACGCCCTGTTCCAGGACGGTAAACTGGATGAGGCCCTGACCCTGATGCGGCAGGAGGTGTTGCCGCTCCTGGAACGGTTGGGCGATGAACGGGAATATGCCCTGTCCCTGGTTTTGCTGACGGATATTCATCAAAGACGGGGAGAACCGGATAAAGCCCTGACCATTTTCCGCGATGAGCAGCTACCCCGTTTGCAAAAATTGGGCAATGAACGGGAACAGGCCGTTGCCTGGAGAAACATGGCCCGCCTTCGTTTTTATCAAGGCGAACCCGATGAGGCCTTGAAAATCTGCCGGGAAAAATCCCTGCCCGTTTTCCGCCGCCTGGGAGAAAAAAAGGAGCAGGCCCTGACCCTGGGCCAAATCGCCGATATTCTCACAGACAAAGGCCAACTCGATGAGGCCATGCGCATTCGGCGCCAGGAGGTGCTGCCGGTCTATGAAAAACTGGGGGATGTCCGTTCTCGCGCCGTCACCCTGGGCAAAATCGCCGATATTCTCACAGACAAAGGCCAACTCGATGAGGCCATGCGCATTCG
>CAYFNE010000146.1:2298-10369 GCA_964344355.1 uncultured Magnetococcales bacterium
TCGCCGATATTCTCACAGACAAAGGCCAACTCGATGAGGCCATGCGCATTCGGCGTGAGGAGGTACTGCCGGTCTTTGAAAAACTGGGGGATGTCCGTTCTCGCGCCATCACCCTGGGCAAAATCGCCGATATTCTCGTCAACGAAGGCCAACTCGATGAGGCCATGCGCATTCGGCGCCAGGAGGAGCTGCCGGTCTTTGAAAAACTGGGAGATGTCCGTGAACGCGCCATCACCCTGGGCCAAATCGCCGATATTCTCGCCAAAAAAGGCCAACTCGATGAGGCCATGCGCATTCGACGTGAGGAAGAGTTGCCGGTCTATGAAAAACTAGGGGATGTCCGTTCTCGCGCCGTCACCCTGGGCAAAATCGCCGATATTCTCGTCAAAAAAGGCCAACTCGATGAGGCCATGCGCATTCGGCGCCAGGAGGTGCTGCCGGTCTATGAAAAACTGGGGGATGTCCGTTCTCGCGCCGTCACCCTGGGCAAAATCGCCGATATTCTCGTCAAAAAAGGCCAACTCGATGAGGCCATGCGCATTCGGCGTGAGGAGGTACTGCCGGTCTCTAAAAAACTGGGGGATCAAGAAGGTATCGCCCATACCCTTTTCAATATGGTCCAAATCCGCCTGATACAGGGTAACCAGACACCGGAACAAACCCGGGAAAATTTACCGGATTTGGCTTCAGCCTTTGCCATCAACTTGAAAATGGGGCGAGCGGATGGTATCGCCGCCATTGGTTCCGTCTATGGATACCTGCTGGAAAAAACCGGTCAATACCAGGAGGCCCGGTCGGTGCTCGATCAAGCCGTTGCCGCCGCTGAAAAACTGGGCTGGACGGAAGAGACCCGGAAGATGTCGGCGTTGATTGAAAACTGGCGAAAAAAACCGACCCGAAATAATGGTTCCGGACCGGTTTGTTTCAGACCGGCGCCGCCCCCTCCCGGGTGCGGACCAGCAGGTCATCCACCTCGGCCAGGATGGCGTCGCTGGAAATATCCATCAAACAATCGCTGACCTTGGAATTGTCACAACCGGCCTTGCCGCAGGGGACACACTCCCAATCGGCCTGCAGAACGGTGTGGGAGCCGGCACGTTGGCGGCCGTTCTTTTTCGGATAGGGCGACCGTTCCGGGTTGTTGGAGAGGTTGACATGGCCGTCGGACCAGGGTCCCCAGTTATAGGCGCCGGTGGGGCCGAACAGCACCAGGCTCGGCACCGCCAGGGCCGCCGCCATGTGGCTGGGGGCGGAATCGACGCCCAGGTAGAGACGGGCGCCGGCCAATACCGCCGCCAGCTCTTTCAGGCTGAGATCGCCGATGAAGGCCACCGGTTCGGAACGACAAAGCGCCAATACCCTGTGCAATTTTTCCCGCTCCCCGCTCCCCGGTCCACAGGTCACCAGCACCGGTTGCGAAAACCGGTCGGCCAGGGCATCGATGCCGGCGGCCAACACCCGGTCGTCGATACATTTGAATTGCCAGCGTGACAGGGGGTGGACCACACAGTAGGGTTTTTCCGGGTCAACACCCCGGGCGGTCAACCGGCGCCGGGCCGCCGTTCGCGCCGGTTCCGGGATGGTCAGGGTCATCGCCGGATCATCGATGGGCAGACCGACGGAACGCAGCTTGTCCAAATCCTGCATCACCGTATGGGACCACCGGTTCGGCGGGGCGAAATGATGATTATAAAGCCAGCGCGGCAACAGGACGGCCCGTTTTTTCGACGGCAGGCTGCCCAACCGATGGCGGGCGCCACTGAAAAAAGCGGCGATGGCGCCGCGATCGCCGCCGCCGGACAGATCGATCACCATATCGAAACGCCAGCGCCGCAAACGCCACAACAGGTTGATCTCATAGAGCCGGCCACGGCGGCGCTGAAAGGGAATGACCGCGGCCAGGGCCGGATGGCCTTCGACCATCGGCGCACAGTCGGCATTGAGCAGATAGTGAATTTCCGCCGCCGGAAAAGCGGCCCGGACCGCCGCCACCGTCGGCACGCTCAACAACACATCGCCGATGTGTTTGAGCTTGATGATCAATATGCGCCGCACGCCACTGAACGACCCCATCATGACCCCCATCCGTCCCTCATCGGCGCCTCACACCTGGGCCGGCAGGCTGGCGGAAAAATGGAAGGTGCTGCCTTCACCGACCCGGCTTTCCAACCAGATGCGCCCGCCCATCAACGCCACATGACGTTTGCAGGAGGTCAATCCCAGGCCGAGACCCCCCTGATGGCGGGTATGGGCCGGTTCCAACTGGGTAAAATGGTGAAAAATCGTCTCATGTTTATCGGCCGGAATGCCCTTGCCGGTGTCCTGAACCGAAAATTGCACCCAATCCTCGCCGCCCCCCGCCTCCGGCCGATCGACGATGAGGGTGATCGATCCGACATCGGTGAACTTGATGGCATTTTCCAACAGATGCCGCAACACATGCTTCAACCGTTGCGGACTGCCCAAAACGGCATCGGCAACCCCTTCTGAGATCCGTTCCTGAAAAAACAACCCCTTCTTCCGCAACGGTTCGGCGATGTCAGCGGCCATCTCCGCCAACAACGGCCGCAGGGAAAACGGTTGCCGGCTCTCCTCCGTCCCACCGGCATCCATTTTCACATAGGAGAGAATTTCATCGATCAACTCCAGGAGGGTCTGGCTGGCGCCATGAATGGTGTCGATGTTTTCCCGCAACGCCCCGGACACCCCCCCCTGGCTGATCAGACTCGAATAACCGAGGATCAGGTTGAGCGGGCTGCGCAGTTCATGGCTGATGATCGACAAAAATTCACTCTTGGCCCGATCCCCCGCCTCGGCGGCATCCTTGGCCAATGCCAACTCGCGGGTACGCTGACGGACGATCTCCTCCAGATGGTTGCGGTGCCGTTTGAGTTCCAACTGGTTTTTGACCCGCAACCGCACGATTTCGGCATTGACCGGTTTAATAATATAGTCCACCGCCCCCAGGGCCAGCCCGGCGGTCTCCTCCCGCTCCTCGGTCATGCTGGTGATGAATATGACCGGAATGTCGGCGGTTTGCGGATCATCCTTCAAACGCACACACACCTCATGACCATCCAGGCCCGGCATCATCACATCCAACAACACGATATCCGGCCGTTCCGCCCGGGCCAGCTTCAACGCTTCCAACCCGTTGTCGGTGGACAGGATCTCATAGCGGGGCTGAAGAATTTCCTTCAACACCGCCAGGTTGATCGGCTCATCATCCACGATCAATACCCGCTGCCGACCGCCGGTGTCGTTCATGTCACGCCTTTCTTCAAATAACCAAACCGGGTTTCGACGGCAACCGCCGTGCCGCCCGTTCAACCATCAAACGATCACCTGGTGTTTTTTCAGCCGGCCGATCAACTCTTCGGCGTCGATCGGTTTGTTCAGATAACCGTTGCAACGCCCTTCGATGAACGCCTCGGTGAGTTGCCGCAAATCCTCGACCGTGGTGACCATCAATATAAACGCCGGTTTTTTTTCATCCAGCGACATTTTGTGGTAGAGCGTTTCGGTCTTGCGCATTTTTTTCAGGGCCTCCTGGCCATCCATGATCGGCATGAGGATATCCAGCAACACCAACTCGAACGGGGAATCGGCGGCCAGGGCCTCTTTGAACAGGGTTACCGCCTCCTCGCCGTTTTCCGCCAGGATGCACGACCCATATGGTTCCAATATGGCCTTCAACACCTCACGATTGATGAATTCATCATCGACGATCAATATTTTCATGATGGGTCCATTTACCCGGGTTGATGTCGTTGGCCGATCCCCCCTCACCCCTCCGACCGCGATCCGATCCCGCTCCTTTCCGCAAACACCCGCCCCGACTCCAGGACGATCCGCAACGCCCCTTCAAAGCGTACCAGTTCCCGATCCATCGCCGGACGATCTTCATCGCGAATGGCCAGCCGCAGATCGTTGGCGGCGGCATGGAGATCGTTCGCCGATATGTTCCCCGACGTGCCACCGATGGTATGCAACAATTTCCGGGCCTCCTCAAACGCCCCCCGGGAGATGGCCGTTTTCAAATCATCGACCATGGTCCGGTTCCGATCATGAAAATCGGCCAGCAGGCGCGCGAAGAGAACTTTATTGCCGTTAATTCTCTTCAACCCTCCCGCCAAGTCAATGCCTGGCAGGATATCCGGCAGAAGATCCCCATCCGAGCCGGCTTCCCGCCCCTCTTGCGCCGGAAGCGGCCCCACCTCCCGCCGGCCGGGTTCGATCCAACGCAACAGACAGCTGTGGAGCTGATGGACATTGACCGGTTTATTGACATGATCGCTCATGCCGGCGCGCAAACTTTTTTCCCGGTCCCCGATCATGGCGTGGGCGGTCATGGCGATGATCGGCAAACGACGACCGGCCGGCATCGCGCGAATTTCCGCCGTGGCCTGGTAACCATCCATGAGCGGCATTTGAATATCCATCAAAATGGCATCGAACGACGGGTTGGCCGCGGCCACGGCGGCCACGGCGGCGGCGCCATCACCGGCGACCGTCACCCGCAGCCCCCCGGATTCCAGGATTTCCCGGGCCACCAGTTGATTGATCTCATTGTCCTCGACCAGGAGAACGTGAGCGCCCCGAATCGGTTCCAGCGACGGTTCATCCCCCAACCCGGTACCGGTGGCCAGCCCCCCCGTCCCGAAACGGTTCAAGGCGGCGACGATGGTATCGTGCAACAGGGCCAGATTGATCGGTTTATCGAGAAAACCGTCCAGACCGGCCTCATGCGCTTGTTCCATGACCTGTTTGCGGCCCCGGGCGGTCACCAGGATCACCGCCGGTTGCCACTCGCCCGGAAACGTCTCCTTGATACGCCTGGTCAGTTCGATACCGTCCAGAACCGGCATCATCCAGTCGGTGATCACCAGCCGATAGGGCGCTTCACCCCGTTCCCGGACCCGCTGCAGTTCCTTCAGGACCTCCCCCCCGGAATCGAGGATCACCGCCCGGCAACCGAGCCGGTCCATGTAGGCCTTCATGATGGCCCGCGAATGACCATTGTCATCGACTACCAATACCCGCAGGTCCCGCAACGCCCCGGAGATGGTGAGCTGTTTTTCAAGTTGGGGCGCCTGGCGCCAGAAGGCGGCGGAAAAACGGAACTCACTCCCCCGCCCCGGTTCACTCTCCACATCGATTTTTCCCCCCATCATCTCCACCAGCTGTTTGCTGATGGCCAAGCCGAGTCCGGTGCCGCCAAAGGTGCGGGTGGTGGAGGCGTCGGCCTGGGTGAAGGGCTGGAACAGCATTTCCCGCTGTTCCCGGCTCATACCGATGCCGGTATCACGGACCAGGAAACGATAGACGGCGAAATTGGGGCCAGGTAGACCGAACGAATGGTGATGACGATCTCCCCGGACTCGGTAAACTTGACGGCATTGCCGATCAGATTGGCCAACACCTGCCCCAAACGCAGGGGATCGCCCTTCAAGGCGCCGGGCAACGCCTCCGGTATCGAATACAACACCTCCAGCCCCTTTTCCCGCGCCTTGTGTTCCACCAGGCCGATGGCGTTGCGCAACACCTCATCGAGATGAAACGGCACCGACTCCAGGGTGAGCTTGCCGGCCTCGATCTTTGAAAAATCGAGGATGTCGTTGAGAATGTTCAACAGGGATTGGGAGGAAAAATGGATCTTGCGCAGATAATCCTGCTGCCGGGTGGTCAGCCCGGTCTTGAAAAGCAGATGGCCCAGACCGATGATGGCATTCATGGGCGTGCGGATTTCATGGCTCATATTGGCCAAAAATTCACTTTTCGCCCGGGTGGCCCGTTCGGCGAGCTTTTTGGCCCGCAACAACGCCTCATCCTGCCGGCAGCGGATGATGATGCCGGCCAGGGTGTTGGCCACCGTGATCATGAAGGCATCCTCTTCCGGGTCGTGCCGATGCCCCTCGGCCAGATAGATGTTGAGGACGCCGATCACCGTTTTGCCGCTGGTGATCGGTACGCAATAGTGACCATGGCCATGCATGTCATCGAAACGGATGTCATGCCGATCATCCAGGTGGGAAGCGAAAACGATCCGTCCACTCTCGGCCGCCCGCCCACACATGCAGTGGCCATATGGGACCCGGGCGCAGGAGGCCAGCAGGTTGGGCGCCAGTTTTTTTTGCGCGGTCAGGAAGAGCTGGCCGCTCTTTTCATCGGCCAGAAAAATGGAACCCCTGTCCTCCACCGCCAGCCAGGGAACGGTGAGAATGATGTCCAGGGCGACTTCAAGCTGCCGTTGCAGGGTCAACGGTTCCAGGGAGGTCTCAAGCAGGGCGCTGATGGCCAGACGCGACTGGTAGGTGCGAAAATCCCGTTCCAACGCCGCCCGGCGTTCACGGATATCCCGGATAACCAGGGTCAATCCCTGGCCGCTATCGGTCCGCAACCGCGACAACGAAACCGCCACCGGAAACGCCTCGCCGTTCCGGTGCCGGGCCATCCACTCATGGTTGGCCCGACCTTCGCCAGCCGGATCGATGAATGCCAGCAGTTCGCGTCGATATTTATCCCGCACCGGTTCGGGAAACAGCCGGAACAGGGACCGGCTCCGCGCCTCTTCGCCACTGTAGCCGAAGCCGGTTTCGGCCCCCTGGTTCCAAAAGGTGATCCGCTGCCGGGGATCGATGGTGATGATGGCATCCTGAACCGACTCGGTTACGGAATGGAGCTGCGCCCGTTGATTGCGCAACCGTTCCGTCTGACGGGCGGAGGTCGACAGGTAAAACACCAGGGAGAGGGTCAAAATCATCCCCCCCGAAAAGACCACCCAAGGCATGTGACCACTGCTCGATGAAAACCGGTGGGGATCGATGGCGGTAAAGGTCAACAACCACTTCTGGTCGACGATATCGACCTGCCGCAGATGATTCAAAGGGTCGGTTTTTCCCACATCCGGGCTTGAAACCCGGGACTTGTAACGCAGGATCAGATGCCCGCCCTGCAAACTGTGAATGGCGATGTCGATCCCGGCCGGATTTTTAAAAAAACCGTGAATACCGTGTTCGACCAGATTGGCCATTTGAAATTCATTGCCAATGATTCCCAGCAATGCCCCGCGCCGTTGATCCGCGGTGACCAACGGACCGCTTCGATAGACCGGCAGAAAGACCGTCACCTTCGGCAGGGAATAATCGCTCATGACCATATTGCCGGAGTCCATGGTCCGGTTCAATAAACCCCTCACCGATGGATCGGCGGCCGGATCGGTATCGATGAAATCCTGATCCGACTCATGACCATGGACATGCTCACCCTGATGGGTCAGGGAATGGAGAATGGAAAAGGGCGTCGCTGGCGTCACCGCGGACGATGAAAGCGGGACCATCCACTGAATACGTTGATAACCGGGGTGGTGATGCAATGGGGAGTTGGTCAACAGGCGAAAATCGTCTTCAGTCAACGAGGGAAGAATGGATATGCTGTCGCCGAGGATGCGCAACGTCAACAGATGTTCTTCCACGCTTTCGCGGATAACCTCGGCATAGGTGTCGGCCATGGCGACAAATTTTTGCCGGGCGTCCCCGGCCTCCTCCCGAGCCACGAACCAGGCCGCCATCGCCGAGAAAACCACCCCCAGAACCGCCACGACGATGATGACGCTTTTTCCCCGGCTCCAGGTTTTCAGGATACGCAACATGTGCCGGTCCCCAATCAATCGGGATGAGTCCTTCCCCGGGAAAAAGGTGTCATTCAAAATGAAAAACCATCAAAAAAACACCCGAAGCCCCCCTCCGCCTTCTCCCCGGCGAACCAAAAACCGCCATATCCACGGACAGCGGGCACCCTACCACGACCATGGTGAATCAACAATTGAATGTTATTAACATACACAAATAACACAAAAAACAGTTAAAACAACTCTTTTTTCACACAGATATTTATTTGCAAGGTAAGCAATTGCCAAACCCCAGGCTCCCACGTCAGAGTTGTTTCTGCTATGCTTCCCAAAGGAATTCTTCTCGACCTGGAGGGACGCCATGGACAATTCAGGACAGTCGATGCGGGCCTACGCTCTGGACCATGGCCTGAACGTGCAGAGCTTTTACAAGTGGAAGAG
>CAYFNE010000147.1:0-10232 GCA_964344355.1 uncultured Magnetococcales bacterium
CGAACAATTCTTCCAGTTCACGGCCGATCAACTCAAGAAACAGGGCGAACAGATAGGCCGGACCTTTCACCGATGCCGCCATCAGGTCCGCCAATATTTCACGGAGCAATCCAGTGTGGTCTGGAGATTCCACCGGCGGATGATACACCTCGATGCAGTGTTGAAGATGCCGAATCATCCAACCGACCGCATTGGGATTGGCCAAAGTTTCCAACCGGGACAGATCATCCAAATATTCATGAATCAGTGTATGAGCAATTTCATGCGCTATAATACTTTGGAGGTCTGGACGCTCTGGCATCCAGAATGAGGTGTTGACATAATGGGTTACCAACCGTTCGACGAGAGTATCTTCTCCTTCGGTTTTTCCATCCAACCTGGAGTGCATCTCGTTTTCAAATATTTGCACCCGGGAAGTACTTTCATGTCCCCAACGATGCATGATTGGTTGGGAGCCGACTTTGTTCTTTTTCAGTTCCAGTTTTTCCAGCATCTCCGCCATGAGGCGGCGCAAATCCCGACACCGATCCGCCAAAAAACTGTTGTACAGTCGTTGTTCCCGGCGCCGTTCCAAACTCTGGCCGGGGTGGTCCCGCATATGACTTTGATCCTGGATTTTGCTGAATTGGGCGATATGGTCCCCGATACGGCTGACATAACCATCGATACGCTTCATGACCGCCGCGCGCAGCAGGTAAAAATTGGACAGGGTCCGTTTCAACGGATGAATTTGTAATAGAGGGGAGTGCCTGGGATCTTTTCCCCACCAGTTCGCCGCCATTCGATACAAATGATAAGCATATTCACTCACTCGGAGTTTATCATGAAAAATATGCCGCTTCAGCTCTTGAGCCACGAGCAGATTGTGGTAATGGCGCTTTTGATCAACACTCCACATCCCCCGGGTCCAGTTGTAATGCATCTGCTTTTTTAAAACAATAAGCCACACCTCCTCTTTACCATCTGATTCAACGGAATCCTCTTTCACGGTTTCCTTTGTCTCTGAAGGCTCTTTTTTTGGGACAGGAGGATACTCCTTCATCCATTCGGATATCAAACCGTTGAAATCAAATTTTCCTTGAAATTCCCCCGTATTTTTTTTAAAGGTCTCCTCCCATTTTTCGCCCCATAGATGTTTCTCTTCATGACGAAGAATCTGGTAAAGCAATGGCTCACCAAGAGAGTGAATGATATTGATCTGGAGGTGGCGTACTTCCAATATCAGGGTATCCAACCGCTCAACCACATCGATCAGGCCAGTCATCAACAAAGCCGCCTGATCTTCATGCAAGGTGGGTCTTATCCGTGGGTCCATTCCGACACTCCTCGTTCAATGACCGTTCGTCCGCCAAATGGGGGAATGATACGGGAAAACAGCGTATTCGATCCGATGGTTCGCGGCTCGTGTTTTACCGGATTTGGATGCATTTGATCCCGACCAGATTTTTTCCGGCCCCTGGCGAGGAGACCTCGCCCGCATCGGGCCAACAACCGGCATGGCTCCACATCCAGGGCAGGTCCTCTCTGAAGATACCGGCAATCCTTCTTCCAAGTTTCCGGATAAACGCCATGACCTTCCCGACCTGCCGGTGGGCCCATTGCTCGAAGGACTGCCACCATTTCGGAACCAGATGGAATATTCCATTTCCAAACCAAAGCGATGACGGGGATATCACCTGGCTGCGTATAATCTTCCGTTGTAAATCGAGACGGAGTGTTTGACCTTGGGCGATCACGTCCGCAACCGCTTCCTGGTCTGTCGCCATTTTTCCCAAGGTTTCTTCCAACTGCGACATCGCTGTGAGTGTCATCTCCAAGGAGGACAGCGCGCCGAAGGGATTTGGCAAAATCCCCCCCTCGGTTTGAAAATCGTTCCGAAGAGCGGTGAGAGCCTGTTTCAAGACCCTGGCAGCCCGTTCCACATCCTGGACCTCCGATCTGCCGGTCGCATTCTGGTACAGATCTTTCCCGGCGGCCAAAACCTCTTCCACCACCGCTCGATTTTTCCCAGCCACCACCGGGCCGGTGTCCGAAAGCGGGGGGTCCAAATGAACCGGCGCCGCGAAGGCGGTCACCTCCGGCCCCATGCGATTGGACCATTCGGATGAACGCCATTGACTGCCCAGGACGACCAGATATAGCCCGGTAACGGCTATAAATGCGATACCCAGCCACCGTTGAAAGCCGGTTTGGACAAAGTGTGTGCGCCGCTTGAAAAAACGGTGGCCATCTTTGCGTGCAGAAGCGGGAAGAGGATTTGGATACACCTCGTCGGGTTCCCGCATCCAATCACCCAATCCTTGCAGATGTATTGCCTGACGGTAAAAAAAGTAAAATGTCAACGCCAACCAGATCAAGGCTTGAAATGCACAGGCACTTGGAGAAAAGGTGTCGGCCAGGATCTCCCGGTTTTGAAAAAACCAGGGGGTGATCATCAGGTACATGGCCAGATGACTGACCCATACGGGCGCGAACCAATAAAATAAAAATCTCCTGTAGCCGACATCCCGCATCCATTGATCATCCTCGCCGGCATTCTCCTCCTCGGGAAACATGTCCGCCAGGGTGTAGTCCAACAGATAACGGCTGTAGATTTCGGTCTTGGGACCATACCATCGGGGATCATCCCGCCGGTCCATGGCCGGAAAATAACCTTTCAACCAGAACCAACCGTTCAGACAGTTGGCCCAGACCCGAAACGGGCATAAAAACCCTTTCCAGATCGACTCGTTATCCTTTTCAATCCAAAAGGCCTCTTTATAGCTGGATCGTTTTTCATCCCGGGGCAACAGACGAAATTCAGTCAGGCAATCCTGGGGTTTTTCAAGACAACTTCGTCGATTGTCATCTCCCGTGCCGGTCGGTCCAGCATAAGGGAGGGCATGCCCCCGCCGCCGAGCGAGACGGATGGCATACGGCAACGGCCGGTAGATGAGGCGGAAGGTGGCCAGCAATCGTTGACGGGCGTCGGGGTCCAACCGCGGCCACAGTTTTTCGAGCACCGGTATCCGGAAAAAACCGGCGAAAAGAACATACTGGGAAAAAAGTACCAACAGGAAAAACCAGACCCCGGAGGCAAATCCCCCATCCAACATGAGCGGCAGGGCCGGAAGGATGGCAAAAGCCAAAAAATCCCAGCGCAATCCGTCCGGCCACAGGGTAAAGGTCAAAGGTGGGACCGATGGGCATGGCTCGCCACGCTCCACATATAGTTGCGGATTGTCCTGCGATTCCCTTTTCTCCGGGTGATGGGACAAAAGAGTTGATTCGAACAGCAACTCTTCCACGGGATCATAGAGGAGTGGCCGCTTGAACAAGGCTTTCAGAAATAGAATCAGGCGAAACGAACACGGCAGAGTGACCGATGGAAGCGGTGAACGGCAAGAAGTGGGAGAAAGCCCCAGGTCCACCCTCTCCACGCCATCCGACAGGGTGTCTATCGCCTCCAAGGAGGTTCCGACGGATTTTGCTTTCAGACGCTCTTCTTCAAGATACACCAAACGATGGTATCGATAGCGGATTCTTGTCCACAGGCTGGGTCCATGGGCGGTAATGGTAAATGGCGCGGCCATGAATTCACCGGAACGATAAAGCCTGTATCGTTCAATCAAGTGATTGGCATAATCCCAGGCAGGAAACAGACAGAACCATCTTGTCGGTGGCAAATCTTTTATCTTGTTCCCGTTCAAAAATTTTTTCTCCCTGGAAACCGTTAGACCGATGGGTCGATTGCAATCAGTCGATTTTGATCCTCCGGCACAGTTTATTTATTTTGAACCGGGGCAGGTTCAAGGTGATCTTCGAATCGTAAAAGGAGGCGTTTGTCATCAAGCCCCAAGTCGTTTCAACACATGGATCATCGCGCTGAATGGATCGATCAACGAATATGGGGTTGATGATTGAAAACGTAGAAGGGTTCGTTTTTAAACCTTGCGCGCCCGGGTCCAGAACGACCGGGGCTCTACAGCCGACGTACCGGAGCGAACAGCCCCAACGCCGATGGGACGATATTGTCCACCGGTCTGATGATTGTTTTGCTGGTACAGAAAGTCGAGGGTGGTTTTTTGGTCAGTAAACGCATGCTCAAGACGTCCTTGTGCGTGCTCAAGACGCTCCTGTGCGCGCTCAAGACGCTCCTGCCTTTCGCTGAAGACAGTTATCTTGCCATCCAGGCCGGCTACCACGGCTCCTTGGTCAGCGGAGGTCTGTTCAAGGCGGTCCTGCCGGCGCCCCAGATCATCCATTTTACTTTCCAGATGCTCCATACGATCCATGACTCTATCGAATCCCCGTTGCATTTGTCTGCTCAACTCGGCATTTTCCTCGACGCCACCAGCATAACCGGGACCGTTTGGGGGAGGTGGATGTTGTGCCTGGAAGTGTTGGGGATTTGGTCCCCCTGG
Source organism: uncultured Magnetococcales bacterium (assembly GCA_964344355.1). GTDB lineage: Bacteria > Pseudomonadota > Magnetococcia > Magnetococcales > CAYFNE01 > CAYFNE01. The sequence goes on from CAYFNE010000147.1 coordinate 4,404, forward strand.
ATACCGGTCCTGGTCCGGTTGATCCTGCCCTTGAGCGGGATGGCTCCGAGCTTGGGCCGTCTGACCCGGCTCCGGCGGGGTTGGTTTATCGCTCACGGCGCACTCCTCCGTTTTTCAAGAGGATGTTCGCTTTGTTACCACCAACCGCGACGACCACAGCCGCATACCCCACGCCCCTGCAGGCGGAGGGTACGAAAATCGATTTGATCATGAAAAAAACCCTGCAGTTAATCCGTCCAATTCCCACTTGGATCTATGATCCCACCCAACCATTTTTTTTGTCGGACCTTGTCCGCTACCCCAAATAAACAGCTTTGGGATGGCTCCTGATGCCGCACATCCATGTTTACGCATCTCTTAAGAGCACAGCAAGAATATCATTTAAGGAAAAACGGATCAAGCAAAAAACCTTAAATATGGTTTAACAAAATCCTGACTCATTAATAATACTGACAACCTTTTGATTTTTTTGTATTTTACCTATGGTTTGCAGGGGTCAGTGTTGGGTTTTCCGCAAAAAGTCGCCACCTGGTACGCCGACTCCGTATCAGCATCCACCACCAGACCGACATGGGAGAAGATCGTTTTTCCCCACCATCCGCCTTGCCCCTATCGCGCTGCCATCGACCAACCCCTCGCGTCCCGATAAGACGATATCCCCCGCCGGCAACTTTCCCACCCTGGCCGGTCTCCCTTCCACCGCCCCCGGCAGCGGGTGAAAGACCGCTTTTCCCTCTTCCGCCAGAAACACCCCCAACTTCCCCTGCCGCCGCACCAACACCGACGGCGGCAGATGCGGTCTCGGATCACGCCAAACCAACGAGCCGCTGCCCCCCGGCAGGGGTTTTTCGCCGGTAAAACGAAACCGCGCCTCCCGCATGCGGTTGACCGGGTCCGCAACCGGTATCAGGGTGCGCAAAACGACCGGGAACCGGTGACCCCGTTGCTCGAACCGCCAATCCCGGCCATCCGGCAAATGGACCGCCTGCCGCGCATCCACCGGTGCGGAAAGCTCCAGATCGTCCACATCCACCAAACGCAGCAACGGCGTACCCGGTGCCACCCAGGCGCCGAGTTGGGCGAACCGCTCGGCCACCACGCCGGCGAACGGGGCCTGCAGACGATATTTTTGCAATTGTTCCCGAGCCGCCGCCAATGCGGCGCGCTGTTGACGTTGACGGGCGCGCAAACGGTGCAGTTCGGTTTGGCGCCGGTCCAGCAACTCTTCGGAAGCCTGGCCCTCGCGGCGCAGCTCGACGGCGCGCCGGTTCTGCCGTTGTGCCATGTCCAACTGGGCATCGGTCTCGGCCAGCGAGGCCTCCGCCTGTTCCAACAACCGCCGCTGCTGCCAGGCATCCAGACGGACCAAGCCGTCGCCGGTCGCCACCCGCTGACCGACCCGCACCGGGATCGCCTGGATGATGCCGGACACCTCCACCGCCAAACGACTGTCGTTGAGACTGACCACCGTGGCCGCGGCGTTGTGCCGGGGATGGACCAGCAACTCCTGCCACGGCCGCACGATCACCGTGTGTGTCCGGGCCGATGGATCGCCAACGGCGGCACCAGCCCCCCCGGCCCGGCAAAATGGGGCAATGACGGCAAAAAATGCGGCAAAGACAAGGATATGGCTTCGGTTCAACATCATCCTGGCAGGATATCAACAACCATCCCGCTTTCATAGCCCATTTTCCGTCCACGGCCGGACCGGAGCCCAAAAAAATCCTGCAAAACAGGGACGCTACGTGCCAACTTGCGGAAATGGATCGTTCAGGGTTACCATTCCGGCGATTGAAACCGTTTCATTCGTGGCGAAATGATACCGAAAAACCGCACACTCCCCGGACCGTGGATCGAAGTGCTGTTTTTCCCCCCAACAGACCCAGGAGGATATCGTGTCTCTGAAAAACTGCAAAAAAATTCTTGTCACCGTTGATTTTTCTCCCGACAGCAAGGAGGCGGTCCAGGAAGGGCTCTCACTGGCCAAAATGATCAACGCCGATTTGACACTCCTCCACGTGGTCCACGATTCCGCCGAGACCCCCGGGGTCTATCACAAAAAAAAGGACCATAAGAAGGCCGTGCGCCTGATGAGCGACGCCGCCGCCGACATGATGAAAGCGTTCGTCAAAAAGAACGACATCGACAAGGATGCCAAAAAGGGCAAAATCAAACTGGATACCATCCTCACCCGTGGCATTCCCGCCAGCCAGATCATCAATGTCGCCAAAAAGGAGAAGGCCGGCATGATCGTCATGGGCAGCAGCGGTCGCACCGGACTCTCCCACCTGCTGCTCGGCTCGACGGCGGAACGGGTGGTGCAGTTGGCCAGCATCCCCGTGCTGGTGGTCACAAAAAGCAAAAAATAACCTCACCACCCCGTTCCCGTCCCGCAGCGGCGACGGTTGAGAGGATCTACGGAAAAACGGGTCGCTTCGGCGGCCCGTTTTTTTGTCCCGAGTTTCCGTTTCGATTTTTGATCCTTGCATTTCTTCCATGGCACGGAATAATTGCAAGCATGATAATCCGGCGTCACCAATCCACTGTTGAAGAGTTGTTGAACCGTCATCCGGTCGTGGCCCTGTTGGGGCCGCGTCAGTGTGGAAAAACCACCCTGGCATTGCAGATCGCCGCCCATCGTCCGTCGATTTATCTGGACCTGGAAGCCCCTTCGGACCTGGCCAAACTCACCGATGCCGAACTCTATCTCGCCACCCATGAGGATAAACTGGTCATCCTCGATGAGGTGCAACGGGTCCCGGAACTGTTTCCGGTTTTGCGGGGGTTGGTCGATCGCGGCCGGCGGCGGGGTCGCCGGAACAATCGGTTCCTGATCCTGGGATCGGCCGCCATCGATCTCCTGCAGCAGTCGTCGGAAAGCCTGGCCGGCCGCATTTTCCATTGCGAATTGACGCCGTTCGACGGATCGGAGGTGGTGGCCGACAGCGCCGACATGAACCGTCATTGGTTGCGCGGCGGGTTCCCGGAAAGTTTTGCCGCTCTGAATGACGGGCAGAGCCTGGAGTGGCGGCAGGCGTTCATCCGCACCTATCTGGAACGGGATATTCCCCAACTGGGTCCCCGCATCCCGGCGGAAACATTGCGCCGGTTCTGGACCATGCTGGCCCACGGCCAGGGCGGCTCGTTGAATGCCGCCCGCCTGGCGCAAGGGCTCGGGGTCAGCGGCCAGACGGTGGGGCGCTACCTGGACCTGCTGGTCGATCTGCTGCTGGTGCGCCGGTTGCCATCATGGCTCTCCAACCTCGGCAAACGGATGGTCAAATCGCCCAAGGTGTACGTGCGCGACAGCGGCATCGTCCACGCCCTGCTCGGCCTGGAAACCATGGAGGATCTATTCGGTCATCCGGTCATCGGCGGCGGCTGGGAAGGCTATGTGATCGAAAATTTGCTGGCCATGGCGCCACCGGCGGCCAAAGCCGGCTTTTACCGGACCGCCGCCGGCGCCGAAATCGATTTGGTCCTCGCCATGGAACGGCAGCTTTGGGCCATAGAGATCAAACGGGGATTGACACCCGCATTGACGAAAGGATTTCGCCTGGCTTGCGAGGATCTGAAACCGGATGCCGGTTTCGTCGTCTATCCGGGAGAGGACCGTTTTCCGCTTGGTGACGGTGTCGAGGCCATCGGTCTGCTTGAGATGATGCAGCACACCGCCGCCTGAACGCTCCCGGAAAACCGATTACCGGCCGCAAGCGGGTGGAGAGGGTGTCTCCCCGCTCGGGACGGCGGGGCCTTGTCCTGAAAAAGAAAACCGCCCCCTGGAAAAGGGGGCGGCATGGAATGCCTTGAGGATCGAGCAGCAGAGGGGCGCAACGGGATTCCAGTTCATCCCCCCGTCTCGCCGCCGTGTTGGCCGGATATCGCCGCCCTACTCCTTCCAGACCGGATCGACGACGGCAGCGACCTGAAAGCCGACATTGCCCGGTTTTTTACTTTTTTGAAAAGTGGTCCGGTTGTCCCCGACCCGAAAATTGTCTCGTCCATCGGTAAAGATAAACCAGCTCCTGCTGGTTCTGGACGCCTGCTCTCTGGCTTCCACAACCGCTTCGTTGAAAGTCATTCGGTCCTCCGCAACTGATGATGACTGATCATGGTTCATATCCGCATCCACTATTTTCGGGATCGAAACGGGCACGAACCCATTACGATCCTTGGCACGTCAGCATTTTCTCTACACGACACCGCCGATCGGTCGACAAACCCGGTCGGGATCTGATGGCATGGCGCGCGCCATCACACGACCGGCGCCCCTCTTCCGGTCGGGTTTGATCTTCGATGCAGCCGCCCCAATCGTTGCGGCTTGGTATGGGTTTGTCGGTTGATGAACGAGAAGGGTACCTGCATGACCCGTAATCCCCACCACCGTCTCCCCTCCCTGGCAACAGTGGCCCGAAAGCGCTTCCTGCTTCCGTTAATACGCTTCCGATAACCCGATTGTGCCAAGATTCACCGGCGAGCACAAGGAGAAAATCAGGGGAGGAGCCGGAAAAGATCGTCCAATGTTCAAACCGGTTTGAAAAGGTTGCCGATTTTTTGTAACATAATGAAATTTAATGATTAATTCATCGGCTTTCGGTGTGAAAAGTCCGGCTGGATCCCCAAAAAATGGATTAAAAACAAGGCCGTTTCCACACCGTAACGGGGCTGTTATTTCGGCTTCGATTTTGCATCATAAACCGGATTTTTGCCGGTATCGATCCGGTCTATCCGCAGCCATTCAGAGGTGTTTCAACCATGGAAAAAGAGTTTGCCGGTCAACCGGCGGCGGCCTCCTTTTTGACCGATCAAATTCAAAAAAGCCTGGCCCTCAAACAGGCGCTGTTGGCCGACCGGTCGTTTCTCACCGATTTGCAACGCGCCTGTGAGCGGGCGGTTTCGGTCTATCGGGCCGGGGGCAAACTGTTGGTGGCCGGCAATGGCGGTTCCGCCGCCGATGCCCAACACATCGCCGGTGAACTGGTCAGCCGGTTTTATTTCGACCGTCCGGCCCTGGCCGCCATCGCCCTGACCACCGACACCTCCATTCTCACCGCCATTGGCAACGATTATGGCTATGAAAATCTCTTTTCCCGTCAAATCGAGGGCCATGGCCGTCCGGGGGACCTGTTTCTGGCCATCAGCACCTCTGGCAACTCCCCCAACATCCTCCGGGGTATCGCCACCGCCCGCGCCCTGAATATGGGCATCATCGGTCTCACCGGCGCCACCGGCGGTCAAATGGCGGCGGCGTGTGACATCTGCCTGCGCATGCCCTCCTTGGAGACGCCCCGCATCCAGGAAGGACACATCCTGGTCGGGCACCTGCTCTGCGCCCATATCGAACGGCAGCTGTTCGCGGCCGGGCCGGGCGAGGGCGGTTCCTCGTGACAGGCCGCTGAAATACCCGTCCAGGACCCGTCGACTCGGAAAAATCACCCGTCATCGGTCGGTGGCCCCTTAACAAACCACGGGGCACGCCGGCCAGGATATGCCGGCTCAAGGCGGGCGTGCCCGGTCTGTTGCCAATTCGATCAAAAATCCTACGTTTTTCCGCCACGGTCAAAACAGCACTCCCGCTCGTTTGTACCGGTCGACAATGAATGGGGTTGCCACGACCAACACCATGAGTTCGACCTCTGGCGCCGGAAAGGTGACTCCATGGGCAAGCCGCACCCCGCCTGACCCGGATGTGGAGCACGCCTTTTCAAACCGTCAAATCACAGTTTGTAAACGATATTTTGCAAATTTCAATAAAATCGGGCATTGATCATTTCTTTGTAAGCGATCGGGGAAGCACGTCCTGCTGGTTCACCCGATCAGCAGGCGAGA
>CAYFNE010000148.1:0-10143 GCA_964344355.1 uncultured Magnetococcales bacterium
GGGTTTTGTTCCCAGCGAGACCGGGTTAGGTCATTACGATACACGACCTGAAATCGCTGGAAACCCTGCGCATCGCTTTCGGCAAACCGATGCCGGTCACATCGGCCTATCGCTGTCCGGCCCATAATGCGGCGGTTTCCACCACCGGCGCCAATGGTCCCCACACCACCGGTCATGCGGTGGATGTCGCCATGGCCGGCGAGGATACCTTCCTGCTGATGGCCATGGCGACGGCCCTCGGTTTCACCGGCGTCGGTATCAAACAACACGGTCCATGGTGCGATCGTTTCATCCACATCGACCTGTTGCCGGTCAACCGTCCCCGGGTTTGGAGCTATCAATGACCTTTGATTGGAAATCGACCTTGGGCAGTGTGGCACCGATGGTGGCCACGGCCCTGGGCGGCCCCATGGCCGGCACCGCCGCTTCCATGGCCCTCGATGCCCTGGGTATCACCGCCGGCGACGACCCCGCCGACAACATTCGCCTGTTGGAATCACGGGTAACCAACGCCACACCGGAAACATTGCAAAAACTGAAAGAGGCGGATCAAACCTTTCGCGCCACCATGCGCAAACTGGAGATCAAGGAAGAGACCCTCCATCAACGGGACCGGAACGACGCCCGCCAGATGAGAACCACCCTGAAAGATCGAACCTCGGACCTGCTGGCGATCCTGGTGGTGTTGGCTTTCGGATTTGCGCAATGGTTTTTGCTGACCCATGAAATCCCTCCCGTCAACAAGGACTTTCTCATGCGGGCCATGGGTACCGTCGATGGGGCGTTGATGTTGGTTTTATCATTTTTTTTCGGTTCGGCCCGTCACTCCATCGAAGGAAAAAAATCGTGAACGGCTCCGTCGCCTCCCATCCCGAAGTTCTCCACGACATCCTGATTTCCACCGGTCGCATCGAAGCCACCCTGGTGCAGTTGGAAAAACGAATCGAGGACATCGAACGAAAATCGGACACCAATGGCAACCGCATCGCCATCATCACCGCCCTGGCCGGTTTCATCGGCATGGGATTGATCAACTTCGGCCCGCCGGTTTTATCGAAACTGCTCGATTTTTCCTGATCGATCGACCCCCCATTGAACAAAGTTGGAGGCAAGGATGATCCCTCTCTGGCGAGTCGTCTGGAACGCCGTGGTCTTTTTGATCACCGCCTGGTTGATGGCGTTCGTTTGGTTGAACGTTCGCAATCAAACCCTGTTGCTCCTGCCATGAACCATCGACGGGGAAATACCGCCAATGCCCGCGCCACTGAAATATTCAATCTGTGCCTCCTGGCCGGTTGCCCGGAAAAAACCGCGATATTGATCGCCAGCGGCAAATCGGTCCAGAGGATCCGAACCGAGTTGATGAAAACCACGAACCTTCGTTCCGGAACCGGTCCTGCCAAACCCCATGAACGAACGATTTCAGAATCATGATCAACCAAAAACCTGTCACACCAATCGAACCCCTTCAAACCAGGAGCCTGACATGAAACCGAACAATCCATTCATTCCAGTCCGCAGCACGAACCGGAACCCGATCCATGACCGTACCACGACCTGGCAACGGGAGGTGGTCTGATGACCGTCGGCAACTCCGTTTTGTCCTCTTTCACCCAAGGGGACACGAAAGTTTTCAACCTTTCCTTCAAGGACAGCGACGGCCAACCCATCGACATCACCGGTCATGAGATTTGGTTGACGATGAAACGACAGATCACCGACGCCGATACCGCCGCTCCCCTGCAAAAACGGGTCATCTGTCCAGCGGACAGCGAATCGGAAAACGGTCAATATGCCTTGACCCTGACCTCCAACGATACCCGACTGCTCGATCCGGGCAGCTATTTCTTCGATTTCCAAAAAGTCATACCCGAAAATCCACCGGTGGTGGCCACGTTGATGTCCGGTCGGGTAACGGTACTGCATGGTGTGACACAATCCGACGGGACCTCTTGAGATGGCCGCCGATGAGGTTGCCGTTTCCGCCGCTGACACATCGATCCAGGTTGAACCGAAAGAGGAACACCTCCATTTCGCTCACGCCCTCGAGGTGATCAACATCAGCCTGGAAACGGGCCAAATCCAGTTCGCCATCAAGGAGGAACGCCTTGATTTTTCCACTCCCCTCGTCCTGGCGGTTCCCGGTTGGCCGTTCGGACCCAACCCCAACAAAGTAGCGGATATCCAGGAGAATGAAACCGCGGTAGTGGATGTCGTCGCCATGCCGAGCTACTACCGGGTGGTCAAATGGATGATGCTGGTCAGCGACGAAGATAACGGTTTGTCGGTCACCAGCGAAGTGAAATGCATGGTGCGCGATACGGATGTTTATTTCATGGAGTACGCCATCATTGGCGACATGGGACTGCTCACCTACGGCCTGGATGCCGAGTTGGATGGTGAGCGGGTCAAACTGTCTCTCACGAATCAAACGAATCGCGTTCTGACGGTCAGAACGACGAAAATCGGTATTTTCAACGGCTAAAAGGAGGACAAAAATATGGGTATTCCCGCTCTGTTCGAATCACGAGGCGGCTATCGATTCGGCAATGTTTCCTTCATCTCCGGCACCGGTGTCCCCGGTGGTGCCGGCGGGGAGGCGGATGCGGCCGGCAAGGGGTCTCTCTATCTGGACGAAAGCAACGGTTTTCAATACCAAAAAAGTGCCACCGGCAGCGGCAGCGACAAATGGGTGAAAATCACCAATCAGGCCGACCTGGACGCCGCCAAACTCAGCATGCCCTGGCGCGATCCGGCCCTGGTCAAGGACGATACCGTCCATGCCGATCTGGCCGCCGCCGAAACGGCCATGAACGGTGGTACGGTCGACGGGGTGGCGGTGGTCGAGGGCAGTCGCATCCTCTACACCAACATCACCGGCGCCAACGCCAATATCCATGTGGTCACCGGCACCCCGGGCACCGGAGCCACTCTGGTCGAAGACGGCAATGACGCCAGCCTCGGTGATGCCCTGCTGGTCACCGATGGCTCCTCTGCCGGCCGGGAGTTCACCTATACCGCCAGCGGCTGGCAACCGATCAACAAGGGAGCGCTGGATGAACAGGGATTCATCCAGACCTTCATCGGCAAATCCGCCAATGGCACCGAAACACCCGACTATGCCAGTACCCACGTGGTCACCGACGGCGATCCCTTGGAAACCGCCATCGGTGATCTGGATGCGGAAGTGGGCGCCGCCGTCACGACACCCCATGTCCGCACGGCCGGCCCCATCAGCGACCAGTCGATCAACTTGAACATCAAAGCCATCGATGATGCCATCGGCGCCGATGTCACCTCGTCCAAACACACCTTGGCGGCCAACTCGGTCAACGCCAACCTTTCCATTCTGGATGATGTCCTGGGAGACGCCAAAACCGAAAGCAAAACCGATGCGGTGAGCACCGTTACCACCCTGGACAGCGTTCTGGTCGATGAAGTGCTCGGGGCCGAATGGACCGTCCATGCCCGCAGCACCGCCACCCCGGAGAAAATTTGGATGGGCAAAATTCTCGCCGTCCACAACGGTACCGCTACCGCCGATGCCGATGACATCGACTTCAACAGTTTTGCCATCCTTCGCACCGGCAGCGCCATTCCCAGCCTGGATTTCGATGTGGCATTGAATGGAACCGGCGCCGCCCAGACGATGATTTTGCAGGTCTCCAGCGGTGAAACGATCGACATCCGCATCACCCGTTCGGTGTTGAACGAACAGTGATCACACCACTGCTGAAATCCTTGAAATCGGCCTTTCGACTTTCGGCAATGATCATCGCCGGCAAGGTGTTGATCTGCGCCGGCGACAGCAAACCGGCGGATGAGGACGACGGTTCCATCATGGTGCCCTCGCTCTATTTCCGCAGCAACGGCGAAATCTGGGTCAAGACCGATCTGCCAAACACCTGGGGACGGATCATGATCGACCTGGAAACCGTTTAAGCTCATTCAACCAGGCTCCGAAAGTTCGTAATATACGACTTTCGGAGCCTGGCAGGCCCTACGATCCGATTGAGGAACGTTTGCCCAGAACTTGGACGAGCCGTTTGTTCCAGCCATCAATCAAAATCCAGTTCATACAAAAACACCCCCTCTTCCAGATGGCGCCGGGTGTTCAACCCACACTGACCGAACACCACCTGCATGGCCCGATTGGCCGGCAGGACCGTGGCCGTGAGTCCGGAAAGACCGTTGTGTCGAGCCAGTGATATCAACTCGGTCAACAAAAAACGACCGATCCCCTTTCCCTGCCACTCATCGAGCACCGCCAAGGCCACTTCCGCCCGGTTGCAACCCGGTGATTCCTGGTAATACCCGCCCAAGGCCACCATTTTTTCGTCGTCTCCCACTTTGGTGATGCCGGTCATCATCGCCTCGGTATGATGGTTGACGAAGATGATTTCCCGTTTCATCTGTTGAGAAAGTTTTCGTAACGGCGCCATGAATCGATAGTAGATCGACCGTTGTGACAACGAATAAAAGAAGGCGTGCAACAACGCTTCGTCCGTTGGATGAATGGCGCGAAAGTCGATGCGGATATCTTCCGACAGATTCATCGAAGAAACGACATCCTGGCTGGCAACCATGAACCGTTCGCGAACGGCGGAAAGATCCGGATGAACCAAACCCGCCGCGATGGCTTCATCAAACAGGGCTCGACGAAAGGCGGGGGCGGCAATGCTGATCAGGGCCAGGGCACGTTGATGCAAATTTTTTCCATGCAGGTAGGCCACACCGTACTCGGTCACGACATAGTGGACATCACCACGGGTCAGATTGACCGGACCGTCCAGCCGGGAAACGATTCGCGAAACCGCCTGGTCTCTTGAGGTGGCGACGAGAGCGACGATCGCCTTGCCACCCTTGGAACGGGCCGCCCCGCGACAAAAATCGACCTCCCCACCAATTCCCCAAAAATAGCGGCTTCCCAGTGAGTCGGTATTGACTTGACCGGTGAGATCCACCTGTAACGCCAAGTTGATGGTCGTCATGGCCGGTTGCCGGCTGATGAGGAAGGGATCATTGATCCGATCGATGGTTTTCAACACGACGGTGGGATTGTTCGCCACCCAATCATACAGGTCCCGGGTTCCCATGCAAAAACTGGCGGCGATCAGGCTCTTGTCGATGGTTTTGCAGGAACCGTTGATGGCACCGGTTTTGGCCAGGTTCATGATACCGTCGGTCAACGCTTCGGTGTGAATACCCAGGTCACGCCGATCCCCCAAAAAATCCAGCACTTTCTGGGCAATCCGTCCCAGACCGATCTGCAGGGTGGCTCCGTCCTGAACCAGGCCGGCCACCCGTCGCGCCACCCGGTCACCCGCTTCGGTTGGTGGCGTGGGCAAGACTTCCGGCAACGGTTCATCAGCCATGGTCAACAGATCGATCTCATCCATATGAATGAAACCATCACCGGCGATGATGGGCATTCGTGGATTGATTTGGGCGATAACGATCCGGGCGTTTTCCACGGCGGCCTTGACCACATCCACCGACACTCCCAACGAACAAAATCCTTTTCCATCCGGGGGACAGACCTGGATCAAGGCCGCATCCAGGATCAATCGGCCCGAGGTGAAAAGATCGGGCAGTTCGGATAAAAACAGAGGGGTGAAATCCCCTTTGCCACCGCGGATGACCGACTGGATGTTGTCGGCCAGGGCGAAGGCATTGAGATGGATGGAATCGAACAGGATCGGATCGGCGAAGGGAGTGGAACCGGCGGTAAACAGGGTCACGACCTCGATATCGGCCAACGCCGGTCCGGCCTTGGCCAGTGCCCGGGTCAGGAGCAGGGGTTGGGCACAACCGGTACCGACGAAGAGACGTTGCCCGGGTTTTAAAAGGGCGATGGCTTCATCCGGCGTGACGGCTCGTTGACGAACCAAAACGGATGTATCGACGGTTTCACCGGCAGAGGAGTCGTATGCCATACGAACCACCTGTTGGTCTAGATCGAATGCCCCCAACTGAGGTCGGGCTCGCCCCTTCTTGTCAGGGAAAGCCCGGTTCTCATTATATCATGCCCCGGCCCGCCCGACGAGATCCTTTCATCGAAGATCAATTTCCAGCCTCGTGTTCCCCCAACCAACGACCTTGAATCGGGAAGTGGGCCGGTCTAAGATGCAACACTCCTTTGGCAGCCGACACTCACCCAGATGGCTGTCCGGACGTTGATTTTCAATTTCTTTTTCCAAAAAAAGGCTTACGACCAATGGTTTCGACAGTTCCGGACGATCCTGCTGACGAACAGGACGGGCCAAAGAGCCCATTGATCGGAATTTTGATCACACTGTGCCTGATTGGCCTGATGTTGGTGCTCGTGGAGGGTGGCGTTCGTCTCAGACAGTGGATTCGTTATGGCACGGCAACTTTGATGGAGGATGCCTTTCAGGTCGATGAAAAGATCGGGTTGAAAGTTCCCAAGGCCAACTTCAAGACCAAAAGGGTTCGCATCAACTCATTGGGGTTTCGTGGTCCCGAGTTGGACCAGCCCAAACCCCACGGTCGTTTTCGAATTGGTTTTCTAGGTGGTTCCACCACCTATTGCGCCGAGGTCAGCCACAACAAGTTCGTTTGGGCCAATCTGGTTCAGGAGGGGTTGCAAGCCAAATATCCAAACATTCCCATGGATTTCGTCAATGGTGCGGTCACCGGATTCACCACCGAGCGCAGCTTGAAAACCCTGCAAACCCGGTTGCTCTCCCTGCAACCAGACCTGATCGTCATCTACCACGCCAGCAACGACATGTCTCAGGAAGCACGATCGCTGGCCAAAAAAGCGCAGTTGGTTTCCCGACCCGAGCCCACCAGTTGGCTGGCGAACCACTCCCTTTTCTGGTTTCTCGTTGAAAAGAATTTTCAGGTCGTGCAGACTCAAGACGACACCCGGGCCGGCAAAAACCGCCTGGATGGATTTCCGGAAAATTTCGGGCTCTGGTTCAAAAAACGGTTGATCAACCTGATTCGAGAGGCGCAACAACAGGCAAAAATGGTGGCGGTGATCACCTGGACCCAGCAGATGCGCCGGGAGCACTCCCGGGAAGTCAACCTGGAGGCGGCGGCTTCCTCCCTTTACTACATGCCGTTCCTGACCCCGGACCTGTTGCTGGATGGGTTCGAACGATACAATGAAATGATTCGTCAAGCGGCAACAGAAACCGGCGCATTGCTCATTGGTCATGAATCTTTCATTCCCGGGGATGGCATCCACTTTGTCGATGCGGTCCATTTTTCCGACCAGGGTTCGAAAAAAATGGCCGAACGAATCATCAGGGGATTGACCGCCTCCGACCGTTTTCAACAGTTGATGGCTACCTGGCGTTCCAACTGACCGGCAAGACCACCTTTCACCCTTTCCATCCGCGCCCAACGACAAAGTCACACCCCATGCTACACCCCCGAACAAAAACAAGCACCCGGCTGTCTATGCCAAGTGCTTGATTTTAATGGTGGGCCGTCACAGGCTCGAACTGTGGACCCGCTGATTAAGAGCCGGTGGGCAGGGGGGTACCCACTGATCACCGGAAATCACTTTACATTGATATTTCATAGGGCTTATCATCACCAAAAATCACCAGTGCTACCTAAAAATTCACGAAAAAGGTAGCACCAGGGTAGCACCGGTAGCACCAGGGTAGCACCAAATCGGAGGATTTTCGGAGGCGTTCATGGCGGAAAACAGATTCAATTTTACCATACGAACGATCCAATCAATCACCCCCCCATCAAAAGGGAAACGGTCCTTTTTTTACGACGCCAAGGTTCCAGGACTGGCCTTATCAGTCACATCCACGGGAACAAAGTCGTTCCTCGTTTACAGGAAAATTGAAGGACGGCCAGAGCGAATTTTCTTGGGACGATACCCTGACCTGTCCGTAGAGAATGCCCGGAACATGGCGGCTGAAACCATCGGCCAGATTGCACGTGGAACAAACCCGGCTGCCTTGAAACGCGCCGGTCGTGAAGAATTGACCTTGGAGGAACTTTTTCAGGAGTTCATGAATCGGCATGCCAAAGTTCACAAACGAACTTGGAAGGAAGACGGGAACCAATTCCGTCGTTATCTCGCCGGTTGGAAAAACAGGAAACTGTCATCCATCAAAAGGAACCATGTTCAAGCCCTTCATGCCAAGTTGGGACACGAATCCGGTCCCTATGCAGCCAATCGGCTGTTGGCGCTTTTGCGAGCCATGTTCAACAAGGCCGAGGAATGGGGCTATTGGGACAACAAGACCAACCCAGCCGTCGGCATCACCAAGTTCAAGGAAAAGAGCCGAGCCCGGTTCTTGGAGGCGGACGAACTTCCTCGATTTTTCCAAGCATTGGCCGAAGAGCCAAGCGACGCGATTCGAGATTATTTTCTGATTTCCCTTTTGACCGGTGCGAGGCGGGGCAATGTCCTGGCTATGCGATGGGACGAAGTTCACCTGGAACGAGGAACTTGGGAGATCCCTGAAACAAAGAACGGAGACTCGCAAACAGTCCCTTTGGTTGGCCCGGCATTGACGATCCTGGCGGAACGAAAACAAACGACGACTGGGGAGTGGGTGTTTCCAGGTGCAGGAAAGACCGGTCATCTGGTAGAGCCGAAAAAAGGATGGCAACGGTTGAAGGAACGGGCTGGACTGGAGAATGTTCGAATTCATGATTTGCGTCGTTCCCTTGGTTCGTGGCAAGCGGCAACCGGCGCCAACCTATCCATCATCGGCAAAACTCTGAACCATAAAAGTCCGGCTGCAACGGCCATCTATGCCCGACTGAACATCGATCCTGTTCGGGATTCGGTTGAAAAGGCGACATCGGCCATGCTGGCGGCGGGTGGGGTATTGCCGGATGGTGACGTGGTGAATATCCACAAACAGGCCGGATGGAACCGTTCATCGTGAACCCTTACCAGCCTGACACCCTTCCCCTTGATGCTATTGACTGGGCCAGCCACGTTTCGCTCATCGGTCAAGCCAACCGAGCCGTAGCCCGTTATGACGGAATGTTGGCCGGTATCGTCAACCCCATGGTGTTGTTGTCCCCTTTGACCACCCAAGAGGCGGTTCTCTCTTCTCGCATCGAGGGTACCCAGGCCAGCATGGAAGAAGTGTTGGAATATGAGGCTGACCCGAGGGATTCGGTGGAGCCAGGCAAAAGGGTCGATATTCAGGAGATCATCAACTATCGCCAAGCAATGGAACATGCGGTAGTGGCGACGGAGAAGCGCCCCTTGTGCCTGAACCTGTTCAAAGAACTGCATGCCATCCTGTTGGATAGCGCCCGTGGACGGAACAAAGCCCGGGGGGCGTTTCGTAGCATCCAAAATTATATCGGCCCCCCTGGCTCCCCAATTGAGGAAGCCACGTTTGTGCCCCC
The DNA here is from genome assembly GCA_964344355.1 of uncultured Magnetococcales bacterium. Classification (GTDB taxonomy): domain Bacteria; phylum Pseudomonadota; class Magnetococcia; order Magnetococcales; family CAYFNE01; genus CAYFNE01. Next base: position 9,367 of record CAYFNE010000148.1, read on the forward strand.
ATCTGTGGACCGGATGATTCCGGCGTTGGGCAATTGGGAAAAATACATCCACCACGATGAGCAAGACCCCTTGGTACAACTCGCCGTGGTCAAAGCGCAGTTTGAATTGATTCACCCATTTTTGGATGGCAATGGACGGTTGGGCCGGATGCTGATCCCTTTGTTTCTATTTGAAAAAGGACTTCTTTCCAGCCCAATGTTCTATCTGAGCGCCTATCTTGAAACGAACAGGGACGCCTATTATGCGCGACTGCAAGCCATTTCCCAGAATAGGGATTGGAATGGCTGGATTCGGTTCTTTATGATCGCCGTCTTGGAACAGGCACGGACCAATACATCCAAGGTTAAAAGTATGCTCTCTCTGTATGAGGAGATGAAGCTCCAGTTCGTTGCCATCACCCATTCCCAGTTTTCCATACAGGCCCTGGACGCCATCTTTGCCCGCCCTATCTTCCAGGGGTCTGATTTTTTCAAAAAGTCCGGCATACCTAACCGGCAGACCGCGACCAATCTTCTTCGCAAACTTCAGGGCGCGGATGTCCTGAAGGTACTGGAACCAGCCAGCGGACGCCGGGGGGCCACCCTGGTCCTTCCGGAGCTTATCAACATCGTGGAGGGGCGGGAGGTTGTGTAAAGCCAGTGAGCCATAAAATGGTTTGTGTAAAACGAAACCGGAATGACTTTACACAAAATCTGTTGCCGCTAGTGCGTTTTACACAACCGAAGCCCTCTGTGCCAATGTGACCGAGACACCGACCTCTTTATAGTTTAGTGTAG
>CAYFNE010000149.1:0-9919 GCA_964344355.1 uncultured Magnetococcales bacterium
TGGACTCTTTATGTTATATGGTTGTCAAGCCTGAGGCAACCGGATACCCATGTCGGGGAAAATGCGCATACTACCGAACTATGCGGCGTAATTGTCCATAAAAAATATTTATCAAGAGTTCGCCTTTCGTTCCTACCAGGTCCGCTTTGTTAGAATGCGGACATGGGGACGAATGCCCATGATCCAGTCCAGCCGCGGGCTCCATGGCAAAACCGCACAGGAAATTTTTTTGCAATGTCTGCAAACCCCATTGTGAACAAAAAAGCGGACATGGTTTGCAAATCCTCTAAAATTCAAGGACCGGGACCACGCAACCAACAACCCGGATCGACGCCAAACGGATCGCCGGTGACGGCATGGGAAAGACATTTCAGGCCACCCCGGCACCAGGGTTGGTAAAAGCAATCGCGGCATGCGGGATCGATGTGGGCGTGGTCGCGGAGTTTTTTCAATAGTGGTTGGTTTTCATAGAGTTCCGCCAAAGGGGTTTCCAGGAGGTTGCCAACCGGTATCGGCATGCGGCGACAGGGAAGGAGATCACCATTGGGCATCAGCGCCAGCAGACCGTCGCCGGCATTGCAGCCGTAGGGGCGGCCACCGTTTGGAATAAATTGCAGGGCGCGGTTGCGGCTGATTTCGGTGCGGGGCAGGAGACGTTGGTAGAGCCGGTTTTGTTCCCGGGCCATGATTTGGACGAACGCACGGGTCTGGCCGGGGGTCAACACCCCCTGGGAGCGGCCCGTACCGTGGGGTACCAGGCGGTCGGCCCACACCCGGTCCACCCCCAGGCGCCAGCCCCAGCGGGCCACCTCGCTGAATTGTCGATAGTTTTCGCCATGGGCGGTAAAGGCGATCAGGGTGCGAACGCCGTGATGTTTGAGGTGGCGGATGGCGGTTACCGCCCGGTCAAAACTACCGGGGCCGCGAATGCGGTCATGGTGTTGGCGACCGCCGTCGAGGCTGATCTGTACAAATTTTGGTTGCAATTGCGCCAAGCGGGCGGCCAGGGCGGCATTGATGCGGGTGCCGTTGCTGAGGATGGCGAATTGATAAAGGGAACGGTCGGCGGCGAACCGTTCCAACAGGCGCATGAAGTCGGGATGCAGGAAAGGTTCGCCGCCGGATACGGTAATTTGACCCGGCAAACGCCGCCCGTCGCACCGCCACTGCCGCAACAACCCCTTGAACTGGTCCAAAATCACCATCCAGGCGGTAAAATCCAGTTCCCCCCCGGGGGCGCTCGCCGAAACCGGCACCTTGGCCGGGGGTGCTTCCTGATAACAGTGGCGGCAGCGTAAATCACACCGTTCGCTGATGTGCCATTGCAACAACAGGGAGCGGGGGATATGGCCGTTGCCGTCATCCATGACGGCCATGAGCCGCCACAACCTCCTTTTGATCGTCCCGGGCAATTTGAGGACGAGTTCTCTTCAAATCGATAACGACTTCGGGTGGGAAATTTATTGGCATCGTGACATGGGCCGCTCGTTATCCGAACCCCGACTTTCCAGCCATTTCATGGCCGAAACAGGCCTGTAGGGACCCATTCATGGTAGGGCGGGGTTACGTCCCCGCCGGTGTCCCGAACCATTCGGCGGGGACGTAACCCCGCCCTACCATGGACAGGTGTTTTTTTTGGATAAATCCGGGAATAAAAATTCCATCACGCCCCCCCCTCAAGGCAACGGATTGATCAACACCCCCTCCGGCTCCGAGGTGCCGTCGACCAGCACCACGCGGTTATCGTCGCCGATGTGCAGGCGACCCTGGGCGAACCAGCGCACCGCCAGGGGATAGATGCGGTGTTCCTCACGGAGAATTCGGGCGGCGAGACGGTCGGCGTCGTCGCCGGGAAGGATCGGCACCACCGCCTGGACGATGATCGGGCCGGCGTCCACCTCCGGCACCACGAAATGGACCGTAGCCCCGGAAAACCGCACGCCGGCGTCCAGGGCCTTTTGTTGCACGTGCAGACCGGGAAAGGCCGGCAGCAGGGAGGGATGGATGTTGATCAAACGGCCGCGGAAACGATTGACGAAACCGTCGGTCAACACACGCATGAAACCGGCCAGACAAACCAATTCCGCCCCCATCGCCTCCAGGGCGTCCCCCAGGGCGGCATCGAAGGATTGTCGATCGCTGAATCCGGTATGATCGATGACCCGGGTGGGAATACCGGCCTGTCGGGCCCGTTCCAGACCATACACATCGGGCCGGTTGCTGATGACCCCGACGATCCGGCCGGGGATGGCGATCGGCGGCAGATCGGGCGACAGGGCCAGGGGGGAGGCGAAACCATCCAAAGACTCCTCGATCGACATCGAGGCGGATACCGGCGATCCCATCGGCGAAGAGAGATCGACCGCCGACGCCGGACCGGTTGCCGCCGGGCTGGACTCCCCGCGGGCGCAGGCGTCGATCAGGGCCTGCAGATTGGTGCCGCCGCCGGAGATCAAAACGGCTATGGAAAGGGGTTTGGTTCGGAACATCGGGCCGCTCATCCAAAAAGGTCTAGTCGAGAATGGTCACCGGCGGATCGGATTCGAGACCGCGTTCCATCACCCGGCCGATGGGCCAGGCCCGCTCCCCACTCCAGGTCAAATGGGTCAGGGCGGTCTCCGCCGCAGCGGCGGGGACGATGGCGATCATGCCGATACCACAATTGAAGGTGCGCAACATCTCCGCCTCCTCGATGTTGCCCAGCTTTTGCAGATAGTCAAAAATTTCCGGGCGCGGCCAGCGGGACCGTTGCAGCTCGACCCGGACCCCATCCGGCAAGATACGGGGAATGTTCTCCCAAAAACCGCCGCCGGTGATATGTACCAACCCTTTGACGGTCACCGATTTCGCCAGGTCCAACAACGGCCGGACATAAATACGCGTCGGCATCAACAACGCCTCACCCAGGGTACCCTCGCCGAAACGGCTGCGGAGGCTCGGACCTTCGGGATGCAAAATCAGCTTCCGGATCAATGAATAGCCATTGGAGTGGGGACCCGAGGAGGCGAGACCGAGCACCACATCCCCGGGGACGATGCCGGAACCATCGATGATGGCCGGCCGGTCGACCATGCCGACGGCGAACCCGGCCAGGTCGAACTCACCGGGGGCGTAAAAACCGGGCATCTCCGCCGTTTCGCCGCCGATGAGGGCACAGCCGGCCTGGCGGCAGCCGTCGGCGATGCCCTGGATAACGGTGGCGGCATCTTCGGGCTTCAACCTGCCGGTAGCGAAATAATCAAGAAAAAACAGCGGCTCCGCCCCCTGCACCACCAGATCGTTGACCGACATGGCCACCAGATCGATGCCGACCGTATCCAGACGGCCGGTCAAAAAGGCCAGTTTCAGTTTGGTGCCGACACCATCGGTGGCCGCCACCAACACCGGATCCTCGTAGTTTCGCCAGTTGGGCTGAAACAGGGCGCCGAACCCCCCCAAACCGGTTTTGACCTCCGGCCGATGGGTGGCGGCCACCGCCTCCCGGATCAGGGAGACGACGCGGTTGCCGGCGTCGATGTCGACCCCGGCCTGGCGGTAGGTCATGGCGGCGGTGGATTGGCTATGGTCGCTTTTGGATGATGTCATCGTTGATCCCGGGATTCGTTTCAACCTTTTGTCTTCCTCACCCCGGAAGGGTACACTAGACGGGCCGATTCCGCCAACGGCGGAAAGAGGGTCCGAGGATTGTTTGATGATGGCGCGCTCCGGTCATGCGAGGGTTCGGGTATGAAATTGGGACGAAAAGGTATGTCTGTGGCCATTTTGGCGCTGCTGTCGTGGCTCGGAATCCACCCGGCCCTGGCATCGATCTATCAGGTGCCCTCGGTTCGGGTGCGGGTCCCGGCCGTCAGCCAAAACCAGGATCCGCGCACCATCGGCCTGGCCCGGGCCCGGCGGGACGCCTTTCAAACCCTCCTGCGCCGCATGCTGACCCGGACCGACCGGGCGGTGCATCGGCAGGTCCTCGACAAACTGGGCCGGCAGGATCAACAACTGGTGGAGCGGGCGGTGGTGCGCGGGGAAAAACGGCTGGAAGAGGGTCTGCTGCTCACGGTCGACATCACCTTTTCCCAGAAAGCGGTGAGCGACGCCCTCACCCAGCTCGGGGTCACCTACAGCGAAACCCCCTATCCGCCGATCCTGGCGGTGGTCAGGCAGGGGCAGGGCATCGCCGGACGCAGCCGGCCGACCAACCCCTTTTTCCGCACCTTTCACCAGACGGCCCACACCTTCGGGCTCACCATCATCACCCCCCTGGGCGACATGGAGGACATGGGCAACCTCTCCTGGCAGCGAGCCGCCGCCGGTGACCGGGAACTGGTGCGCTGGGCCACCAGCCGCTACGGGATCGGCAGCGTCTGGGCCCTCGAAGCCGGTTTCGGCACCAAAGCCCCCCGTTCCGAGGAGGGAAAATCCTCCTTTTCCGCCATCCGGCTGCTCATCAGCCGCATCGGCGCCGGGGTGACCCACTACCGGGTCCCGGGCGGCAAACGCCCCGAGTGCGATGCCCTGGGAACCGGCGGCCGGGCCCGGGCCTGCTATTATGCCCATCTGTCGGAGACGGTTCTACAGCAGGTCCTGGACCAATGGATCCGGGAACACGCCGTCGACCCGAGCCTGCGCCACGCCACCCGCCTGCGGGTGATCCATGACATGCACTTCCCCCGCTATGAACGCTTCTTGAGCGGTCTGCGCACCATTCCCGGCCTGTCGGCCATCCGCTTCCTCCAGTTCCAGGCCCGGGAAGCGATGCTGGAGGTGGACTACCAGGGCCGCGACGACCAGTTGATCCGTGCCATCTCACGGTTGAACGTACACATGGAAGAGGGCGATGGGGAGATCCGGCTGCGGTTGCCATGACTTTGAAAACCGTCGGTCGCTTTCCCTCAACGGGACCGATCAAATTCCAGGCCTCCCGCTTTACGGATGGCTGAAACGGTAGGGCGGGGTTACCTCCCCGCCAAGGTCCCGAGCCAGGCGGCGGGGACGTAACCCCCGCCCTACCAATGGGTTGTGTTTTTGTTGAACAAATTTGGAAATTCCAGATATCCCGACAAACCACGGTTCCTGGTTTTTGTCCGGCCATATGGATATTTTTACACCGAAACAAGTGGTAAAAATGAATGATCGGTCCCCCTGGAGTTCCCATGTCGAGTTTTTCAATCGAAGGAAACAGACGAATGAAACGATTATCATGGCCATTGGCATTGTTATTCCTGGCGGGCTGCCTGCCGGCCCCGGGTGCCGGGGGTGGGGCGGGGGTGGCGCCGACCGCTGGCGGGGATCAATGGCACAGCCGCGATCTGGCCAACGGCAGCCGTTATCAGGGTACCTTCAAGGATGGCGAACCCCACGGGCGCGGGATCATGACCTGGCCCGACGGCGCCCGTTACGAAGGCATGTTCCGGGAGGGGCGCCGTACCGGCGAAGGGGTGTTCACCTGGCCGTCGGGCAACCGCTACGAAGGCCATTTCCTCGATGGCAAACGCCATGGCAAGGGTACCTTCACCTGGACCAACGGCGCCAAATTTTCCGGCCTCTACCAGATGGGCAAAAAACATGGTCCGGGCATTTTTCAGTTCGCCGACAAAAAGGTCGAGGTCTGTTACCTGGAGCCGGAACGACAAACCCAGTACTGGAAACGGGGTCGTTTGACCGACATCGGTGGACCGCCGGTCGATGAACCGGTACCCGATCTGGAACGGGAGGCGAAAAAACATCCACCCCGGCCGGCGCTCCGTCCCCCGGCCGGCAAAATCCGGGTCAATACGGCCGTCCCCAATCGACAACCGGCGCCACGACCATCGACCGTTCGCATGGAGCCGCGCCTTTCCCAACGAATCTCCAGCCAACACTGGACGCCGCCAACCGCCAACCGAGGCCAAAAACCAGCCCCGGCAACCCGGGCCGACGCCGCCCGGGCGGTCCGGCCCCCGGCCCGTGCCCCCGCCGCCAAACGGTCAACCCCGGTCACCTGGCGGGATTCCCGGACCGGCATGGTCTTCGCCGCCATCCCCGGCGGCTGTTTCAGCATGGGCAGCGATCAGGGTGCGGATAATGAAAAACCGGCCCATGAAACCTGTCTGAGCCCCTTTTCGCTGGGTACCCGGGAAGTGACGCAAAAACAGTGGTTGCAGGTGATGAAAACCCTGCCGGACCAGGCACGACGCGGTGATGAACTGCCAGTGGAAAATGTCTCCTGGCAGGAGGTGCAACGATTCATCCGCACCCTGAACCGTTCCAGCCGCGTCCGGTTCCGTCTGCCCACCGAGGCCGAGTGGGAATACGCCTGCCGGGAGGGTGGTGAAAAACGAAACCACTGCGGAGCGGCCCCCCTGGACCGGAGCGCCTGGCACAACGGCAACAGCGGCGAACGGGTGCATCCGGTCGGCCGCCTCCAGGCCAATGCCCTGGGACTGCATGACATGAGCGGCAATGTCTGGGAGTGGACCGCCGACTGGTATGACGCCAACTATTATCGACGAGCCCCGAAACGGGACCCGCAAGGACCGGGCCCCGGCACCTCCAAGGTGTTCCGGGGCGGCGCCTGGTTGAGCGACCCGGAGGAGCTGCGCGCCAGCCTGCGCCAGGACCTGGTTCCGAACCGGGGATATCACCTGCTGGGTTTCCGCCTGGCGGCCACCCCCTCCTCCCGCATCGCACCACTGTCACCGGGAAGATGAACCCCTCCGACGACTGGGACCGATCCGATGACAGTGCGCTGAAACGGCAGGGCGGGGTTACCCCCCCCGCCTCATCCCGAGCCATTCGGCGGGGACGCAACCCCGCCATGGCGTGGTGGTTGTCCGCCCATAAAGATCATTTCAGAAACAAATGCTATGGATGGCCAGATCGGCCGCAAAAAGGGGTGAAACTTGAAAATCGGCGTTACCGGGGATGGAAACAGGGAGGGTGGTACTCGTCAGCCGTCGTTTTCGGACTTGCGGTTCCGGGGTGGGTCCATTTTCTCATACGCGTTGGCCGGAGCGCCCGTTCCTCCCACCTTGTCCCTGAAGGGGGAACTGAACGGACTCCGGCCGGGATGATCCAAGAATTCAATCGTTCCTTCCACCGATCCGTCGGCTGGAACCGGAACGATCCGTCATTGCCAGAATTTATCCGCGTGGCAATTTCTACCGGTCCGGGTGGCACTCATCCACCGGGCAGACCCTGCAGGACCTCCTTCACCAACACCCGGATGGCCTTGCCGACCGGTTCAGGAATGGGCAACGGTTCCTGCTCGTTCAAGCTCCGAAACGCCTCACCCACGGATTCAAGCCCCACCAGATCAATGACATCCTCCCGTCCTTGGGAAAGGTCCGACCGGCTGGAAGCCATTTGGGACACACCGCCAAAATCCGCTTTCACCGGCGGGGGACCCGAAACACCTTGCATTGCCGCGGTCTGGTACATCGATTGCACGTTCATTATCTCAATCCTTCGATTGCCTGAGAGATTGAACACCTTCACGGCATCACTCCATGTCACCGAGATGATACCGCCTTGTTAGGTATTCAGATCGGTTTTCCGCATGGGGAACTGAAGCGAAATCTGCGCAAAACCCCTGATCCGTCAGTGAACGGATGGAACCCCTCAAGAGGCCGATGGAAAAAACGATGAAAATTCGCACCCCTGTCCACCTCCTGTCCATTTGGATCCTGGCGCTTTTTTTGTCGGGCTGCTCGGAAACCGATATGAAGGATCTGACCTTCCGCCACGGCAAGGCCTATCAGAAAAACAGCGGCACCCCCTTCTCCGGGTCAGTGGTCTCCTATTTCCCCCAACGCCGAAAAAACGAGAAACCAAAGGTTTATCAAAGCGGTTCCTATAACATGGGACTCAAGGACGGCCGGTGGATCACCTACAATTGGAATGGGGAAAAGGAGGACATGCCCTACGTCAACGGCCGCCGTCAGGGAATGGCCAAATGGTACTATACCCATGACCGCCTCAAACGGGAGCAACGCTACTCCATGAATGTCAAGCATGGGGAGGGGGCCTACTATGACACCAGCGGCAGGACCCTGAAAAAGGTCTATTATGATCGGGACCGCATGATTCCGCCGCCCCCGGACCGCGAAAAGGGGATCAAGGATTTGACCAAAACCGGCCTGAAGGATGAGCGGGGCTTTTTCGAGAAACTCCTCTCCGGCGTCGCCGATTTCATCCGCTGATTCGAACCGTCACCGTTCTGACGAAAGGAACAATGGAAGCCGGCGCCGTCAAACGACCCCGGCTTTCGGAGAGCCCGGTTTGTCACCCACTTTGAAGCGGGCGGCGTCCAAAAACACCGGGGATGGCGTTTTTGGACGGCCCCTTTAGCCGATGGAAAGTCGGGATCAGTTGTAAAGCTGTGGTTCGTTCATGAACCGTTTGGGGTCCACCCGCCATTTTTCGGGTGGTTCGTTGCCGACGATCCGATAGCCGGCCTTGTTGTTGCCCCGGAAATCCAGCAGATCGACCTCCTTGGGTTGCAACCGTTTGCCGGCCTTGGCATCGATGATGATCTTGACCACCGGATGCAGCAGGCTGTCGCGGTTGGGCCGTACCACCACCCCCAACAGTTTGTTTTCCAGCCGCACCAGCGTGCCCATGGGATAGATGCCGACACACTGAACGAATTTTTGATAGAGGGGCAGACTGAAGTGGTGTTTGCTCCAGTCGAGCATTCGTTTCAGGGCCAACGGTGGCGGATTGCCCTTGTGATAACAACGGTCCGAAGTGATGGCGCCATAGACATCGACGATGGCGGCCATCTGACCGAACTGATTGATCTCATCGCCCTTCAAGCGGTCGGGATAACCGGAACCGTCATACCGTTCATGGTGTTGGCCGGCGATGTGGACGCTGATTTCCGAGATACCGGGAGTCTTTTCCAAAATTCGCCGGCTGAAGGTGGCATGTTGTTTCATGATGGCGAACTCATCATCGGTGAGTTTGCCCTTTTTGTTCAAGATGCGCTCGGGGGTCCTCATTTTGCCGATGTCGTGCAGGGTGCCGCCGACCCCGACGTCGACGATTTCCTCCTCGTTCATCTCCATGGCCCGGCAAAAGGACATGAGGAACACCCCGACGTTGACCGAGTGCATGAAGGTGTATTCATCCTTCTGCTTGATCAGGCTCAGGCTGAGAATGGCGTCGGGATTGCGGAACATCGATTCCGCCATCTCCCGAACCACCCCTTTCACCTCACCCAGGACCACCTGTTTGCCCATGCGGGCGTCTTCCAGGACATTGCCCACCAGTTTTCGCGCTTGCGCCTTGACCACGGCGGCCTTGACCACCTCCTCATTGAATCCGGTCTCCTTGGGTGGCCCCTCCTCCTCCTCTTCACCCAATTCCGCCAACTGCGCCGCCAACCGCGCCTCCACCTCGGCGGCGGTGAGGGCCTCTTCCACATCCCGGCCCCGGGCGGTATCGATGTAAACCTCCTTGATGCCATGGTCGACGACCAGGCGAACCGCCTGTTCATTTTGAATCATGCGCGGACCGCGAAACCGGTTCGGATCCTTGCCCTGACAGCAGGGATCCCGCCAATCATGGTTGAAATCATGCACACACATGCCCGGTTCAAGCTGTTCCACTGAGATTTTTTTGATCATTCGTCCGTTACCCCCAGGACCCAAACACAGACCGCTTCCACCCGACCGGGACCCGTCCACACCAGCCTCCGGAAAGCACCGATCCATATCTTAATGAAAACATGACCCGTTCAACAATAAAATATCCTGCAAAAATTTCCGCCCCGATCGGGAATCGGCCCTTCCCGGCCCCGGCCACCGCCCGGTCGACAACCAGGCCAAGAGAATAAAAGTTCCCGAAAACAGTGAAATGTAAGATCACGACTTTCGGTCACCCCGCCAATTGTGCGAAAATTCACGAAGTGTCGCGCCTTTTGAAAAACAAATTCACCGGTCTC
>CAYFNE010000150.1:0-9764 GCA_964344355.1 uncultured Magnetococcales bacterium
GCTCCAAAGGCGGTAGCTCCAAAGGCGGTAGCTCCAAGAGCGATGGCTCCAAGGGCGGCGGCAGCTCCAAGGGCGGTGGCTCCAAGGGCGGCGGCAGCTCCAAGGGCGGTGGCAGCTCCAAGGGCGGTGGCTCCATGGATGGAAATGGTCAGGATCCCGATCAAATCTTCAATACCGGTGATGGCCCGGATACCCTGGAAATAAATGTTGCCCATCAGGGTGGCGGAACCACGGCGGAGTTCAACCTGATCATCGACGGTGAGGTAGTGGATGGTGGTCCTTTCACATCCGATGCGGTCCAGGCCAAAGGGGAGTGGGAAGTGATCCGTTTCGAAGGGGTGGATCTGAGTGACAGTGGGGATCATCAGATCACGATTCAGGCGGTCGATTCGGGAGGCAATCAGGTCATTGTCGACAAGATTTCCATCAATGGCGAAGAGATCGAGGCTGAAACCGGCGGATCCTGGGACAATGGTGAAGCCAATGTCATGAGCGGTGACAAGGTCCATGTACACAAGGATGGTGAACTGAACTTCACTGTTGATTCAAGCTCCGACGATCCGGAAGGGGAAGCGGAAGATGGTGGTGAAGCCGATCAAAACCTGGAAGGTGGAGAAGGGCAGGATAACCTGACGGGCGGGACCGGAGACGATACCATCACCGGTGGCAACGGTCATGATGTTCTGGATGGGGGCGCCGGGAATGATACCCTGAGTGGCGGCGCTGGCGACGATGTCATGGGCGGTGGTGCCGGCGATGACATCCTGATTGGAGATCAAGGGAATGATCTCTTCCTGTTCAGCTCTCAGGATGGTCAGGATTTTGTTGACGGCGGCGCCGGAGCGGGCTGGCTGGATGCGGTCCGTCTGGAAGATGCGGGCGGCGGCCCCTCCGACACCCTCGATGAAATCGGCGATTGGACCCTGGAGACCGATGCCGATTATACCATTGAGGATGGTCACATCGACTTCACCGATGGAGACGCCTCTGGCACCATCACCCTGGAAGATGGTTCCATCCTCAACTTCCAAAACATCGACAGTATCGAATGGTAGAACGGGGTGCGGGATGATTGGACGAAACCGGAACTTGTGGTCGACCGGGTTTTCGTCCATCATTCCCACCTGTTCAAAACCTTTTTTCCCACTCCTCCGGGAGACCGTCCAGCCAATGAAACACGGAGGTGTGTCGAAAGAAATCGCGGCAGCCTTCGATTGAATTGAAAAAAACACTATCCGATGCCGATCATCTTCTTGAAAAAAAAAACTGCTCGCTGGCCGATTCGCCATCGAGCAAACCCTGGGGAAGGGTTCGTTCGGTCTGGTTTTCAAGGTACGCGAGGTGGCCACGGGCCGGGTATTCGCCCTGAAAAAGGCCTCCGGGAAGAAAAACCGTCGGGTTTTACGCTCCGAGATCGAACATCTGTCCCGTCTTCGGGATGGACCCAATATCCTGCCTCTGCACGACAGTTTGACGGACGCGGACGGAAACCTGCTGTTGCTGACCCGATTTTTGAATGGTGGCAACCTGAAGGAGTGGATCCGTTCCAGAGGGTGCCTGACCGAATTCGAAGCCCTGAGCATTCTCGATCAGATGGGCAAGGCCATCACCTTCGCTCATGGTTGCAATCCGCCCATCCTGCACCGTGACATCAAGCCGTCCAATATTCTGGGCAAACGGACCGGTTCCGGACGCATGCAATGGTACCTGGCCGACTGGGGCCTGGCGGCCGCTTGGCAGGATGCCGATGAGCCGGCCGTCTCCGGTACTTACAGTTATACCCCTCCGGAGGTCTGGGCGAAAAAACGCTATCCGGTCTCCGACGTCTACGCCCTGGGCATGACTTTTTTCTACATGCTGTTCGGCAAACCGGCCTATGGCGGTCGTTCCACCTCCATCCGCAACGCGCAACGGGCGCCGGAGCCGGTGACCATACCGGCCGGCTGTCCCAGCCGCCTGAAAAATCTGCTACAGGGCATGTTGGAAAAAAATCCCGACGATCGCTGGCCGTTGCACCATGTCCTAACAGTCATCCGCAAGGGTGGCAACCGTCCACCCCCCAGTCTTTCTCTGCGCAGCCGAACACCTCCCGGCACGTTGTGGACGCCGCCGAAAACGGTTGTGGATCTGCTTTTCGTTCGCATACCGGGAGGCACCTTTCAGATGGGTCATGATGACCGGGAGGCGACCCTGCTCGAACGGGAGCTGGGTGAAACCGTCTACCGGCACAGCTTTTCCCGTGAACGGCCACGCCATGAAGTGAGCCTTGATGGATTCTGGCTGGGAAAATATCCGGTAACCCTGGGACAGTTTCGACGATTCATCGAAGAGACCGGCTATCAGACCGATGCCGAACGCGAAGGTTGGTCCATGACATGGAACCCGGAGAGCGAACGGTTTGAAAAAACCGCCGGTGCCAACTGGCAACGGACCGGCTTTCCACAATCGGAGGATCATCCGGTGGTCAATGTATCCTTCGGAGATGCCACGGCCATGGCCGAATGGCTCTCCAAGCGGTGCGATCGATTGATTCAACTGCCCACCGAGGCGCAATGGGAGTATGCCTGTCGAGCCGGAACCACCGGTTTTTTTCATACCGGTGAGAAAATCTCCACGACGATGGCCAATTTTGATGGTCGTTTCCCGCTCTCCGGTGACGTGCCGGGACCGTTCCGACAATCCACTTCGCCGGTAACCGACTTTACCCAACAGGCCAATGCCTGGGGCCTGTGTGATATGCATGGCAACGTCTGGGAGTGGACCCGGGATTGGTATCAATCCGATTATTATGCAAACTCCCCCGACAGGAATCCCCGCTGTAGTCGGTGGAAAAGCGGGGAACGGGTCATTCGGGGCGGCTCCTGGAGTTCACCTCCGGCTCGAATTCGTAGCGCCAGCCGCGATCGTTATAATCCGGATAACCACGACAGCGATGTTGGATTTCGGTTGGCGGCCCTTTCCCATCCCTGGGAAAAATAGATCCTTATTCTGTAAATCTGGTTATGCACTTTGCTCCAGCTGAGTATGTAGGAGCGAGCTTGCTCGCAAACCGGATCTGGTTGGCACCGGAATTCGCGAGCAAGCTCGCTCCTACGGCATAAAATAGTCCGAAATAGTGATCATGCCTTCCCTTTGGACAATGCCCATGCCGGGACCAGAGCAAAGTGCATAACCAGATCCTGTAAATTCGGGCCATTCCACCCGGCCAACATGTTCCGACAAATTTGGATCCTATCGCCAAAGGCGGAATAGGAGAATCAACCCCGGGTCGTTCGATGCAATCGTTTTCCGTCCCCGTGATCACCGGCCATTGCCCGGTCCCATAAAAAAACCCCACTTCCCCCATCCCAGTCCGGAAACCGGGTTGAGACAGGGGGTGTGGGGTAGAAAAAAACGGTTTGGATCGCGGACGGCGCAATCATTCGTCCCGTTCCGGCGAGTGGACCGAAAACAGCGCGTCAGTGCAGGCTTTTTCCCTTGCCGTCGCTGCCGATCTGTTTCATCGCTTCCTGGACCATGGTTTCGGCGTCGGCCTGGCTGACCGATTTGGTGACCAGCTTTTCCGTGGCCAGCATGGCGACCTCCACGGCCACGGCCCGAACCTCCAACATGGCCTTGACCTTGGCGCGCTCGATCTCCTCCAGGGCCGAATTGCGCTTTTTGTCCAACTCTTCGTTGAGTTCCGCCAGGGCCTCTTCCCGATAACTGGCCGCTCCCTGACGGGCCTCCTCCATGGTGGCGTTGGCCATCTCACGGGCGGAAGCGAGCTGGTTTTTGTAGGAGTTGAGGAATTCCTCGCCCTCCTTGCGGCTTTTTTCGGCGCTTTCCAGGTCTTCCCGGATCTTGCTGGCGCGGCTGTCGAGGATATCGGTGATGGCCGGAATGACGAACCGGTTCAGCAGATACATCAGCAGGGCGAAGGAGACGATGGTCCAAAAAATCTGCGAACCGAAAACGCTGGAATCGAATTGCGGCAACCCCGAGGAGGCGGCCGCGGCGTCCGTCGATGCGTAGGCGCTGGAGATCATCAACCTTTACCCATGATGATGAAGGCGAGAACCAGACCATACAGGGCGATGGCTTCCACGAAGGCGGCGCCGATCCAGACATATTTGGCGAGGCTGGATTCGGCGCTGGGCTGACGGGCGAAGGCTTCGATGGCCTTGCCGAACATGAATCCCAGTCCAATTCCCGAACCGGCCAAACCAGCGGCGGCCAATCCCATTCCGATAAAAGAGGCGGGCAGGCTTTCCATTTCGTACTTTCTCCTTATATAAAAACTTCGCAGATCATGAATCCAGCGGACGTTTGAGCCTGTGCTTTCTACACCACGGGTACATCTTTCCGCCAGGAAAATTTATCATCAATGCAGATGGATCGAGTCATTGATGTAAACACAGGTCAATATGGTGAATATATAGGCCTGAATGAAACCGATGAAAATTTCCACGGCGGTGAAGATCACCGCGAAACCGAACGGCAGCCAGGCGCCGAACCAGGGCAGGGTGGCGGTGAAGAAAAAGAGCACCGCCAACACCGTGTGCCCGGCCGTCATGTTGGCGAACAGACGCACCGACAACGACACCGGACGGGCCAGGAATGAAATGATTTCAATGGGCACCATCAACGGCAACAGGGCCGGCGGCAATCCGGACGGCACGAAGAATCCGAGAAATTTGGGGCCGTGCTTCACGAAGCCCAGGACGATGGAAAGGATGAAGATGCCCACCGCCAGGGTACCGGTGACCACCAGTTGCGAGGTGGCGGTAAAGGAGAGAGGGATCAATCCGCTCCAGTTGCAGAACAGCACGAACAGGAACAGGGTGAAAACCATCGGGAAAAACGGCCGCCCGGCGGGGCCGATGAGGTCATCGACGATGCCCTTGACGAACAGGTAGCCCCCTTCGGCGACACTTTGCATCCGGTTCGGCACCAGGGTCGGACGGCGCAGGGCGAAACGAAAAAAGGCGTAGGCCAGGGCGACGGCCACCCACATCCAGACCACCGAGTTGGAGATGGAAACATCCAGGCCCAGCGGGGCCATGTCGACATAGTTATGGACCTGAAAATGGTGCAGGGGGTCCATTTTCGCCCCTTCGGCGAAGGCGGCCGTGGTGGCGAGCGTGGTCACCCCGGCGGCGATGGCGGAGAAAAACAGTCTCATGGCCTCGTTATCCGTTCCTCTGGTCAAACTGTACCCGTGACGGCCGGCGTTTTTGTGTCAACCCGTTTTCGTTTTCAAAAACAACCGCCACCAACAAAATCGCCAACCGGTCATTCCGAACGGGTCAGCCGATAGACGTTGCGGAAACCGGCAATGGCGCCAAAAATGAAAAACAGCAACAACAACCACGGTTCGGTTCCGAACCAACGATCCAACCCGTATCCCATGCCGAGACCGATGAGGGTGGCGACCACCATCTCGGTGCCCATGCGCATGGCCAGCCCCATGCCGGAGGCCGGTCGTCCCCGGTCCGCTCGGGGATCGGCGGTGCCGGGAGGCGGTTTCCGCAGCCAGGGATCCCCGGTTGCCGCCGGGGCGGATGCCGGGTCCGAGGTCGATTTCCGGGTGTCCTTGTCGTTCATGCCAACCCCGTTATCTCGCGAAAACAGGGCGCAATCTTAAAAGAGGCTCGGAGGGGTGTCAACATTTACAAAAAAAAGAGGGAATTTCTGACCTGAAATTACACCATTTTCACCGTGGCGAATCGATGTCCAGCACCTGTAATTTTTTGCGCAAGGTATTGCGATTGATACCCAAAACCGCCGCCGCCCTTACCCGGTTGCCATGGGTTTCGCGGAGGGTGCGCAACAGCAGGGCACGTTCCACCTGGCGGATGACCAGATCGTACAAACGGCCCTCGGACCGATCGGCGGCGGCCAGGTGGCCTTCGACGGTTTTGATGATTTCCGCCTCCAGTCCGGATCCGGTGTCGACGCCGGTCACCGGTTCATCGTCTTTCGCGGCCGGTTGCGGGGTCGGTACGGGCAGTGCCGGCAGGTCGAGGTGATCGGCCTCGATCAGTTCGTGCGGGGCCAGCACCATCAACCGGCGCACCAGATTTTCCAGCTCCCGCACATTGCCCGGCCACTGGTGGGCCTGCAACCGCCGCATGGCCGCCGGTGAAAACCGTTTGGGCGCCGTTCCCATATCCCGGGCGACCTTGGCGAGAAAAAAATCGGCCAACAAGGGGACATCCTCGCGCCGGGAACGCAACGACGGCACGTGCAGGGGCACGACGTTCAGCCGGTAAAAAAGGTCCTCGCGAAAACGGCCGGCGGTGATGGCGTCGGGCAGGTCCTGGTGGGTGGCGGCGATGATGCGCACATCGCTTTTCAAGGTTTCGGTGCCGCCGACCCGGGTGAAGGAGCCGTTCTGCAATACCCGCAACAACCGGGTTTGCGCCTCCATTGGCATGTCGCCGATTTCATCCAAAAACAGGGTGCCGCCCCGGGCCCGTTCAAAATGGCCGATGCGGCGGCCGACGGCGCCGGTGAAGGCGCCCTTTTCGTGGCCGAACAGTTCACTTTCAATGAGATCCCGGGGGATGGCGGCCATGTTGATGGCGGTCAACGGTCCTTGGCGGCGCGGACTGTGTTTATGGACCGCCCGGGCCACCAGCTCCTTGCCGGTGCCGGATTCCCCGTGGATCAACACCGTCATTTCCGAATGGGAGAGGCGGCCGATGGTGCGGAACAGGTCCTGCATGGCCGGCGACACGCCGACGAAACCGCCGAACCGGTCCATGTCCGCCGACCGCCGCGGTGGCGCCGGCCTGGCGCCGGCCTCCAGGGCGCGGCCCACCAGTTCGACCAGTTGCTTGATATCGAACGGTTTGGCCAAATATTCGAAGGCGCCGCGTTCGAAGGCCTGCACGGCGTTGCGCAGGGTGCTCTGGGCGGTGATGACGATGACCGGCAGGTCGGGACGGTGGACCCGCAGGGTTTGCAGCAGATCGAGCCCGGAACCGGAGGGCATGATGATATCGGTGATCACCAGATGGCCCCGTCCGGCGATGGCCACATCCAGCAGTTCCTGGCAACCGGTGAAACTGAGCACGTTGAAACCGGCCCGGGAGAGCGCCTGTTCGAGCACGAAGCGGATGGCGCGGTCATCGTCGGCGACGAGGATGGTTTTTTCGCCGCCGTTCATGAGCCGGGCATCGGTAGGAATACCCGGAAGACGGTGTTGCCGGGTTGGCTCTCCACCTCCACCAGGCCGCCATGGTCGTGGACGATCTTCTGGCAAATGGCCAAACCGAGTCCGGTGCCCTCGCCTTTGGCCTTGGTGGTGACGAACGGTTGAAAAATGCGTGCCTTCAGACCTTCCGCAATACCCGGCCCCTCATCGCGCACCTCGACCAGGATATGGCGGCGGCGCCGGCCCTGTTCAAAACGGACCCGGTTGGAAATACGGGTGTGCAGGGTGATGGTTTCCCCCGCCGCCACCGCTTCCCGGGCATTTTTGACCAAATTCATGAACAGTTGCACCAGGGCGTCGCCGTTGCCGCGGATGGTCGGCAGGGAGGGATCATAATCGCGGACCAGAGGCGGTTCGGTCAGTTCACAGACGCGGGTGACATGATCCAATATTTCATGGATATTCAACGCCTCTTCGGTGCCCGGTGTGTCATCGGCCAGCCCCAGCAGGGCATCCAGCAGGCGGGTAACGCGGTCAACCTCGGTGCGAATCAACTCGGTGCAGGCCGCATCGGCGTCGGGACCCATCTCCAGCAGTTGCGCGGCGCCACGGATGCCGGCCAGGGGATTTTTCACCTCGTGGGCCACGGCCAGGGCCAGGTTGCCCAGGGAGTCGAGGGTTTCGTTCAGTTTATCGCCGGCCTCCAACCGTTCGACATCCCCCATCTCCTCCAGTTGCAACAGCGCACCGACCGGGCGGCCCTCATCGTCGATCAGGGGGGCGGCGGTCAACGAGACCGACAGATGGATGCCGGGGCCGGGATCGATGCGGGCATTGCGAACGCGGCAGGGCATGCCGAGATTGCGCGCCCGGGCCACCAGGTCCAGTGCCAGCGGATGGCCCGGCAACAGTTTTTCCAGGGAGATGCCGAGCAGGTGGCGGCGGGTCTTGCCGAACATTTTTTCAGCGGCGCCATTGACGGTGCGCACGGTGCCCCCGGGATCGACGGCGATGACGCCGGTGGCCATCTGCTCCCAGAGTTGCGCCGGCGAGAAGGGATTGTCCGCATCAAAGAGCGGTTGATCGAAACAGGCATCGGAAAAATTCATCAGGCGGCCCACCGACGGCCAACGCCATCGAGAAAGCGGGTTAGCGAACTCAGGCTCTTTTCGGAGGTCGGCGCACGATTGACGGCATCGCGAAAAGCGGCGCCGCCGGCCATGCCGCGGGTATGCCAGGCGAGATGTTTACGCGCCAACCGGTTGCCGGTCCTTTCACCATGAAAGGCGATGATGTCACAAAAATGATCAATGATCATCTGCCGGCGCACCTCGAAGGGGGGATCCTCCTGCAAAATACCGTGCTCCAAAAAGGTGGCCACCTGGCGAAAAATCCACGGTCGTCCCAAGGCGCCACGTCCGATCATGATGCCATCGACCCCGGCCACCTCCCACATTTTTTTTGCCGCCTCCGGGCCGGTGACATCGCCATTGCCGATCACCGGTATGGAAACACCGGCCTTGATCGCACCGATGGCCGCCCAGTCGGCCGCGCCCCGGTACATCTGGGCGCGGGTACGGCCATGCACGGCGATCCAACGCACCCCGGCCCGTTCCGCTAGGCGGGCGATGGCGAGACCATTTTTTTCGGTGTCATCCCAGCCGAGGCGAATTTTGACGGTCACCGGCACCGGTACGGCGGCGATCACCGCGTCCAATATCCGCCCGACCCGTTTTTCATCACGCATCAACGCCGCCCCGGCCTGGTTTTTGGCTATTTTTTTCACCGGGCAGCCCATGTTGATATCGATGATTTCGGCGCCCCGGTCGACATTCATCCGCGCCGCCTCGGCCATCACCCGCGGATCGGCGCCGGCGATCTGCACCACGGCCGGTTTTTCCCGATCCAGATCACTGGCGATTTTTAAGCTTTTTTCAGCATGACGAATCATCGCCTGCGACGCCACCATCTCCGAAACCGCCAGTTCCGCCCCCCAACGCCGCGCCAGACGCCGAAACGGCGCATCGGTCACCCCGGCCATGGGCGCCAGCACCAGCAGGGGTCGCTGGCGGGTGGGATTTTTCAAGAGGGAAGCGATGGCATCCATGTCGGGCTCGGTCGGTGGCATCTTTGGAATTTACACCCGGAATACGGATTTGATATCCTGATCACGGGCCAACCCACGATAAACCAGGAGGCAGACGATGGAAATGACTTTCGACTTTCCACCGGAACTCGAACGCGAAATCAAAAAATTGCCGGATGCGAATCGATTCATGATCAATGTCGTCCAAAAGGCATTGGTGGAAAAATGGCAGGATGAGGAGGTCGAAAAAGGCATTGCCGAAGCAGATGCCGGGGAGCTGGTCAGCCATGAGGCGGTCAAGAAACGGTTGGCACGGTATATCAAGTGAAAATTGAGTGGACGGACAGGGCCACAAAACGACTCGAAAAGGAAATTGCTTTCATTTCCAAGGAAAATCCATACGCCGCCAGTAAAATCGTGACCACCATTATAAAAAATGTGGATCGGTTGGCAAGCATGCCGAATCTCGGCCGCCCCGGAAGAATCGGTGGTGCGTCCATTTGACCTAACGTACGTTAAAGTGTAGATTTTCTCTGA
>CAYFNE010000151.1:0-9658 GCA_964344355.1 uncultured Magnetococcales bacterium
GATTTGACGTTAAATTCGAACGTCGAGTGTCTCATTTTCATTGACACATTCCGTCGCTCTGGCCGAACTGAACATTTCTGGATGGCATGACGGTGGAAATGGCATGTTTGAAAACCAACTGGGTGACGCTGTTTTTCAGCATCAAACAGTAGTTGTCAAATGCGGTGATGACGCCCTGAAGTTTAATGCCGTTCACCAGAAAAACCGTCACCGGCACTTTTTCCCGGCGCAAGGTGTTGAGAAAAGGATCCTGTACCGTTTGTGGAGATTGACCAGCCATGAAAGAAACCCCCTTTTTTATTATGTCTTGATCCGTGACGATCGGGCGAATGTTCTATTGCATCGATTCGAGGATGGATTTTTTCGCCTTGGCGATACCCTCCTCGCTCATCTCCACCGGCATGTAATCTTCGGAGTGTTTGGCGAGGATGCTGGTGGCGTCGAAATCCGTGTCCGCCCGCCAGGTGCCTTCGACGATCACCCCCTGCCCCTCCCGGAACAGGTCCGGAGTGATGCCATCATAGCGGACCGGCAGGTGTTTTTCACCATCGGTGACCAAAAACCGTATTTTCAAGGTACCCTCGGTGCGCACCAGGGAGCCCTCCTGGACCATGCCGCCGATGCGAATTTTTTTGCCCTCCAGACCGGCGCTCTGGGCCAGGATCTCCTTGGGGGTGTAAAAATAGACCAGGGAACCGGTGAAGGAGGAGAAAACCAGGGTGAGCAGGGCGCCACCGACGATCAACAAGGTCACAATCAACAGCAGTCGCTTTTTTTTCTGGACGTCCATCACCCCACCTCGCCGGTTTTCCGCTCTCCGTGGAGCATTTTTTCCATTTGCAACCGTTTTTGCAACCGTTTCAGGCGCATGTTCCAGATCAGGGTCAGGCCGCCGTAGACCAGGGCGGCGATGCCGTAAACGGCCGTTACGTAGGAGGTATAATCAGGCATGTTCGGCGCTCTCCACCTCCAGGGCTTCGAGGCGGCGCGCGGCCGCCACTTCCCGGGATTTGACGGTGATCAGATAGCCCCCCAACAGAATGAACGCCACGGCCATGATGATCAATGGTGGCAGCAGGGGGCCGGTAATGGCGATCTGCACCTTGCCGCCGCCCATGGAGGGCGGTTGGTGCAGGGTACGCCACCAGACCACCGAAAAATGGATGATGGGCAGGTCGACGGCGCCGATGATGGCCAGCACCGCCGTGGCCCGGGCGGCCTTGGTCGGATCGTCCAGGGCGTTGCGTAGGGCCATCAGACCGAAATAGATGATCAACAACACCAGCATCGACGTGAGACGGGCGTCCCAGGCCCACCAGGTACCCCACATCGGTTTGCCCCAGATGGAGCCGGTGGCCAGGGTCACGGCGGTGAAGGCGGCCCCCACCGGTACCGCCGCTTCGGCGAGGATATCCAGGGTTTCGTTGCCCCGCCACAGGTACAGGGCGCTGACCACGGTCAGGAACAGATAGGTGAACAGGGCCATTTTCGCCGATGGCACGTGTATGTAGAGAATGCGCACCGAATTGCCCTGTTGAAAATCGGCGGGGGTTTGAAAAACCATCCACAGTCCGATGGCCAACAGGATCAGTGCCGCCAATCCCAAAGGGCGTTGGATCTTTTCCAGCCAGGTCATGTCCTCTACTCCTCCACCAACCAGCCGAAGGCCCAGGGGGCCATGGCCAGGTAGATGGCATCAAAAATCAATATCAACCGCAACCAGGGCAGAAGCATTCCCTGGGGATCCATCACCTGGGCGGTGGCCTGAACACCGGCGATGAGCAGCGGCGCCGTCAAGGGCAGCAGCAGCAGGGCCAGCAGGGTTTCCCGGGAGCGGGCCGCCTGGGTCATCGCCGCCAGCAACACGCCAAGACCGGTCAGGCCGAGGGTCCCGAGCAGTAAAATAGCAAAAATTAAATGAATCCGTTGCCAGGCGTCAACGTTGAACAGCACCAGGGTCAATGGCAGCAGCATCGCCTCGACGATGACCGTCAACAGCAGATTGCCCAGCCATTTGCCCAAAAAAATCACCCCCCGGGGCACGGCGGCCAGCAGCAAACCCTCATAGGCGCCATCCTCCTCCTCGGCCTGGAACACCCGTCCCAGACCCATCAGGCTGGTGAACAGCACCGTTGCCCAGATCAGGCCGGGCAGCAGGCGTGCCGCTTCCCGGCGGTCCGGGTCGAAGGCGGCCTGGAACACCACCAGCACGGCGATGGCGAAAAACAGCATGGAAGAGAGGGTGGCGCGCCGGCGGAAATCACCGACCACATCCTTCCAGGCGATGCGGTAGGCGGCCTTCAGCACCGATCGGTTCCTTTCCCCGATCCCGTACCTTCCCAGCGTGGTTTTTCGGTCAATCCGGTGCGGTCCAGCACCAAAGGCCGGTGCGGCAGGACCGCCACCCGTTCCGGATCGTGGGTGGCCAGGATCATCGCCCCCCCCTGGTCGAGAAAATTTTTCAACATGTCGTTGAGCCAGGCCACCCCCTGGGCATCGAGGGCGGAATAGGGTTCGTCGAGCAGCAACAATTTGGGTTTGGCCAACAGTACCCGGGCCAGGGCCACCCTTTTTTTCATGCCGGCCGAGAACCATCTGGTCGGTTGATGGGCAAATTTTTTCAGGCCGACGGTGACGATGGTCCGCAGCAGGGTTTCCCCATCGGGGTTCAATCCGTGCAGGTCGGAAAAAAACCGTAAATTTTCCATCGGGCTCAGATGGCCATAGAGGTGGGTGTCATGGCCGATATACACCAGTTTGCCGCGCACCGTCTCGCCGTGTTGGCCGACATCGAGACCATCCAGGCGATAGGTCCCCCGTTGCACCTTGTAACGGGTGGAGAGGACGGCCAGCAACGTGGACTTGCCGACGCCATTGGCGCCGAACAGGGCCACGCACTCTCCCGCTGCAAGGGTCAGGTGCAGATCGTTCAGGACCCGATGGCGGCCAAAACGGTGATGGAGGCCGGAAACGGCGACGATGGACATCAAAAGATCGGTGACCGGGCGGTCATGAGTGGTTTCACCTACCGGGCGGCATGACCGTGCCGCTCAAATTGGCCGAACGCCGCACGAACCCGGCCGCCCGTTGCGCCTGATTCCGATCCTGGAATGGACCCACCCGCACCCGATGATAGGTTTTACCACCGGCGACGGTGACGCTGGAACGGTAGACCGGCAGTTTGCCGCCTTCAAAAGGGAGTGCGCCCAATCGTTGCGCCAGGGCCCGGGCGTTGCCGGCACTGGAGAATGAGGCCACCTGGACCGAATAGCCCCTCTTGGGGGTTGCCGGTCGTTCAGCGGGGACCGGCCGTTTTTTGTTGGCCAACACCGGCCGTCGTTCGGTGGTCGTCGGCCGTGCGGGCGCCGGGGTGAATCGGGATCGAGACGGTTTTTTGGCCAGCGCCAACGGTTTTTCATCGGTGATCCGTACCGGCGGGGGTTTTTTCTTCGCCCGAGTCGGCAATGGTTTACGGGTGGTTCTTTGCGGGGGAGTCGGTTCACTCTTCTGCAAGCGGTCCGATATCGACGGTTTGTCCGAGGTGATCCGGTTTTGGCCGATTTTGTTGGCATCGATCCTGGGGACATTCAATTGCAGGGATTTTTTGCGCTCCCGCGCCGAAGCGATGCGGGCCGTCTCCAGGTCCCCGGCATTGGGGGTCCAGCCCTCTCCGACCCGATCCATGGAACCGATGGTTCCCCGGCGATCCTGGCCGGACGTGGTCTCCACCGGCTTTTTGATGGCCCGCGAAGAGACGGCGTCAGCCGTTGAATGGCGTGGTCCGGAACCGTTTTTGTCGCCTTCGGTAAAGATCCTGGCCGGGGATACCGAGGAGAACCAGGGAGAATCGGTGTGCTTTTTCGTGGTACCATTCGGGCGTGAGTCGAGCACCACCACGGGACGGGGGGTGATGGTCTCTTCCCGGGTCCCTTTTCCGGGTGGTTGTACCATGTTGAAAATCACCACGCCCAGGATCAGGAGCAGGATGGTGCCACCGGCCACCAGGAAAAGTTGCTGTTCACGATTTGGAGAGGTTTTCATTGTGCGATTATGAATACCCTATTTTTTGACTTGACGAAACCACTTTGAACCGAACACCCTCTTGAACATGAGCACATTCGCCCTTTTGACCGTCACCGGACGGGACCGGCCCGGCATCGTCGCCCGGGTGACGCGGATCCTGTTCGAAACCGGATGCAACATCGCCGACTCCAGTATGACCCGGCTGGGGGGGGCATTTACAGTGATGTTGATCCTGCGTCCACCGGCGGAGTTGACCCTTGCGGAACTGGATATGCAATTTCAAGTCCTGGCCGAAGAGATGGGGTTGACCATTCACATCGGTTCCGTATCGGAACGGGAGGCGGTGTCGTTTTCGGCTCCCGATCCTGAAAATGAATGTATTATCAGTGTACTCGGTGCGGATCAACCAGGAATAGTCTATCGGGTCGCCAAAATTTTGGCCGAAGAGGGCGGCAATGTCGTCGATCTGCATACGCGGGTACTGGGTTCCGAAAAACGTCCGGTATATTCGATGTTCATCGAGGCCGAGCTGGTCAACGGTTTGGAAAATCTGGAAAATCGACTGACAAAGCTGGCCCGGACCCTGGGTGTGGAAATTTCCGTCCGCGCCGCCGAATCCCCGCCCTTGTGAGTCGATGGGGTCGCCGACGGTTTGCCACTCATGGCCATTCTGAACATTTTAACCTATCCCGATCCGGGTTTGCGTCATATTTCCGATGAAATCGTCGATTTCGACGATCCCGGGTTGCAAACCCTGATCGATGATCTCCTTGAAACCATGCTCCATGCGCCGGTTTGTGTCGGGGTGGCGGCGCCGCAGACCGGTCATTCGGTACGGTTGTTGGTGATCGATTGCGGCAACGCCCGCAAACCGCCGGAGCATCATCATGGACGGTTGGTGATCTGCAATCCGATCATCCTGCAATGGTCCGGCATGGAGGTGGGCCGGGAAGGTTGTCTGTCCCTGCCGGACCTGACCGGCAATGTGGTACGGGCGGTGGAGGTGGCGGTTCAATTCCAGGATCGGCAGGGACGGGAGCAGGTGATGACCATGACCGGTTTCGAAGCCCGGGTGGTGCAACACGAAATGGACCATCTGGACGGCAAACTGTTCACCGATCGCATCGTCAGCCGCAAGGCGGACCTGTTCAAGCGCAAGGTTCGGGGGAAACGGGCCAAAAAACAGTCGTGAAACGATCTACCCGGGGAGCGATGGGAGGGGAGTGATTGGGATGAACGGGAATTGGAACGGTCTGACGGTTGCTGCCGTCACTGTTTTTGCGGTCTGCGTCACCCTCTTGCCGATCTCCGGTTGGAGTGGTGTCTACAGATGGAAGGATGCCAATGGCAAATGGCGTTTCAGTGACAAACCACCCCACCAGGGCGTGGCCCCTGTAGAGTCGTCCGGTTCTTCCGGATTGAGCGTCATCGAACAAAAAGTACCGGAGGTGGCCGGTTTCAAACGGCGTTACAACGCCTCCCGGAACGGTCATTTTTTCATCACCGCCAAGATCAAAGGCGAGACGGTTGAGTTCATGGCCGATACCGGCGCCTCATTGGTCGTTCTCAACAAGAGTACGGCCCAAAAAATCGGTATTTCCCTCAACACCTTGAAATTCACCCAAAGATCGAATACCGCCAACGGCCAGGTGTCGATGGCGCCGATCAAACTGGATATCACCATCGGTTCCCTGCGTATGCGGCAGGTTTCGGCAGCGGTCAACAGCGGGGTGTTGAAAGATAATCTTTTGGGCATGTCCTTTTTCAACCGGCTCAAACGGTTTCACACGGAAAAAGGGGTGTTGACCATCGAGTGGGATGCCGGTCAGACCCGTTAGCGGCGGTCGAAACCCTTTCGATCGCTTTTTAAAGCGATTTCCACACCATTGAAACCCCACCGATGGTTCATTCCGATGATAACGGATGTCTTTTCACACGCCGTCAAACGGTGTGAAAAGGCATTCGTTTTTCGAACAAAATTTTGATATTTTTTTCCTTTTTTTCCCTCCACCCCATTTTTCCCCTCCGGTTTTTCCCGTCAATCCATCGCCAGGCGGTCGAGAGAATATTGATTTTATCGCCAATTTGGTTCATCGTCATGCTACGTTACAGTAACCACCCTGGGAGGATGACGATGAAACACAACGGTGTGAAGATCGATGATGTAAAAAATCTGGTTAAGATGGTTTCGGACAATCGGGATATGGGGCAAGTCCGTTTCACGGCCAATTCGCAATGGGGCGGAGGCACGAAAACGGATGTTATTATCAATGAGTTGCATGCCGGGGGCAACAATGTTGCCGGTCCGGACCGGTCCTTCAAGATGGTGGTGAGCGAACCCCCGCCGTTGGGAGGCAATGATGAAGGCGCCAATCCGGTGGAGTATCTGTTGGCCGGTCTGTGTGGATGCATCACCGCCGGCATGGCCACCAATGGCGCCCTGTTCGGGGTCGATTTCAAAAAAATCGATGTCAAACTGAACTTTCATCAGGATGTGGCCGGTGTTTTCGGCTTGGACGATGGCATCTCCAATGGTGGCCAGGAGATCAAGATTATCATCGATGCCGAGGCCGACGGTGATCCGAAACAGATCGAAAAGGTCAAAAATGTCATCATGGACAAATCACCGGTGAAAATCACCCTGGAGCAGGGCATTAAAATCTCCTCCGAGTTGAATATCCTTTAAACGTTTTCAAATCTACCACATCGATCCTGGAGTGGAAAAAATCCATTTTCCACTCCAGGATCGTATCGGCGTTTTGACGGAGAGGCTTCCGGAGGGGATCGGGGATGGGAACGCGTGCAGGCATCGGTTACAGTGAAGAAACGGACTCTCATGAGGCCGGCGTGGAAGCGGCGCAATCGGCCCTGGAACGATTCGACGGTGAAACGATCGATCAGGCCTTGTTGTTTTCCACTTCCCGTCATGATCCAGCCATTCTGGCCCGGGCGGTCAAATCGGTCATCGGCGAAACCGTTCCTTTGATGGGAGGTTACGCCGTTGGCATCATCACCAATGATGCGTTGGGTTATGACGGATATCAGGTCGGCATTGCCCTGATCGCTTCCGATACCTGCCGATTCGAACTGTTCAAGGCGGAGGGGATCATTGAAAATGAACAGGTCTGCGGCGAGGCGTTGGGACGCGGCATTTTGGAAAAATTGCCGGATGATGGGGAGTGTGGTCTGGTCCTGTTTTATGATTCCGTCAACCGTACCGGTAAATATTTAAAATTGAATATGGCCGTGCCATTGCTGGAGGGGTTGTCCGGCATATTGGACAAAACGGTGATGCGAAATCTGGTCGGGGCCGGTTTGGTGGGGGATATGGGATGCCGCGCCACCTGGCAATGGTTCAACGACGAAATCAATCAAGGTACGGTCATGGCCATGATGCTCTCCGGCGGCATCTCCATGCACACCACGGTATTGCATGGTTGCCGTCCCGCCAGTGATTATCACACCATTACCAGGTCGGAAGGCTCCACGGTTCATGAGATCGACAACCGTCCAGCCTTGGAGGTCATCAGCGAACTGCTGGGCAAAGAGAACGATGTGCCATGGAAAGAGTACTCTTTTTTCGTCACCCTGGGTGTCAATCAGGGTGAAAAATATGCCCCCTTTCAGGAGGAAAACTATCAAAATCGATTGTGTTTGCGGGCCGATATCAAACGCAAGGCGATGGTCATGTTCGAGCCGGATCTGGTGGAGGGTTCCGAGTTTCAATTGATGCGGCGCAGTGTCGATCACTCCTACATCGGTGAACGGGTGGAGCAGTTGTTCGAACGGATTCCACCGGACAAAAAGCCGGTTTTCGCCCTTTATATCGATTGTGCCGGCCGGGCCGCCGCCTATTGTGGCGCCGAGGATGAGGAGGCCGGTTTCGTTATCGAGGCCATTGCCGATCGGGTACCTTTGTTGGGAATTTACAGTGGTGTGGAGATCGGTCCCGTTGGCGACCGGCCACAAAGCCTGGACTGGACGGGGGTGTTGACCCTATTTTGTGAATAAAACGGACCATGATGGTATCGGGTCTGTTTTCATTCCTCTCATCCGTTCCAAACCGTGCGGTTTCAAGCGGTGAAAACAGGTTTGTCATTCATGGAAATTTCGGAATATGAGGCCAAAATCGAGGAGCTGGAAAAACGGTGTGCCTATTTCCAGGCCCAGGCCCATGAGTTGGCCGGCAGCTCGATCAAAAATGATGCGGCCCTTTCCACCACCCGTATGCGGCTTAAACAAAAAGAGCAGGCTTTTCAGCTGCTTTCAAAGTTACAATCCTCTATGGGGGTTCATGAGGATACGGAAAGCATCATCAATCGGATCCTGAAAACCCTGCAAACACAGATGAAGATGACCCAGAGCATCCTTTTTTTGGCGGATGGTTCCGATTCATCAATCCTGGTTCCCCATGGTTGGCTCGGATACCGAGGTGAGCAGATTGAAACGTTGACCACTCATCCATTTCCCGAAGAGAGTCCCATCAAACGGTTGGGAGATTTTATTCTTTCCACAAAGGATCAACCGGTTGCAGAGATCACGAAACGGTTTTTCGAATGGTATGGGGTTCGTTATTTTATCTGTGTACCGGTCGTTCTCCATAATAAAATTACCGGTATTTTGCTCGCCAGCCGTTCCCGGGAGACAAAACCTTTTTATCCAACCTTGAACACCGGTGATGTGGAAACCTTGAAATCCATTGCCGGTTTTTTGTCCATTACCCTGGAAAATCGCGATCTGTATACCAATTTGGAGCAAAAGGTTGAAGAACGCACCCAGGAGTTGTCGGAAAAATCGGCGGCTTTGCAAAAGGCGCAATCGTTGATCAATGAAAGTTTGCATTATGCGTTGAATCTGCAATTGACCCTGTTGCCGGATGATGTGGTAAAAACAGACTGTTTCAACGATTTTTTCGCCATTTGGGAACCGATGGGCATCGTCGGCGGGGATATCTATTTCATCTATCCGACCGAAACCGGTTGTCTTTTGTTCGTCATCGATTGCACCGGTCATGGCATTCCCGGCGCCTTCATGACCATGATCGCCGGTGCTGCGCTAGAAAACATCATCTCCAGAAATTTGCTCCATGATCCCGGGTTGATCCTCATGGCCTTCGACCGGTTCGTCACCCGCACCTTGAAACAGCATCAGGAGGGGGCCAAGTCGGACAATGGCATGGATATGGGTGTTTGCCGGATTGACAAAGGCAGTGACGCCCTGATTTATGCCGGGGCCAAGTTCAGCCTCTATAAATTTCGCGATCAGGAGCCTGAAATCATCAAGGGGGATCGGCGCAGCATCGGTTATCGGGGGGCCTACAGTACCGAAACTTTCACCAACCATGTTATTCCAGTAGCTGCGAATGACACCTTTTACATCTGTTCCGATGGTCTTCAGGATCAGGTGGGAGGACCGAAACGGCGCTCTTTCGGTCGACGCCGAATGTTGGAATTTATGAGTGAAATCAGTGTATTACCATTTGATCAACAACCAAGAATACTTCAAAATAAATTGAAAGAGTGGCAAGGGAATGAAGACCGTCGCGATGATGTAACCATTGTTGGTTTCCGTTGTTTGGTCTGGTCGGAGTGATTATCATCCATTAACGATTGTCTGCGTATAGTTTTTGTTAAAA
>CAYFNE010000152.1:0-9656 GCA_964344355.1 uncultured Magnetococcales bacterium
TCAGAGAAAATCTACACTTTAACGTACGTTAGGTCAAATGGACGCACCACCAGAATTTTTTCAATGGAACCATGGGATTGAAGAAGAAACCATGCCACTGCTCCGAGCAACCAATAGGTGGCGATGGCGGCAACGCCCAAAACCGTCAGCTCATCGTATCGATCGGAAAATGTTTTATTTTTTGATACCATATTTTTTCCAACCCGGCTGATCATGGACCTCCCGGAAGGTTTGCCATAATCCAAAATGCTCAACGAAACCGTCAACCTCGGATTTCACACGGGATCGGACTGGAATGGTCATTCGTGTTCCGAGGCGTGGTGCCATGAAACCGTCCCGATCAAAGACGACCAGATTCACCCACCATGTCCGTTGGACAGCACTGACATCGTCTGATTTGAGGCCGCTTCGAGCCAGGCGAGAGGCCAAAAAGGCCATGGACGGCGTTTTTGGACCATCCCATGAAGTCGAGTTTGATAAAATGGCCGGATCTTATCAAGTTCCCGCCGTTTACTCGCGTTTAAATCCATTTGCACCGGGAAAGTGCGGATTCAACAATGCCAGGGCCGCCGACTCCGGATCCCCCGGTCCATCCAACCAATGAATGGCGACGCCTTTGCGCTCCATGCCTCGAAACCAGGTTTCCTGACGTTTGGCGAATTTGTGGATGGCCCGGTTCAACTGGGCGAAACAGCTTTCCGCATCCAGCTCTCCGCGCAGGTGACGGGAAACATACCGATACTCCAGGCCATAGGTTTCCAGGGTGGCATGGGTCACCCCCCGGTCCAACAAGGCCGTCACCTCCGCCAGCAGACCGGAGCGCAACCGCTGTTGCAACCGTTCGGTGATGCGTTGTCGCAAGAGTGGCCGCGGCCAGCGGATGCCCAGCACCAAAGGCCGGTGGATGGTCACCGCCGGCGTCGGCGGCGGTTGCCGCCGGGCCTCGCCCTCGGCCACCTCGATGGCGCGGATCAGGCGTGGCCGGTCGGTGAGGTCGGTGGTGTTGTGCAGCTCCGGCCGGCTTTCCCTCAGGCGCGCCACCAGTCGATCCCAGCTCAACAGCCCCAGTTCACGCCGCAAGGCCGGATTTTCCGGCACCGGATGCAACCGATACCCCCGCAACACCGCATCCAGATAGAGCCCGGTACCACCGACCAGGATCGGCAACCGGCCACGGCTTTGCACGGCCTGAAAACTTTTATAAAAACGGTCCCAAAACTCGAAAAGGCTGAATTCATGTCCCGGTTCGACGATATCGATCAGATGGTGAGGTATCCCCCCATACTCGTCGAGGTCCTTGCCGGTGCCCAAATCCATGCCGCGATAGACCTGTCGGGAGTCGGCGGAGAGGATCTCCCCGTTCAGTTCCCGGGCCAACCGCACCCCCAGGCGGGTTTTGCCGGTGGCGGTGGCGCCGAGCACCACCAGCAGATCGGGCCGCGGCCGGCTCATGGCAGGACGATGCGCAGGGTACCGGACTGGATCAGATACCATTCCAACCCCAGGTAGAGCAGAACCGGTGGCGCCAGGGCGATCAACAATCGATCGCGAATTTGATGAAACCGTCTTTTGAGGAGGGTTTGAAAGAGGCCGGCGAAACCGAACTGGAACCAGAGCAGGGATTGCAGGAACCACATCTCCTCCCAGTGGCTGCCGCCGCTGAGATCGATGTGGACATCGAGCACGGCGGTACTGAAGGCCAGCCACAGCATGGCGGAGACAACCCAGACGCGCATTTGAATCATCGTGCCATCACGCTCCTTGCCGGGATGGATGGATCAACGGCCGCCGTCCAGCAACGCATCGAGACGTTTGACCAGGACCTCGGGTTGCAGATGCGGGGCGCGGCGATCGATGCGCGGGGTTTTCAGGCCGGTGATGGCCGCCACCTCCTCGTCGGTCAGTCCCGATTCACGCATGCGCTCTACCGCATCCTGGCGCAGATCGTCGAAGCTGAACGATTTCAGCCGCGCCTGCAGCAGCGCCTTGCGAAATATTTTATCAATTGCGTAGCCTTTTCGGGTACCAAAACGTCCCGGTTCGCCAAAAAAAATCAAATCGGTGTCTTTTACCGTCCGGGCATGTTTGAGGGCGGCGCTGAATATTTTGGTGGTCTCCTTGTCCAGGGGTACGGTACGCGGCGCCCAGTTGCCGGTGCGTGGCAGATGCACCAACCGCGCCCGCAAGGCCACGTCCTGGCGTTTCAGGTTGAGAATTTCGGTTTTGCGCATGCCGGTCTCCATGGCGATGCGCACCACCCGGGCCAACATGGGATTGGCATGGCGACCACAAGCGGCCAGCAGCCTGGCCCGTTCGCCGGCGCGCAGACGCCGGCCCCGTCCCCGGACCGAAGCCGGCGGCATGACGTTGCCGACCGGATTGGCCGCCAGTTCCAGGCCCCACGAACCGATGGCGGTCTCGAACAGCGCCGACAGCAGCGCCATGTCCCGGGCGACGATGGCGGCGGAGGCCTCCTTGAGCCGGAGATCGCGATATTCCGTCAACTCCAGGGGGGACACATCGAGCAGGCCGATATTGCCCAACCGTTCGGAGATCATCCGCGCCATGCGCGCCTCCCGGGCCTGGGTTTCCGGGGATTTGGCGCTGGTGACCTCCCGAAGATAGCGTTCCAGGGCCGTCGCCAGGGTCATCTCCACGCCGCCGTTTTCGCTTTCAGTCACTCGCCGCCTCCGTCCCTTCGCGGTTTGGCAATCGATGGATGCGCCTCACATCAACAGATAGACCACCACGCCTCCCGCCGCCAGCCAGAGGTTGGTGATGTTGCTGACGGCGATATTGAGAATGGAGGCCAGGGCCAGGTCGCGGCGCAGCAGGGCGGAGACCGATTTGAACTCCGGCCAACTGGTGAGGGTGGAGAGGACCACGAAACCGATCACCCCCTTGGGGGCCTTGGAGGCCTCGGAGGCGAAGGCCACCACCGGGTCGAGGAAATATCCCGCCACCACCAGCACCAGCGCCGCCGGCAACAACCAATATTTATGGATCGCCAACTCCTCTTCCTCATCGACCCCGGCCTCGGCCGGACGTTTCCAGAACAGCACCGCCGACACCGCCAGCACGACGCCGACCCAGAGTCCATATTGATCCGGGGTCAGCAGGTAGAACCCCCCGGCCAGCAGGGCGGTGAAAAACAGGGTGGGGAAAAAATAGAGCGGCGCCACCCCGCCCAACATCCTGACATGACCGGTCAACACGGCGGCGAAAAAGAGCAGGATCGGATTCATGAAGTTGGACCCCAACGGCGTCGAGGAGGCGAAGAGGATATCGCCCCCCACCAGGCCGACGATCACCACCAGGGCTTCGGGGCCGTTGGTCAAAAAACCGGTGATGGTGCCGATGCCGGGAATGTTTTTCAGGGTTTCGATCAACACCTCGATGGCGGCCCCGACCACGAACATGATCAAAACGACCCCCACCGCCCCCAACAGCGAATGGAGCGGATCACCACCGAATATCAACGCCGAACCGATGAAAAAGAGTCCGGTCAGCACCCAGGCCACCATATCCACCAGTTGAATGGAATCGGTTATGAATCTGCGCATCGTCTCTCCTCTCCCCCGAAAACGGACCCCGAACCATCTCGCGTTTTTTTTCGGAATCCCATAATATGGACCTTTGGGGATGTTTTCCCATTCCGGACCAGGGCCACTCTTTTACCCCAAGGCGGGAAATCTGTCGATGAAACAATCTTTGCCCCTTGTTGGAAACCGCGCCGGTCGCCACCGTGGATTCACCCTCATCGAGATGGCCCTGGTGCTGGTGGTCCTGGGTTTGCTGTTGGGCGGTTTGCTGCAACCCCTCTCCCTGCAGACCGACAACAGCCGCCGCCGGCTGACCAAACTGCGGTTGCAGCAGGTCAATGAGGCCCTGATCGGTTATGCCCTGGTCAACGGTCACCTGCCCTGTCCCGACACCGACAACGATGGCCGGGAAAACCGCGTTCAACGGCACTGTGCCGGCGATGATCCGCAAAAACCGGTCTGGCACGGCACCCTGCCCTGGCTCGACCTCGGCATCGGCGCCGAGGATGCCTGGGGCATGCGTTACCGGTATGCGGTCAGCGCCACTTTCACCGACAACGGCGCCGCCCCCCTGCCGGTCTTCGATCTGGACAGCCAGGGGGCCATCGAGGTGGTCAACGGTTTGGACCGGGCGCCGGCCCTGGTACTGTCCCACGGCGCCAACACCCGGGGTGGCCTGTCGGTGAACGGCAGCCGTCATGCGGCCCCGACCGGCGCCTTCGAACGGGAAAACAGCGATGGCGACGACCGTTTCCATCGGGCCGGTTTCAGCAATGATCCCCAGGAAACCTTCGATGATCAGATGATCTGGATATCGCCCTACATCCTGAAAAACCGCCTGCTGATGGCGGGCCGGCTGAAACGGAATGACCGCTGACCCCCAGCGACCGCGAATGATGATCCCGACACGGCACCACAATTGAGGAGCCTGCGCATGGACCTGACGATCCAGTTTCCCGACAGGGTTGGAAAGGCTTTACGGAACATTGAAAACAAAAACGAATTTATCGTCAAAGCCGTACAGGAGGCCCTCGATGAACATCGCGACATGGAAAACTGGCGGGAAGCACGGATGGAAGGGAACGATCAAAAAAGGGGCACCGACCGGACATGACTGTTCGGCGACGAACAATGACCGGTTGATAAAATCGGCTTTTCACACCGCAAAACAGGAGATCGTTCAAGAAGGTGATGCGGATTCACCGACCAGTTTTTCGGCCATGGCCAGGATTTCACGGGCCTTGGTGGGTGTATAGTTCATATCCAGATCATAATCGGCCAGATTTCTTTCTCTACGCAACCGATCCAACTTGATGCCGAGACCGCGAATCCTCAAATCCGCCGATCGTTGCGGATCCCCGGGTGGGGCGGTGGGGTGTTCCAGGAAGCGCTGGCAAAACCGCTGATGCATACCGGTGCCCCCGGTGCCGGCGGACAGCCGTCTTGCAAACGGCTCCCAGGCATGATAGGCAGCGTAATAGGCGCGGCTGACCACTGTCCGCAGTTCCGCCGAGTCGCCTTGGCCGTACCTTATCGCTTTGGCAAACCGTAAAATATCTCCAGCCCGAATCCCCATCATCCCGGCCCGTTCAACCCCGGAGCCTTCAATTCTTCGAAGGCCGGGTCCAGATATTCAGCCGTATAACCAAAAATGACCGACTCCATCAACCGCGCTGGCACCGGGGGGGTGGCCCCGGCCATACGATCAGCCAGCTGATGATTCAGTTCGGCGATCCGTTCCGGCCCAACGGGAACGAACAGATCAACGGCCAACCAAACCGGATGTCCATTGATATCGGAGCCATGCAACGCCGGTTTAAAGCCCGGGGTGACCAGATGATTGTCTCTGACCACCTGGAAAGCCATATTACCAAGCTGGGCTACCATATCCTCCTGAATATCCAATCCGGCCATCAATTCAACGGCACCCTGGACGATCGATCGATATTTCTGCTCCTTATCCGGAGAGAGTCGCCGCCACGTGTCAATCCATGCGACCGCCTCCCGGAACCGGCCGGATTCAAAGGCGATACGGATCAATAATTCAATCAATTCCGGGTCGGTCGGAGAAAGATCGAACGCTCGTTTCAATAAATCATAACTATCTGAAATATATCCAAAATATCTATACACTAAAGCCGCATTCAAATAAACCAGAACATCTTGCCGTCCATAGTGGATGGCGTTTTTGACCGCATCCATGGCCTCCTGGCGTTCCCCGAGAATGGCCTGAGCGACCCCTTTCCACATGAAGGCATGAGAAACCACGGTCCAGTCCGAACTTTTTTGCCATGTTTGAAGATTTGACAGCAACGCTTCGGCTTCCGACCGGTAAGGGCCGGGCAGGGCCACCCGAGATGCGGAATCGAAAATTTCCGCGATTCGCCTGGATATTTCCTGAACGACTGGTTTCTTTTCATGTATCATAAAGGTTTATTTTCACACCGGAATGATGGCGGACCGTTCACTCTTCTCTTCGGGTCGGTTCAGTGTAGCGCCAGGAGAGTTTATTTGCAACGCGGCTGTTTTCATTGTTTTTAAAGAGTTAAGCCAACCTCTCCTTCCCCTCTTCAAAACGGCCCGCTCCAGGGGGTACAACGTACCCCCCTTTTCCACGCCCCACCACCCCCTGGCGATGATCAAACCGGAGGCGACCACCCTACACGAACACCGCCGGCGACACCGAAAACCGTTTGGCCAGCAGACGGATTTGTCGAACGTTCAACGCCCGTTTGCCCTGGAGAGTTTCCGACAACACCCCCTGGCTGCCAATTTCCGGCAGGTCGGATTGGCGTAGACCGTGTTGTTCCCTGAGCAGCCGCAAAACCTCCCGCCCCGGGGCGTCCGGCAGCGGATGATTGGCCTCCTCGTAGGCGTGGATCAGGGTGCCGAGGGTGTCCAGAAGACCATGAAGGGGATGGGTTTCATCGTCGCCGATCCGGTCCAGAAGGGTGTCCAGTGTGTCCCGTGCCCGTTGATAGTGGGTTTCATCGTCGATGACCAGGATCGGGGCCAAATGTTGCCAGGTTTCCGTGAGTTGTCGGGTATCCAGATTCATTTCCACTTCTCCTTGTCCTACTCCGCGTTGGTCAGGACCTGGCGGTTGTACCGTTTTTGGCGATTAAAACAAATGACGGCGATCCGCCAAACCCAAACAATCCGGCCACCTGTCACGCCGAACAGGCATCAAGGAGGATACACGAATCGTGGAATCATCACCATTCGTCATACTTGCCAAAACCGGACGCCAGATCCGGTAGTCAACCGCCCTTTTTTATGATAGTTTTTTCGGTTCTTGACCGTTTCCCATCGTTCACCCCCACTTCAGGTCCATTTTCGTATGGCACAAGATTTTTCAGATGCCCTGCCGGTGGATACCGTGCTCCACGACCAGTACCGGATCAAACAGGTGCTGGGCCGGGGTGGTTTCGGGGTGACCTATCTGGCCACGGACCTCAAACTGGAACGGCCGGTGGCCATCAAGGAGTACTTCCCCAAGGTCTATGCCTTCCGGGAGGGCGGGCGCGCCGTTCATCCCAAAACGCCCCACGATCGGCAATTGTTCGATAAATTGAAACATCGATTTTTGGATGAGGCCAAAATTTTGGCCCGTTTTCATCATCCGAACATCGTGCAGGTTCTCTTTTATTTCGAAGAAAACGGCACCGCCTACATGGTGATGCGTTTCGAGGAGGGGGACAGTTTTGCCAATTTGCTCAAAAGGCGCCGGCGCTGGTCGGAGGCGGACCTGTTAAAACTGGTTTTGCCGTTGTTGGATGGCCTGCAACGGTTGCACGGTGCCGGTTATCTGCACCGGGACATCAAGCCGGACAACATTTACATCCGCCAGGATGGTACGCCGCTGCTGCTGGATTTCGGCGCCGCCCGGCAGGCCATGGGCGAAGAGACCAAAACCATCACCATCTTTGCCAGCAAGGGTTATTCGCCGCCGGAACAATATGATGACAACAGCAAACGGCAAGGGGCCTGGACCGACATTTTCGCCATGGGCGCGGTCCTCTACCGGGCCATCACCGGCAAAATTCCCAATCCGCCCAAACCCTTATCTTCACAGAAACTACCCGATTATTCAGCGCATTTCCTGGCGGCGATTGATCATGCCCTGCAACCTTCGATCGAGGACCGGCCCCAGAGCGTCAAGGTTTGGCGAACGGCATTGCAAGGGGGGGTGACGAAGGGAGAGACGAATCGACGCCGCTGGTTGCGGACCGCTGTCATTTTCCTGCCGTTGGCGGCCGCGGTCTCCGGTGGTTATCTCTATTGGCAACCCTTCGACAATCAACGGCACATGGAAGCCGAGCCAACACGACAAGAAGCGGAGAAAAAACGTCTGGCTGAAATCGAAGCCGAACGCAAAAGAAGGGAAGAAAAAAAACGTCTGGCCACAATCGAGGCCGAGCGAAAACGGCAAGAAAAAGAAAAACGCCTGGCCGCAATCGAGACGGAACGAAAACAGCTGGAAAAAGAGAAAAAACGTTTAGCCGAAATCGAGGCCGAACGCAAAAGAAGGGAAGAAAAAAAACGCTTGGCCGCAATCGAGGCCGAACGGAAACGGCAGGAAGAGGAGAACAAACAACGGGAAGCCCTGAAGAAGGCAGAAGTTGAAGAACAGCAACGCTTGGCGGAACAAAGGCGGTTGCTGGCGGAACGGGAGGCAAAACGTCTGGAGGAGGCAAAGCCGAAAAAACGTCCGCCTGAAACCTGGACCGATCCCACCACCGGCATGGTGTTCATCAAAATAACCGGCGGCTGTTTTCAGATGGGCAGCGACTCCGGAGATGCAGATGAAAAACCGGTTCATGAGGTCTGCGTGGATGATTTCTGGATGGGGAAATTTGAAGTGACCAACGCCCAGTACCGAAGATTCAAGTCGGATCATGACAGCTCAACGTACAAAGATCACTCATTGAACGAAGACCAGCAACCAGCCGTGTATGTAAGTTGGGATGATGCCACGGCCTATGCGAAATGGCTGTCCGGAAAAGGTAGCGGAACCTATCGTCTGCCGACCGAGGCGGAATGGGAATATGCGGCGCGGGCCGGGACACGAACGGAACGCTTTTGGGGGGATGGAGAGGAAAAAGCATGCCAATATGCCAATGTGTTCAACCCTTCGACCAAAAAGGCCTTTGGCTGGTCATGGGATTCCTTTTCCTGCAAGGACGGATACAAGGTGACCGCCTTGGTCGGGAAGTTCCGTGCCAACCCGTTCGGTCTGCACGACATACTGGGAAATGTTTGGGAATGGACCTGCTCAGAATACGAAAGTTCGTATGATGACAAGGATGGCAAGGAGAAGAAGTGTGCCAACTCCGGTGGCGGGGGCTCCATCCGCGTCTCCCGGGGCGGCAGCTGGTTCAACTTCCCGGCCATCGTCCGCTCCGCCAATCGCAACGGGTACGAGCCGGGCGTTCGCAGCGGCGCCCTGGGCTTCCGCCTCCTGAGGACGTACCCTTGACGCTTGGACCCTTGGTCACTTGGCGGGGGAGTCCAGAGGGGGCTTGCCCCCTCTGGCCGCGCAGCGGTCGCGTTTTTTTTTGGCACGAAATTTTCGCTTGGAGTGGATAATGCGGGTTAAAATTTTCACCCTGCCGTTCCAGGAAATCCTTGGGGGGCATTCCAAAATTTCCCGGTCTACTCGAATAAGGACACAATTGGTGGTAGGGCGGGGTTACGTCCCCGCCGAATGGCCGGAGACTGTGTGCCGGATGGTTCCAAACCGAAACCGAATTGGAACCCGTGAACACCGGCCCTTTCCTCCGCTGGACCGCCGCCAACGACATCAGCAGGTCATGTTGAGCAAACCCCCGCAGTGATCCACAAATGGCCGGGGCGATTCTTTTAAACCACACCCATCTCGGGAATCGTCGTTTTTTGGTAGGGCGGGGTTACGCCCCCGCCAATGTACCCTTGAGCCATTCGGCGGGGACATAACCCCGCCCTACCGTACCTTGCTCCGAAGCGATCGGATGTCGCGGAAACTACGAATCTCAAAATGGGCGCGGTTTAATCGTGTCCCTGGCCCATTCCGCCCGTTTGCCCGGAATGTGTCAATGAAAATGAGACACTCGACGTTCGAATTTAACGTCAAAT
>CAYFNE010000153.1:0-9531 GCA_964344355.1 uncultured Magnetococcales bacterium
GAGTGGGTTTTGTTCCCAGCGAGACCGGGTTAGGTCATTACGATACACGACCCGGCGATCTCATGGATGGACACCCCGAACTGATAACGGCCGGACGGGTTGAACGGCAGGTCATCGCCATGACCGGTGTTCAACGCCCGGGCGAACTCCACCGTGCAGACCCCGTTTTTCCATCCCCCCTTGGCGCGGACATCGGCGCGGCTGCCGGCTGGCTGGCGAAACCGGAACAGGGGGACGTCATCGCCCTCATATCGATCGCGAACCATGGCTTCATAGGCCGGTATGCCTTTGTCACCCTGGCGGCGCAGATAAAAGATCTGTCCGTTTTTGCTGAGCATCTTTTTGGCCTTTTTCAGTTTTTGTTCGCTGTAGGTCTGTATTTTGTCATCGGCATGACCGGCATGGTCGCTGCGGGCCGCCTTCCAAAACCAGATATCGGCCCGGTAGGGGGCGTCGGCGCTCAAGGTCAGGTCCACCGTTCTGGGCTCCATGTTCCATTTGATGACGAAACTGTCTTCACGTTTGGGGCCGGTTCGATATATCTCCAGGGTTTTGTCCCAGAGCAAATTTTTATGTTCCCGTTCCGGGGTGTCATCGGGAAACTGGACCATGATAAATATATTATCATCGTCATGCAGCGATTTCAGGGTGATTTTCTTGCCGGTGATGCGATCGGTGACCCGGATGCCCGGGGCGGTGGCCCAGGCCGGCTCGTCCGCGCGGCCATCGATCACCGGTGGCTCTTTCACCCGTTTCGACACCAGCTCCCGACCGGCTTCGGCGTGACCGGTCAGGAACGGGATCAACAGGGACAGGGAGAAAAAAAATCGTTTCATGAGGATACCATTTCACGGTTGAGTGAACGGGTCAAATACGGCCCAGCCGCTCCTGGAGCAGCAGGCCGTCGAGGAGATATTTGGTCGCCCAGTTGGGATAACCGGCGGTCATGTAACTGCCCAGGAACAGCGGGAACGAGCCGGGCAGGGCGCCGTTGACGGCCGGATCGGCGCTGTCCAGGAGCTGCCGTGTCTTGAGAAAATCCAACAACCGGTTGCCGGCGGTGCGATATTTTTCCACATTGGTCAATTCGTGCAGGCGCAGGGCGACGATGGCCAGTTGGGCGCTGCCGGTCAGGCAGGAGCTGAAACAGGCCGGGCTCCAGTCGCTGTGGAACCGCCCGGGCAGGAAACCGGTGGTCGAAATGCGCGGCAGGAGGGGATCGAGCCCCTTGGCGGCGGCGGCGATCAACTCTTCCCGGTCGGCGGCCATCCCCACCTCCAGCAACCCCTGCAGGGTGTAACCGATGGTGTGGGTCAGGGGCGCTTCCGGCCGGCTGAGATCGTTGTAGGAGAACCAGCCGTTGGTCTGCTGTTGTCCCAGGGCGCCCCGGGCGGCCCGCAGGGCGGCCTCCTGGTAGCGGCTTTCGCCGGTCAACTCCCCGAACCGGTAGAGACCCCAGGCGCAGAGGACGTTGTAGGTTTTGATGCGGCCCGGGGCGACGAACCGGCCATGGGTGCGGAAATGGCCGTTTTCGCCCAGATCATCATACAGAAAGGTGGCGGCGCGGTCGGCGGCGCGCAGGATGCGTTCATCCCGTACCACCGATTGCAGAATGGCGGTCCAACCGTGCAGGACCATGCCGGTGTTGAACACCGCCGGCGTCTGCCGTTCGGGCGGACACAGCGGACCGCCCTGCACCGCCCCCGAGGGCATCTGCACCTCCACCTCCCAGTCGGCCATGGCCATGGCCCGCATGCGCATTTCCGCATCGCCGTAACGGTCGGCCTGGTCCAGCAGGGTGGGAATGATATAGCCGGTGGTCTCCGGGTAGGAGGGGCGCCAACCGCCCGGGCGGTCATCGCAGGGGAAATAGCCCATGGAGACGCC
This sequence comes from uncultured Magnetococcales bacterium, assembly GCA_964344355.1. GTDB lineage: Bacteria > Pseudomonadota > Magnetococcia > Magnetococcales > CAYFNE01 > CAYFNE01. Next base: position 1,888 of record CAYFNE010000153.1, read on the forward strand.
GTCGTCCGGGGTGGCCTCCTGGGCCCGGATCAACCAGCGGGCGGCGGCCCGTGCCCGTTCGTGGCGCTCCCCGGCGATGGGACGGATCGGACCGGCGAGGAACCGCCACTGGTCGGTCAGGGCCAAGCGGGCGAAGGTCCGGTTGCCGGGCGCCGTCAGGCGGGCCAGCCGTCCCAGGAGACCGTGCAGGCCCCAATAGTGTTCTTTGACGGAGCGGCCCTGGACGGTCTCCGACAGGATGCGGAAAAAGTTGGCTGTGCTCATGGTCGGCCTTCCGGATGGATGATTTCCTTCGCACTATCGATGTCTGCCGGTTGTTCCGCAAGGGGGACTCTTGACGCTCCAGTCCAGGATATAAAAATTTCTTTTCCTCTCTAAAGGGTTGGCGGCCATTTTTTCACTTCCGCGCCGGGGGGATCGTTGGTAGTTTTCTGTCTGTTGTGGACGGTATCTCCTTCCATGCGGGGAAAAAGGCTCCCGATCGGCCAATCATCGCGATGTGGGATGGCTTCCCGAAATTTTTTTTTTCGATTTTCATACCGGTCCGATTCCGTGGGAGTCCGGTTCCGGGACATGGATATCGCCGGCGGCGCTCAAAAAAGAAAAATCCATGATCAATCTGCTTGGAGACGAAACGTGAGTATGGAATCCCTGGAAGCAAAAGTGGACCCCGATGAGGTCCGCGGCTGGATCAGCGAACTCGGCAAGGAACCTTCCGCCGCCGTACCGCTGTTGCAGGCCACCCAAAGGCGCTACGGCTATCTGCCGCGTGCGGCCATGAATCAAATCGTCGCGGAAACCGAAATCAATGCCAGTCAACTGTACGGCGTGGCGACCTTCTATGCCCAGTTCCGGCTGAAACCGGTCGGGCGCAACATGATCAAGGTCTGTCACGGCACTGCCTGTCACGTCAGCGGCGCCGACCGCTTGAACACCTCGTTGCGCCACGTCCTGGGACTGGAGGAGGAGGAGCAGGATACCGCCACCAACGGCAGCTACACCGTTGAGGATGTGGCCTGCATCGGTTGTTGCAGCTTGGCGCCGGTGATGTTGATCGGCGAGGAGGCCTTCCCCAACCTCAAGGGGGCCGACGCCCAAAAACATTTGATCAAACACGCCAAGACCGTCGGTGAAATCCTGCCCGGAAAACAGGACGATGCCGACGTGACCCCCAAGAAAAAATCCTCCAGCACCGCGGAGGCCCGCGCATGAGCACTCAAAATATGGTTATTACCGTTGGTGAGGGTACCTGTGGCATCGCCGCCGGCGCCAAGGAGGTGACGGAACTCCTGGGCAAACGTTTTCCCGAGGCCGAATTCCGCGCCGTCGGCTGCCTGGGCATGTGCCACCAGGAGGTGATGATCGATATCAATATCGACGGCAAAAGTTACGTCTACGGCAACGTCAACAAGAAGAACATTCCCAAGATCGTTCGCTATCACAAAGGCGAAGGTCCGCTACCGGAACAAATTTTTATCAAGTCCAGCGACGAGCCGGACACCGACAAGGGCAGCTATCTGACCCGGCAGACGCGCATCGCCCTGCGCAACGTCGGCCAGTTGAATCCCACCTCCCTGGAGCAGGCGCGCAAACGGGGCACCTATGACGCCATCGAAAAAATCATCAAGGGGGGGCAAACCCCCGAGCAGGTGATCGAGGAGGTCAAGACCTCGCAGATTCGCGGACGCGGCGGCGCCGGTTTCCCGACCGCGGTCAAATGGGGTTTCGCCCGTGGCGCCCCCGGCGACGTGAAATATCTGGTCTGCAACGGTGACGAGGGCGACCCGGGGGCCTTCATGGACCGTTCGCTGCTGGAAGGCGATCCCCACAGCGTCGTCGAAGGGATGTTGATCGCCGCCTATGCCATCGGCGCCTCCAAGGGCTATGCCTACATCCGCGCCGAATATCCGCTGGCGGTGGAATATTTCGGCCTGGCCCTGGACAAGGCCCGCGAGGCCAACCTGCTCGGCGACAACATTCTCGGGTCGGACTTCAGCTTCGACATCAAGATCAAGGAGGGGGCCGGGGCCTTCGTCTGCGGCGAGGAGACCGCCCTGCTGGCCTCCATCGAGGGTGAACGCGGCATGCCGCGCATCCGGCCACCGTTCCCGGCCATCAAGGGCGTGTTCGGCAAACCGACCATCATCAACAATGTCGAGACCCTGGCCAACCTGGCCTGGATCATCAACAACGGCGGCGCCGCCTATGCCGCCATCGGCACCGAGAAGAGCAAGGGCACCAAGGTGTTCGCCCTGGCCGGCACCATCAAGCGCGGTGGCTTGGTCGAGGTGCCCATGGGCATGACCATCCGCGAGGTGCTGGAAGAGATCGGCGGGGGTTCCAACAGCAAGCACAAGCTCAAGGCCGTGCAGTTGGGCGGCCCCAGCGGCGGCTGCATCCCCGAACCGCTGTTCGACACCCTCATCGAATATGAGTCGATCAACGCCACCGGCGCCATCATGGGCTCCGGCGGTATGGTGGTGATGGACGAAAAATCGTGCATGGTGGACCTGGCCCGTTACTTCCTGGAGTTCACCCAGCTCGAATCGTGCGGCAAATGTACCTTCTGCCGCATCGGCACCCTGCGCATGAAGGAGTTGCTGACCAAGATCTGCGATGGCAAAGGGACCATGGAGGACCTGGAGGTTCTCGATGAACTGGCGCCCAGCATCAAACAGGCCAGCCTTTGCGGGCTCGGGCAGACCGCCCCCAACCCGGTGCAGACCACCCTCAAATATTTCCGGGACGAGTATGTCGCCCATATCAAGGAAAAACGCTGCCCGGGCGGCGTCTGCAAGGAGCTGATCACCCATACCATCATCCAGGATGATTGCACCGGTTGTTCCATCTGTGACCGTTACTGTCCGGTGGACGCCATCACCGGCGTGCTGAAAAAAGGCGACACCTGGGTGATTGACCAGAAGATATGCATCAACTGCGGTATGTGCGTGGAAGTCTGTAACCCCGACGCCATCCTGGTAGCGTAGATCGAGGACCTATCCATGAGCGAAAGCATCAATATTACACTCAACGGCCAGGAGATTCAGGCCCCGGCGGGTTCCACCATCCGGGAGGTCGCTGAAAGTCAGGGGATCCACATTCCCACCTTTTGTCACGATGACCGTCTGAAACCCTTTGCTTCCTGTTTTTTGTGCGTGGTGGAGGTGGAGAAGGCCCGTGGCCTGCTCCCCGCTTGCAGCACGCGGATCAACCCGGGCATGGTGATCCAGACCGACAGCGAAAAGGTGACCAGCAGCCGCAAGATGGCCCTGGACCTGCTGTTGTCCGACCATGCCGGTGACTGCATCGCCCCCTGCGAGGCCACCTGCCCGGCCAATATCGACATCCAGGGTTACATCGCCCACATCGCCAACGGCGAGCCGGAAAAGGCGGTCAAGCTGATCAAACGGCGCAATCCGCTGCCGGTGGTCTGCGGTCGCATCTGTCCGCACCCTTGTGAATCCCAATGCCGTCGCGGCCTGGTGGATGAACCGGTGGCCATCAATCCGCTGAAGCGGTTCTCCTCCGAATATGAATTGGAACACGGTCCGTTCCTGCCGGCCACCGCTGCCGATACCGGCAAACGGGTGGCCATCGTCGGTGGCGGTCCCGCCGGTCTGTCGGCGGCCTATTTCCTGCGTCAGAGCGGCCATGCGGTGGAAATTTTCGAGGCCCTGCCGGAATTGGGCGGCATGGCCCGCTATGGCATCCCCCGTTTCCGTCTGCCCTGGGACATGATGGACGCCGAGATCAAATCGATCCTCGACCTGGGGGTCAAGGTGCATCACGGCAAACGCCTGGGCGCCGATTTCAGCGTTCAGGACCTCAAGAATCAGGGGTTCGGCGCCGTATTGATCGCCATCGGCGCCCACAAGGCCAAACCGATGCGCGTCGCCAACGAGGATGTCCCCGGCGTGCTGGGTGGCGTCGATTTCCTGCGCATGGCGGTCTTGAACGAAGCCACCGGTGTCCAGAAGGGCACCCGTGTGGCGGTGATCGGCGGTGGTGACACGGCCATGGACTGCGCCCGCGTCGCCAAACGTCTCGGTGGTGAGGTGGTATTGCTCTATCGCCGCACCCAGGCGGAGATGCCGGCCCTGCCCATCGAACAGGAAGAGACCATGGAGGAGGGGGTCGATGTTCGTTTTCTCACCGCCCCCACCGAGGTGCTGGTGACAGATGGCAAGGCCACCGGTCTGAAGATCATCACCATGGAGCTGGGCGAACCCGACGCCTCCGGCCGCCGCCGTCCGGTGCCCGTCGAGGGCAGCGAAGAGGACATGGATTTCGACCTGATCATTCCCGCCATCGGTCAGGATCCGGATCTCTCCTGTATCGACGCCGAGAAGGACAATTTTGAAACCACCCGCTGGAAAACCTTCGTCTATGATGAAAAGACCCAGGTGACCAGCCAGGAAGGGGTGTTCGCCGCCGGTGACTGTGCCTTCGGGCCGGACATTTTGATCCGCGCCGTCGGTGAGGGCCGCCGCGCCGCCCAGGCCATCGATCTCTACCTGAGTGGCGCCGAGGTCAAACTCAGCCAGCCCTATGCCATCTCCCGGGGTCGTCTGGAGGAGCTGGACGCCGCCGATTTCGCACCGCGTTTCGTCCATAAGAAACGGGCCCTGGAACACACCCATCCGGCCGAACAGCGTCTCAGCAGCCAGGGCGGGTGGGCGCCGATCAATGTCGGCCTGGACCAGGCCAAGGCCATGGCCGAGGCGACCCGTTGCATCGAGTGTGGTTGCAACGCCCGCTTCGATTGTGACCTGCGCAACTATGCCACCGATTATGACGCCACGGAAAAACGGCTGGCCGGCGCCAAGCGCAGCTATGAGGAGGATACCCGCCATCCGTTGATCCGCATCGAGTCGGACAAGTGCATCACCTGCGCCAGTTGTGTCCGTATTTGCAGTGAGGTGCGGGGTATCCACGCCCTGACCTTCATCAATCGCGGTTTCGTCACCCAGGTCGGTCCCAACTTCAACGATCCGTTGCAGGATACCGGTTGTGATGCCTGCGGCATGTGTACCGATGTCTGCCCGACCGGCACGTTGTCGGCCAACACCGGCAAGGAGTCGGGTCCGTGGATCTGGGAGACCACCCACAGCAGTTGTACCGCCTGCAGCCGGGGTTGCGGCATCGCCGTCAAGGTGGCCGAAAACCGGGTGGTCAAGGTCAACGCCATCGATGGCGATCCGGTCAACGGCGCCAACATTTGTGCCGAGGGCCGTTTCAGTTATCAACTGTTGGCCAAGCGGGATGCCGCTGCCGATGCCGACGCCGCCATCCAGTCCGCGCGTGGCGTCCTGGACGGTTCCGGTCAACTGGCGGTGGTGGTGGCGGCGCAATCGACCGTCGAGACCGCCTATGCCGCCGCGCAACTGGCGAAAAAACGGGGTGGCAAGCTTTATTATGTCACCAGCGCCTCGCGGATGCCGAGCGATCTGAAGGCCAACGCCAAACTGGCCAGCGAGGCCAACATCGCCCTGCTCAAACGGTTGGATGCCCAACCCTGGGCCGAGGAGATCACCTGTGATGCCCTGGTCCTGGTTGGTACGTCGGTGGTGGCCGATGGGGTCGGCGCCGATCGTACCGTCGCCATCAGCGCCCATGGTTTGGAGGTTGATGCCGATGTGCGGATTACCGTCGCCGATCCGCTGGAGAGCGATGGCGCCTTCCTGAATCGCGAAGGGGCGTTGGCCATGGTCAATGGCAGTTTGCAAAACGGCGGTTTGGAAAGTGTCACCACCGTTTTGGGCCGTTTGGCCGATGCGGCGGGAGCGACCGATCTGGCGGCTGTGCGTCAGTCCCTGGCCGCCGAGGTTCCGGAGCTGGTTGCCCTGACCAAGGCCAATGGTCAACGGTTGTTGCCCACCCATCTGAAACCGGAGTTGACCTGGGTGGCCCCGGACAGCCGGGAGCGTGCGTTCAAGGCCCACATGGAGCAGCTCAAGCTCTCCTGGGTCTAGGTCCAACCTTCACACATTCGCGAAAGGCGATACGGCATGCACAGTTTTGATGAAGTGATCGAGCACGCCATCCAGCATGAGATGGAAGAGGCGCGCTTTTACGAAGAGTTGGCGGAACGTTCCGAAAGCACCGACCAGAAGGAGGCGATGCTGGAACATGCCCGCCAGGAGCGGGAGCACAAACGCCACCTGGAAAAAATACTGGCGCAACACCGTCTTCCCGGCGGTTCCCGCGTCTTTCCGGACCCGGATCTGCACCTGTCCGATTACATGGTGGTCCAGGATTCCGGCACCGGCACCCTGGATTATGAAGCGGCCCTGCTGTTGGCCGCCAAACGGGAAAAGGTGGCCCAGCGTCTCTACCAGGACATGGCCAATCAGTCCACCGATCCGGAACTGAAAAAAGTGTTCGCCTTCCTGGCCGAAGAGGAGGGCCGTCACGCCTCCAAGCTGGAGCAGGAGTTTGACGACACCCTGACCGAGGGGTGATCCAACGCCAGCGGTTTGTTCGATAGTGAGTGATCCAAAAACGGCTCGGGGTGATCCCCGGGCCGTTTTTTCTGGTAGACGGTTCAACGGAAAACAAGGTGCCACACCATGTCTCCCCGCCAATTGGCCCTGAAATACCTGGAAATTTTTTTCTCCGGCCAAGATCTGTACCGGCTCAAGGATCTGTTCGCACCGGACCTTGAATTCACCGGCCCTTTCCATCGGTTCAACAATCGCGATGACTATGTGAACAGTCTGATCGATGATCCACCGAACGAATGCGGCTATCAATTGCTGCACATTTTCGAAGGGGACAACCGGGTCAATTTGATTTACCAATTTTCCAAACCTGGAATCACCACGCCCATGTCCCAGTTGTTCGAGGTCCATGAAGGGCGGATCAGACGGATTTTATTGATATTTGATACGGGTCCTTTCGTCCGCCGAATACAGCAATGATGGTGTTTCAGGTGATTTCGGAGTTTTAAATAAGCGTCTTTCCTGTAAACCACCGGTTCTGTCGGTGAGACTCGACAAGGCTCTGCCGCGACGTCGTTGAAATGAAGGGTTCGCGCTGAATGGGGAAAAGGCTCTGAACCACGGATGGGCACGGATGAACACGGAGGGGTAATGGAAAAATGCAAAGGATTGGATGAAAAATCCGTGTTTATTCGTGTTCATCCATGGTTCGAACAAAGGTTTCCGGCCCCTTTCAGGGGCCTTCCTCATACCCCCGGCTCTGCCGGTGGTCAGTGATTATCCAGGAATGATTCACCAAAGCGGAGCCCTGTTCGATCCCGGCCATCGTCTTGTCCGGTTTACCCGGGTATTGAAATCCGCCCATGAATGGTCCCGGCTGGGAGGTGGTGATGCCGTGATCTTTGACATACCAGTTCCCCCCGCTGGCCGGCGCCTCACCCCGGCAATTTTTTGCCAAGCTCCCGAGTGATTTTCCACACTTTTTCCAGCTCTTCCACCTGCACCTGAATCATCAAAAAAATATCCTCCGGCTCGGGCGGCTGGCCCCCCTCCCGATCACCGCTCACCCCACTGGCCAACACCCGGGCCAGGGCCATGGACTTGTTCAAGCCCCGATCGATGGCGTCCAACTGATCGAGGGTCAGGCATAACCCTCTGTGCCAATGTGACCGAGACACCGACCTCTTTATAGTTTAGTGTAGGG
>CAYFNE010000154.1:0-9448 GCA_964344355.1 uncultured Magnetococcales bacterium
AAAGCATGGCAGAAAAAATTCTGACGCGGGAGCCTGGGGTTTGCCAATCGCTTACTTTTGTTCCCAGCGAGACCGGGTTAGGTCATTACGATACACGACCCTCCAAGACTGCCCAACACCCCGCCACATCAAAATGGGTCGAGGCGTACTCCATCGTCAGCAGAGTTTCAGGTAGAAACGGATGGTACTTTTCGTTTTTTTTGTTTTGGACCTTGGAGGCAAGAACCACGGGGTCCGTTGGACTGGTCGATGCCAGATCGGATATCCGACTTTGCACGGACTCCAGTTTCTGGTTGACTAGCCGAATGGTCGCCCCCTCTTTGGCCGCGGTCATTCTATGGGCGCGGAAAACTTCGACCATGGTGTTCAGCACGCGGTCGCCGCGCCATGGGAACAGAATCGTGTCCCGTCCATTGGCCAAAACCGGGGATGCGGCCAAATTCAACCGGCTGAAATGGGTCCGTCCCTGGGACAGCAGCTCGGCAGCGGTCTGATCCAGATAGGGCGGGATGTCCAGTGAGGAATAAACCTCCACCATTTTTTTTCGCACCTCATCATGGACCAATGCGCCGGTTCCGGTGAATTTAGGGGGCGTCCCGCCTGGGGCTGGTTTCAGGTCCACAACCTTCTCTTCCTCATGAATTGCGACTATTTTCCAACGGCGCCCGGCGAAAATCAGGTAGGTCCCCTCTGTCAGTGGAGAGTCGATAGGCAGTGACCCAAGAGGACGACCATTACAGGTCAACCGGTACTCCTCTGGCGTCTGAAAGGCGGAATAGAAACTGAAATGGTTGACCAGTCGCTCCCCGGCAAGCCCCAGCACCAGGGTTCCATCCCCCATTTGTGCGATCAAATCCTGATTGCCAAGACTCCGCAAAAAATCACTGAACAGACCGGTATCAATCCCCTGAAACGGTCCGGTTTGGCAAAGCGCCTGCCAGGAACGGGAGGCGGTTATCCCGCCAAACTGGGCGATGATCGAGAGCAACTGTTGAACGAGAGTGGAAAAATGCAGCCTGTCCGGTGGTGGCGGTTCATACCATCGTTGTCCCATGAGGCTGATCATGGCAACGGTCTGGACCAACTCGGTTCGGAGCAAATCCTGCGGGGGGGGTGAATGGTGTGATTTCCGGTTCCTGAATGTAGATCCGTAGGCTGGGTGGTTCCTCCCGCCGGCCGGAGCGTCCCAACCGCTGACGCATTCCGGCCACCGACGGAGGATTACCCACCTGGGCAATGCTGGCCACAAAACCGATGTCTATCCCCATCTCCAACGTCGAGGTGCACACCGCCGTGGCTGGGCGGCCAGACTCCTTGAGGGCGGCTTCGGAATCCTCCCGGATTTCCTTGGAAAGGCTGCCATGGTGGGGCCAGAACTCATTAGGCACCCGGTTTTTCTCACACAAACGCCGCAGCAGGTCGGCGAACACTTCCACCCGCTGGCGGCTGTTGGCAAAAACAAGATGGGAGTTGCCGCGCAGGACACCATACAGGTCTCGGGCAATGGCCAGATCATCTCCAGCGCCCGGATTGTGATTTTCCCCTTCACCTTCAGGAACCACATCTCCCGTTTCCGGCATCCGTTGCACATAGCCGCGCACCAATAGCTGGACAATTCGGCCTCCGGCTTCGGAAACGATGATCCGGGGGGGAAACCGGCCTTGTGGGCGCAGAAACGCTGCCGCCATCTCCATGTCACCGATGGTGGCGCTCAATCCGATCCGGGGAATGCGCCGACGAACGGTGAGTTCTACCCGATGAATCAAGGATTGGAGCTGGATACCCCGTTCCGTACCGATAAAGGAGTGAATTTCATCCACGACGACATACGCCAACCGACCGAACAGACCGGGTATCCCGGGCGCATGGTTGACATGAATCGATTCCAGGGATTCTGGAGTGATGAGCAGAATCCCACTGGGCTTTTTCAGTACCCGCTTCTTTCGGAAGTGGGCCACATCCCCGTGCCAACGGTGAACCGGAATGTCCAGTTGCTCACACAAGGCCTCCAGGCGGTCGAACTGATCGTTGATCAGAGCCTTCAGGGGACTGAGATACAGCGCTTGGACGCCGGGTTTGCTGCTTTTTTCTTCCAGAAGACGGGAAAGAATGGGCAGGAAAGCCGCCTCGGTTTTACCGCTTGCCGTGGCGGAACCGATCAAGACATCGGATTGACCGTCCAGAATGGGTTGGATGGCCCGTTCCTGGGCATCCCGCAGTTCCGTCCAACCTTGTTCCCAGATCCAGCGCTGGATTTTGCCATGCAGACGTGAAAACCCGCTGGAGTCCTGCTGCTCCTCCCGCTGGGCGTTCGTCCGACCGAAAGCTGTTTCCATCCATTCCCGCTCCCCGGTCAGAGGCGAAAATCATGCAGATCATCATTTCCCTGGGGCCGGTTCACGGTGACGGCTGGAGCGGGTGCCTCTTCAGTCTCTTCCGGCAACGGTTCCAGATCCGGATTTTCCTCTCGGTCCACATTCACCTCGCCCAACAACCCCTCCCAGGAGAGTTCAGCCCGCTGATCGAGAACCGCCAGCAGGTCGATGAAGGCGCGGATGGTATTGCGTGGTGTACGAAAATAGGCATCACCGATTCTCTGGGAACAGTGATGCATGAAACCGTGAAGCGCATCATCCGAGACCAGATATTTTTCCGGGTCCCCGGACGCATAAACGTGCCGAAGTTTCCCCAGCAGGATAAACAGGTCTTCGGGAGACAGGCTCGCCAGCCGGATGACCGGGCCGGAAAAGTCGGTTACACCGGCGGAAACGGCAAAGGTGTTTTCCGCCAATCTGCTTTGGAGTGCCTGATAGCTGAAAAGCCCCCGGCGCGTATCGGTGAGAAATTCCGGTGTCCCGCCAAGGACAAAGCCCAACCCCTCGGCGGATCCCTGAAGGCAGTCGTTGAGGATGCGCAGGATCTGCTCAAAATTGCTGTTGCGGGACTTGGTGTTGGAAAGCTTGTACAAATTGACCATTTCGTCCAGCCCGATCAGGAGTCCCTTGTATCCGGCCAGACGAACAAAACGGCCCATGAGCTTCAGATGGTCGTATACGTTGGCATCATTGATGATGGTGCGCACGCCAAGGGCCTTCCGGGCATCGGTCCTGGTCGAGAACTCACCCCGCAGCCAGCGGACCGCATCAACCTTGAGGGATTCATTGCCCGTATCATGGCCTTGCCAATAGGCAGCGATCACTTCGGCGAAATCATATCCTCCGACCAACTCGGACAACCGATCCAACCGGTTGCGGATCACGGCTTCAACACCGCCCCCATCGGCTCTGGCCTCCTTGATGGCGGTTCCAACGAACCGTTCCACCACACTCGCCAGAGCGCCGCCATCGCGTTTGGTCCGGGTGCTGAGATTTCGCATCAACTCCGCATACAGATTCCGCGCCTGTCCGCCGGTGGCCTGAATGCGGCGGTCCGGGGCCAGATCGGCCATTGCGGTCACAAGCCCCTTCTCCAGGGCAACGGCACGGATCAGGGAGAGAAAAAAGGTCTTCCCCGACCCGAACTCGCCGATCACGAACCGGATACTGGAACCACCGTCGGAAATACGCTCAACATCCTGGATCAGGGCGCTCACCTCATGTGCCCTGCCGACCTGAATGTGTTGCAGCCCCTGCCTGGGAACCACCCCCGCCCGCAGGGACTGGAGAATGGCATCGCGCTCCTTGGGACAAATCGGGCGTTGAGAAATCATGCCAGCATCTCCTTGGCGATCTGTTGGTTGACATCCAGGGGATCATCACCATCCAAAACCGGTTCTTCCAACAGGACAAAGGCCGCCTCATTGATCGTTTCAATGGCGCCGTCCGGCATCAGCCCCAATCTGTCACAGGCTTCATCAAATTCCGCCCGGCCCCATCGGGAGTTTGTTATGACCTGATGGAACAGTTCGGAATGTTCATCATCCAGCCCCTGAACCGATTTGACGGAATGGCCGCCTGTCACCGTCTGTTTTGGCTCCGGCTCCTCCTCCACGAAGACATCGGCCAGCATCTGCTGAACCATTGCCGTATTTTTCAACGTTTCAGCTACTATGGCCGAATCCAGCCGGATCGCGGAGCCTGTCTTCTTCTCCTTATCCGGCGGCAAGGGAATGATGAAACCCGGCGCAGCTGGACCACTCCCCACCGATACGGGGGCCGGTTGGCCGGTCATACGGGTCTGCAGACGGTGAATATCCGAATGGATGCTTTCCGGTTCCAGCCCAAGCAAACCATATATCTTTTTCAGGGTTTTAATCTCAGACGGGTCCACCCGGCCATCGGCCCCGGCCACGGCGATGAGAAATTCGCTTATGGACCGACGTCTCTCCGCCACGATACCGGACAGGCGTTTTTTGATACCCGCCAGGCCGGGCGGTTCAGCCAACAGCCATTTTACCCGAGCGCGGAGCCGTTCACGCTCCGGATCGGCAAGATGCAGAATGGATTCCAGATGCATTTCCAGTTGCCGTTCCTCTTCCGGATCAATGACGCCATCCGCCCCTGCGATCACAGCGGCGAGATGCAGAACAACACCCGCACCGCGAAAAGCGGGTGTTGGTGAATAGACTTCTGGATCGGAGAGCCGAAACAGACAGACTTTTCCCCCTGGTTGAATCTTGGTCATGCCGAAACGGATATCCGGCTCCATGCCCGCCCCCATGGAAGCCAGCAGCTGTCCCATCCCCACCGCTTCGGTCTTGGTCACTTTGGTTTGGTCGGCAAGCGGCCAGAAGGCCAGCAGATCGTTGGCATCAAGAACACACGACTCCTTCTCATGTAACCGTTCCACCAGGAACTCCAATAGGGGTTTCAGTGGCTCCCGCTTGTTTTCCACCAGTTCCCGGGGCAGCAGGGCAAGGGCAGGCAGGGAATCCCGCTCTTCCGGTTTGCGCCCGATATAGCGACTATAGGGATCCAACTGTTCCATGCAGGCATCGGCAATGGCGCTCAGTTTGTTGAGCGGTCCTGACAAAACGGTCAGGTCCGGCAGTCCTGTATCATCGATTGAAAAATCATGATGACCAAAACTACCGCTTGCAGGCCTGTAGTCGATGGTAAGGCGCGTTTTGTTGGGTTTGACGATCAGGCCCTCGCCGAATTTTTTCCTGTATTCGATCTCGAACAGGTGAGCAAACTCATTCGGACAGCGTTTTGCCGGACTGCGCAGCCGGATTTCCGGATGATTTTTCCACCACACAAAAGCCATGTCGGCGGGAATGGGCAGACCCTGTTTGGACAGGCGGCCCAAACAAACCTGAAAAATGGCGGAAAAACCCCTCTGCGGCTCCATCTCCCGTTTCCAGCGAAGTCTGTCCAAGCCTTTGTTCCGGATACGGATAAAATCCAGCAGATTTCCCGCATAGTTACGAAACGATCCGTTGTGTCCGTAAATTTTCAAAAGCCTTTCAATTTCATACAGGAGGACGGGACGCTCCTCCGAGGCCTTCGGGGATCGCCATGTATCCGACAGCAACCTTCTTTCCAGACCGTATAAAGAAGAGGAAAACGTAGCCGATGCCGATGTCCGGGTTATTGCGCCCATTGGCAAGCCACTCCAGGTACGCGCCCCGGGCGCACGGTTGCAGGTCGCTGTAAGAGGGCCAGTAGGAGAAGGTCTCCCCTTTCCGGTCCAGGTTGTGGTTGCTGGCCTTCAGTGATGGATCGATCAGAGCCGGTTCGATGGAATAGTCTGGACTCGATACAGAACCCAACCCCTGCCCAACATAGAGCAATCCGCCGGGAATCTTGAAACCACGCACTTGAACCGGCTCCCCGACGGGAACCCAGATATCATCCACCCCCTTGTTCTTCCTGGGCAGGCTTGGTGAAGAGGTGGCCGGAGAGGAGACTTCGAGGGAAAACGAAAAGTGATGCTCCACGCGTGATTTGGGCGGTTGAATCGATCTGGTTGACGGTTTGGCGGATTGGGCCGGTTCCGATGAGAGGCTGGATGGTGGGACCGGTGTGGATGGCGGCTTTAGGGGTTGGACCAATCCCGGTGTGGATCCGGATGATTGGACCGGTCTCGATGGCAGAGCCTGCTGATAGGCGTCTTCGGACTCCTCCTGGCTGAAGAATATTCGTTTCAGATAACGGTAGAGGCCATAACCAACCACGGCCAGAAAAAAATATTCCATGCCACATCCCCCGCTCTGACTACTGGAATCAGACTCTCAAAGTGTACCCTGGAAATAATTGACGCACATCCAAGAGCGGAATCATACAGCAATTATAGGTGTTTTGCAAAGAGTTCCCCCCGCGATGAGCGAATACCTAGCCTCGTTCGCACGGTCACAGGAAAGCGGTGGGATACGGGGTGCCACAGACCGTCCCGGAGAGAGTTCAGACAGGTCAATAAAATATTTTTCATGGGACACGGAACCCATGAGATAAAATTTGTTCTGCTGATTTAAGGCAGAGTCTCGTCAAGTCCTTTCGAAAGGCTCTCTACTGAATTTTTTACCACATATCATCCCAGGTTCTTTTCAGTTTCTGATCTCAAGTCCAGCTGTTCAGGAGCCTGTCTTCCAAATAGCCGTTCAAACCGGTCGGCCAACTCGGTCAGGGTGATTCCGACAACTAAACAGATTTGCCGGATCTCAATGAGATCCAGGCGCCGCTCGCCGGATTCGTATTTGCTGACAAAGGATTGTGGTTTGCCCAGCCGTTCGGCCAGTTCGGTCTGGCGCAATCCGGCCTCATTTCTGATCTGGCGCAACAGGGTTTGCAACCGCTCCTGTTCCATACTGTGGATGCTTTTTCGCATGGCAGGAACCGTAAGGCCGGTTGACAAATATCCCAAAACGGGATATTCAAGGGGTACACCTTGAACAAGGGGAGGTCCGTGACAACAGAGCGGCAAGAGCAATGGTATCGAAGAAGGGAAAGGGATTGTCTTGGCGATCAACTCCCTTTAATTTTCGATAAATTCACCCTATAGATTCAAAGCCTTCCCCTCCAAAACAAAGAGATCGGTCATGAATCCACCCTTTCACTCACCCTGGAGCACCTGGATACCATCAACCGCAGCTTGAACGAGACGATGGCCGTCGCCGAGGTGTTGGCTCACTGCGGGGCGGGCAAGCGACTTGTGCCGGAACCGCCGAATGCGACGGATGTTCAGGTGGTTTTAGAGGAGATGAACAGGATCTGGGAGATCACGAAGGGACTTGGAAGTGGGCCGACGGAGTAGAGTCTTCACGGATTGTCCGGTTGTGGAGCGATTTTCCGGTTCAGTTTATCCCGGAGTGCCGCCAGGGCAGGAGGGGCCATCTCTTCCAAGTGGAGGATGACTTCGGCCAGCAGGTCGTCCTCCGTATAGAAAAACGGCACCGGCGTCTTCAGCACACCGGCGATCCTCTTCAAGGTTTGAAAACCAGTGCGTGGATGTCCCGTTCATACTGGTTCATCCGAGCGCTGGTCCCCGATTGGCCTATGGCAGTGGTGATCCCGGATCGGTCTGATATAGGCCTATCCGGGTTCTGACTTTCCGTAGTGTCTTTGATATCGGGGTTTTATCATCCCTGACCACACCTCTATTATTAATGTGGACTAAGATTTTCACAGGAAGCCTGTTACGTTAACACTAAGGTGTATTTAGGGCGGTCCTTGTCCAAACCGCCGTCGCCATCCACACGGTCACCCGGTTTTGCTGACTGTGAACGGAGTCAGATGGTGAGAACAGGGTTGACACACACCCATGGATCGCATCTCATTTGGCTTTTAGTGATTTTTTAGAAGGCATTGTATATCCTTGATGTAACTCGCCTTCCAGCAGACAGATGCACAAACGATCTGAAACCCTGTATTGCATTGAAAGAAAATAAAAGATTTGGATGACATGAGAATTTCGGCATCCCTAGTAAACACATCACCTCCAGCGAGACATCACCATGGAAGGACAGTTCCATGTTCAAAGACCAGCAAACCATCCGGGACAAATTTCTAGCCCGATCCAAAAAGTTTCGCTCCATCCGGTTTGAAAAGGGGCAGGTCATCCTTTCCGAGGGTGAAACGGGGGATACGCTCTTCATCCTACGGAGCGGCACAGTAGAGATCATCCTACCCACCACGGATGACCGGCATATCGTCCTTTCGCAGATCGGTCCCGGGGAGATGTTCGGCGTCATGGCGCTGTTGGAAGATGAGGTTCGTTCGGCAAGTGTCATGGCCACCAGCGCCGGTGCGGCCACGGTGATCACCCGGCATCAACTGCTGGAGCTGTTCAGGGAAGACCCGGAAATCCTACTCTGGTTGACGGTGGATCTTTCCCGCCGTCTGCGCGCTACCAATCATCTGGTGCGCATGCTCCTTGAACCCAACTCGGTGAACCGCTTGGCCAGATGGTTGTCGATCCGCAGTGCCGCCTACCGGTCCGATGCCGGTGATCAGAGGGGCGGGCTCCATATCCATCTGCCAAACCATCGGATCATCGCCGATGAAACCTCCCTGAGCCGGGAGACCGTCTCCCGCTCGCTGAGGCGTCTGGTCAAGGATGGCATCCTGACCGCCACCCGGGGGAAGAGCGTTCTGAATTTGGACAAGCTGGAGGCACTGACGAAAAAAAAATGCTCGAAAAACGAAAAAAATGACTGAAATGTGATTCTCGTCACAGCTTTTCATAATGAAGATACGGTAATGTGAGTCGGAGCATATCCGCCAGGGGTTGGAACCGGGTGAACCGGATCTTTTTCATGCGAAAATTGACCATTGTTGCGTGACGCTCTCATGAGCGGGCAATATTTTTTTTGCTCTGCAACATTAGAATATCTTTAAAATCTGATAGTTGGACTGGGACAGGCGGCCTGCAATGGTGTGTCGGAGGGGCGGAACCATGAAGAGGGTGCAAGGATTACAAAGGAGCCCGTGTGAGAACGGGGCAGAGCCGGTTTGGCCGGACTCCGGGATGTATGTTCACCAAAATGTGCCGTTGAAACCGCCCGCTTTGAAAATAGGCGTTCCAGGAAACTTGGAGCGAGATGAGAACCGTCTCCTGTTCCTTCCCATGTTTTGGAAAGCACGGACGGCTAGGAGATGGAGCCTTTGGCTGTTCCTGAGTTTATTATTACAAGTATTATTTCCAGTCCATGCTGTCGCTGGTATTTCTAATATAAAAGCATCAACTTATTGTAATTCTGAGCAGTGGAATCTCAAGAATGGTGTTTATAGAAACCTTTACAGATCACCACTAAGATTTGATGTGGATAAGGCATATTCTAAAATTGCCAATATAGACAATACAATTCAGATGATTAACAATGTGCAAGATATTATTGGCGCATTAACGTCGATCCAAAGCGCAATAAACATAAAGGACGGAGAGGATATTTTTTTTGAAGCTATGGATAGAGCTGGCATGATCAGCGGTATCACTGGACACGAAAACATATCAATTGTCATGGGTATCCGGTTGCCTCAGGCTTGACAACCATATAACATAAAGAGTCCAA
>CAYFNE010000155.1:0-9342 GCA_964344355.1 uncultured Magnetococcales bacterium
ATCCTCCGGGTTACCTTTTGTGTCCGTGGCGTAACGTCCCCGCCTTCTTTCGAGCTTCGTGTTTTCGGCGGGGGCGTAACCCCGCCCTACCGTTTGTGATATCAGGATATTGGCGTCTGGAAACGGTATAAGGTAAAGTTCATTGTTTGTTTTAGGGTTAAAGAGGGAGAAATGCCCGAGATCAGCCGGTTTTTGGGGATTACCATTTATATGTATTTCAATGATCATAATCCTCCTCATTTTCATGTTCGGTACAATGATTTCAGGGCCATTGTCTCTATTTCGAAATTGACGGTATTGGATGGTTGGCTGCCCGCCAGGGTGCTTGGTTTGGTCGTGGAGTGGGCGGAAATTCATCGACGGGAACTGATGGACAACTGGCACAGTCTACAAACAAATGGTACCTGTAACAAAATCAAACCATTGGTATGATTGGAGAATGTCATGTACTGGGTTGTCGAAGCCAAGTATGTCGAAGATTATAAGATATTTGTTCGATTCAGCGATCAAAAGGAAGGTTTGGTCAATCTCAGGGATACTCTATTCCAGGACCAGCGGCCCGTTTTCCAGGCTTTGCGGGACTTGAATGAGTTCCGGGCCTTCCGGGTGGCGATGGATACCGTCGTCTGGAACAATGGTTTGGATTTGGCGCCGGAATTTTTGAGAGAAAAGCTCTCTTGACAACATTGGGACAAAAATCTGGGCACAGTTTGCCATTTTTCTTTGTGCATCAATAAACAAACCAATCGACCATCACTACCAATCCCTCAAGATCCTACGGCCAGCAACGGTTGCAAGGCCCGCCAAACATTTTCCAGCACCTGCCGATACCCCTCGGCATTGGGGTGGATGCCGTCGGCCTGGTTCAGGTGGCGATGGCCGGCGACGTCGGCCAGGAAAAAGGGCAGGAGGGTGGCGCCGGTCTCTTTGGCCAGTTCCGGGTAGATGGCGGCGAAACGGTTGGTGTAGGCCTCCCCATAGTTGGGCGGGATGCGCATGCCGCCGATGATCACCCGGACCCCTTCCTTTTGCAGCCGTTGGATGATGGCGGCCAGGTTGTTTTTCATTTCGTCGAGGCTCAACCCCCGGAATCCATCGTTGGCGCCGAGGGTGACCACCGCCAGGGTCGGTTTTCCGCGTAATACCCAGTCCAGACGCCGCAGGGCGCCGGCGGTGGTGTCGCCGGAGACACCGGCGTTGATCACCCGGTGGGGGTAGCCCTTTTCGCGCAGACGGGCCTCCAGCAGGTCGGGATAAGAGGCGCCGCGATGGACGCCGAAACCGGCGGTCAGGCTGTCGCCGAAACAGAGAATGATCGGCGGGGATTGCGCATTGGACTCATTCCAGAGAATCATGGGGGGCAGAACCAGCAGTAAAAGGAGTAAAAGACGGTAACCCCGCATCAGTGGGGCGCCCGCGTTCGACGAAATGATGGAGATCATGGTCACTCTTGAAAAATTGGATTATACCCTCGGCCACGCCGGCCGCTCCCTGGAGATATTGCAGCAAATCGATCTGACCATCCCCCAGGGGCAGATCGTCGGCCTGGTGGGACCCTCCGGCAGTGGCAAAAGCAGCCTGCTGGCCCTGATCGCCGGCGTCGAACGGCCCAGCTCCGGGCGGATCATTGTCAACGGCACCGATTTTACCGGTCTTTCCCAGGATCGGCTGGCCCGCTTCCGCCGCGACCATCTGGGGATCGTTTTCCAGGATTTTCACTTGGTGTCGGCCCTGACCGCCCTGGAAAATGTCGCCCTGCCCCTGGAACTGGCCGGCAAGGGGGATGCCATGGATCGCGCCCGGGAGCTGTTGGAGCTGGTGGGGCTCGGCCAACGGTTGGATCATCGGCCGTCGGAACTCTCCGGCGGCGAACAACAGCGGGTGGCCATCGCCCGCGCCTTCGTTGCCCGGCCCTCGTTGATCCTGGCCGATGAACCGACCGGAAATCTCGATCAGGATACCAGCCGGCGCATCATGGATCTATTGTTCTCGCTGGTGCGGCAGTGGCGGGCGACGCTGTTGTTGGTGACCCACGATGCCGCCCTGGCGGCACGCGCCGACCGGCATTTGCAGTTGGTCGATGGCCGGTTGCGGGAGGGCGGTTGATGGGGGTCCTTCGCCGCATCGCCGGCCGTGGTCTCGGCGATGGCCAAAACCACGCTTGGTTTTTTCGTCTGGCCATTTTTCTCGCCGTCACCGTCCTGGTCGGGGTGGCGGCCAGTGCCGTTTTTTTCAACGGGCTGGTCGATCGGGATGCCCGGGCGTTGTTGGCGGCGGATTTGCGCCTGCAATCCTCGTTTCCATTGGATGGCTTTATCGAGGCGGAACAATTGCGTCGTCCCGGCCGGACCCTGGCCAAAAGCCTGGAGTTCGCCGCCATGGCCCGCATTCCCGGTTCCGATCGTTCTTTGCTGGTCGAGGTCAAGGCGGTGGCGCCGGTCCATCCCCTGCGTGGCCGGGTGGAGTTGGCCGGTGGCGACCGGTTGACCGATGCCTTGCAGGGCAATGGTCTGGTGGTGGAAAAAACAGTGCTCTCGCGGCTCGGCCTCGCCATCGGTGACTCCCTGGAACTGGGCGAGGCGGTTTTTGTCATCCGCGACACCCTGGTCCGGGAGCCGGACCGGGTGATGAAACTGTTCAACCTCGGTCCCAAGGTGATCATGCCCTTGCGGCGGGTCGATGAGACCGGTTTGCTGCGCTTCGGCAGCCGGGTCAAACATGTCGTCTCAATCCGTCTGGCGGAGAAGGAGAGGTTGTCGACCGTCGCCCGTGACCTGAAAAAACGGGTGCGGGGACGGGGCATCCGCCTGTTGACCCCCAGTGAAAGCCAACCATCGGTACGCCGTTTCATGCGCCGTTTTTCCATCTTTCTCGGTTTGACGGCCCTGTTGACCTTGTTGGTGTCCGGATTGGCCATGGCCGGTTCCATGGCTGCCCATCTGCGGGAAAGCCGCCGCAACATCGCCATCCTCAAATGCCTGGGCGCGGACAATCCGACGGTTTTCCGGCTGTTCGTCCTGCGCACCCTGGGTCTGGCCCTGCCGGGTAGCCTGGCCGGGGCGGCGGTGGGGGTATTGCTGCCCGGTCTTTTTTCCCGCCTGCTGGGCGGGCTGTTTCCCGATCCACCACCCTTTCAGATCAATCCGGGTATTTTATTGGGCGGGGTCGTTTTCGGGCTGCTCATCAGTTTGGTTTTTGCCATCGGTCCGTTGGTCTGGACCCGTCATGTTTCACCGGGGGCGCTGTTCCGGGCCACCACCTGGAGTGAAACCTTGAAGACGCCCGGCCGTCATCTGTGGCCGTCAGCCCTGGTTGGCATCCTGCTACCCGGGTTCGGCGTCGCCCATTGGTCCGGAGAAACCCGTTTCGGCCTGCTGTTCGCCGCCGGTTTGGTCGCCTGTCTGTTGTTGGCGTTCCTGGTGGCCCGGGGTGGACTCTGGCTCCTGGCCCGGTTGCGGTTGCCGGGGGTGCCCTGGCGGTTGGCCGCGAAAGGATTGGTACGCCAGGGCTCGGGAAACATCAGCGTCATCGTCTCCCTGGGGCTGGGGTTGGGGGTGGTGTTCGCCATCCTGTTTCTGGAAAACAATTTGACCCGGCAGCTCGACAACCGTCTGCCGGCCCGGGCGCCGAGCTTTTTTTTCATCGACATTCAACCCGATCAGGTCGATCCCTTCACAGAGACCATCGAACCGTTCGTCGAGGACCCCGGCGCCACCCGTATCACGCCGGTGGTGCGGGGACGCCTGGTGGCCATCGGCGAACAACGGATCACTCCGGAGACCATCGCCGCCCATCCCCAATCCTGGCGTTTCACCCGCCAGTACGTCCTCACCTGGTCGCGGGAGATCCCGAAAGGAAACCAGCTGGTTGCCGGCAGTTGGTGGGCGGATGGGGAAAAAACCCTTGAGGCGAGTGTCGAACGGCGCATGGCCGATCAACTGGGGCTGAAAATCGGCGATACCCTGACCTATGACATCCAGGGGGTGCCGGTCAGCGCCCGCATCCGCAACATTCGCCGTGTCCGTTGGGCCGACCTGGGGTTGAATTTTTTCGTGGTGTTTTCACCGTCGGTATTGGCCGGGGCGCCCATGACCCATCTGGCGACGGTGGTGGTGCCGCCGGAACGGGAAGAGGCGCTGTTGGCGGCGGTGACCCGGCGTCTGCACAACGTCACCGCCATCGCCAGCCGCGAAATCATGACCACCATCAAGGAACTGTTGCAAAAACTCTCCGGCGCGATCCGTTTTCTCGGTGTGACGACCGTGGTGGCCGGGCTGTTGGTATTGGGGGTCGGCGTTGCCGCCTCCGGACGCCGCCGCGCCCGGGAGTCGGCCATTTGCCGGCTGGTGGGGGCCAGCCGTTGGGAAATGTTCCGGGCGGCGGCGGTCGAATTCGCCCTGGTGGCCGGGCTCTCCAGCCTGGCGGGCCTGGTCATCGGCCAGACCATCACCGCCCTGGTCATCCGTTTGATCCTGGATGATCAATGGGCCTGGTATCCGGGCTTGATGCTGTTCGCCCTGACCATCGGCGCCGGGGTGGTCTTTTTCGTCGGCCTCCTCGGCAGTTATCGACAGTTGGGACGACCGGTCCGCGAAGTGCTGTATGATCATGATTGATTCGATAACGATCCTTTTTCATCCATAAAAATCCCGTCATTCCCGGAACCCCGGTTTCAGGCAACTGTCCAATTCTTTAAACCGTGACAATACTGAACGCCCTGAAACCACCGTTTCCAGGAGAATTGATCATGCTTCGAATCGAACCCCGATCCGATCCTTCGACCCGATCCACCTACGTGCCATCGGAAAAACGGTGCGGCGATCTGACCCTGCACATCGATGAAGTCCTTGATGATGGGATGCGGCAAATTCTCCAGGCGGCGCTCATGCGGGTGGATGGCGTGGATGGGGTCGTCTTCCAGGAGCGTCATCCCCATCTTCTGGTCATCCGCTATGATGTGTTCCGGGTTTCCTCCCGGGCCATCCTCAAGATCGTCGAAGCGGAAAATCTCGTGCCCCATATGATCCATCAGGGGGTCGATCATCGCATTCATGCTCAAATCGTCGGTTTGTAAAACCGCCGGTGAAACCATCTTTTCGGAAGCGATAAAAAACCCAAGTGCAGCATCACCACGGGGAGGTTGCCATGAAACGCCAGGATTTTGAATGGACATCCAAAACAGTCGAACACGGTGAACGGGGGATGGATGGGGGCGCCCCATTGGCCATGCGGGCGTTGGGGGTGGTCTACAAACATTTTTTGGTGCCGATGGGGGATTATGATCTGGTTGGCTGGAAACAGTATGATCATTACCGTTATCGCATTTCGGAACTGGAGGATGATCCCGGCGATGAGGTCTGGATCCGGCCCTGGATCGCCGGTGGTTGGCTGGATGATCGGGAGTGCCTGTTGCGCTTCGAGCCCACCGAGTTGAATGAAGAGGTCTTCGGCGCCTCCCGTTGGGCGGAGTTCATGAGTTGGAAACAACATCGGCAACGGGGGGTGTTGCCGGGGTTTTATCTGACCGTGATGCGGAGAAACAGCGGTTGGAGCGCGGTGTTCGCCTTTCGCGTCCATGATCGACCGGAGGCGGAAAAACTGGAGGAACTCTCCATCGCCGAGGCGCTCTGCCTGTCGATCGATGGCGATGTCACCACCGTCGAAAACTGGCTGGAGTGGGCCTACAAACAACGCAGTTGATGAACCGGCTATCGCGGCCGGTCGCGGATCAACGATTTTGATGTCATGTGGGGGCGCGGCGACCGCAACCGGTCGCCGCGTCCGTTTCCATCAACTGTTGGCGCAACCGCCGGTGGCCGTCGGCGTGAACGATTGACCACAACCGCAGGTACTGGCCGCCTGGGGGTTGCGGATGACGAACTGGGCGCCGGTGAGGTCTTCCACAAAGTCCACCTCGGACCCGCGCAAATAGTTCAGGGAGGCCGGGTCCACCAACACCGACACACCGCCGGATTCGATCAGGGTGTCGTCGTTCTCCTGTTTTTCATCGAAGGAAAAACCATATTGAAAACCGGAACAGCCACCACCGGAAACGAAGATGCGCAATTTCAGGGCCGGGTTGTTCTCTTCCTTGATCAGGGCATCGAGCTTTTTGGTGGCGTTGTCGGTCAGGGTCAGGGACATCGTTTTATACTCCTTCTGGGGCGCGGTGAAGCCGGATCCGATCGCTGGTCCGTGCGTTGGATGATCCGCAACGGGGCCGGGTGGGGATGAACAGCCACCATGGGAAATCCGCAGTTTAAAGACAAATGAATGGTAACTCAACGATGATGTGTTGGCAACAATTTTGTTTGCAGGTTGGAAATTTTTACCATTGGCCGCCCGGGCCGATGAAGGGTCCATCCGTTGGCCGCCAGGTGCGCAATCCTCCCATTTGATCCAGCAGCGACCAGAGCAGACCGTTGGCGGTGATGCGTCCGAGTCCGCCGTTCATGCAGGCATTTTCATCATATGTGGCGACCCGGTCCCGGCGTCCTCCGGGGGCAGCCAGCAGGACCGGAACCGGATCGCCACAGTGGCGACCGGTGGCGCATGAGGTGCTGTGGTCCGCCGTGACGGCCACGGCCCATCGGGAAAAATCCAGCAACGGAGCCAGGTTTCGATCGATGGCTTCGATAATATCTTTTTTTCCCAATGGATTTTGATCATGCGCCAGCAGGTCGGGGGCTTTGACATGTAGAAATATAAGTTTGTTCCCGGCGGCGAGCGCTTTTTTGGTCGCCGCCACCTTTCCGGCGAGGTCGGTTGCGGCCAATCCGCTGAATCCCGGCTCGACGATGCAATCCATGCCCAGCAATTTTCCCAGGCCGATGACGGTGCGTTCGCCGGCGATGACGGCGGCTTTCAAGCCGAGATGATGGCACAATCCGCGGAGGGGTTTTCCCGGGGGGAGGGGGAGGCGGCCCGGTTTGCGCGGCAGGATGAAATTGGCCACCGGCAAACCCGCCTCGGCCCGGCGTTGATTGACCGGGTGCCGGTGTAAAATTTCATGGGCGTTGCCGACCAGGGCGTTCAACAGTTCGGCGGTGTGGCGGGCGGCGGCATCGTTGGCATCGTTGGCCTGGCACGGGGGGATGGGTTGGTTTATGGCGCCGCTGCCGGGGTCCGGATCGGAGATGGCGGCGGACAGAGTGGGCTCTTCCAGGGTCAGGGCCAACCGGTGGCCGGTGGCGGCGCGGAAACGAACGGTGAGACCGGCAAAGTTGGAGAGTCCCTGGTTCAAGGCGGCGGCGAGTTCCCGGCTGTCATCGCCGTGGATCCGCCCGGCGCGCCGGTCCAACAGCGTCCAGCCCGTCTTTGACCGGGCGACGCTGGCAAAATTGCAGCGCCAGGCCAAATCAGCCGGCGTCAGGGAGAGTCCGGCGCCGGTGGCCTCGATCACCCCCCGGGGGGGGATGCCGTGTGGTATCGACAATCCCATCAGGACGCCGACGCCGGTTTCGGTGGAGACCGGTACGCCGGGGGCGATGGGATCGGCCAGTCCGGTGAGGGCGGCCTTGGTCAGGGCGTCCAGATTGGGGGTCCGGGCCGCCTCCAGGGGCGTGCGACCGTCCAGTTCCGCCAGGGGCCGGTCACCGAGACCGTCCAGGATGATCATCAAACCGGGGTGGATGGTTTCTCTCGGTTTTTTCAAGGTTTTTTTCAGGTTTCAGTCTGTTGCCGCCGGTCGGCGATCCAGTTCCAGATCCGTTCCACCTCTGCCCGGGGACCCTGGAGGTGCAGGGTGGTGGCGCCGGCGCAATCATCGATCCCGCCGGCGGCCACCGGCGTCGCCTTGACGCCGGTCAACATGTGGATGGCGGTCACTTCGGTGACGATGGTGGCGCAACCGGCCATGATCGGCATGTAGCCCACCGGAATGCCCATCACCCGGTCCACCACCCCTTGGCCCAGGAGCCCGCAGGCGGCGGGGACCGACGGGATCAATTTTTCCAGGGAAACCGGCATGATCAACCGGCCGCCCCGGGAGAGGATGACGGTCAGGGCCTCGCCGAGGCTGCCGCCGGTCGGGGAGCCGATCAGTACGGCGGCGTTGCCCATGGGATCGATGGCGTTGGCGCCTTTGACATAGATGTCGCCGGCTGTGAAGGATTCCAGCAGTTTGCCCGGCCAACCCCGGGAGATGCGCCCGTTGTCGAACAGCACCGGTCCCGGTCCGCGTCCCGATGGCGGGGTCACCCCCAGTTCGCCATCGCGGACCCAACCGACGGCGAAACGGGCGAGGCCGGGATCCTCGCCGGTCAGGTGGTGAACTACATGGCGGGCGGTGCTGCTGCCGACGATGACCATGCGGCCACGACGGGTTCGTTCGCGCACCACCGCCATCTCCGCCACCGCCCGCCCGATCAACCAGCGCCCTTCATCGGGCCGCAACACGATCAGGGCGGTGGATTCGTCGGATCGGGGAGGGGGGGTGGATGGATCGTTCATGGCTGAAATCACCTGGAATCACGGGTGGCAGACGACGGTCTCACCGGCAAAAGGGTAAGTCGCCCCGGTCCCCGTGGCAAGCCGCCATCGGCAAAAAAAAATCGGCCGCTGTTTGTCAGCCGTTGCCAAATCGAACCCGGCGGTCTAGATTATGCGGTCTCGGATGCGAAACGGCTCGAAACGGCGGCCGTCCCCAACGTCATCCGCCGCACGTCCCGTTCGTCTAGTGGCCTAGGACACTGGCCTTTCACGCCGGCAACAGGGGTTCGATTCCCCTACGGGACGCCATAAATTCAAGCAGTTGGCGATTCCCGATTCCATGCTTTCCCGTTTTGGCGGAACAACGATCCTGAACCGTTGTTAGCCAGAGTGTTTGGATTTTTCAGGTTTATCCAATAAAAACACATGCCTGTGGTAGGGCGGGGTTACGTCCCCGCCGAATGGCTCGGGATATTGGCGGGGACGCAATCCCGCCCGACCGTTTCAGCCTGGAATCGGACCGGTCCCATCGACGGTTGTTTTGTGGGGTCAGGGAAGGTCGATTTTTCCGATTTTTATCTCCCCTTGGCCCACCTGGAAAACCGGGCTGTGGTCGCCGGTGGTAATGGATTGTTTGATGGTGGTTTTCGGTCCGTCGCTCAGGCTTTTCAGGGTTGCGAGCCGTTGACCCAGTTCTTCTATCATTTCCGTGTTTTTTTGCAGATGGTCCGCCAGGGCGGTTTGCAGTTGATCCCAGTTGCTGTCGTCATCCGGTGCCGTTTGCACCCGCAGGGCTTGGAGTTCAGCGGGGCTGTCCTTGATTTTACCCGTCATCCAGCCCCACAGTTCCCCGGCTTTCTGTAAGCGATTGGCAAACCCCAGGCTCCCGCGTCAGAATTTTTTCTGCCATGC
>CAYFNE010000156.1:0-9131 GCA_964344355.1 uncultured Magnetococcales bacterium
TGGACTCTTTATGTTATATGGTTGTCAAGCCTGAGGCAACCGGATACCCATGACCGGTAATATTTTATAAATATTTCCTTGAGGGTAGGATGTCATAACCCGGGTATCGGCGAGCCGTATGGCATCGATGGTATCCGGTCGGGAACCGGATGGGTTGGGATAAATGGACGATAACAGACGCGCCGATAAAATATTGATCGTCGATGATGTGGAGACCAACGTCGACATCCTGCTGGGCCTGCTCAATGACAGTTATGAAATCACCGTGGCGTTGGATGGCAAGACCGCCCTGGAGTCGGTGCAGGAAGAGCCGCCCGACCTGATTTTATTGGATATCATGATGCCCGACATGGATGGTTGGGAGGTTTGCCAACGGCTGAAGGCCGATCCGCTGACCAAGGACATCCTCATTATTTTTCTGACCGCCAAGGGCCATGTGGAAGATGAAGTGCGGGGCTTCCGCATGGGGGCGGTGGACTATATCACCAAACCGTTCGAGCCCATCGTCGTGCAGTCGCGGCTGGCCACCCATCTGGAATTGAAGAGAAAACGGGACCTGCTGGCCAACCTCTCCGCCCTGGATGGTTTGACCGGGATCCCCAACCGCCGCAGCTTTGACAACGCCTTTCATCGTGAGTGGTCGCGGGCGGTGCGCAATGGGCATCCGCTGTCGTTGATCCTCATGGATATTGATTTTTTCAAAACATTTAACGATAACTATGGACACGCCGCCGGTGATGAGTGCCTCAAGACGGTGGGGCGGTCCCTGGTGGGGATCGTCCACCGGGCGCCGGACCTGCTGGCCCGCTATGGCGGCGAGGAGTTCGTCTGCCTGTTGCCGGAGACCGATTTCGCCGGTGTACAGGTGGTGGCGGAACAACTCCGCTCGGCGGTGGTGGAACTGGCGATCGTCCATGAACATTCGCAGGTGGCATCGACCGTCACCTTGAGCCTGGGCGCCACCACCGTCATCCCGGACAGCCCCCTGCAACCGCAGGCGTTGCTGGAGATGGCGGATGCGCTGCTTTACGAATCCAAAAAGGCCGGGCGCAACCGCGTCACCGCCCGGCTGTTCTCGAAAGCCGGGCGGCCATGACGGCGGCCACTTTTCATTCATCAACCGGTCACGGTTCGGATTGGCGGGATTTCCAGTGAAACTAGACAGCCTGATTCGCATCGCCATCGTCATCGCCTTCGCCATCGTCATGACCAAACTGCTCGCCATGGCGACGGTGGATCGCGACCAGTATGACCGGGTCGAAAAGAGTGTCGAGAGCCTGGTCTACCTGGATGTGATGTTCGAACATGAACTGGTGCGGTTGCATGCCGGTCTCGAGGTGGACAAGGAGTTGGCCTTCGGTCGGCTCAATGCCATGGAACGGGTCGGCCGCACCTTGATCGATCATGTGGATCGATCGATAGAGGACCGGCAGGCGTTGAACCGGGCGGTGTTCGATCTCTACCAGCAGGTGCAAAAAAAATCGATCTACTGGCAACAGTTCTCGGATGCGCTCTCAACCGGCCAACGGCAGATGGCCGAGGACAGCCTGAAACGGTTGATCGGTCTGCCCATGTATCAACTGGCCGTCGATGTGCGGCAGGTGTTGCAGACATTGATCGAGCAGCAGGACAAGGAGGCGGCCTGGAACCGTTTCCTTCTCTATTTTTCCGCCATGGTCATCCTCAGTCTGCTGTTTTATCTGATGTATCTGCACCATCGGGCCGAGCGCCAACAACAGCGCATGATGCGCGCCGTCGAGGCCACGGCCGACGCCCTGGTCCTGACCGATGCCGAAGGGGTGATCGAATACATCAATCCCGCCTTTACCGCCCTCTCCGGTTGGCAGCGGGGCGAGGTGGTGGGCAAAAAGCATGGCCGGTTCGACGATACCCAGACCGGGGAGCAGCGGGAAAAATGGTTGAAAGCCCTGAAACGGGGCAAAGAGTGGCGGGAGACCGTTCTCAAGCGCAAAAAACCGAAAAACGACGCCGCCGAGGGCATCCCCTACTGGTGCCGGGAGACCATCGCCCCGGTGTTGGACCCCCATGGCCGGCCCGACGGCTATGTGCATGTGCATCATGACATCACCGAACTCAAGGAGATCCAGGGGCAGTTGCAGACCGCCAAACAGATGGCCGATGCCGCCAACCAGGCCAAGAGCGATTTTCTGGCCAACATGAGCCATGAAATCCGCACGCCCATGAACGCCATCATGGGCATGACCGAACTGTGCATGCACACCAACACCACGCCCAAACAACGGGACTATCTGGAAAAGATCGACGCCGCCTCCCGCTCCCTGCTGCGCATCATCAACGACATCCTCGATTTTTCCAAGATCGAGGTGAACCGCCTGGAGATGGAGCGCATCCCCTTCAATCTGGAGCAGGTGCTCAACAGTTTGATCGCCATCGTCTCCCTGCGCGCCCAGGAGAAGGGGCTGGAGTTGCTGATCAAGACCGACCCGGCCCTGCCGATGATGTTGGTGGGGGACCCGGTGCGGCTGGAGCAGGTGTTGATCAACCTGGCCAACAACGCCGTCAAGTTCACCACCACCGGCGAGGTGTTGGTGACCGCCGATCTTCTGGAACGTGAAGATGGCGATGTGACGATCCGTTTTTCGGTGCGTGATACCGGTATCGGCATGAACGGGGAGCAGATCGGCCGGTTGTTCCAAACCTTCTCCCAGGGCGATGCCTCCACCACCCGCAAATATGGCGGCACCGGCCTGGGGTTGGCCATCAGCAAGCGCCTGGTGCAGATGATGGGCGGGGATATCGAGGTGCAGAGCGTCGTCGGCGAGGGCAGCGTTTTCACCTTCACCGCCGACTTCGGCCTGGCGGCGGCCGAAGAGGCGACGGCCAAACCGTTGGTGCCGTCGGTGGACCTGAAGGGGATGCCGGTCCTGGTCATCGACGACAACCGCTCCTCACTGGACATCATGAAACAGATGTTGGAATCCTTCTCCTTCGAGGCGGTCACGGCCTTGTCCGGCCCCGAGGGATTGAAGGCGCTGTTGGCGGCGGAGCGGGCCCGGCATCCGTTCAAGCTGGTGATCACCGACTGGCGAATGCCGGAGATGAACGGCCTGGAAACGGCGGTGACGATCCTGGGCCATACGGAACTGTCCCGGATCCCCAAGGTGATCATGATGACCGCCTTCGATGACAAGCAGGTGCGGCAGCAGGCGGCCAACTGTCATCTGGACGGTTTTTTGGCCAAGCCCATCAGTCAGTCGGTGCTGTTCGACGCCATCATGAAGGTGTTCGGCGAGGAGGGGGACGAAACGGTCGAGCGGCTGCGGCGGAAAAAAAGGGTCAACCGTCTGGGTAAAACCCTGGCGGCCATCCCCGGCACCACGGTGTTGCTGGTGGAGGACAACGAGGTCAACCAGCAGGTGGCGCGGGAACTGTTGGAGTTGGCCAATTTTTCCGTCACCGTGGCCGGGGATGGGGCGCAGGCCCTGACCGCCCTGGCCAAGGACCGTTTCGACGTGGTGTTGATGGATTTGCAGATGCCGGTGATGGATGGTCATGAGTCCACCCGCCACATCCGCCAAAATCCCGAATATGATCAAACGCCGATCATCGCCATGACCGCCGACGCCCTCTCCGGCGAAAAGGAACGGTGTCTGGCCTCGGGGATGAACGATTTCGTCGTCAAACCGATCGATGTCGAGGCCCTGTTCAGCACCTTGGACCGCTGGATTCCCGAAAAACTGGTGGTGCGCCGGACCATGGTGGCCGGCGACGACGCCGGGCTGGCGGCCGCGGAAGCCCCGTTGCCGGAGTTGCCGGGGGTCGATGTGCAATCGGGGTTGCGCAAGTTGGGGGGCAACCGGGAGATTTATGAGGGGTTGTTGCTCAAGTTTTCCGAAAACCATGGTCGTGCCGGCGCCGAGGTGCGGGAGATGTTGGCCGCCGGGCGGACCGCCGAGGCCAAACGGTTGATCCACAGTGTCAAGGGGTTGGCCGGCAATGTCGGCGCCACGGACCTGCAAAGCACCGGCGAGGCCCTGGAGGCGGCCCTGCAACTGGCGGATGATTCCCTGGTCGCCACGCACCTGGACCGTTTCGAGGCCCTGGTCGATTCGGTGGCCAAGGCCATAACCGCCAGCGCCCGCAACCGTTCCGAGCGGCCGGCGGCCGGGGGGGAGAGCGTCAAGACGCCGCCGAAGCCGGTGGATACGGCGGCGCTGTTGAAAGGGTTGCGGGAGATGGAACCGCATGTGCGCAAACGCAAACCGCGTCTCTGTCAGCCGATCCTGGAAACCCTGACCGCCGCCGCCTGGCCGCCGGAGTTGTTCGAGGAGATGCGCTCGCTGGATCAATTCATCCGCAAATACAAGTTCAACGAAGCCAAGGCGATGCATGCCAAACTGATTGCCGCCCTGGAAGGACGGGAGCATGCCTGACAAGGTTTTCAAACCGACCGTGCTGGTGGTGGACGACACCGAGGCCAACATCGATATTTTGTTGCATGCCCTGGATGAACACTATGAAGTCAGTGTCGCCATGGACGGCGAGATGGCCCTGGAGAGCGTCGCCGAGGAGCATCCCGACATCATCCTGCTGGATATCATGATGCCGGGCATGGACGGCTATGAGGTGTGCCGTCGTCTCAAGGACGATCCGGCCACCCGGGAGATCCCGGTGATCTTCATCACCGCCATGACCCAGGTGGACGATGAGACCAAGGGGTTCGACCTGGGGGCGGTGGACTACATCGCCAAACCGATCTCCATCCCCATCGTCCAGACGCGGGTGAACAACCATCTGGCCCTGCGCAACGCCCGCCTGGCGCTGAAAAACCAGAACGACATCCTCGAACAGCGGGTGCGGGAACGGACCCGGGAACTGCGTGAAAGCCGGCTCAACACCATCACCTGTCTGGGTCTGGCCGCCGAGCGCCGCGATCCCGAGACCGGCTCCCACATCCGCCGCATGTCCCACTATTCGCAGATATTGGCCCGGGAGGCCGGCCTGTCGGTCGATGAGGCCGAACTGATCCTCCACGCCGCGCCCATGCACGACATCGGCAAGGTCGGGGTGCCGGACCGCATCCTGTTGAAACCGGCGCGGCTGAATGATGATGAATGGCGCATCATGTCCCAACATCCGCGCATCGGCGCCGATATCCTGAAAAACCAGGATGCCGACCTGCTCCACCTGGCGCACAAGATCGCCCTGACCCACCATGAAAAGTGGGACGGCAGCGGTTATCCCAACGGCATGAAAGGGCTGGAAATCCCCCAGGCCGGCCGTATCGTCGCCGTGGCCGATGTCTTCGACGCCCTGACCTCGGAGCGACCCTACAAACCGGCCTGGAGCATCGATGACTCCATGAGCGAAATGGTGGCCATGCGCGGCACCCATTTCGAACCGCGGCTGGTGGACCTGTTCGCCGCCGTGCTGCCGGAGATCCTGGCCATCCGCGAACGGTTTCAGGAGCCGGGCTGAGCGATCATCATGATTCTGATACCCGGGATCGATCCATCTTCCGCTTTCTTCGCGTTTCGCCGAAACGGTAGGGCGGGGTTACGCCCCGCCATTGTTCCGAGCCTTTTCGGCGGGGTTACGCCCCCGCCATTGTTCCGAGCCTTTTCGGCGGGGACGTAACCCCGCCCTACCATGGTCTGGCCATCGGAGACCGGTTTCAGGAGCCGGGTTGAACGGTATTCGTTTTCTGACGCCCGCTCGGGACTTGCCAGGGAAGGATTTTTTCGGTACTCTTTCATCAGGATGGTCCGCTGTCTGGGCTGGTTTTGAAGTTGATTGATATTTAATGATTTTTTGTGTTTTGGTCTTATCGGAAGCTGGGGAGGGGGACCGCCGTTTTTCGGAACATTCCCCGGAACGGTCCGGTCTAAGAGATTGGAACGGTTATTGCTGAATTTTTCCCTCTCGGTGATTTCCGAGAGGTCCATCATTCGGAAAAGTGGTAGAAAGAACAAAACATCGGGCGACCCGGACAAGCGCAACAGCAGGCAAGGAGCAAAAACATGAAAACCCAGACCCCATCCCGTAAAAAAGGCCAGGAGAGCGGTTTCACGCTGGTCGAACTGATCATGGTGATCGTCGTCATCGGCATTTTGGCGGCCATGGCCTTGCCGCGTTTTGGTAATGTGCAGACGGGGGCCACCGATGCGTCTCAAAGTCTTCAAGCTACGTCTGAAGCTTCACTTACTGAATGCCGTTCAAAATTTGACCTGACCGATACGTCTGCTGGGGGTGGCTTGGAGCAAGCTGATAACATCTGTGGGACTGTTGGGAATAATATCAACAACAACTGATAGATTTTCGTCCGGAAGTCGTGTTTTCTGGCGTGCTCCTGTGAGTAGGTGGAGTTCGTGATCCGGTTTTGCTTGATTTGTGAAATTGTGGAAGCGATGATCAGTTTCCAGAGGAAGCCGGGCTTCATGGCGAGTATCGATCGGTGAGACACACCGATTAGAGCCTGACGTTTCGTAGGAGCAAATAGCGCCAAACCGCGTCTATTTTGAAATTCGTAGTTTCTACGGCATCCTAGCGCTTCGGAGCAAGCCGATATGGTTGAGCGGGGTTACGTCCCCGTCGAATGGTCCAAGAATGCAATGGCGGGGGGTAATCCTCCCCTGCCAAAGGACTATGATTTCCAGGATGGATGCGGTTTACAGTAGGTTGTTGGGGGAATTGCTGTGGCTTGGTTCTGCCTCCATCAATGGGAATACTGGACAGCTTGCATCATCTCATATGTCAAATGTAGGCGTCTTGGATGAAAATAGGTGGTTTTGGAAGGTGGTCAGAGTCGATTGCCCAATCCGGGTTTACTTTGACTGAAGTGATAATGGTCATAGTCGTTGTCGGAATCCTGGCAGCTATGGCCCTGCCACGTTTTGGTGATGTTGGTCCCGCAGCCGCCAACGCCAACGCCGAAGCCGTCGCCGGTGCGGTGGGTGCGGCAGCGGCTACTTACAATGCCGAGTGCGCCGTCGGCCTGGGCGGCACCTGCGCTGACTTGACTTGCAATACTGCGTTGGCGTTGCTCAGTGGCATCACCATTGCCGATTATACCGTCGGTGGCGACCCGGGTACCGGATGCACCATCCGCCATGTT
Organism: uncultured Magnetococcales bacterium; assembly: GCA_964344355.1. Taxonomy (GTDB): domain Bacteria; phylum Pseudomonadota; class Magnetococcia; order Magnetococcales; family CAYFNE01; genus CAYFNE01. Next base: position 7,097 of record CAYFNE010000156.1, read on the forward strand.
CAAGGGGATACGGACTATCTCACCGCGCGCATCCTGCCCTGACCCGTTTCCATCCGTTCATTTGGCTGGACGGGTCAGGGGAGTGGCGTGGCTACCCGACAATTCCGCTTCCGATCCTAAAACGCCTTCCCCCATCTCAAAAAGCGCCGGTTTCACCCTGATCGAACTGATCATGGTCATCGTCGTTATCGGTCTGTTGGCGACTTCGGCGGTGGATCGCAATCCCACCGGCGTCGATCGGGTGGCCAAGGCGCGGCGGTTGGCCTCGGACATTAGGTTGACCCAATCCTATGCCATGAGCCGGGGCGTCGATTTCCGTATTCTCAGTACCGGCCTTGACAGTTATGAAATCCGCGATGCCGGCGGTGATCTGTTCCAGGGCAACCAGACCAGCCTTTCCGGGGTGTCGCTCTCCAGCTTTGATATTTTATTCGGACAACTCGGTGAACCGACCGGCGGCGCCGAAACCATCACCCTGACCAGCGCCAGCGGCGATACGACGGTTCAGGTGTTGGCCGATACCGGTTATGTCGAGGTGCCATGAACCGGCCCGTTCCGCGTTGGACGGCCGGTTTTACCTTCATGGAGGTGTTGGTGGCCATCGTTACCATCGGTTTCGTCGTCACCGGTTTGGCGGCGGCGACGGTGGCGGCCCTGCAACAGCCCAATCTGGCCCGGGAAAACGGCCAGGCGCTCTATGTGGCCCGTTTGACCATGGATGGTATCGTCGCTGACCGGCGCGCCAATGGCATGGATGGGATCGATTCCGCCACTTTGAGTCAATACACGGTCGATGGCGCCACCTTCGACCGGGTGCTGACCGTCACCGAGCCGGACCCGGGCAACAATGGCTGTCCGGCGGCGGCCAGCGCCGGCGATTGCAAGCTGGCGGCCCTGGCGGTGACCGGTCCGGAAGGTGGGGTGGTGCGGGCCACCACCCTGTTCATCGCTTATGAATGATCGTCACCCGTCCGGTTTCACCCTGCTGGAGATGGTGGTGGTGATCATCATCCTCGGTCTCATCGCCGGGGTGGGCACGCCGGTGTTGATGGGTGCTTTCCAATCCTTTCGCATCGGTTCGATCGTCCAGGAGGCCGACGTGCGCGCCCGCCTGGCCATGGAGCGCCTGTTGCGGGAACTGCGCGGCGCCCAACTCGGTTCCCTGACCGCCGGTACTGGTTTGAGTGCCATCACCTTTACCGATCAGGATGATACCAGCGTCACCTTTCAATTCGATGCCGACACCGGCACCTTGAGCCGTGGGGGCGCCACCCTGGCCGAGGGGGTCAGCGCCCTGACTTTCGACGTCGTCACCGGCCTGGACCCGGTGGTGTTGGATAACGATCCCCTGCCATCGATCACCGTCACCATGACCATCACCATTCCCGATCCCGTCACCGGCAATAGCCAAGGACTCAGCCTGATCGGCGGGGTCTCCCCGGTCAACCCGTGAACGGTCCCCGGCCAGATCGTCAACGCGGTTCGGTGTTGTTGATGATCGTCATCCTCATCGTCATCGCCGGCGCCACCGCCGGCTCCCTGGTCAAAATGATGAGCAACACCTCGAAGGGATTTCTCAACACCCTGGCCGCCACCGAGGCCCTCTACCTGGCCCAGTCCGGCCTGGAGTGGGCCCGATTTCAAATTCGCGATGATCCCTGCGCCACCACCGACTGGTCGGGCAGCTCCGGCTCCATCACCGTCAACGGCACGGTGCGCGGTGAATTCACCGCTTCGTTTCAATATAACAGCGTTACCGGGGAACGCACCCTGACCGGCACCGGTTTCGTCCCTTCCCAAACCGATGCCCGGGGGCGGCGCTCGGTGACCTGGACCATTCCGTCGCCCCGTTGCAGCGGGGCGGCGCTGTATGCGGATAATTTGAGGATTCGAAAGAGTAACCGGGTCAAGGTCAACGGCACCTCTCTGCCGAAATTTTCCAACTCCTCCCTGGGCAATACCGTGGATACCAATGGTGGGATTTTCGGTGGTGCGTCCATTTGACCTAACGTACGTTAAAGTGTAGATTTTCTCT
>CAYFNE010000157.1:0-8925 GCA_964344355.1 uncultured Magnetococcales bacterium
GACAATCATTGGGAAACTTTTCTCAAATATCGCTTTTTCTGTCAGGCACTAGTTATGGGTAGTATGTGATTCCTAAGCCTGTCGGTTCGTCCCTGATCAAAGCGTGTGCCCAGCACACCACGAGCCGGCGGGCTATATTCATGTCTGCGCCATGAACCCACGTTATGCCGTATTGCTTGATGGTGGATTTGTCCTATCCAAACTGAAAACCCGGCTCAGGCGTCCCGCCAATGCCCAGGACATCATCGACACCTGCGGCGAACTGTGTCAACATCCTCACCTCGCCGAACTCGATCTTTTGCGAATTTATTATTACCATGCCCCTCCGTCTTCGGTGGAGGTGACCAACCCGATCGATTTGAGCAAAACGAATTTTGGCACAAGCCGTCAATACACCCAAAACAAAGCCCTCCTGGACTCCCTGGAATTAAAACCCAACTTTGCCTTGCGCCTCGGGGCGATTCAACATAAAGGATGGGCACTTGGGAAAAACGCGCTCGCGGATATCGAAAGAACCCGACGTACTGTCATTACAGCCCGCGATCTGGTACCGAACCTGAAACAAAAGGGCGTCGACCTGCGGATCGGACTCGATATTGCCCGTCTCGCACTCCGGCAACTGGTGCAGGTGATCGTGGTTGTCACCGGCGACAGCGATTTCGTGCCAGCCTTCAAGTTCGCTCGACGTGAAGGAGTCAGGGTGTTCCTGGATCATATGGGACACGGCGTTTCACGTGATCTCAAAGCTCACGCCGATATCATTCTATGATAACCGGGGCTGGAGTTCCTCCGTGGTTCCTGTGATTGATATGGACAAACCTCCCGAGCTGAACTGATTTTCCGGGCATGCTATAACGACCATTGTCGAAAAGAGCCTAACCTGGGGCTTTTGAATACCCTTTCAGTGAAACCTACCAGCCATCCCCACTCCCGGTCACCCGGGAGCGGGGATGATCCCGGACTATTTTTTCCCCTTCAACTCCGCATCGATGGTTTTTTGGAACTGACGCAGGGGCACCGCCCCCACCAGTTTGATGCCGTTGATGAAAAAGGTCGGGGTACCGGAGATGCCCAGGCGCCGGCCCTCGGCCAGGTCCGCCGCCACGCGGTCGGCATGTCGGTTACCGTTGAGACATTTGTTGAATTGGCCGATATCCAGTTTCAAGCCCACCGCCAGTTTTTTCAGGTGCGGAACGCTGAAATCATCCTGGTCCTCGAACAGGGCATCATGATACTCCCAGAACCGCCCCTGGTCCGCCGCGCACTGGGCGGCCTCGGAGGCCTTGGGGGCCTTTTTGTGGAAGGGCAGTGGATAGTGCCGAAAAACCAGGCGCACCTTGTCGCCGTAGGTTTTTTCCACACTCTTGATCGTCGATTGCACACGGGCGCAGTAGGGACATTCAAAATCGGAAAATTCGATCACCGTCACCGGCGCATCGGCATTGCCCCGAACCAGGTCCTGCGGTCCCTGGATGGTGAAACGGGGCGGTTTGAGGAACACCTTTGCGCCATGCTTGCCGTGCAGATAGTCCAAAAATTCCGCCTGCGCCTTTTTTTCCGACTCTTTCAACAGATAGGCCCGCACCCGTTCCTCCATGCCCTTGCCACCGTTGGGCAGGCGATCCTTGTTGGCGTCGATGAACTGGCCGACCTCCCGGGCCGATGGCGGGGACACCCGTTTTTCCAACTCCAGTTTCATCAATTTTTCCGGTTTTATATTCCGGGATTTGGCCTCGGTCTCCAGCAGATGGCCGATCAACAACTCCTGGATCTTCTCTTCGCGCAGTTCATGGAATTTGGCGGCCAGGTGACGATCCACCTCCTCCAGTTCCAGGGTCCAGGAGCCGGCCCGGGCGATGGGTTGCGCCCGGCTGGTGGCCGGCATCAACAGGGACAGTCCGGCTATGAGAGTGAGCAGGATCGGGAACGGGGTGGGCATGACGGGCGTTTCCTTTTTGGTCGATTAGGGGGATGGATAGATCACCTTGGCGCGCTCTTCGAACGCCGCCACCATTCTGCGGGAGGCCTCACCGAACACGGAACCCAGGGTCAGGTCCAAAAGTCGGCTTTTAAACCGGAATTCGATATGGAAATCAATACGGGTACCGCCATCGACCGGCGTGAAGAGCCATTCGCTCTCCAGATGGCGAAACGGCCCCTTGGTGTTGCTGATGGTGATCCGCCGCCCGGGCTCCAGATGGTCGATGGTGTGGAACGTTTCCCGCAACCCTTTGAAAGAGAAGGTCATCTCCGACTTGAAGCTGGTCTCGGTCACCTCATACCGACGCGCCTTGGCACACCAGGGCAAAAACTCGGGATAGCGATCCATATCCACGACCAGATCATACATCTGTTGGGCGGTAAACGGTACGGTACTGGAAGCTTTTCGTTTTAACATGTCGATCATCCACTGATTTTTCCCGCTTCCGGGGAGGAGACCGCTGACGGCTCCATCCCGACCGGCGGTTTCGATCCGGCCCGGTTCAGCCCGGTTTTCGATAGAGGGTGACCGCCCGCTTGCGGAAAGCGGCCACCATCTGTTTGGAAACCTGGGTGAACACCGGCCCCATGATCATCTCCTTCATGCGGCTCTGAAAACTGAAGTCAATGAAAAAATCGACCCGGGTGCGCGAGCCCACCGGCGTGAATTTCCAGGTGCTGACCAGATATTTGAACGGACCGGAACGCAGGTTGATCTCCACCTTTTCGGGCGGCGTCAAAACATCCAGGGTCTTGAATTTTTCCCGAATCCCCTTGAAAGCAACCGTCAACTCGGCCGTAAACTGGTTCTCCCGACGTTCTTGAATCCGGGTCTGGGTACACCAGGGCAAAAACTCCGGGTATCGTTCCACATCCACCACCACGTTGTAAATCTGCTCCTGGGTGAATGGCACGACTTCACTGACTCGAATGCGGGGCATGGAAATTTTTCTTGATCGGTAGGAGACTGGAGATTGTAATTAATTGATCGTTTATATATTTTCCCGCTCAAGAGACCGACGGCGCAATCCCTGCGCCCGGTCCTGGAGACCGATACCTGCGATGCAGTATGGTACTTTATGCGGATCGTGAAAAGGGCTGACCGGATTTTTGCCCGTGGTTTCGATCGGCTGGTTGGCCAAAACCGGGCGGGTACGATCTTTTTCGACCATGGCCCGGTAGACGGCCGTTTCCCGCCGGGTCCCCCAACAGCGCCGCTATCTGGCGGTCCATCCATGGACCGCACGAGGCCGTCGAAAACGTTATCGCCGGCCTCTCATCCAGGGATCAGATGAACCATGACCTCCTCCCACGCCAATCCACCGGGATCCCCCCCGCCCCAATCCGATGCCCTGCGCGCCAATCTGTTGGAAACGGCCGTGGGTCCCATCACCATCCATCCGAGCCAGGAAATTTTGCGCACCGTCGTCGGCCGTTACGCCGGGGTGCTCAAAATTCTCGACCGGTTGCTGTTGGAGTTGAACCACCCGTTTCGCAACTGGTTGTTGATCCTGCCTGAATTGCGCGGATTCGTACTCAAGAACAGCGGTCGTTTCGTGGCCGATGCCCGGGGGGCCACCTGTTTTCAACTGTTTTGCGACCTGTTCCTCAGGGCGTTGGCGGAGGTGCAACGGGAACCGTTGGCGCACATGGCCCTGGAGGGGCTGACCGCCTATCTGGAAAAACAGGCCACCCTCCTCAACCGCCGGCGGTTGGTCGACCACGCGCCGGTCTATGACCGGGTGTTCCGGCAACTGGCGGAGCTGCCAGCCCAAAAGCTGTTGCTGTTGGGCCAGACCCACCATCCCATTCGCCGCACGGTGGGAACCCTGCTGAAAATGAGCGGCACGGAACCATCACCCCTGGACCCGGTGCCGGTTCGCGATCTGGCGGTCCGCTCCCTGCGGGCCACCTATGATTACTGGCTGGATCAGGCCGATCCGGAATGGTACGCCAAGATGGGCACCGATCCCTGTCATGAAATTTCCCACCAGGCCCTGGATTGCGCCATGGACAGTCTGGAACTCCTGGCCCGGAAACCACCGGACATGGCGGTGGTGACGAAACTGAGCGAACTGCCGGCCTTCATCGATATCGTCCGCGGTTATCGGCAGGCGGCGGAGCGGTTGGGGCAGGTTTCCGCCAATGCCTCGGTCAGCACCGAACAGCTCATAGAAGGACGTAAATTACGGTTTTTGTTCCACATCATGGAGACCGACGGTCTGGCCATGATCCACGAGGAGAGCCTGCGCGAAATCAACCGCAGCCTGGTGCATCTGGTGCGCCTGGAGCAAAGTTTCGAGGAGTTGCACGACTCCTTTCTGCAAACTTTCGCCTTTCTCAAGGCCAACGTCAAAAACTATCCCAACACCGCCCTGCAGTGTATCGAAGTGCTGGGGGTGGAGGTGTTCAAACGCGGTAATTCGCATTTGATGGAGGCCTTTCTGGAGCAGGCGATCCGTTTCGGCTTTCAATACAGCTCCTTCACCGGGGTCGGCAGCGACTGGCAACCGATCTGCAATCCCACCCATCTCTACAACATCCGCGTCTGGCTCAACCTCATCACCCTGCACCCCAAGTGGTCTTCGACCCTGCTGTCGGCCCTGATCATCAATCTCAAACTGACCGGCTCCCTGATCCGCGATACCGACCTGTTCCAGCGGGAGATCACCAGCCTGCTCAACAGCCGGGTGCAGGGGGTCTACAATCTGGTCAAACAGTTCACCCGTCTGCTGCCGGTCTATTTCAACGAGGTGGGCGCCGAAGGCGAGCTGCGCGATGTCTCCACCGAACTCGATGAGATCACCCGCCGCCAGGACCGGCTGATCCATTTTTTGCGCAAGCAGTGCCATGTCGAAAGCACCAACCTGATCGTCGATCTGGTATACAATATTTTTCATTTTTGGCGGACCGGCGACAAGGCGCTGTTGGCCAACCTGGTTTCCGAGCCGATCCTGGAAGAGATCCGGGCCATGGGACCCCATTTTGAAGGGGTGCATCGGCTGGTCAATCAACTGTGCAAAGAGGCCGGGGTCGATTCCAGTCCCCTGCGCTGGCCGGCCGATGGGCTTGAAGAGCGGGTGATGGCCCACACCAGTGTTCCGGAAGCGGACCGCCGCCGGGTGTTTTTGTTGATCCGTCTCCATCAACTGCTGGATTTGAAGTATAATCTGGGATTCCAGGGTATCCACGAACCGTTGCAACGGGCGGCGGCGGCCGGCATTCCGTGTATGAACGAACTGATCGGGATCCTGGAACGGGGGGTGACCGGTTATGATCGGTTGGTGGCGCTGTTGGACGCCCTGGAGGCGTTGAAAAAGGTCATCCTCAGCCCGGAAACCTTTGCCGCCGAAGAGGCGATCTATCAAAAACGGCACATCGCCGTCGATATCCCCTCGGTTTACGGCCACTACCGGGAACGCAAGTTTGACGCCCTCTCCCTGACCTTCCGCCTGGAAAATCTGGCCAAGGTGGAACTGGAGGCGTTGACCGCCCGGATCCCCGAGGCGTTCATCACCCGCGCCGCCTTTTTCAAGGCGGCCAAATATCTGAAAGTGTTCCTGCGCGCCCTGGACCTGGATGGCGTCGCCTCACGGCGGTTGGACAATCTGCGCGAAGTATTGGACTGTTTCCTGGAGCTGAACCATTTTTCCTATCATCAATATCTGGATATTTTCCGCAGTTTTTCCGAAGGGGTCAAAGATATCATCCACGCCTACTACACCACCCACCATCGGGACAATCTGGCCATCATCGTGCCGATGGTCCCCAAGGAGGCCTATCAACACCGCTATGCCGGCCTGCTGGACGGCGAACCGGTGGCGACCCTGGAACGGATCAGCGAATCCTTTTTACGCGATCTGATCGCCGAAACCTTCGGCCTGCAAACCTTCGACCTGTTCATCAGCCGCATCCGCCACATCCTCGCCCGTCAACAGGAGGCCTTGAGTCCCGAACAGCTCAATCAGCTGATGACTTATGATCCGACCAAGCTGTTTTGTGCCATCCACGATCCCGCCAACCGGGTCCGCAACCTGATTTATCTGGGCAACAAGGGCTATAACCTGACCGAACTGGTGGACAGCGGCGCCCAGGTGCCGGCCGGATCGATCCTCACCACCGAATATTTCCGCTGCCGGGAGTTGATCCACGGATATCCGCCGGCCTCGCGAAATTTTATCGATCAACTGCGGCATCAGGTCGCCACCATCGAAGAGCAGACCGGCCTCGGTTTCGGTTCTCCGGAAAATCCGCTGTTGTTGTCGGTGCGCAGCGGCGCCCTGATCTCCATGCCGGGCATGATGCAGACCATCCACAACGTCGGCATCAACGAATCGATCGTCGAAGGGTTGGTGGAGCAGTCGGGTAACGCCTTTTTCGCCTGGGACAACTATCGTCGGTTCATTCAATCCTGGTGCATGACCTTCAAGGCCAACCGCGCCGTGTTCAACGATCTCATGCGCGCCGCCAAACGCCAACACGGGATCAAGAAAAAACGGCAGTTCAAGCCGGAGCAGATGGCCGAACTGGCCCGGGCCTACCATCGGGCGGCCCTGGAGTTGAAGATACCCATTCCCGACGATCCCTGGGAACAACTGTTGGCCGGCATCAACCAGGTGGTGAACTCCTGGAACTCCACCAAGGCCGAGGAGTATCGGCGCATCATGGACATCTCCGACGATTGGGGCACGGCGGTGGTGTTGCAGCGCATGGTCTATGGCAATCTGCACAACCAGTCGGGCACCGGCGTGCTGTTCACCGCCCATCCCTACCGCAAACTCGATCGGGTGGTGTTGTGGGGGGATTACACGCCGGGCAACCAGGGCGAGGATATCGTCGGCGGTCTGGTGGCCACCAATCCCATCTCCGTGGAGCAATGTCAACACGACCGCCGCCCGCCGGACAGCAGCCTGGAACGGTGCTATCCGGAGATCTATCAAAAACTGTTGGAGGTGGCCCGCCATTTGATCTATGGCCGGGGTTGGAACTCCCAGGAGATGGAGTTCACCTTCGACGGTCCCCAGGCGGACAATCTGTTCCTGCTGCAGAGCCGGGAGATGATCACCTCCAAGAGCCACAGCCCGGTGGTCTACGGTTTCAGCAATACACCGGCCCTGAAAAAAAATCTCCTGGCCCGGGGCATCGGCGTCAGCGGTGGCGCCCTGTGTGGATTGGCGGTGTTCAACCTGGAAGAGACCCAGCGGTTGCGCACCGCCCATGCCGACACCGCCCTGATCCTGATCCGCTATGACACGGTGCCCGACGACATCAAGGAGATCTCACTGGCCGACGGCCTGCTCACCACCCGCGGCGGCCAGACCTCCCATGCCGCCATCGTCGCCGCCCGCCTGGAAAAAACCTGCGTGGTCGGCTGCGAGGAGTTGGCGGTACGCGAAACCGAAAGCCGCTGCCAGATCAACGGCCACATCATCCGCTGCGGCGACCGCATCAGCATCGACGGCAACAGCGGCCTGGTGTTCATCGGTTGGCACGCCATCGAGTCGATCCTGGACAGCCGCGCCAGCCGGGAGGAGTTGGAGCGGATGGAGGATTAGGAAGCCGATCAAACTCCAAATTTTCTGCTTTACCGGTCTCAAATGGTAGGGCGGGGTTGCGTCCCCGCCGATGGAGACCATTCATTCATCTTTACCACTTTTTTGGTGTAAAATGATCCTTATCGCCTGGCTTAAACCATGAGTCACTGGAAACCGGAATGACCGGAATTTCCAGGTTTGTCCAATAAAAACGCATATCCATGGTAGGGCGGGGTTAGGTCCCCGCCGCATGGCTCGGAACGACGGCAGGGACGTAACCCCGCCCTACCGTTTCTGCAAATTGTAAAGCAGGAAGTCTGGAATCTGATCGGTCCCCGCCGATGTCTTGAGCAGCCGTTTTGGGATACTCAGCGGATTGAACAATCATTGTCATGACAACACAACCAGAGCGAAAGACGGGATATGGCCCTCAGTCAAAAAAAACTTCAACAAAAACGCGACCGCAAAAACAGAAAAAAAACCTCGAACCGGAGACGTGTTTCGGAAGGGGGTATTTTGTCGGGCCATCTGAAAAACAAAGTGAAATCACTGTTTGGTTTCTCCGGGAACCCTGACGGCGGTCCCGTCAACGATGTGCAAACATTGTTGGACAAAGGGTATGATCCGCTGCATGCCGTATATGTTTCGGCACAAAATATCATTTCAAAAGTCACGGAGGAACTCCAGGGCGAGCGTTCCATTCGGGAGTGGTTGAACTATTTCGAAAAAGCGGAGAGGGAATATATGCCAGTGGGACCGCCGATGAGTCCGTTGACCGGCTCCTTCTTTTTTTGTTGGATCTTTTTTGATGTGTTGTTCACCTTCCAAGGAAAAAAAAGATCCATTTGTGAATTTGTCATGGAGTTGAACCTCGATGAAACCCTTGGCAAAGAGATCGGTGCGGCGATAAAAATCTTGCAACGATCGCGCATGGGGATCTATGAACATGGTGGATTTGTCGATGGGCGGAGCGTTTTGACGGATATCGGCACCGGAGAGCGGTTCGTTTGCCAGGTTCCGGTTGCGCATAAGGGCCGCGAAGGGGAACTGTGGTACGTCAGGATCCTGCCACCGATCGATGGTTTTGACTATCATGTCGTTTTCACGACCCCCTATATTTTGTTGAATTTTACCAAAAGCAACTGGTTGGCTTATATCGACCGGGCGGTGGGCCGGGATGATGGAATTTTGAATGCCGACACCTATTACAACCATTTTAAATATGGGCCGGTGAGAAATTATTGGAGTGAGTATGTTTTTCTCGCCTACGTCAGCCATACCAGTGAAGCGGTGTTTTTGACCGGATTGCCGGACCAAAAACACACCCTGCCCCATGCGTGACCGGTGAAGGCATGAAATCCGGTGGTGCGTCCATTTGACCTAACGTACGTTAAAGTGTAGATTTTCTCTG
>CAYFNE010000158.1:0-8925 GCA_964344355.1 uncultured Magnetococcales bacterium
TATTCTGGAAGTTTTTCAGGTTGTTTTAGCCTGAGGCAACCGGATACCCATGTCTAGAAGAAGGTCTTCCGTATTAGCTTCTATTGAACGAACAACTGAATATAGAGATATGCCTTGAAGAGTGAAATAATTCTGAAAGAAGTGTGTTATTTCGTGATGTGCAACTGTTTTAGGTCTTAAATTGCGAAAGTGCTCTTCTACTGAAAATTTTGTTTGTACAGTAGAGTCGAAACTATCATAAATTCCGACAGCTTCCATGCAATCTTCAGAAAAAAGAAAGTTTTTCACCAGCTCCTCACTTTCAGATGATGCCCGCTCTTTGTTTTACATTTTTCGCAGATAAACCCTTGAGACCATCGCAATTTGACTAGAAAATCAATGCACGCTAGTTTAGCATAGAAATTTGGCGGGATTTTGCCAAGAGAATTTTCCAGCCCCCCATGTCCGCTTTCTAACAAAGCGGACATGGAATCCCATCACCAAACACATTGATCAACTTGACATTTTTAGCTTAACCGCACGAAATTTTTTCCGCCAATGTCCGCAAACGCTTCCAGGAACAGGAAAGCGGACATGCCCTTCATCCGTTACCGCCTGAAAATATCCGCTCAATGTACATGGCAACCCGAAAAACATGAACGATATTAACAGCATGCGGATGAGATTGGTAGAAGATGACGAAACGACCGGCGGGGTAAGTGCGGATGCCCGCGGCCAACGCCGGGCGCTCCCGGCCGATCCCATGGTGGTCACCGCCATTCTTGATCGCATGTTGCATCACAGCCACGTGCTCGTGATTCGTGGCGAGTGAAGACCGGAACTCTGGTAACCACCAATCATCAGACGGTGAAAAAGAGAGGTGGATGGTGAAATTATTCGTGTCGCCAGGGGTTCAGTTTCTCATGTCGTTTGAGAACTATGGATGTGGTATCGATAACAAAACCCGGAAAGCTCAGGCTCTGAAAAAAGATCGTCCGCTCCATGTCCATTTCCTCTTCAGCAGGTGGATGGCTAATACCCATTTCAGAGGGACACGGCCTGATATCGAGATGGTTTACAAGAAAACGGTAGGGCGGGTTACGTCCCCGCCTTCTTTCGAGCCTCGTGTTTTCGGCGGGGACGTAACCCCGCCCTACCGTTTGTGACATCAGGACATTGGCGTCTGGAGACGGTATAACGATCCGACGAGACTGTACGGGATCCATCCACCCGAATCGATAATCGGTCGGATGGACGGCACCCCGGCCGTCTTTCGACCCTCACCCTTTCATCGCAAAAACCGTCGCCAACCGTTGCCGGTCACTCCTTGGCGCCCCGTCCGGCTCCCGATAGGCCTCAAAAGCGGTTTTCCCATGCTGATAACCCAATTCGCGGTAGGCTTCGAACTGCATTTCATCAAAAAACTGGTCCAGGGTGCTCTGGTCGGGAAAATCGGGGTGGGCGTTGCGGTAGGCGATGATGTCCTGGGGCAGGTTTTCGGTAAAACAGGTTTTGATGTAGAGCAGATGGCTGACCGTACCATCCGGATAGGTGATGGTGCCGTGGACGAAGGGTTTTTCGGACAGATGGTCCGGACGTTTTTTCGGGTCGCTGTTTTTGTTGGGGTTCAACGGCTCGGTGACGATATCGATCCGGGCACCGAAATCGACCCGCACCTTTTCCACCAGGTTCCCCAGGTCGACGAAGGTCCAGTGGGGATCGACGCCGGCGTCGGAGAGAATGATATGGGGACACCGGCGTCGGATCAGTTCATAGGCGGCGAGATTTTCAAAATGGCCGCCATCGGAGAGATTGACATACCCCCCCTTTTCACTCTGTCCCAGGCCCACCATGTCGCGAAAGGCGTATCCCAGCCAAAACCGGGGCCGCGTCGGTTGAAAAAAACCGATCAGGTTCCAGTAGCTTTTTTTCCAGCCGGTGGCCTTTTTCTCCGCCTCGTCGCGAATCCGGGTGCGGCGGGGGTTGTGGGCCCAATAGCCGAGGCGAAAATTCAACAGGGTCATCAAAAAGGCCAAAGCGCCGGAGGTGGATTTGTCGCTGTTGGGATCCACCGCCGCGCCAGAGATGGCAAAGGCGCTGGCCAGGGTCATTTGCCCGCCGATATAGTCGTCGGTCGGCACCCAGCCGGTGGAGCGGGCGCCGGTATACAGGGGTGAAAAAATAAAATTATCCCCCCGGCGATGGGCCAGCTTGGGATCGGCGGAGCTGTTGGTGTACATGTTGACGTTGATGATGTGATAGGGGGCCTTGTCTCCATTGCCCTCCCTGGACAGATCGTGGAGGAAACAGCGGTCGGGATCGACCGCCTCCTCTTTGGCATCATCGGTCGTCCCACTCCCGGAGGTACAGCGGAGGGAGGCGTCATCCGAATCCTCCGCCAGCACTTTCGGGTGCGGCATGAAGGCCTCCTGCAACCGGTCCCGGTAATATCGATGCATGGAGGCCCGGTTGATGTCGGAGACCATGCCCAGCAGGACGGCGAAACCACTGGACAGGATCAGCAGGCGTTCGCGGGGGTTGATCCCATCCATCAATTTGACCTCCCCCACCCAGATGGCGAGCCAATAAAGACCGAGAAACAGGCCATAGATCAACAACACCAATCCCAACCCGAGGAAAAACGGCGCCCACACCCCTTTTTCATAGGCCTCCTTTTTGTCCCGGGCGCTGCCGAAAATGGCCATCAGGCCGACCAGAACCACGCCGGGAATGAACAGATTGTGATCGCCGATCCGCGTCGCCCGGTCATCGAAAAAATGTTTCAACAAGGAATGGACCCAAGGCAAGGAGCCCAATACCAGGCAAAACCCGGCAATGACCAGCAACCAGCCCAACACCACATTGGCCCGCCGACGGGCGCTCCAGGAAAAAGACAGCCGGGAACTGACGGCATAGAGGGTGAACAGCACCAAAAATTCGAACAGCAACAATAAAACGCCAAATCCGGCCAGGGAAGCCAGCAGGTTGACATTGACCCCCTCGACGAACCGTTGAACATTCGGGTACAGAGCGGATATTTCCATCGGTACCAGCCTGTCGTACTGGAACGTCACCTCCACCCGGGTCAGAAACCAGATGATCAACAGCAAGACCGGCAGGGTGATCATGAGATTCAACGTCGTACCGCGCAACAGCGCCGCCACCAGGGCCGGTTTGCCCAGACCATCGCCGGGGGTCAAATAGTTCCCGTGCCGGCGAATCCAGTCCACCACCCGGGCCGATTGCCAGGGTTGCCCCTTTTCGAAGGCCGCCCGGAAGGGAAAATCACACCCCAGCCGGGCCATGAACCACGAGAGCGATGCGCCGATGTAACCACCGCCGGATACCGTCGACAGATAGTCCACCCGGGACAATAGTTTGGTCTCATCCATGGCCTGCAACAGGCCCATGTTGAAGGCCGCCGAGCGGATGCCGCCCCCGGAGAGGCCAAGTCCCAGGGCATCGATTTCCGGATTTCCAGCCGCCATTCCCACCGCCTGACGCCGCCGTTTGATCACCTGACTTTCATCATGTTTCAACGGATTGATATTTTTTTCAGGATCTTTCATGTTCTCCATCGTCCACTCATATGAAACAGGACTGAACATGATATCCTTGATCATTCCATACAATCAATGACTTTCAGTCAGCCGGAAAAACCTCCGGCTTTTCGGGTGTTTTTTCAGCTCTGAAGTGAATTTCCGGACATCGGAAAAAAAAGGAGAGACCCGCTCCCTCGAGCAGGCAGGATGCTTACGAAGCCTCCCACCACCGTTTGATCGTAACGATCACATCATCTCTTTCAGGCTCCGGGCGGCATCGTTCAACACCTCGATACCGGTCTTGACCTGGCTGATTCCCAGGACGGTCTCCCTGGCGCCGGATTCCAGACTGTTCATGGATTCCAGGGACTGTCTCAGGGCCGTCACCTGTTGCTGCACGTTCAGCGAGATCTGCTTGGTGCTATCGGAAACGCTATCCACCGACCCCATCACTTCATTGAAGGTGGTGTGGGTGGTTTTGGCGATCCTGCCGCCGTGTTGCATGGTATTGGTACCCTCCTCCGTCACCATCACCGTGGTATTGGTCACCGCCTGCATCTCCGCCACCAGGTTGTCGATGCGCTCCGCCGAGCGTTTGCTCTCATCGGCCAACTTGCGAATTTCCACCGACAGCACCGAAAAACCCTTGCCCTGCTCGCCGGCGCGGACCGCCTCCACGGCGGCGTTCATGGCCAGCATTTTGGTTTCACTGGCAAAATCCTTCATCATGTTGGTCACTTCCCCAATCCTGGCGGTGGTCTCGCTCAGGGTTTGAATCTGCTGGGCGATCGCCTCGACCCGTTCTTCGGCCGCGGTCATGCTGGTTTGCAGTTCCATCATCTGCTCGCGTCCCTGGCGGGCCATCCCCGCCACATTGGCGGCGTTCTCTTCGGCCGAGGCCGCCTGCTCGGCGGATAACCGCGCTGAAGTTTCCAGGTTTTTAATGGTTTTGACCGAATCCATGACCGCGGTGGTTTGCAGGTTGGTGATGCGCTCCTGCTGACTGGTGGTGGCCGCCATCTCCGTGGAAGAGGTGAGCACCGACATGGCGATGTCATCCAGGGGACCGGTAATGGCCCGGCTCGACCACCAACCGGCGACAATCACCAGGACCGCGACCAATACGCCGACGAGCAGGAAGATCAAGCGCAGCTCGGTGATTGGCGCGAACATCTCCTGGCGGCTGGTTTCGGCAATCAAGGTCCAGGTGTGCTGGCCGATTTCCAAAGGGGTATACGAGGAGAGTACCGGATCCCCCCGATAATTGGCGCTCCATTGCGTCCCGGTCTCTCCGGACATGGCGGCGCGAACACCCGGTGTATCGATGCGCCGATCGTCGGGCTGGGCAAAGGATGCCAACACCGAATACCGTTCCGGGTCGAGCAGGGAGTTGGAACGCATCAGTTTGTCGGCGCCGACCAGATAGGTCTCGCCCGTTTCGCCCATGCCGTCCCGTTGCCCCATGATGGTGTTGAGGAGGGTATCGGCCATGCGCAGGGCGACGATCAGGACCACATTTTCCCCGGACATCAGGGGTTGGGCGATAAAGCCGGAAGGTTTCCCGTCCGCCGGTCCGTAGGGGGCCACATCACTCATACCGAACGCCTTGCTCCGCAACACCGATTTCACCAACCCCCCGAGTTCACTACCGCCATAGGGACCATGGAGAATGTTGGTGCCATAGTCCGGTCCGTGTTTCATGGTGAAAAAGATGCGGCCTTCGGGATGGATGAGGAATACATCGCTGTAACCGGAGTTGGCGACGAAACCGCTCAAAAAATCGGTCTTCCCCGTTTCGCCAGCGGGATTGATGACCTCCTCCAGGCTCATCTCCACCACCACCGCCCATTGAAAAAAGGAGGTCACCATCGGTGCATAACTGACCAGTTTCAGCACCCCGCTGCCATTTTTGACGATACGGGTGCCGGAAGTTTCCGCCTGGATCTCCTTGAGAATGGCCCTCTGGTCCATCTCGCCGACCACCCCCAGTTCCGGGTTTTCGGCGGCCCGGTTGCCTTCCAGGCCGATCACACGGGCCAGGGCATTGATGAAATAAACGGAACCGGTGCGCCCCAGCCCCTCCCGGTTCCGGGCGATGTTTTGGATCGGATTCAAGGAAAGACGCAAAACCAGGACACCGATGGCTTCGTTGAAACGCCGGATCGGCGCGGCGAGAAAGGCGCTGGGTTCATCGTCGAACGGCGCATAGGGGGCGTAATCCTCCATATGGATGTCAGCCAGCCCTTTTTTGAAGACCGTGGCCAGGGCGGTATCCTTCAAGGAGCCGGTCAAGACGTTGCCCCCCAGATCCGCCCCGCGGTTGACGGTGTAGATGACATTCCCCTGGGCGGAGACCAACAGGAGATCGGCATAACCCTGCTCATCCCGATATTGAGTGAGTTCGTCGCCAAAACGCTCGACGGTGGCATCCCAGGCCATCCCCGAGGCCTGGCCCTGATTGACCTGGAAGGCGCCATCGAACTGACTGAGCGCCTGGGCGATGGAGTTGCTCTTGGACATCACCCGGATGTCGTTGAATCGTTCCTTGAAATAGGACGCCACCTGGGCCTCTTTGTTGCTGCGCACCCCCTGGAGCTTGGCGAACGCCTCGCGTTTGAGCATCTCCACGACGTTGAGAAGCTGGTTCAGATTTTGTTTGCGCTCGGCATAAAAATTGACGATGTGCGCCTTTTTCAACTCCCGAATGCTCTCCAACTGCCCGATACCCTGTTCGGTCAAGGTTTCGGTCCCCTGTTGCAGGGCGAGCAGGCTGATCACCAGGGTCGGCAGCAGACCGATGATCAGGAACGTTACGAGCAGTCTGGCACGAACTTTCAGGTTGAACATCTCTTGTGCTCCATGGTTGAATCGGGCGCCAGCGGACGGATGGTCCGGTATTACACGGCGACGGGTTGAAAACGGCCATCCCTGGTCCGTTTCAACCCCGCCAATGGCACTGGTTCGTCGTTACAACTTGGTCGGGTTCCACTTCTTGAAGGCGACCCGGATATCCTTGTACGTTTTCCAGTCGTGGCGTTGGTTCTGGTCGGGACGGAGCGCCTGCGGAAAACCGGGTAGTTGGGCGGAGGTCCAGCGACCCTCCCCTTGCATCTCCTGGATGGCCCGTTGCAGAAAAGCGCCATTGGCCCAACTGTCCACATAGGCGTCCGGATCCCGGGTCCGGTCGCTCTTCAGGAAACCGCCCTGCCGCCACATGCGCGCACACCCCTTGAGATGCTGGCCGATCTCCGGAGTGATGCGTCCATCCCAGACCATCATGTCCAGCGTGGTGCGAATAATCGCCGGCGGCACCTCGGAAATGTCGGTCCAGATCAAAAATGTCGCGAGATCCATATCGTTGGTGAGCAGGTCCCGGCACTCTTCCTCGGATTTGAGGTAACCGGCGATGACATCGGGGCGTTCCCGCAACCAATCATGGATGGCCAGGGTCGCCCCGGTACAGCGGAAGGAGTGTTTGACCGCCTGCGGATTGTATTTGTCACAGGTGCAGGCCATCTCCTGACCGGTCACCCAGCGGTCGGCGATGCCCTTGGCGGACAGCCAGGAAGGATAGGGTTCCCAGAGGGCCCCCGCCCAGATGGCGCCGCTGTTGAGGTTGCCCATCTGCCGCTCGATGGATTGGTTTTTGAGGTCCATCTCGACGCCGTTCTGTTCGGCCCAGGTGAGAATGTGCCGGTGGGAATAGGAACCGAAGGGCGAGCCGACGAGGTGCTTGTTCAGATCACGGGGATTTTTTACCTTTCCCCCCTCCAGGAGATCCTTGCGCACGACGATGGAACCGGTCTCGCCGATATCATAGCCGGTGAGCGAAACGAGATCGCATGCCACCAAATCGCCCGAGCGCAAGGCCGGGGTTTCGGCCATGTAGCCGAACTGGTTGGTGCCGGCATTCATGTTGTTGTTGATCAGTGGACCCGACAGGGCCCGGAACCAGACGATCCGGCTGCCCGGAGGGAGATGTTTGGCCCAAATCTGCGCCTGTTTGTTGATGGTGGAGGTCCAGTAGGGGGTGCAATAGGGTTGATAGCCGACGGTCAGGGTGACCGGATCGCCGATGCGGCCGAATTTCCCGGTCGGCTTGCCGTAGCGGGCCGCCAGTTCCAACCATTCCGGGGCGATTTTTTTCTCCGATTGGGCATAAGCCCGGCCACCAACGGGTGAAGGGAACAGTCCCAGGACAGTGGGAAAAACGGTCCCGACAGTGGAGAGTTTTAAAAACAGTCGTCGATTCAACATGTTCCGTTCATTCATGGCAATTCCTCCCAATGTGTCGTTCCAATTGTTTCCCATTCCCGGGACCGTCCTCGAAGGTTTGAAAACTGCCGTTCTCCAACCCGGCCCCCAACGCATACCATTTGATCATGCCACGTGAGCCACACCGGTTCCCGGGGTGGTGCCGCAAGCGTTTGCCGACCATCCACCGTTGCCAAGATCATCAAACGGTCCATGTCCGGCCAGCCGCACATCCCCGTCCCACATGGTCGCACTGATGGACAACGGCTCCACATCATCATCCGGACGAACAAAAAAATACCCGCTGGCAATCGTACCACAACAACCGGAGGGAGTGTGAACGAAACCATCCGCCCCCCCAAAGAAAACGGGCCCATTATATCTCGCCCGACGAGAAAAATTTATGATATGATAAAGGAAGGACGCTCGGTGACCAAGGATGACGCCGTTGCACCGAAAGGCTTGCCGATGATCCGGACGGCCGTTCAAAAAAGGGGGGGCTTGAATGAAGCCGGTTTTTTCGCTTCGCAGGACAATCGTCATCACCGGGCTGGCCAGCCTGATATGCGCTTGCAGCGCCCTGATTTTCGTCTCCATCGATTTTCTCTCCAACGCCGGCCGGGAACACTCCTATGCGGCCTTGGAGCGGATCGCCCTGGAAAAGGCCGAAATCATCAAGCGGGAAATCGGCGCCATCCTCATCACCGCCCGCCTGCTGGCACGATCCCTGGAACATATCCAAAAAAACGGCGCTCCCGACCCACGGCGGAGCGCCGCCGGCTTCGTCAAAAATTTGGTGCGCAACAACCCGTTCATCGGCATGGCCGCCGCCTGGGAAGCCAACGCCTTCGATGGAGCGGATGAAGAGCATGTCGGCCAACCCTTCAGCGGCGCGCGGGGACGATTCGCGATCTACTATTTTCGGGCCAACGATGACATTCAGGAACTCCTCCTGGACATGCGCCCCCTCGAAAAAGGCGGCCTCCGGTTCGGTTGGTATGATGTGCCGGTCCAGGAAAACCGTGAATTTTTGATGCCGCCCTACCTCAACCCGGTGGAAGGGGCCGATGTGTGGATGACGACGGCGGCCATTCCGATCCCCCTCTGTGCCAATGTGACCGAGACACCGACCTCTTTATAGTTTAGTGTA
>CAYFNE010000159.1:0-8907 GCA_964344355.1 uncultured Magnetococcales bacterium
TCTCGCCTGCTGATCGGGTGAACCAGCAGGACGTGCTTCCCCGATCGCTTACAAAAAAGCCCTTCGCCGCCGTTTTGAAGAGATATCCGGTCGATGGTTGTTTTGTCCGTGCGGCCGGGCGTATAAAGTGAACCCACGGAATTTTACCGGTTTTTTCGATCATCCAACCGGTTCATCGCCAACAACGGGGTCGATCATCATGGAGACGAGAGAGACGCGGTTCAAATCGTTGTATGAAATCTGGGACCGGCGCTGGCGGGGCTCGGAAAAGGAGGAACGCCTGACCCGCCTGGGACGGTTGATGTTCAAGGCCAAGGAAAAGGCCCTGACCGGACTCCTGCCACGGATTCCGGCCGGTAGCCTCATCGAAGTGGGATGCGGACTGGGGCATATCATGATGATCTACCGGAAAGCCGGACGGCCCTGCATCGGCATCGATGTTTCCCCCGCCGCCATCACCGTCTGCCGCAACAAGGGATTGGAGGTGACCTTGCGCGCCGTCGAAGAGGTGGACGAAACCTATGATCTGGTCTCCAGCGACGGCATGTTGGAACATTTTCTCAATTTTGAGCCGATGGCCCAACACCTGATGCGCATCAGCCGCCGCCATGTGTTGCTCATCCAGCCCAACCACGGCTCCTTCTGGGGGAAAACCCTCCCCTATCTGTCGGAGTTGATCCGCGGTGATGAAAACGTCCTGGAGTACAACTATCGGATCGAGGATTTTATCGACACCTTCGAGCGGGGTGGTTTTCGCATCGTTGAAAACATACCGGTGTTCGCCGATGTCTTTCGAGTATTGCTGTTCGCCCGGGAAAAACCGGCCGATGGGAATCAATTGGCCGGCGGTTGAGACCGTGGTTCCCGGTCCCACAGTTTCATCTCCAGATCGTGGATCCGTTTTTCCAGGATCGCCACCCGCTGGATGACCGCCTTGCGTTGATTGAAGGCGACGGTCAAAGCCAGGGTGAACTGGATGGAGAGCAGCGACAGAGCCATAATTCCGGAGAAAAGAATGAACGAAACCGAATCTTCAAAACCGATCAACCGGCCGACATAGGCGGCGAAATCATGAAACAGCGGCACCGCCATGTAGAGCAGACCGACGAATATCCACAGGATGGCATACCGTTCGCGAAAACGGTGCCGTTGGACCAGGAACAGGGTGAAGGTCAAAAAGGACCAGCCGATCAAAACGACGAGAATGGCCTGTTTCGAAGTCATTTTTTCAACCTTTCCGGCAGGGTGGTGATGCTGGCCATCAGCACGGAGAGGGTCATGCGGATCATGTAGAAGGTCGGTTTGAGGATGCCGGCATGCATCGATACCCCACCCTCCGCGGCATGCATGGCCACCGGTATTTCACCGATGCGAAAACCCAGGCGATGAACCAGAAGCAAAATGTTGGCGTCCGGATAGTCGTCGGGAAACAGTTCGCTGACAAAAAAACGCAATACCTCGGCAGTCAACGCCTGGTAACCGCTGGTGGAGTCGGTGATGTTCAAACCGGAGGTCAACCGCAACAATATTTGAAAAAAACGTTGGCCGAGACGGCGGGCCAGGGGAATGCGGTAGGTTTGCGATTCGGCCAGAAAACGGCTGCCAATGACCAGGTCGAGCCGATCCCGAACCAGGGAATCGGCCAGTTGGCGGGCAAAATCGACCTCGTGCTGGCCGTCGCCGTCCAGCTGCACCAACACCTGAAAACCATTTTCCAAGGCATATCGATAACCGGTCTGCAGGGCGCAACCATAGCCCATGTTGGAAGAATGGCTGATGACCACGGCCCCGGCCTGACGGGCGTGGCGCTCGGTGTCATCCACGGAACAATCATTGACCACCAACACTTCGAAACCCAACTCCCGCAGGCGGGTAACCACCCGGGCTATCCCATCCGCTTCATTGAAAGCGGGAATCAGGGCCAGGGGTTTGTCTTTGGAGCGGTGGGGCGGACGGTTGGTGTTCCCGGTTGCTGACACAGCGGTACTCCCCTCGTTGCGGCACCTGTTTCAAGACCCCCCGGACCGGGTTTCCCCAGCCATTCACACCCCCCCGACAAGCCGTTTACTTCCGGCATCGTCGATTTTGAATGGCAACACCCGACAGCCCAGGTTGGCGGTTATTTTCTCGTGATCCTCGGTGTAGAGCAACAAAAATCCGGTCCCGCCGGCACCGAGTATCTTACCGCCCCGGGCTCCCAGGGCCAACGCCCGCTCCATCAGATCGTGAATGCGTTCATTGCTGATGCCGCTGGCCAGGGCCTGTTTGTACCGCCACCCCTGGCGCAGATTGTCCCCCAACTGGTCGATATCCCAACGGTGGAATCCGGCACGCAACTCATCGGCCAGCGCCACCATCCGGTCCAATTGGTTGCGCTTGTCCTCCTGGAGCATGTTTTTTTTCTGTTCCTTCAATATTTCACTGGCTGAACGGTTGCCGCCGACGAAATAGAGTTTCAACCGTTGTTCCAATCCCGCCCGTCCGACCTGGTCCAGAGAGATGGGGGCGACATGGACCGATTCGTCGGCATTGAAACGGATATAGTTCAAACCGCCGAAGGCGGCGGCATATTGATCCTGTTTGCCGATGGGCTCCTTGAGAATGTCGATCTCCAGTTCACAGGCCTGGGCGGCCAACTCCTCCCGGGAGACGGATTGCCCTTTGAAGGCATACAGCGCATGCAGCAGACCGACGGTGAAGGAACTTGAGGAACCGAGCCCGGTGCCGGCGGGAATATCGGCGAAGGAGGCGATCTCGATCCCCTTGTCGATGGAGACCCGACGCATCGCCTCGCGGACGATGGGATGTTTGATCTCATCGATGTGATCGACGTCCTCGGTGCGGGCGTATTTGATGCGGATCTTGTCGTGAAAATAGGGATGGATGACGATGTACATATAGGCCTGGATGGCGGCACTGACCACCGCCCCGTAGGGCCGCCGGCTATAATAGTCCCGGAGGTCACTGCCGCCTCCGGCAAAGCTGACGCGAAAGGGGGTGCGGGTGATGATCATGAGTCCTATCTCCAGCGATTGGTGTGATTTGGCGGGCAAACCACTCCATACGGGTCAGCTCACCTTCGGATTCAACAGCCCCATCACCTCCCCCAGGGCATAACCGAAATGTTGAACGACGAACACCAAAAACACCTGCAACACCAGCCCCGGCCGACCCTTTTGCCGACAGAGCCAGGCGGCATGGATCCATAAAACGGGAAAATAGAGCAGCGGCAGGGCGAAGACCCAATGCCAGGGGGTCAACAGCGTGCCGGCCATGCCGAATAAAAACAGCGGCGGCAGGGTGAAGGAGAGTGACCACATCTGCGGATGGCGTTTGAGCAGGCGGGCGCGACCACGGCCGTAACGGACCATGTTGCGATACCAGATGGCCGGGGTCGGGCGAAATTTGTGCAGTACCGGCAATCCCGGAATGAAAATGAACCGGTGCCCTTTTTCCCGCAAACGATAATTGAGGTCGGCATCCTCGGCCTCGCTGACCAGGGAAACATCGAACGCGCCGATATCGCGGATGGCCGCCTTGTCATAGAGCACGTTCAGGGTCGCCAGGCTGTTCACCTCCCGGGTCTCTTCGAACTGCCGGCCCTGGGCGCTGTTGAAACTGCCGGCGAAGGAGTCCAGGGCCAGCCCCACCGCCTGAACGAAGGCGTTGCCATCCGGTGGCGGCACATTGCCGCCGCCCACCGCAACCACCTGCGGATCCAGGCGCCGTTGTTCGGCATAGTGGCCGGCCAACCGCTGCAACCAGTCGGACGGCGCTTCACAGTCGGCATCGATAAAGGCGATGTGAGGATGACGCGCCGCCTCGACGCCGGCATTGCGACCGATGGCGGTACCCTTGCGCGGTTCCACCACTAGGCGCACATGGTCATGGGCATCGGCGAACCCCTGGATGATCGCCGCCGTCCGATCCCGGGACCCCCCATCGACGGCGATGATTTCACAGCGCTCAATCGGATAGCTCTGCCGCAACAACGATTCCAGGCAGGGACCGATGTTGGCCTCCTCGTTGAAACAGACGACGATGACCGAGATGTCAAGCACAGTCGCCACGCCCCAACTGGCCCAGGAAAAATTTACTGAAAAAGGTTCGCGCCGACAGCAGGGTTCGATAGCCCTCCGAGGGATTCAACAGACCCTGCCACAATTTCATCAGGATATAGCGGGGCCGCAGATGATATTTCTTCAGGTAGTGATCGCACAACTCGACCATCTCATCGGCCGACAGCTCGGGGGTGTCCAAAACACAGTTGTGCAAACCGTCCGGGGTTAACCATTGGGTGAAGTCGGTGGTTTTCAAATAGCCCTTGGTCCGTGCCCACTCATAGGCCTCGGTGCCCGGATAGACGTAGAGGGGATAAAATTGCATGCTGTCACAGTTGGCTTGGACGGCGAATTCATAACTGGCGGCCAGGGTTTCCCGGCTGTCACCGGGATTGCCGACCATCAGACAACCGTGGGCCAGGATGCCGGCCTTTTTGACATCCTTGACGAAGGCCAGATATTTTTCCAGTTTGACCCCCTTTTTCATGCCATCGAGGACGGTTTGATCGCCACTTTCAAAACCGACCGTCACCAACCGGCAGCCGGCCTTTTTCATCAGTTTCAAGAGATCCGGTTTTACATCGCCGCGCACATTGCAATACCATTTCAGACGAATGCCCCGTTCAATGAGACCTTCACAAATTTGCCGTACATGGCTGGGACTGGCGGTAAAGCAGTCATCTTCGATGCCGACTTCCTTGATGTGCGGCATCTGTTTTTGAATGTATTCGAATTCATCCAGGACATTTTCCGCACTGCGGACCCGATAACGGTGGGAATGGAACACCTGGGGATAGACACAAAAAAAACAACGGTGCGGACAACCACGGCCGGTGATGATCTGCACCATGGGGTAGTTGGCGGCGGCGAAAAAATAATTTTTCGGGTCCAGATAGCGATTATAGACCGCGGACACGAACGGCAGTGAATCCAGATCGGCGATGCGTTCCCGGTCGGCATTGCGGACGATGCGGCCCCGGTCGCGAAAGGCCAGCCCCTTGACGCCCGCCAGGGAGGCACCCGACTCCAGGGCGTCGGCCAGATCGATGACCGTGACATCATATTCGCCGATGGCCACGCCATCGATGGCTTCATCGAGACGGATGCATTTTTCCGGCAAGGCCGATGGATGGGTGCCGACCAACAAGACGAAGGCATCGGGAAAGCGGCTCTTGATCTCGGCCGCCACCCGGGCATCGCTGTCGATGCTCGGCGTACTGGTATCGATCACCACCAATCGGGGCATCCAGTCTCCCAGGTGGTGATAGAGGTCCACCAGGTGGGCCGAGGTGGCCGGCGCATCGAACAGCCGTATTTCGTGGCCGGACCGTTCCGCCAGCCCGGCGGCGTAGGCCAACCAGATCGGATAGTAGAAGGTCCCGCCCTTGGTCACCGCCGGACTGCGGGAGGTACGGGAAAAACGACCCATGAACGGGGGATTGAGAAAGAGCGTCTTCATCATCCCTTTCCCGCCAACAGGGTCTGAGCGGCGGCGAAATCCTCCGGGACGCCGATATCGATGAAAAAACCGTCGCTGACCACGGCGGCGACCCTCATTTTGTCCAGATTGGGTTGCAAAAAATCCGTTTCAAAGGAAAAACACCCGTCCAGTTCGGCCCCCAGGTCACTGTCGAGCAAAAATACCCCGCCGTTGATCATGCCCGGCCCGCCCAGCCCCTTTTCCTGAAATCCGACCACCCGGTCGCCATCCAGGCGCACGGCCCCGTAGCGTTTGCAGTCCGGCATCGGCTTGACCGCCATGGCCATACGCGCCCGATTGCGGTCAAACCCCGCAACCAGGGCCGG
Organism: uncultured Magnetococcales bacterium; assembly: GCA_964344355.1. Taxonomy (GTDB): domain Bacteria; phylum Pseudomonadota; class Magnetococcia; order Magnetococcales; family CAYFNE01; genus CAYFNE01. Next base: position 5,868 of record CAYFNE010000159.1, read on the forward strand.
CAGGGAAACATCGAACAGGGTATCCCCGTTCAGGACGAAAGCCCGGGACCCTTGAATCATCTCCAACCCCATTCGAATACCGCCGGCCGTGCCCCGGGGGCTCTCCTCGATGGCATAATCCAGGGTAAGATCGTCATAATCATCCCCATATTCAAGTTGGATCAACTCGTATTTGTAACCGACCGAGAGGATGACCCGACGCAACTCCTGATCATGCGCCCAGTCCAGCAGATGGGTCAAAAACGGTCGACCGGCCACCGGGGCGAGTGGTTTGGGCAGATCGGGCAGCAGTTGACGCAACCGTGTTCCCTGCCCCCCCGCCAAAATGATGGCTTCATCCGGGTAGGAGTGGTCGGATTCGATGACCGTTGCGAAAGATTTGGCGGGGTTGGACAAAAAAACTCCATTTGGCTATGAAATCACAAGAAAAATCACCCACGGCAAACCGGGAACGATCCCGGTTGGTTGTCCGATCGTCCCCTGCAACGATCGGGTTTGGTCCTTGATTATACGTACCGGAACGAACGATTCGCAATACCCACCCACTCGGAGGGGGGCCGCCCGGGACAGAATTCCTCCAAACCTCAAAAAGCGACGGTGGCCTTGGCGGGAGACTTGCAATCCATGATAAGATTTTTTTTCAGTGAGGGATTGACCAACCAGGTGTTTCCGGTTTGGAAGGTTTGCGCGGGGAAGGGTTGAAAAATCGTGGGGATAACATCAGGCGTGAACAAGGTATACATCAAGGATCTCATCGAGACGCTCCTTGAGGACCATAAAAAGATTGCCATCAAACTTGAAAAGATTCAGACCGCAATCGAAGAGGGCACGGTTTCCCGTGTTTTCCTCTCCAACCTCGCCAAGTCGTTGACGGACGTTTTTTTCAAGGAGGACACCGAGCTCTATCCGATCCTGGTTCGCGTGCAAAAAATCAAGGAAGAGAGCACCATCTCCCTGTACGAAACGAAAAGACAGGTGGAATCCCGGGAAAAGGGCCTGTCGGACCTGGCGTTGCACGATGATCTCGGCATTCAGGCGGACCTGATCGCCTTTGCCAAATCAACGCTGGTCATTTTCAAGGGGTTGTCCGAGTGCCGCACCCTGTTGGCCCGGGGCGACAAAAAGGCCTTGCGGAACAAATGGCTGGAAATTCAACCGGTCATTGAGGAGCGGCTCTCCTACGAAGAGACCTTTTTGTTCCCCATGGTCTTGGACGCCGTTGATCAACTCGGCATCAAATGACGGTCGAAACGGGGGGATCGACCGCCCGCCCAAAAAAAAAGCCGTCACCACCCCCTTGCGGGAGATGGTAGACGGCCAAGGCAGCTACTGAAAACGAGAGGGACGGGAGAAAACGACAAACGACAACCGCGCGGATCAAGCCGCCGCGGCCATCTTGCCCACCGACATCTTTTGCATGGCGGCGGAGGAAATGGTCACCCGATAGGCCGAAGATCCCTGGGACCGGCGTTTGTTTTCGGTCAACCGTTCGGCCGGTTTTTCACGAACCGGTTTGAGAATGTTCCGCTCACTGGCATCTTTTTGCTGCTGCTGCAAACCGGCGGCGGTGCGAATGGCGGTTTGAATCAAATACCCGGCGGCACTGGTGATGTCCATGATGACGACCTCTTTATGGAGTGGTCATGTTCGCTTCGTTAGGGGTTGAGAACCTTTGCCCTATCCGATAGCAACCCGTGTGCCAGAAACGAAAATTACCGACCCAAAACCCGGGTGACATCAATAAAGTTTTTCACTTTCAATACGTTGAAACCATCATCCCGCCTTCCACCGCCCTTGTGACCCCCGACACCAACCACCGATTTACCAGCACCACGCCAGAGCACCGGCATGAATTTCCCCACCGGCAACGGGGTGATTTTTCCCCCGGGAAAAATCTGCCGCCGGAAAAAAAGGATCCTGAAAATCACCGGGGCGTCTGGACAGGGAGAGTGGTTTGGAGTATGGTGCCGTGAATTGGTCGCGGGGCGTGGCGCAGCCAGGTAGCGCACTAGCATGGGGTGCTAGGGGTCGGAAGTTCGAATCTTCTCGCCCCGACCATTTTTTCCAATGTAGAACAAGCGGTTAGCGAACTCTTCTCTGACCGCTTTTCTGTTTCCGGGGTTCCACTCTGACCATTTTCTGACAACGTACCGTCGATCCGGGCCACTGCCATGCGGATATTTTCCGGGGCGAGGTGGGCATATTTTTCGGTCATGGTGATGCTCGCGTGACCGAGCAGGTCCCTGATCTCCGGCAGCGGGACGCCAGCGGTTACCAGCCAGGCGGCGCAGGTGTGCCGCAGATCGTGGATGTGGAAATCATCGATCCCGGCTTTCCGGCAAGCCGTGGCGAAGGATCCGCGGATATTGCCCAGCCTTGTCCCATCCGGCCGACTGAATACCCATGGAGAGTCCGGGCACTGTTCCGCCCGGAGCCGGAGCCGGTTGATCAATGCCCCTCGTGCCACGGCGTTGAGGGGGACGAACCGTCTCTTGCTGTTTTTGGTGTGTATGGCTTCCAGGGTGATCAAATTGCGGTGCATGTCGACCCGGTGCCAGTCCAACTCCAGCAACTCCCCTTTTCGGCATCCGGTGTGGACGGCCAGGCGGATGAAATCCGCGAGGTATGGCGCTTTGCCGGATGTGGATGCGGCCGTGATCAATGATTCCGTTTGCGGTCTGGTTATCCAGCGGATGCGTCCTTCCGGCTCCGGGATATTTCGGCTTTTTACCGGATTGGAAATATCCCATTCCAGCTCCCGGCAGCAATAATTGATCGCCGTCGAGAAGAGACTCAACTCGCGGCGAATGGTGTGATCCCCCACCCCATCTCCCCGGCGCCGGGCGATGTACCCTTTGATGTCGCCCCCTTTGATGTCTGAGATGATGCGGCCGGAAAAAAATGGGTAGAGGGCCTTGGCGCTCCATCGGTCCAACTGGGCGCTTTTTTTGGTATGACCGGTTGCATCCATGTAGGCGAGGATTACCGTAAGCGATTGGCAAACCCCAGGCTCCCGCGTCAGAATTTTTTCTGCCATGCT
>CAYFNE010000160.1:0-8680 GCA_964344355.1 uncultured Magnetococcales bacterium
CGGAAGATCGGTGAAATTCAGGGAAAGCTCCAGATGGGACTCAAGGATCTCTTCCACTGGGACGGGACCCTCTTCCACGGCGCCGAATTTTTGAACATACCCATCCAACAGGTCCCGGGCGGCCCGTTCGATTTTTTCTTTGCGGAGGTACGGCACTTTCATCACTGTTTCCTGGGCGTATTTCCATCCAATATAGAACTATAGTTTACCCTTCCGGATTTGACGGGTAAACCCTTCGAGGGCTTCACGAGATAGTTTATGCTCCCGCGCCGTCCGGAGAAAGTCGGCCATCGCCTTGGGCTGCTCCTTGATGATCGCGGACAGGTCCGGATCCACCCGCCCGGCCAGGGCCAGCAATTCATCCGGATCCTGGTCCAACAATTCCGCCATGCGTTTGACCTTGTCCTGCGCGGGCGGATCGAACTCACCGGTCTCCACCTTGCTCAGAAAGGTGGGACTGATACCCACGGTCTTGGCGAAACGGCGCAGGGAATAGGATGGGTCGATCCTTTTCCTGGCCTCTCTGAGTGTTCTGATCCGCCTTCCGAATGCTGGATTCCCTGGCAACTGTCCGACCTCCTTGTGTGTGATCCGGGGTTTCGTCCGGACCACGGCATCCCCTCATCCATGGAGTAAATCGTTTAGAAAACCATAAACGACCATAATCGAGCGCACAAGGGAAAAATTCGTCGTCTCCGCTGAGACACTTTTCCAAGCAATCCGGTATATGTTTTTCAAAGGAATTTTTGATCACATCACCGGAGTGGGTGGAATCGTCATGTACTACCGATCCAATGGATGCGACCCCAACCTTCTGACTACCGCCGAACGTCTGGACGAAGCCGCCGCGATCCTGGCCACTGGCATCCTGCGCCTTCGCCAAAAAAAAGCAGACAAATCAGATAATTCGGAGAATATTTGCCTGGATAAACCGGTCGGAACGAGGCCTCATGTCATTGAAATTCCAGAGAAAGGGAGAATGACATGACGACGGATATTCTGAAAAAGGTGGCGGCGTTGCCAACCATGCCGACGCCAAAGCTGAAAGAGATGTGGCAGGAGCTTTTCGACACCGACCCGCCGCCCTACGACAAGCGGTTTCTGGTGAAGCGTCTGGCCTACCGGCTTCAGGAATTGGCATACGGCGGGTTATCGGAACAGGTGGAGGAGCGGTTGAAGACGCTTTCCCGTGATGAAACCCAAATCGGACGCGCCCAGCCCACTGGAGACGGTCGACCGGTGGTCGGAACCCGTCTGATCCGGGAATGGAAGGGGGTGGATCATTGCGTGACGGTCCTGGCGGACGGCTTTGAATACCTGGGCCGGCCCTACCGCAGCTTGTCGGCGGTGGCCCGGGCCATCACCGGCACCCGGTGGAACGGCTGGACATTTTTCGGCGTCCGCCGCCACGGCAATGGAGGCGACCAATGAAAAAGAGGCAGGTGACGCCCAAGGTGCGGTGCGCCATTTACACCAGGAAAAGCACTGACGAGGGGCTGGACATGGAGTTCAACACCCTCGACGCTCAGCGGGAGGCGTGTGAAAACTATATCGCCAGCCAAAAAGCGGAAGGGTGGACTCCAGTCCCGGATTTTTATGACGACGGTGGTTTTTCCGGCGGGAGCCTGGAACGGCCCGGATTGCACCGGCTCCTGACCGACATTGAGGCCGGTCGCGTTGACTGCGTGGTGGTCTACAAAATCGACCGGCTGACCCGCTCCCTGATGGATTTTTCCAAGCTGGTGGAAGTTTTCGAACGACGTAACGTCACCTTCGTGTCGGTCACGCAGCATTTCAATACCACCAGTTCCATGGGGCGGTTGACGCTCAATATCCTGCTCTCGTTTTCGCAATTCGAAAGAGAGCTTGCCGCAGAGCGGATCCGCGACAAGTTCGCCGCTTCCCGGAAGCGGGGCATCTGGATGGGCGGTCACCCCCCGCTGGGATATGACGTCCGGGATCGGCTCTTGGTGATCAACAACGCCGAGGCGGAACTGGTCCAGCACATCTTCAAACGCTACATTCAGATCGGCTCCACAACCACCCTGACCCGGGAACTGGCCGAGGCAGGTCACCACAGCAAGGCCTGGGTCACCACCACCGGAAGGGCTCGGGGAGGAAAGCTCTTCAACAAGGGAACACTGCTCAAGATCCTGGGCAATCGGGTCTATATCGGCGAAGCGGTCCACAAGGGAGCCTCCTACCCAGGGGAGCACGAGGCGATCATCACCCGGGCCGATTGGGACAAGGTCCAGTCCATCCTCGCCGCCAACGCCCCCCGGCGGGCCAACCGTTCCCGGGCCCAGACCGCCGCGCCTCTCAAGGGGATCCTGCTCTGCGGCTCCTGCGGCAGGGCCATGAAGCCCACCCACACCCGAAAGGGCGGGCGGCTCTACCGATACTACACCTGCCAGAACGCCCTCAAGAACGGTCATGACGCATGCCCCCTGCGGACGGTGGCGGCGCGGGAGATCGAAGGGATCGTCCTGGGCCAGTTGCAGACCCTGATCCGCACGCCGGAGATGGTGGCCCGGGTCTGGAAAACTGCCCGGGCCGAGGACGGTGGCATCAACGAACGGGAGATCACTGAAGCCCTGCAAAGCCTGGAACCGGTCTGGGAAGCACTCTTTCCCGGCGAGCAGCACCGGCTGGTGCAACTCCTGGTGGATCAGGTGATCGTCAACATGAACGAAATCGAGGTCCACCTCCGGGGCGATGGTCTGGACACCCTGGCCCGAGACCTGGGAAACATGAACGAGGAGAAGAAGGCATGACTCCAGAATTGAGCAACGACGGCAAGACCATCATCATCCGCATTCCGTACCGCTTCCGCCGCACTGGCGGCCGCAAGGAGATCATCGCTCCGGAGGGGACCGACTCGGCCTTTCTCCCACCGGCCCGGCCGGACGAATCGTTGATCCGGGCCCTGGTCCGGGCCTTCCGGTGGCAGGAGATGATGGAAAGCGGCAAGGCGGAATCGGCACGGGATCTGGCGGCAAAGGAAGGTATTGATGACTCCTATCTGAACCGGATCCTACGTCTGACCCTGCTGGCCCCGGACATCGTGCAAGCCATCCTGGATGGCCGGCAGCCCGAATCCATGACCCTGGCCAACCTGAGGAAACCGTTTCCGGTGGAATGGCCGGCGCAGAGAGAAAAATGGGGATTGGTAGAATAAAACAACCCCTATCATTATTGTTCTTGAGTAACTGATAAAATAGATTTATGGTTCTCGCGTTTCCCAAAAACCGTAAAAAGGAACGCCGCCATGAACGACACCATAACCCTGACGATCCAACAAATTGATGCCATCACGTTGAGCCTCAACAAAGCATCCTCGATTGCCCAGCTTTTAATTCTCTGCGGACCTGAACAGGGCCAGAAACCGGAACGTCCGGACCATGATTCATTGTTCGTGGTGACACAGATTCTGGCCGATGAACTGGAAAAGGTCGAAAAAGCACTGGAGGCGGCCAGAGGGTGACCCAAAAACGGGGCTGGCTTCTTCATGGATCGGCTCCACGGGTCCGCAACTCCTCCAGCAGACCCTTTCTTTCGGATTCCTCCATTCTCCCTGCCAACAGGATGATCTCGGCCATGGTGTCTTCCTCTGGTCCAAGGAAGAAAAAAGCGGGGGAAACCCCCAGCACATCGGCCATTTTTTGGATGTCATCATATCTGGGCGCACGCTTGCCCAACTCCCAGCGATTGACGTAGACGGAAGCTTTTTTGGGCGGCAGCGCCATCTTGACCCCCAACCCCCGTTGACTGATCCCCGCCAGTTTCCGTGCCTCACGAAGACGCTTCCCGAACTGCGAATCTTCCATTCCAGACCTCCTCTGGATGAAAGAATCCAACAAAACGGGTCGCGGAGTTTTCTACCATATGGTAGCATTCAAAATATGAGAGAATGTGAACGACGCCCTCGAAGCCACAAAACCACCATTCTGGCGGGGGTCCTTACCTTGTTTTTGCCTCTGAACATGCTCTCTGGAGGAGGGAAGACCTACGGTAATTTGGAAGAGGTCATCTACCTTGGCAACTACGACGGAGACACCATCCGTTTTGATATTCCCAGCGTCCACCCGTTGATCGGGAGGAATGTCCCGGTGAGAGTTCGGGGTATGGATACGCCCGAAATCCGGGGAAAGTGTCCGGCGGAAAAGCGGTTGGCGAAACAGGCAAAAAACTTGGTGCGCCGGATCCTGGAGGCGGCCGGGAGGATCACCCTGAAGAAAACCGGGCGGGGAAAATATTTCAGGATCGTGGCCTACGTGGAGGCGGATGGGGTGGATGGGGTGGATGGGGTGGATGTGGGGGAGGTGTTGCTCAAGGAGGGTCTGGCCGTGCTCTACCAGGGGGGAAGGAAGGTCAATGAATGGTGCGGTGATGACCCGTGACAATGCAAGGAAAACGCATGCGCGATTGAATTTTTGCCGGGAGGCAAACCTTGACACGACAAGTTATTTTTGCCAGAAAGGGTTGCTACGATGGGATAAATATCGAAGCTATCCAAACGGCTGCACGGGGGGGAGTCCATGCGGATGCGTTTACACATATTACAGGGCAGCGGGCAGCGGGCAGCGGGCTTTTTCAATTTTAGCAGGACAACCTCACAGCAAGCAAACAAATTTCCTCTTTTGAGGGCTGGTGGTCGTTTCCCTTTGACCGGTATCTGGCCCACCGGTCTCCTCCCAAGAAGATCCTCACATCTCCCGAAACCCGGGAGAGGAACACCGCAATGGACAAAACCTTTTCCATTGTTCCGGTATGTTTGGCCACACCTCACCCATTTTTTGACGGCTTTGCTCCTGTCAATCGGGCTCGTTGCATGCGATCAACCCCCAGATCGCCGGTTCATCGATCTATCGGAAAAGCTGGATGATGCGCAGTTACAGGCCGCTGTGCTGGGTAATCAGACCGATCACTACAGATTCGGATTCGATATCCGCAACAGTCTGGACGAAGACGCCAAACAGTACCTGCCTTTCCTCGCCTATCTTGCCAGGACCACGGGCTATCGATTCGAATTGCACTTCAGCCCCGTGGATGGGGGAATCGTCGAAGAACTCGGCACGGGACGGGTGGACTTTGCGGCCATTGGCGCCGGTTCCTTCATCCAGGCGCGCCTGAAGCACGACATCGTACCCCTTGCGCGTGGTCTCAACGCCCAGGGGAAACCCGGATACCGGTCCATCATCGTCACCCGCCCGGACAGTTCTCTCCAGGACGTGCGCGATCTACGAGGCAAGCACCTTGGTTTTGGAAGCGTCACCTCCACCCAGGGCCATCTGATTCCCAGGATCGTCCTGAACAAGCATGGGCTTTCTCTGGCCGACCTGGCCAGTCACGACTATTTCGGTTCTCACGGTGGATGCGCCAACGCGGTCATCACAGGCAAGGTCGATGCCTGTGGTATGCAGGATACTCTGGCCGAAAAAATGGCGGCCGATAGTTCTCTGAAGCTCCTTTTCACATCCGATCATTACCCTTCGAGCGGAATCGCGGCCAACGGAAAGCTGTCTGAAACGGTTTTGTCGACTGTCCGAAAAGCCCTTTTGAACTTTCAACCGCAGGGCCGGGACGCTTCAGGACTGTACCACTGGGAGATGACCGAAATGCCCAATGGCTTTGCTCATACCGAAGCCGGGGACTACGCCGAACTTCAAGAGTGGGCCTTGAGACTTGGCATCATCAAGGATTATCCAAATTGACTTTCCAAAAACGCATATTTCTGCTCGTCAGTTTCATTGCAGTGGTGGTCGGATTGGCATCGGCCTGGATTACCGTCACGTTGATGACAACCCACCTGGAAGAAGCCCAATTCCAACACGCCGACTCCGTAGTCAATGTGCTGAAGGAACCACTGGCCCTGCAAACCATCAACAGACGATTCCTGGAAAGCCGAAGACACCTGCAGGAGATTGTCCGAGATAATGAGGCGATCGTCTTTGCGTTCATTACGGGATTTGACGGCAAGGTTTTTTCTCACTCATTTCAGGATGGTTTTCCCAAAGCGTTGTTGACCGCCTTGCACCACCCCGCACCCTCCCATAACGGGGTCGTCGTGGACCGGTTTCAAACATCCAGCGGTCCGCTCCTGGTAGTTGGACATCTCTTCATCCCTGGAATGCGAGCCCATATTCATCTCGGTTTCGATCAGACCTTGCTTTTTACCAAGGTGGACAAAGCCCGATGGCAAATTCTGTTCGTCACATTCGGCATGATCGCCATTGGTATCCTGTTGGCTTGGTTTCTCACCACCGGGCTCAATCGTCCCCTTAAACGCTTGGTCGATTCGCTCCATTCCTTCGCCAATGACAATGACGGGGGAGTGGCGTTTCCCACAAGCGGGTATCCGGATCTGGATGAAGTGAAAAAAGCCTTTGATCTCATGGTGCGGGAACGCCAGAAGATAGAGGAATCCCTGGATCAGGCTAAAAAGGAGGCTCAGTCGGCCAACTTGGCCAAGACCGAATTCCTGGCCAACATGAGCCATGAGATCCGCACGCCTTTGAATACCATTTCAGGATTTGCCCAGATCCTCCTCGGGGACAAGGGCGAAGTCACCAATGATCTCAAGCCATATCTGCAGAGCCTTCGAAACGCCAGCGACCTCCTATCCGAAATCGTCCACAACATCCTCGACCTGTCAAAAATCGAGGCTGGAAAACTCGCCGTGGAGGAAGAGGAGGTTGATATCCGGTTGTTGATCAAGGGTGTTTTCCAGATCCACAAGCCCAATGCCGAGAACAGGAATATTCGATTCAACTTTCAAGTCGCTCCTCACTTGGCGAGATTCATCAGGACGGATCGCACGAAACTCAATCAGATCCTGACGAACCTGATCACCAACGCCATCAAGTTCACGCCTGAAGGCCGCGAGATAAAAATCCATGCCGACAACCATGGATCGGAACTCGTTCTTGCGGTTGTTGACCAGGGGATCGGCATCCCCTCCGAGCGTTTGACCGCTGTTTTTGAGCCGTTTGAGCAGGCGGCTGGTTCGACTTCCAGAAAATATGGTGGTGCTGGGTTGGGACTCTCCATCGTCAGGAAGCTGGTCACGCTTCTTGGCGGCGAGGTGCGTGTGGAAAGCGAGGTCGGCCGGGGTTCCACCTTCACGGTGCGGTTGCCGTTGGTGAAAGTCGTCCTTGAGGAACTGGAAACTTCCAAATTGACGTGGGCCTCCTACCGATTTTCCAACAACGCCCGCCTTCTCCTGGTCGAGGACGATGCCATGAACCGGGAGATGATGCTGGCTGTGTTGAAAGAGGTGAGGCTGTTACCGGAAATCGCCGAGGACGGCGCCGAGGCTGTGGAAAAGGCGCGCCAAGTCAAACCAGATTTGATCTTGATGGATCTACACCTGCCGGAAATGGATGGTCTAACCGCCGCTAGAATGCTCCGGGATGACCCGGAGACGGCCCACATTCCAATTGTCGGATTGTCCGCCGACGCCTTTGTGGAACGACGAGAGCAGGCGAAGGACGCCGGCGTTGTGGAGTACCTGACCAAACCCATCGATCTGGACGTGTTGTTCCCAATCCTTGTCCGTTATCTGGGGAGTGAGACGGAAGCCGGCCCGTCCGCAATCAAAGTCTCCAGCCCCAACGCGGACGCCATCCCACTGGGTCGGGTCAGGCCGGTCCCATGATGCGGCGCAAAAAAATGTTTTCGATCGGCATCCTCCAGATCGAGGCGTTCCGCCTCCATGCGGCTATTGCGGCCATCTTCCTGCTTTTGTCTTCGGTGAATCCGGTTCTGGGGAATACCCTGACCATCCCCGGAACAGGTTCCTTCGAAGCCGCCTTGCGATCATTGGCGGAAGCGTTCAATCGGCAACATCCCGGACATCAAATCATCATCCCGTCCAGCATCGGCTCCGGTGGTGGCATCCGGGCCATCATTCAGGGGGACGAATTTATGGCCCGGGTGGCTCGTCCACTCAAAGGGGATGAAGCCGCCCATGGTTTACGATATGTGGTGTTTGCCAAAGACGCCGTGGTGTTCGCGGTGGGTAAACGGGTTTCGGTCAACGATCTGTCGGTCCAACAGTTGTTGGGCATATTCTCTGGCACTATCACCCACTGGAATCAGATTGGCGGTCGATACGCACGAATCCGGGTCCTGACCAGGGAGCCGGGTGACTCCAGCCTGCGGATCATCCGCGACCATCTTTCGCCCTTTGCGGACTACGATCCCACCCAATTCGGAAAGAGAGTTTATCACGACTACGAGATGGTGAGGATGTTGGGAAAATATGGCTCAGCCATTGGTTGGGGAACGGTTTCCAGCCTACATTTGAGCGCTGGCGAAACCCATACTCTGGCGATTGACGGCATCTCTCCCACTTTGGAAAATCTCCGTTCCGGAGCCTATCCCCTCAGTGCCGATTGTGCCCTGGTGTACGACCCATTGCGGATCACCTCTTTGGGCCATGCGTTTCTCACTTGGTTGGCGTCGGAAACAGGGCAGGAAAAAATGAATGAACTCGGGCTAGTCCCCGTGGAGGCGAAGTAAGCCATGTCCATGTGGACCAGACACAGCCTGCTTGTTCCCCTAATCGGCCTGCTGTCGCTGACCGCCTTGTTCACCATGGCGGCGGGATATCTCAGCAACCATACGTTCCTCTGGCGTTCTCTGCACGATAAGACGCTCGGCGAGGTGGAGACAACCG
>CAYFNE010000161.1:0-8536 GCA_964344355.1 uncultured Magnetococcales bacterium
GCTTCTGTCCTCTGTCCTCTGTTCTCTGACTCTGGCAACTGGCAACTGGCAACTGACAACTGGCAACTGGCAACTGGCAACTGACAACTGACAACTGACAACTGACAACTGACAACTGGCAACTGACCTCTGAATCACTCCCCGGTCATTTCGCCGACCTGGTTCCAATATTCCGGGGGCAGCTCCATGGCCAGCTTCAGGGCGCCCTGGGAACCGCTGTATTCGGGATCGGCGACCATGCTCACCTCGGCCTTGCCATACTCCTGCAACTGCTGTTCGATCATGGCGCCCAGGCCGCGGATGCGGGAACCGCCGCCGGCGAGGATGATGTTGGAGAGGGCCTCGCTCTGATGTTCCGGGTTGAAGATCGGCAACATCTGTTTGATGTTTTCCACGATGTCGGCGACGATGGTTTCACAGGTGATGCGCATCGGCTCGGTGATGTCCAGGTCGGCCGGTTTGCCGTTGATGCGCATGGTGTAGACCACCTCTTCGATCGGCTCGCCGACGAAGGCGCTCTCCTCCTTGATGGTGCGGGCCAGATGCCGGTCGATCTGCACGCCGGGATAGGCGTCGCGAATGGCGGTTTCCAACAGTTCGTCGATATAATCACCCCCCTTGAGGATGCTGATCTGGTTTTCCGGTTTCGGCACCGTGCCGGTCAGGGCGCAAATGTCGATGGTGCCGGCGCCGATGTCGATGATGATGGTGTTGTTCAACTGTCCCAGACCATAGGCGACCATGAACGGCTCCGATACCACCAGCGAGATGTCCATGAGACTTTCGCAAATGGCCAGCAACTGGGCCTTGTTGGCGAGCGAGGCGCGGGCGGGGACGCCGATGATGCCGCATACCTTTTCACCGGGCAGCGGATCGGCCATCTCGATGGTGTGTTTTATGAGTTCGCGGGCCGCTTCCAGGTCCTTTTCGCTGGCCTCCTTGACGACGCCGTGCTCCAGGGGGTGGAACAGATCGAGATAAGACCGTTTTTCAATGGCCTCGGCGCCGATCACCTGCGTGCGGTTCAATATTTTGACGCCGATGATGTCGCGGGGATAACCGACGACGGAGTGAACCAGCCCCTTGAATTTGCGGTTGCTCATCACGGTGGTCCGGGCCGTTCCCAGGTCTATTCCCAGCAACAGCGCTTTTTCAGTCATCTCAGTCGACATTGGTATCTCCGCTTGGACAATGGGTATTCGAATTTTTGATCACCGGTCCGGGTCCTCCCGGCCGGTGGTGTTATCGGATGGGTTATCCTACTTTTTTCGGGGTTGGTCGGCGGACGCGTTACGCTTTCTGAACAACGCTTCGTTGAAAAAATCCACGGTGCTGGTGACACAACCGACGGTGCCGATGACGATCTCCTTGCCACCGACCAGGATGGAACCGGCGCCGGTGAAAACCCCCTTGACCCCATGGGCGACGCGCCCCCCCATGCGGGCCGTGAATTCGGTTGGCGTACGGGTGGCCGGTTTTTTCCGGGCCGGAACCGGTTTCGGCACCGGTGGGGTTTTGACCGCCGGTGCGGTCCTTTTTTTCGGGGCCGCCCGGCGACCGGCATGGACCACCATACCGACCGCATCCCCCAGCAGGTTGAAAATACCCACACCCAGGCTCTCCACCGGCGTGGCGATGCCGGTACCGACCGGAACCGTCGCCGGCGCGACCGTCATCTCCGTCATCACCTGACGGGAGATGGCCGTGACCCGCTCCGGGGTCATGGCCTCCGTTGCCGGCCGGGTCTCCAACCGGTCCGATATCACCCGGGCGCCACTTTGGCTGGGGGCCGTGCCGGCGTCCCGCGCTGGCGGTTCCGCGGTGGTTTCGGTCTCTTCGACCAGTCTTGGCGTCTCGGAAGCGGCCACCGCCGTCATCTGCACCACCTTGGCCACCTTTTCCGGATCCAACGGCTCCACCACCATTGCCGGGTCGGCGGTTTCATCGGTTGCCGGAACGGGTTCGGGTTCTGCCGTTGACATCGTTTCGGTCGCCGCCGGCGCCGCGTCGGTCGCCGCCGGCGTCTCCGGCCGTACCTGGACGAGAATGGAGTTGGACAGATCGCGTATTTTGATCGCCGCCGCTTCGGCGCTTTCCAGGACATCCCGGGCCACCAGCGTCGCCTCGCGGATCATCTCCATGGCCTCGGTCGCCCTTGATACCGGGTTGACCGACACCGCTTCGATGGCCGTCTCCGCCGCCGGTATCAACGGGACGTCGATCGGTTCTTCGGCGGCTTGTTCCGGTGCTTTTTCGATGTCATCCCCGGTCGGCGTAGCGGTGGTGATCGTCTTGGCGGCTGCGGCCATCTCCGCCGCCCGGGCTTCGGCCTTGGCCGCGGCCGCTTCCGTCTCGGCCCTGGCGATGGCCGCGGCGGTTTCCGCCTCGGTTCGCGCCGCTTCCGCTTTGGCGATGGCCCGCGCCGCTTCGGCCTTGGCCGCCGCCGCTTCCGCTTCCGCCTTGGCGATGGCTTCGGTCGCTTCGGCTTCGGCCCTGGTGATGGCCGCCGCCGCTTCCGCCTTGGTCGCCGTCGCTTCGGCCTGGGTGCGGGCGGTCTCCGCCGCTTCGGTCTCGGCCGTAACCTTGGCCGCTTCGGCCTCGGCGATGGCCTGTGCCAGTCTCGCCTCCGCCTCGGCCCTGATCGCCGCCACTTCGGCCTCCCGGGCGGCGGCGTCCGCCTCGGCCTTGGCCGCCAACGCCGTGGCTTCCGCCTCCGTTTCCGCCCCGCCGCCATCGGTTTCAATCGATTCGATCTCTGTCCTTTCCGTAGCGGCGTTGTCGGATTCAACCGTTCCGGTCTCCGTCGTTTCCACCGCGGCATCATCGGTTTCAACCGTTCCGGTCTCCGCCGCGATCGCCTCCCCGGTGGCGAGGGCCGCCGCTTCTTCCGCCGCCGCGACCGCTTCGGTATCGGCGGTGTCCAGGGCCGTTTCGCCAGGGTCGCTGGCGATGGTTTCCGGGGTTCGCTCAGTGCTTTCCCGGGGTTCGCGGATGATTTCGCTGTTGGGCAGGGTCGAATCGCCGGCGGTGGTCAATAAAATTTCCAGCCCCCGGTTCGGCGTGGTGTTGGGCTCGATGCCGGCGGCGTGCAGCAGATCGAGATTGATGCGAAACCCTTCTCCTTCCTCAACCGCTTCCGGTTCGTCGGCGACGGTCGGGGTCGCCGTCGCCGGTTGTCGGGGCTGGTCGGCCACCGGTGCCGCGACCGGTTGTCGGGGCGGGTCGGCTACCGGTTCGCCGCTGTCCGGATCGACCAGCCAGGGCATGCCCGTTTGGTCGGTGGTCAATGGTGTCCTGCCGGCGAGGATGTCCGCCAGGGAAAATTCGCTCTCTTCGGCGGCGATCAAACGGGGGGGGCGGTCAGCCGCCGGGGTCGGGGTGGCTTCCGGCGGGCCGCTGCCGTTCCCCGGGGTCGATTCCGCATCCACGGTTTCGGTATCGACCGCCACCATCGCCGTTGGCGGGGGTTCCTCCGGGAGGCCCCCTTCCATGGCGGCGGCCCCTTCCGTGGCATCTTCTTCTTCCTCCGGTTCGCCGAAAAGCGTGCCGACGGTGGCATCGACCTTCAGGATCGGGGTTGCCGGCAGGGGACCCGGGCGCCGTTGCGGCGGGCGTTGGGGGATCAACGGGGTTGCCGGCTCCGGGGGGATGGTCGGCGGCTCCGGATCCGTCACCGCTTCCGGGGCCGGTTCGGGTTCCGGGATGGCGGCTGGCCGTTCGACGGGGGGGTCGTCCTTCGTCGCTTGCCCCTGGCTGTTTTTCAACTCCACCCAGAACAGCATGCCGGTCGACTCTTCCGGCTCGACGATCCGCGGTTCTTCCGGCCGCGACTGGCCCTGGGACCGCCCCTCGGGGGCGTCCAACAGCTCTTTCTTGGTTTGATCGGTCACCGTATTCCCCTGCTGTGATCAAAATGGATCCGGCCATGGCCGATGCACCACGGCGCCGCACCCAGCTTACCCCCATCGACCGCCAAAGACCATCCGTCATGATCGATTCCCGGGATCGGTCCCGGTGAACCGGGGTTGGCCATCGAGTCGATCCGGCGTGCCGAACGGTTTTGCGGACCCAAGCAAAGACGGGGGGGCGAACCCGGTATCCGCATCAACCCCGTTCCGCCCCCCCGTTATCCGGTCACGCCGGGCTTTTCCTACCAGACCAGTCTGGGAAACTTTCTTTTGGCGTACATGTAACCGCCGATGCCGCCGATGGCCAGCAATATCCAGGGATTCATACTGCCCAGGCTCACGCCCAGCACCTTGCCGGAGAGCAGGGAGGCCGGCAGGCTTTTGGCGGCGGCTCCGCCGCCACCGGTGGCCATGGTCATGCCCATGCCCTTGCCGGCCGCGGCGCCCTTGCCCAGGGTCACGGCGCCGCCGGTGGCCTTGGCCGTCACCGCCTGTTCGGGGATGGCATTGATGGCTTCGAATTTCAAGGTTCCCGGTCCGAAGACGGTGGCCTCCTGGCCAGGCAACAGGTTTTGTGCGATTTCGGCTTTTGGCATGTCGTTGTCCCTTGTCGGTTCTATTCGTTGTCATTGGTGCGATCGCCGGGAACCGCTCTTCTCCGGGCCGCTGTTCCGCATCCGCCCCGGGGGACGGGAATTCCCACCGATGGGGCGGAGTCTACTACTTTCCACTTTTTCGGAAAATAATAAATTTCAATCTTTTTCAGAAAATCGACCGCCACTTCACAAACAGTTTGACGGTTATTTGACGGCCACACATTTTTGACGGGCCTCGAAGGCCTTTGGCCGTTGTTGTTGGTTATGCGGCAATAAATTAAATATATCAACTGGTTGATCAAACCCGGAACAGACGGGTCCCGGCGTTTTTCATCGATGAATTCCGGCTGTTAAAGAATGCTGGCATGGATGATGCTTTCATTGCGTTAACTCCGTTTCATTAAGGTTTTTCTGAACGGCGATCCATTAATGAAACTTAATGGAGACGGTCCGGCACCCGGCCGCGCGGAGTGGGAGGTGCATATTCAACCCATTGAATTCATTGATGGACAATCAGACAACCCGAAAAGAACTCCCCAATAAAAAGGTAACGGACTCATGAACCATGTGATTGGTATCGATCTTGGCACCACCAACAGCTGTGTCACCATCCTCGAAGGGGGCCAGCCGAAAATTCTCGAAAACGCCGAAGGGGGCCGCACCACCCCTTCCATGGTGGCCTTTGCCGCCAATGACAAACGGTTGGTCGGCCAGGCCGCCAAGCGGCAGATGGTCACCAATCCCGAAAACACCTTTTTCGCCATCAAACGGTTGATCGGCCGCCGTTTCGACGATGAAATGGTGACCAAGGACCGTCAGCAGGTGGCCTTTCAGATCGTCGAGGCCGACAATGGCGACGCCTGGGTGGCCACCGACGAAAAACGGATGAGCCCCTCCGAGATCTCCGCCATGGTCCTGCAAAAGATGAAACGGACCGCCGAGGAGTTCCTGGGCGCCGAGGTGGGCCAGGCGGTGATCACCGTACCGGCCTATTTCAACGATGCCCAGCGTCAGGCCACCCGGGATGCCGGCCGCATCGCCGGTCTCGAGGTGTTGCGTATCATCAACGAACCCACCGCCGCCGCCCTGGCCTTCGGCCTGGACCTGGAGGAGGGGCGGACCATCGCCGTTTATGACCTGGGCGGCGGTACCTTCGACATCTCCATCCTGGAGATCGACGACGGGGTGTTCCAGGTCAAGTCCACCAGCGGCGACACCTCGCTGGGCGGCGTCGATTTCGACAAGCAATTGATGAACCATCTGCTCGACGGTTTCGAGATGGAGCACGGCATCGACCTGCGCGAAGACAAGGCGGCCCTGCAACGCATCAAGGAGGCCACCGAGAGCGCCCGCATCGAACTCTCCTCGCGGGAGCGGACCGAGATCAACCTGCCGTTCATCCACACCGACGCCGAAGGTCCCCGGCATCTGAGCGTCCATCTCACCCGCAAGGAGCTGGAGGAGATGACCGCCGAGTTGATCGACCGCACGTTGGAGCCCTGCCGCACCGCCCTGACCGATGCCGGCCTGGAAGCGGCCGATATCGACGAGGTGATCCTGGTCGGTGGCATGACCCGCATGCCGATGGTGCAACGGGTGGTCAGCGATTTCTTCGGCCGCGAACCCCACCGGGGGGTCAATCCCGACGAGGTGGTGGCCATGGGCGCCGCCATCCAGGGCGGGGTGCTCACCGGCGATGTGCACGGCCTGCTGCTCCTGGACGTGACGCCGTTCTCCCTGGGCATCCGCACCAAGGGCGGCGGTTTTTCCACCCTGATCGCCAAGAACGAGTCCATCCCCAGCAAACGGACCAAACTGTTCACCACCGTTCAGGACAACCAGAACCGGGTGACGGTCAGTGTCGCCCAGGGTGAACATGACGTGTTCGCCGACAACAAGTTTCTCGGTGAGTTCGACCTGGAGGGCATCCCCGCCGCCCCCCGTGGCGAACCGCGCATCGAGGTGGCCTTCGCCGTCGATGTCAACGGCATGGTGCAGGTGACCGCCCAGGAGAAGAACACCGGCATCGAACAGTCGATCCGCGTCAACATCTCCGGTGGTCTGGATGAGGCCGAAATCCAGAAACTGGCCGAAGAGGCCGCCCAGCAGGCCGAGGAGGAGACCCGGGAGCTGCGTCTGGCCAGCGAAAAGGACAAGGCCGAATCGTTGATTTTCAGTGCCAGCCAACTGTTGCTCGACCATGGTCCCACCCTGGAGAAAGAGCTGAAACAGGAGATGCATCTCTCCCTGAACGCCCTTCAGGATGACATGGAGACCGGCGAGACCGCCGAGGTGATCGTGTCGCGGATGACGGCCCTGGAGGAACTCTATGGCCGGGCCAGCGCCATGGTGGCGGTGCCGGCCCTGCCCGGGGCCGAAGGCGAAACGGAAACCGCCGAAGAAGCGAAGGACGATGCCGCCATCATCCCGGGTGATGAGGGAATCGACGAAACCGGGACCATCCTCATGGACGGCGATGTCCAGGAGCCGCTGGCCGGAGAAGGGGAGACCGACGAGGCGGTGACCGCCGACATGCTGCAACAGATGAGTGCGGTCCTGGGCCGGGACGAGCCGTTGAGCGATCTTCTCGATGGGGACGATGGGATCGGCGAGACCATGACCGAGGAACCGATTGTCGCCGAAATGGCCACCGATGCCGACCGGGCCGAAGGAGAGGCGGAAGAGAAGGACGGGGACGACGACTGGATGGCCTTGGCCAGCTAAGTTTCAATAATCTGCACGCGGTCGAGCCGGGATGGTTGCACCGGCGCGGCCATAAAGCGGAAACCCTTGATAAAACGCCCCCTTGGCCGTGGCCAAGGGGGCGTTTTCCGCTGTCATCGATGGAATGGGGTCGGATGACCCAAAAAAAAATTGCTCATTTTCCCCATTTTTTATATCTGTTATTGAGGTATAAATAGCCTGTTTCCGGTTTATTGACGGGGGAAGGGCGACATTCGGCGCCGGCGGATCGTCCGCCGGCGGGCCGGTTTTTTTGACACTGATTTCAGGAGGGAAAGAGGATCATGCCGACGACTGAGCTGTTGGGGGCCAAACAGGTGGGTGTGGTGACCGGAGAGGCGTTTACGATCACCAGCGCCGGTGCCGGTAAAGGGGTCATCCTGACGCCGCTGGCCGCCACCGGTGGCAAAGGGGGTGTCATCACCCATCAGGTGATCCTGAAAACCGCCGAGGTGGAAGGGTTGACCCGGGCCACGGCCGCCGCCAAGGCCGCCGGCGCCAAGACCGCCACCGCCAAGACCGCCGCTGTCGCCGGCAAGGCCGCCGCCGTCAAGGGTGCCGCCGCCAAAGGGGCGGTACCGGCCCTGGTGGAGATCGAAGGGGCCGGCAAGGTGATGGGGGCCGGTGGCGGCAAGGGGGGCACCGCCATCAATGCCCTGCAGTTGAACGGGGTCCTGAAACCGGGCGCCAAGGGGAGTCAGGTGTTGTTGCAGGGCGGTGAGGTGAAGATCGCCAACGGTCCGCTGGCCACCAAGGCCGCCGCCATGGCCAAACCGGTGACCGCCAAGGGCGCCGCCGCGGCCAAGGGGGTGGCCGGGGCCGCTGCCGCCGGGACCACCGGAGCCGCTGCCGTCGGACAGACCGCGGCGGCCAAGACCGGCGCCGCCGGCGCTACCGGGGCCGAAGTGGTCACCAGTGGCGGTGGGGGCACCATCTGGACCGGCAAGGGGTTCAGTCTCGGCCTCGGTTGGGGCCTGGGGGCCTGGGGTCCGGTGCTGTTGGCCGGTGGTCTGGCCGCCGTCGGCGTGGGGATCTATTCCTACATGAAGCGCGAGCAGGGCGGTGAACTGGAAGAGGTCACGAGCTGAGGGAGTGACGTACGGTGGGCTTTCTTGGAAATCTGTTGCGTGGCCGCCGGGCGCCGGAGCCGAAACCCCGGTTGTTGGCCGCGATCAGCTATCTGGGCATCTTCTGCCTGGTGCCGCTGCTCTTCAACCGTGATCAAAACCGTTTCGTGGAGCATGGGTATCCGGTTGCCTCAGGCTTGACAACCATATAACATAAAGAGTC
>CAYFNE010000162.1:0-8509 GCA_964344355.1 uncultured Magnetococcales bacterium
GTGGGTTTTGTTCCCAGCGAGACCGGGTTAGGTCATTACGATACACGACCCGGAATATGAGCTTGTTCAGTGGTCTGAAGGCGTACCTGCCGGCCGCTGATTCCCGGCATACCTTGAAAGTGCAGTTCATGAAAAATGTTTTTCAATCCCAGCGCCAGCCCTTCCAAAACAGCGGATTTGCCCGAACCATTATCCCCGGCCAACAGGGTGAAACGATCGCCAAAGGTGAGTTCAAGTTGCTCAAAGCAACGAAAATTTTTCAGTTCAAGACGATGAATTTTCATGGCAATACACCCTCGTCAATCAACGAAAAAAATCAATCCCCACCCCCCGGCGTCATCTCCAACGCCGCCGCCAACAATTTTTTCGTATAGGGATGTTGCGGCGCTTCGAACAAGGCTTGCGTCGGTCCATGTTCCACCGCCTTGCCGTTGTGCATCACCATCACATCGTGCGACAGGGCGCGGATGACCCGCAGATCGTGGGAAATGAACAAAAACGCCAAACCGTGATCCACCTGGATGCGCCGCAACAGTTTTAATATTTGCGCCTGCACCGATAGATCGAGGGCGCTGGTCGGTTCGTCGAGGATCAACAGTTCCGGTTGCAGGACCATGGCCCGGGCGATTGCAATGCGCTGCCGTTGTCCGCCGGAAAATTGATGGGGATAGCGTTCCAGGGATTCCCGGGGCAGGCCCATTTCATCGACGATGGCCCCGATGCGTTTTTTTCGTTGCTCGGCATCCGGTTCCAGATCGTGGATCAACAACCCCTCCTCCAATATTTGACCGATGGTCAAACGGGGCGACAACGAGGAAAAGGGATCCTGAAACACCACCTGAATGCGGCGGCGCAATTTTCTCAAACCATCCCGGGAGGCGTCGCGCAGGTCGGCGCCGTCGAAGATCAACGCCCCCTCGCTGTCGTTGAGACGTAAAATGGCCTCGCCCAGGGTGGTCTTGCCGCTGCCCGACTCACCGACCACCCCCAGGGTTTCGCCCCGTTTCAGGGTCAGATCGATGCCATCCACGGCCTTGACATGGCCGACCACCCGTTTGAAAAATCCCCGGCGTATCGGAAAATGACAGCGTAATCCATGCGTGCTCAACAGTTCCGTGGCCACCGCCGCCCGTTCCGGCGGTTGCGTGGCCGGCAGGCTGTCCAACAACGCCTTGGTGTAGGGGTGTTGCGGGGCGTTGAACAGGGTTTCCACCGGCGCCGTCTCGACGATCTCCCCCCGGCGCATGACACACACCCGGTCGGCGGTATGACGCACCATGGGCAGATCGTGGGTGATCAACAACATGGCCATGTTCATTTCCCGGCGCAACCGGGCCAGCAGGTCCAAAATTTGCGCCTGAATGGTCACATCCAGGGCCGTGGTCGGTTCGTCGGCGATCAACAACAACGGCCGCCGCGCCAAGGCCATGGCGATCATCACCCGTTGCCGCTGTCCACCGGAAAGTTGATGCGGAAAGGCGTGCAACCGTTGTTCGGGATCGGGAATGCCGGTGAGGGTCAACAACGCCACCGCCCGCCGCCGTTGTTCCTCCGACGTCAAACCCGGCTCCAGGCATTCGGTGAGTTGCCGAAAGATGGGATAGACCGGATTGAGGGCCGTCATCGGCTCCTGAAAAATCATGGCGATGTCGTTGCCACGCAAACCCCGCAAGGCCGCCTCGTCCAGGGCGGCGATCTCCCGCCCTTGAAAATAAACGCCCCGGGCGGAAATGTGGGCGGAGGGCGGCAACAGGCGCAACAAAGAAAGGGCGGCGACGGTTTTGCCGCTGCCGGACTCGCCGACCAGGGCAACGGTCTCCCCGGGCTGAATGGTCAGGGAGATGTCGCGCACCGCTTCCACGGTCTCCCGTTCACCGTCGAAACGCACCGACAGACCATTGATGTCGAGCAGGGGGGCGGCGGTTCCGTTCATGACATCACTCCTTGCGCGGATCCATGGCGTCGCGCAGGGCCTCGCCGATAAAGTTGAGCAGCATCAACATGCCTACCAACACCACGAAGGCCGACAACGACAACCACCAGGCTTCGATGTTGGCCTTGCCCTGGCGCAACAGCTCCCCCAGGCTCGGGGTCGACGGCGGCACCCCCAACCCCAAAAAATCGAGGCTGGTCAAGGCCAGGATGGCCCCGGAAACGCGGAACGGCAAAAAGGTGATCACCGGCGTCATGGCGTTGGGCAACAGATGACGGAACATGATGCCCCGGTCCGAGGCGCCCATGGCCCGGGCCGCCTTGACGAACACCATGTTGCGTGCCCGCAAAAACTCGGCCCGCACATAATCGGCCAACCCCATCCAGCCGAACAGCGACAACAGGAGGATCAACAATAAAATGCTCGGTTCGAACAGGCTGGCGAAAATGATCAACAAATAGAGCTCCGGCATGCTGCCCCAGATCTCCATGAACCGTTGCAGGAACAGATCGACCCGACCGCCGAAATATCCCTGCACCGCCCCGGCGAGGATGCCGACGACGACACCGATGATGGTCAGGGTGATGGCGAACAGCACCGACAGCCGAAAACCATAGATCAAACGGGCCAACACATCCCGCGCCCGATCATCGGTACCCAGCAGATGGCGCCCATCGGGCGGCGCCGGCGCCGGTTGGGCCAGTTGGCCGTCAATGGAGTCATAGCTGTAGGGATTCGGTGGAAAAACGACCCAGTTTTCCCCGGCCCGGAGATTTTCGAGGATAAACGGATCGCGATAATCGGCCTCGGTTTCAAAATCGCCGCCAAAAGTGGTTTCCGGATAGGCATGCAGCAAGGGAAAATAAAAATTGCCCTCATAATGGACCACGATCGGTTTGTCATTGGAGAGCAGTTCCGCCCCCAGAGCCAACCCGAACAGGAGGAGAAAGATCCACAAAGAGAACAAACCCCGGCGATGGGTGCGGAAACGCCGCCAACGACGACGAAAAACGGGTGAGGGAAACATGGTGGGGGACCGGTCCGACGGCAGTGAAACCATTTAAAAAAAATCATCCGGAAAATCGGTTTCAGCTTACGTCAACCCTCGCCGATCGGCAATGTCTTGGAGTTGGCCCATGAGTTGCATTTGGCCGTTTCGTGGCCCAAAGCGATGTTTGGGACAACCCATACTGGAGACGGTCATGTCCGGTGGCGAAGATCATTCCAAGAATGCGCAAAAAACCGCCCGTAACGGCGAAATGACGGAGAAAAACGGGAAAAAACCGGAAAAAAACGGTTCTCCCGCCCCATCAATGGCCAAAAATGGCAACAAACCGCTGGATCCCCTCGGTCTTGACACCGTTTTGACGCCCAAGGACCTCAACCGTATCCTGAAAATCGTCTCTCCGCACTGAATCGTCCCCACCCCTGGCCCCCCCTGTTCAGCCCGGGTGGTCAAACCCCTGCTTTTCAAGCAGTATATGGCCCGGTCTATTGAACCTTGGACCACCCGATCACCAACCGATTATAGATCCATCGTGTCCCCGACCCCGACTGAAGCGGAAAACCCGACCTCCCCGATGACCGACACCCCGCAACCGGCGGCGATGGCCGAATGGTTGACCGGTGACCTGTTCACGATCGACCGTTATTTTTTCCATGAGGTGTTGGACTCCACCAATCGGGAAGCGGCGCGGCTGGCTGACGACGGCGCCGCCGAAGGAACGGTGGTGGTGGCCGACCGGCAGACCCGGGGCCGTGGCCGATTGGGACGGACCTGGATCTCACCAGCGGGGGTCAATCTCTATTTTTCGATGATTTTGCGGCCCGATATCCCCATTCGTCACGCCGCCCAGCTGACCCTGCTGGCCGGTCTGGCCCTGGCCGAAGAGATAACAACGTGTATGCATCGATCGGTCAACGGTCGACCCGATGGGTTGGAAATCAAATGGCCCAACGATCTCATGCTCCAGGGCCGTAAACTGGCCGGTATTCTCACGGAAATGCGGGCCGAAGGAGATCGGCCGCGGCAGGTGGTATTGGGCATCGGCATCAATGTGAACGGCCGGAGCGATGCCCTGCCGCCACCACTGCACGGTCGTGCCATCACTCTGGCAGAGCATTTGCGTGAAACCATAAAACGGAGTAGCCTGTTGGCCGGATTTCTTTCCACCTTTGAACAACGCTATAAACTCTATCTGACCAAAGGGTTCGCTCCGATCCGCCAGGCTTGGCTGGACCATTCGAACCTGTTGGGCAGACGGGTTCAGGTCAACTTGACGGCGGAAAAATTTTCCGGTCGGGCCGTGGAAATGGATGCCGATGGGTTTTTGTTGGTCAAACGGGATGATGGTCGGCTTTCCCGGGTAGTGGCCGGAGATGTCCTGCCGATCGCCTCGACGATGGATGAACAACGAATTTCGGAATGAAAAAAAACCAACGCACCTTGTTGATGGTGGTCGATGTCGGCAATACCAACATCGTCCTCGGGGTTTATCGGGACGATCGCCTGTTGCATCACTGGCGCATCGCCACCCGGGTCAATCAAACCGGCGATGAATATGGAATTTTAATCAGCAACCTCTTGCAATTGGCGGGCATTTCGGTCAAAAGCATCTCCGGTGTGGCGATTTCCAGCGTCGTACCGCCGGTGCAAACCGCCCTGTCCAGCCTGTTCCGGGAACGTTTCGGTACCAGCCCGGTTCTGGTCGGTCCGGGGCTCAAGACCGGAATGCCGATCCGCTACGACAATCCCCGTGAAGTGGGGGCCGACCGGATCGTCAATGCCGTCGCCGCCTACGAGCGGTTGCGGGAGGCGGCGATCGTGGTCGATTTCGGTACCGCCACCACGTTTGATCTGATCGATCCCCGAGGCGCCTATCTGGGCGGGGCCATCGCCCCGGGATTGGGATTGTCGATGAACGCATTGTTCGAAAAAACCGCCAAACTGCCGCGCATCGAACTGACCCGTCCGCGCACGGTGGTCGGGCGGGATACCGTCGGTTCCATGCGATCGGGACTTTTTTGGGGCTATGTGGCCCTGGTGGACGGATTGATTGAACGGATGATCGCGGAGTCGGGCTTCGAACCGATCCGGGTGATCGCCACCGGCGGTCTGGCCGGACTGATCGCCAAGGAAAGCGAACGCATTGAAATGGTGGATGAGTTTTTGACCATGACCGGTCTGCGACTTTTATACGAACGAAACAGTTAGGGAGGCAACCGTGGCATCGATTTCATCGCGCATGAACCGGTTGATGGCCCTGATCGTGGTCGGTCTGTTGGCTTCGGCCAACATGGGGGTTTTGGTTCTCAATCTGCTCAAGAACGACAGCGGCCAAATCTGGCGCGGCCCCTTGCTGCCGGGAAAAATCCTGCCACTGCCGGACGTGTCCAGTGCCCGGATCATCCCGGCGCCGAAAATGGACACCACCCCGGCCAAACCGGCCCAGCCCGCCCAGTCGAAGACAAAAGCGCCACCGGCGAACGAAACCACCGCTCAGGACCTGGCGGCGGAGCGGATCAAAAAAAACCAAAAAAAGGATCCCAAGAAACCGGCCCCGAAAAAAAATGCCGCCCGTTCGATCGGCGACACACCGGCCCCGGAGTCGGAAGGATACGTCGTGCAAATGGGCAGTTATGTCCTACGCATCGGCGCCGATTCCCTGGTGGAACGTATTCGTAACAGTGGTCTGAAACCGCTTATTTTGACCTATCGGGAGCAGGTACATCTCAACAATGTACAGGTCGGTCCTTTCAAAACCCTGGAAGAGGCCAAAGCGGCCGAAGCGCAACTCAAGGCCGGCGGCATCCTGGCCCGGACCGAAGAGATCTGGGAAGGGTATATTCTCTCCTTGAGCAAATCGATCCTGCTGAGTTATTCGGTCGAAGAGATGAAAAAGGTCCAGGCCCTGGGCGTTGAACCGGTGCGTCTGGTCAAGGTGGAGGCGGACCTGCCGGTACGCAAGGTCATCCTGGGTCCCTTTCCGACCAAAGAGAAAGCCAAAGAGATGAGCGCCCGAGCCGCCAAACTGGGCCTGCCCACCCCCATCATCAAGGAATATGTCCCCCCAAACGAACCGGAACCCCTGATCCATGGCAAAGAGGGTTGACAGAAGCGACGAGGGGTTACATATTTGTGGGCCTTCATTACGGCGGGGTAGCTCAGCTGGTTAGAGCTGCGGATTCATAATCCGTGTGTCGAGAGTTCAAGTCTCTCCCTCGCTACCAATAAAATCAACGGCTTGGACGGACATCTGTCTAAGCCGTTTTTGGTTGAGTGACCAACGAGTGACCACGCGGATTGATTTCGAGTATCCTGGTATTTTTCCACTTCCAGGAGGCACAGCCTCTGGACACCCCCGCCATGACCACCGATCCCCCCGGCGGGCGGTCAGGGTTCCGCCTTTTCGGTGATCAACCTATGCCGGGTATCCGAATCTATGCGGCGTGCTTTTCGGTCTCGACTGGAAACAATCCTTTTTCTTTGGCTTCCAGAATGACGATCTCCACCACCTCCCCATTGGCCGCATAGCTGATATTTACGTTCCAGTTTTGGGAAACCTCCTTGGCCACGGGGGCATCACTCAAACGGATCACCAGGATGTCATCTTCAGGGTAGTACTTGGTTTTCATCCTTCATCCTCCTGCCAATGGGTCATCAAAGTTTTGATCACCAGAACGTTTTCTTTTGCCACTGCGGCACATATCAGATTGTCGCCCCGACCTGGGAATGCTTGAAAAATCCACAGATGGCGGGGATCTTCCTTTTCCCGAATATCTCCTTCTTCCACCAGATCGCGAACTTCTTGTTCGGATATCTTTCGATGCTCCATCCGCTCCTTGGCATGGTGGGTGAGGACAACCCGCAATCCGAATCGATGGCTGAACCAGTCCTTCATTCACTGGCCCGTTTCATCGGCACCACTTCCGCCGCCGGCGCCTTGCCCGCCACCGCCATTAACCGCTGCCCGTGTTGCTCCAAGGCATCGCGCACGGTGTCTTGACCGAACCGGGCATAGACTTGCGTGGTGGATGTGTTGCAGTGATTCAGAACCCGCCCGATCAAATGGAGAGAGTTTCCAGCTTGTGCCAACCAGGAACCCACTGTGCGCCGCAAATCGTGAAGACGGACATCTTCCACCCCTGCCGCCTTGCGAACCCTGTTCCATGGCTTGAACATGTTGACCAGAGGGAGGATCGCCGCCTTCTGTAACCCGCACCAACTCTTTTTTGGCTGCTGCCCGAGCCTGCTCCAAGGTCAACACCCCGTAGTTCCCCAGAGTCAGGAGACGTTTTCTTCCAGCATGACGGTACCGAATGATGAACGACTTTCTGCCGGTAGGGTAAATCCTGAGCCCAAACCCGGGAATCGCATCATCCCATCGAACATCCCATCCTCCCGCGTAGGCGAACCGGTCAATCGCCCTTTTGGTGAGTTTCATTGGCTGCCCCCTGGAACCCTGTCAAAAAGTTCGCATATCTTACGAGTGACCAACAAGTGACCACCAGATATCGAAAACCATAGACAGATGGTAGCAAACGGTTCCTTCTATGTCATTGAAAAAGTGAGGTTATGATAAACAGTGCGGGTGTGATAAAAATACAAATTGCGGATTCATAATCCGTGTATCGAGAGTTCAAGTCTCTCCCTCGTTACCAATAGTTTCAACGGCTTGGGCGAGTTTTCGTCCAGGCCGTTTTTGATCTCTGTCTCATCGTGCCGGGTAATGCGCTGTTTATAATCGCCTCCGTCAAACCTGAAGATCTTCCCGTTTCCCCCCTTTCTTTTCATACTCCCTCAACCAAGCCGGCGCTTTCCCCCTGCCGGACCAAGTGAGATTTTTATCTTCCCTGGAGCGGTATTTCACCACTGGTTTCTCTTTTCCGCTCCCGGTTCTGCCCGTACCCGACCGGGCGGAGAGAAAGGCCTCGGCCGAATCATAACCGGCCACTTTGGCCAACTCGTCCATCTGACTCTTGATGACCTTTTCCATGGTCTTGCGTTTGCGCTTGATCAAAACATCCATTTCAGAACGCAGATTGACCAACTCTTCGAGCGGCATCTCTTCCAGATCGGAGACATGAATGGTTTTTCTGGTTCGACTGACCATGGCTTTTCCCCCGGGTGGCTGGATGGTTTTTTCCTGAATACCCCATAACGGCAACCCGCTCAATGGTTAATGGATTTTCCATCACCCGGTTTTTCATTTCCACCCGCAGATGCACCACATGACCACCCCATTCCGCCGATCCGAAATTCCATCAAAAAATTCTTACTCATTTCACAAATGGATGAATCCCTTCACCTGCCAATTTTCCCTCAAACCACGCATACATCCCTGCATATTCTTTTTATTGTTCAAAAAACACAAACAACAATACAGGCGAGAGCCGTTCGTTCCCTTCAAACTTCAAACCATCAGGAAACAAACATGTCCGACTGGCCCCACTTTTCCCGTGATGAACTCCAATGCAAATGTGGCTGCGGTCAAATGGTGATGGCGGAGGAATTCATGAAATCGGGTGGTGCGTCCATTTGACCTAACGTACGTTAAAGTGTAGATTTTCTCTGAT
>CAYFNE010000163.1:0-6332 GCA_964344355.1 uncultured Magnetococcales bacterium
ACGGGCTGGAGTTGGAGTGGGACCGGACGCCTGATCCGGAAATCCTTCCAGCCTAATTCATTTGCCGCGGCCCGATTATCCATGACACCTGTTCCAATTCGTCAGGCTTTGGCGGGCCGCCCCCCGCCACGGTCATGTGTGTTCAAGAGATGGGGGATCGATCCCGGAAGGGAACGACGGTGTTTCGAGCGCCGGTGATATCGGCAGGAACCGGATCGGAACGGATCATGACGGATCGACCAGCTCATCCAGGGCGTTTTCCGCCGCCGGTTCTTCGACCAGCTCCCGGTAGAGGGCCTCCTGGGGATCCTCGTTTTCCGTGGTATCATCCTTGCCGAACAGCGTCTCCAGGAGGATACCCACCAGGTTCATCCGCACCCGCTCCTCGGTGATCACCGCCATCGGCGCCGACATGTCCAGGTCCGGGGTCCGCCCCCGGGCGGAGAGGGTCACCAAATCCACCGGGGCCGCCGCCGGGGTGATCTCCAGATCGTCCGTGGTGACCGCGCCCTTGCGGCCGGCGCCGGTGACGGGTGAAACGGCGGGGAAATTTTGAATGATCATCTTGAATGCCTCTTTCTTCAGGTCACCGCTTGTGAACCCCCGGCGGGGAGATTAGTATCGTTCCATCTCGTGTGCCTCTGGCGTATCTTATCGGTCGGCTTACTTTAAATCTGAAACTCTTATGCTGCGCTTTCTACAAAAATTGGGGGTCAACGAACACATCATCCTGTCGGTGGTGGCGGTGATCATCGGTTTGATGGTCGGGTACGGGGCCATCGTCTTCCGCAGCCTGATCGAACTGTTCCAGTTTTTTTTCATGGGCAGTGGCGAAGAACACGTGGTGGAGATCATCCACGGCCTGCCCTGGTGGCAGATCCTGTTGATCCCGACCATCGGCGGTTTGATCATCGGCCCCCTGGTTCATTTCCTGTTTCCCGGCTCCCGGGGCCACGGGGTGCCGGAGGTGATGTCGGCGGTGGCCCTGCACGGCGGCAAGATGAACATGCGCGACGGCATCGGCAAAATGATCGCCTGCTCGCTCTCCATCGGCAGCGGCGGTTCGGTCGGTCGTGAAGGACCCGTGGTCCATCTGGGGGCGACCCTGGCCTCCTGGTTCGGGCACAACCTGCACATGTCCACCCGCCACATGCGCACCATGGTCGGTTGCGGGGCGGCGGCCGGGGTGGCGGCCTCGTTCAACGCCCCCATCGCCGGGGTGATGTTCGCCCTGGAGGTGATCCTGGCCGATTACGGTCTGGCCACCTTTTCGCCCATCGTTCTCTCCTCGGTCATCGCCACGGTTATCGCCCGGTTGCACCTGGGCGATTTTCCCGCCTTCATCGTCCCCCACTACACGTTGGTGTCGGCTTGGGAAATTCCCGCCTATGTCGGACTGGGGCTGCTGTGCGGACTCACCGGCATCCTGTTCATGCACGTGCTCTTCAAGTCGGAAGACCTGTTCGCCAAAATTCCCATCCCCCGCTACCTGAAACCGATCATCGGCGGTTTTCTCCTCGGCGCCATGGCCCTGATCTTTCCCCAGGTCATGGGGGTCGGTTATGACACCATGAACCTGGCCCTGCTCGAAGAGATGGCCGGTCCGTTGATGATCACCCTGATTTTCGTCAAGATCATCGCCACCTCCGTCACCCTGGGCAGCGGTTTTTCCGGCGGCGTCTTCACCCCCAGCCTGTTCCTCGGCGCCATGGTCGGCGGCGGTTTCGGCACCTACGCCCACGCCCTGTTCCCGGCCCTGTCCGCCGGACCGGGGGCCTATACCCTGGTCGGCATGGGTGCCATGGCGGCGGCGGTGTTGGGAGCGCCCATCGCCTCCATCCTGATCCTGTTCGAGCTGACCGGCGACTATCGGATCATGCTGGCGTTGATGGTCGCCTCCATCGTCGCCACCCTGTTGATCAACCAACTCTACCGGGATTCGGTCTACACCCGCGCCCTGGGCCGTCATGGCATTGACCTGGAATCGGGCCGGGAATCGACGCTGTTGCGGCATATCTCCGTATCCTCGGTGATGTGCCGGGAGTGTGAAACGATCTCGGATACCATGAACATCCGCCAGTTCAAGGAGCGCATCCGGCAGTCCAAGGAGGAAAACTTTCTGGTGGTCGATGCCGAAGGGCGGCTGAAGGGCATCGTCTCCTTCCAGGACATCCGCGGCGTCGCCTTCGAAGAGGGATTGGAAGACCTGGTTCTGGTTCGGGATATCGCCACCCCCAAACTGGTGACGGTCACCCCCGAGGAGACCCTCTACGACACCTTCCGCCGCATGGGCGCCAACAATGTCGAACAGTTGCCGGTGGTGGCGGCCAGCGATCCCAGCCGGGTGTTGGGGGTGATCACCGATCATGACGTGATACGCGCCTACAACCGCGCCTTGATGGAACGGGAAACCGGTTCGTCGGTTTAGCAGCCCCGACCGCAACCCGACCCTCTTTATCATCCTGATTTCAGCACCGGGCCACATGGCTCGAATCAATGGAGCCCGCGGGTGGACACCCCCATACTCGATCAACTCAATCCCAGTCAATATCAGGCCGTTACCTTTCAAACCGGACCGTTGATGGTCCTGGCCGGGGCCGGATCCGGCAAAACCCGGGTGTTGACCCGGCGTTTGGCCTATCTGATCCACAGTGGCGCCGCACGGCCGGAGGACCTCCTCGCCGTCACCTTCACCAACAAGGCGGCCCGGGAGATGCGGGAACGGGTGTTGGACCTGTTGCAATTGCCGGCCGAATCGGGCCGGCGGCTGTGGATCGGCACCTTTCACGGCATGTCGGCGCGCATTTTGCGCCACCATGGCAACCACCTGGGCTATGAACCAGACTTCATCATACTGGACAGCGCCGATCAGATCAGTCTGATTAAAAAACTGATTGAAAAACTGGACTATTCCCATCCCTACTGGAACCAGAAACGACTGGCCCACGCCTTCTCCCGCTGGAAGGATGATGGTTTGGGACCGGACGACATCGGCGAAGCGCACATCCATTACGCCAAGGATCGGCAGCCGGTGGTGGAATTTTTCAAGCACTATCAAGCCGAGTTGAAACGGGTCAACGCCATGGATTTTGGCGATCTGCTGTTCAACTGTTTGACCCTTTGGCGGCAACATCCGGAAATTTTGGCCGATTATCAGCGCCGGTTCCACCATGTGCTGGTGGATGAATATCAGGACACCAACAAGGTTCAATATGAGTGGATGAAACTGGTTTCCGCCGGTCAGGGCAATCTGTGCGTGGTCGGGGATGATGATCAGGCCATCTACAGTTGGCGTGGGGCGCGGTTGGACAACATATTGCGGTTCGAGGAGGATTTTCCCGATGTCCAGGTGGTGCGGTTGGAAAAAAACTACCGCTCCACCGGCAACATTCTCAAGGTCGCCGACCGGTTGATCAAACACAATGGCAACCGCATGGGCAAAAACCTGGTGACCGATGGGGAGGCCGGTCCCAAGGTGGCGCTCTACACCGCCGAGGATGGCCGGGATGAAGCCCGTTTCGTCGCTTCTGAGGCGACGCGGCTGGTGAGCGACAACCGGTATGAGCAGGTGGCGGTATTGGTACGGGCCGCCCATCAGACCCGGGTGTTGGAAGAGGCGATGAACAACCAGTTGATCCCCTATCACGTGGTGGGCGGTCTGCGGTTCATGGACCGCGCCGAGATCAAGGATGCCGTCGCCTATCTGCGTCTGGTCTATTCCTCCCGTGACGATCTGGCCTTCGAACGGGTGCTCAATGTGCCCAAGCGCAAGCTGGGACCGATGGTGTTGAACAAAATTCAGGAGGCTGCCGACGAAATCGAGGGATCGCTGTTGGACGGGGCACGGCGATTGATCGGACAAAAGGGGTTGGGACCGGCGGCGTTGACCAAACTGGCCGCCTTCGTCGCCGCCATCGACGATGGCCGGGCATTGGCCCGGGAACATCCCGCCGAACGGGTGTTGGACCGGTTGTTGGAAAGTTCCGGTTATCTCGACGCCCTGCACGGTGTTGAACGCGAGGATGAAAAAAAGGCCAACCTCGGGGAGTTGCGGGGTTTTCTGGTCCAGACCGAGGATCTGCAGTCGTTTCTCGAACAGGCGGCCCTGGAATCGGACCCGCCGGGCCGCAATGAGCAAAACAAAGAGGGACGCCTGGTCATCTCCACCCTGCACGCCGCCAAGGGTTTGGAATTTCCCATCGTCTTCCTGGTCGGCCTGGAGGAGGGATTGTTGCCGCACAAGCTGGCCATGGACGACGGCCCGGCGGGACTGGAGGAGGAACGGCGTCTGGCCTATGTCGGCATGACCCGGGCCAAACAGCGACTCTACCTGTGCAACGCCAGGAGACGCCTGTTTTTCAACCGCATGGAACCGGCCATGCCCTCCCGGTTCCTCAAGGAGATCCCGCAGGCGGAGGTGGAAAAGCTCGGCATGCGCCTGACCGCCCGTCGTTTCGGGGGCGGATCACGGGGTGGTTATGGCCGGAATTTCCGGGGACGATATTGAATGTTGGTAAAATGAGTTGTTGAAAACGTCTTGGACGATGGTCAACAATCGACCTGACGCGGATTTCGTTTCAGGCCGGTTGCCACTGTAAACCTCTTATTCGAAACAAAGGAAAACAGACCTCACCATTTTTGCGGATCATACCGACCGGACAGGAGAGACCCATATGGTCACGCCCATATCCCGACATTTTTTTTCTGTGTTCCTCGTGGTCACCCTGACCGTCTCTTTCTGGCCGGACACCATCCGGGCCAGTGGTCAAAAACGGCTGGCGACCCCGCATCATGGCGAAAAGGGGTGTTGTGATCCGCCACGGCGACGTGCACCCACCGGTTTGATCTTCACCATACCGATCACCTTCGGATCCGGCCAGGCCGCCGAAAAACCCGCCGCCGAAAAACCGAAAAAACCGGTCACCCGGACCAACCGGCGCTCCCCCACCCTCAACCGGCGTGGTTCGGTCTATCGGCTCCCCCTCCGCCAACCCATCCGCAGCATCCGTTCCCGCCATGTCAAAACCGTGAATACCGTCGCCATCAGCGGCGACGGACACTGGCTGGCGGCCGGCAGTACCAGCGGTTCCACACAGGTTTGGGATTTGACCACCGGTCAACAGATATGGATCCTGCCCGGCCACGCCGGCGCAGTGACCGGACTGGGATTTTTCACCAAGTCCAATGAATCGGCCAGGGCCGATGTGTTGTTGGCGGTGGCCGGCGATGATGGCGCCGTAACCCTCTGGAGTTTGTGGCAAAGGCGGCAACTGCGGCGTTTTCAGGCCCATTCACGGCCGATAACCGGTCTGGCGGCCCATTGGTCCAAGGGTTTTTTCGCCACCGGCGGCGGCGATGTCATCCATTTGTGGGATGGAACATCGGCAAGACCACTGGCCACCTTCTCGGATCCGCAACGGAAGCCCGTCACCGCATTGGCCTTGAGCGTCGATGGAAAACGGTTGGCCCATGGTGGCGACGGCGGCATACACATCTGGAACCTGCTCAAAGGCAACCTGGAAAAAACGGTGAGCGGATCCGGCGGTGGCGTGGTCAGTCTGGCCTGGGGTCGTCCGCGCAGCCACAAACTGGCCGCCGGTTACCGGAACGGTGAGATCCTGTTGTGGTCAAACGTGATTGGGGCTGAAAAAAAATTTCAGCGGCTCAAGGCCCATTCGGAGCGGGTAACGGCCCTGGCGGTCAGTGGGGATGGGCGGTTTTTGGCCAGCGCCAGCGGCGATCGCGGCATCGTGTCGTGGCAATGGCCCAAACGCCGCCGCGCCAAACGGCTCCATCACATGACCGGTCATTTTCAAACGGTGCGGGACGTGGTCTTCACGCCGAGCGGTCGACATTTGATCACCGCCGGCGCCGATCAGGCGCTGCGATTATGGGATCGGCGGACCGGTAACGAGACCGCACAGCTGTTTTCCTTTCGGACCGGTTGGGCCGTATTGACCGGCAGCGGTTTTTTCGACGGTAATCTGGATGGGGATGCGGATGACCGGTTGCAGGCCATCGGTTATACCGTTCGCCGCCAATCCTTTTCCATGGAAGCGTTTTTGGAACGCTATTATCTCCCGGGGCTGTTGGGACGCCTCCTGGCCGGTCACGAAATCAAAGCCGCCGGGAAAACCCCGCCGTCGAACCTCGCCGCAGGGTTTCCACTGCCCCCCGGGGTCACCCTGCGGTTGCCGCGGGGCCGGGATGGCCAATGGCCCAGTGAAATCATCGTCCAGGTTGAAGCCCGGGATCAGGGGGGTGGCATCGACGAGGTGCGGCTGTTTCACAACGGTCACCTGCTGGATGCCAGCCGCCGGACCAGCCGCCGG
>CAYFNE010000163.1:6432-8438 GCA_964344355.1 uncultured Magnetococcales bacterium
CCAGCCGCCGGACCAGCCGCCGGGTGCAAAAGGCGACGCCGGAAACCGGCGCCGTGGAGACCATCGGCTATCGGGTGCGGTTGACCGATGGCCCGAACCGGTTCCGGGCCGTGGCCCTGAGCCGCCATGATCGCATCATCAGCGAACCGGCGCTGGCCTCGTTGACACACAAGGTTCGGGGCGTACCGCCGCCACCGGTGCTCCATGTGGTGGCGGTTGGCATCAACAGCTATAAAAACAATTTTTTAAAGTTGGACCTCAAATACAGCGTAGCCGATGCCCGGGGCATCATCGAGCGGTTCGAAACACTGGGAAAACCGCTGTTCGAACGGGTGGTGGTCCATCCGTTGATGGACCGGCAGGCCACGCGGACGGGGATCCGCGACACCCTGTTCAATCTGCCCGGGGTGGAGCCGGGGGATACGTTGGTCCTGTATCTGGCCGGTCATGGTATCGTCATCGACGATGAGTGGTATTTCATTCCATGGGAAATCGATGGGTTGGAAGAGGATGACATTCGCCGGCAGGGCCTCCCCTCCAAACGGCTTTTTTCGGATATCATCAATCTACCGGTGGGGCAGGTCGTCATCCTGCTGGATTCCTGTTTTTCCGGCGGCGCGGTGGATGCCTTCACCCATCTGGCCATCAAAGGTCCCCTGGCCAAACGGGTGTCGGCGACCGGCATTCATGTCGCCAGCGCCAGCACCGGCCAACAATCCGCCCGGGAGGCGGATACCCTGGGACATGGACTGTTCACCCAGGCGATCCTGGATGGTTTGCAGGGCCATGCCGACCGGTCGCCGGCCGACCGGCGCATCTTCGTCAAGGAGGTCCTGCCCTTCATCAAAAACCGCATGACCGCCCTGACCCATCAATTCATGGTTTATGACCAGACACCGGTGCTGTTTACCGGCCAGGAGGATTTTCCGCTGGTGGCCCTGGAGGGGAGTGATACGGTTGTTGTTGAAAAGGAAGCGGAAAAGGAAGAGAAACAAACGGCCGTTCCGGACAACCCCTCCTATTCCGCCTTTATGGCGTTGAGCAGCCGCGGATTGCCGGCCTTCGCCGCCACGGATGCCGGTCGGTCCGCGGTGAGCCAAACGGATCCGCCGCCCCCGGTCGCCGCCACCCCCACTGCCCCGGCCGCGGCGGGACGGATCGAGGTCATGAGTGAACCCGGCGATGTCGATTGGTACGTGGACGGTCGGCGGATGGGCCAAACCCCGGGCGAGTTCAGCGGCCTGGAACCCGGGTGGCACACCCTCATCCTGAAGAGGAAAGGGTATGAAAACTGGATCGGCGACATCCTGGTCGCCGACGACACCATCTCCCGGGTGGTGGCCACCTTGAAAAAAGACCGGACGGCGCCAAAACGGGTAACAGGCAAAACCAACCGACGGTCCACCCGGTCGCGGTCGAAGGCGACCGCCACCCCGACCCGGAAACGGTCCAACACCTTTATCCGCAAAGGCATGGAATCGACCGGCAACCGGGTCACCGGTTGGGGAATCGCCGCCGAACGGGATTGATGCCGTTTTCCGGTTTTGCGAAAAGGGATTGAGGGATTCTTTCATGCCCATGCGAATGGCGGATGAATTCCGATCGACCGTTGCCGGCATGGCCCCTGCGATAATACCGTTTCAATTTAACAATGGTCTGATGTCAGAGACCTGTTCCGACGATGGACAAAGTGAATGCCTTGTTGCGCAAAAACCGCGCAACAAGGCATTCCGAGGCTCGCCGGTACAAGCGCCGGCGACTGTCTGATGCGCGTTTGCGCGCCTTTTGCTGAAAAACGCAAAAGGCGCTATTGTGAAAAACGCGCAAAACCAAAGTCAACACCAAAGTCAAAATCGTGGGCGCTGTCCACACCCGCCAGGGGGCAAACCCCCTGGACCTCAATTAATGAAAGTAAAAACCTTTTTTTCAGCTTCCAGAGTGCCTTCCATCCATTAGTCCCTTAGCGGTGAAGTCTTGTTCAAAATGGCACGAAAATCATCCTGCCT
>CAYFNE010000164.1:0-8391 GCA_964344355.1 uncultured Magnetococcales bacterium
GGGTTTTGTTCCCAGCGAGACCGGGTTAGGTCATTACGATACACGACCGAATTTTTGGGGCGCTCGCCTTTCTGCCCTGGTCTGCTGCTGATTTCCGTTGGCTTTTAGTTGGATATTAAATACATCAAGTGGCCGCTCCTGGACTGCCACGCAACCCTTCCAACAGCCTCAACCGCTCTTCATCCTCCATTTTCCCGGCCAGCAGAATGATCTCGGCCAGGACATCATCCCGGGTGTAGAAAAATGCCGCCGGTACCTGGAGAACCTGGGCGAGACGTTCCGCTGTTTCGATATCGGAGGGTTGCATGACGCCGCGTTCATAGCGGTTGATGCGTGGGGAGGCGACGCCCTCGTCCAGGCCGATCTGGATTCCGAGCTGTTTTTGGGAAATTCCAGTTTGCAACCTGGCTTCTTTTAAGCGCTGCCCAAAGAGCGCAATATTTTCCTTCTCACCCATGCCGTTCCGTCCTTTCTGATCGGATGGGGAAGAAAGTTTCGGATTTTCATTGCAATTTAAACTACTTATTAGGTAGCCTACAGAAAACGTAGGAAAAGTTATTTTTGCTGACGGGGCAATGGGTTCCAGTTTTGAGAAAACCTGCCAGGAGGGCTCGAA
The DNA here is from genome assembly GCA_964344355.1 of uncultured Magnetococcales bacterium. Lineage (GTDB taxonomy): Bacteria > Pseudomonadota > Magnetococcia > Magnetococcales > CAYFNE01 > CAYFNE01. The sequence goes on from CAYFNE010000164.1 coordinate 617, forward strand.
TGAACTTTATCGCATCGTACAATGTGACCGCCCCTGCAATCCGATTCGCCATCACCATCCAAGGAGTGCGCCGATGAATCTGACCATCGACCAGTTCGACGCCATCCATATGTCCCTTCGCCGCGCCAGTGCCGTTTCCAGACTGATCGCCGAGTGTTCGGAAGGCCGGGAGCAGATTGAAATTCCGGCGGACACCCTCAGCACGGCCACTCATCTGGTTGCGGAACTGCTGGGTACGGCCCAGCGGCTGCTTCGGGAGGCGCGGGACTCTGCGGAAGAGGCTGCGGGCCGGGATGATGGGATATCGGAGTAACGGGTATTTTTTGAAATCAGCGGGTATAATCCGCCGAGACAGGAACAAAATCTTCCGCCCATGATGGTGCGTTGCCCTTTCCTCATCTGATTTCCAGTTCGATATGCCGCGAAAACCATCCGCAAAGAAGACAAGAGCGCAGGCCCGGGCCGCCCGGAAGCGGGCTGGGCGCAAGCGTTCCTCCCAGCCTGGGAAAAAGCGGTCGGCGGCCCTTTCCGCCGCTATCACAAAAATGAATTCGGAGCTTGCGCAACTGGTCGAAGAGTCACCGATTTCCCAGCGGGAGATCAGTGAGGAAGAGGAGGCGGTTTTTTTGAATCAGGTGATGGATGTGAATGCCAAAGCGGTGGCCAGAGACAGCAACGTGAAAGAGGCGCACGCCCGCATGATCATCGAAGAGCTTGTCCAGGCGGGGGCGCTGGAATTGCGCGAAGACCTGCATCTGGTGCCGACCGCGCCCCTGTCCACCACCGTTGGGCCGTCCTCGAAATAGACAGGAACGGACCGCAATCATCACCGCCGCCCGGTCTGAAAACGCCGATTATGCCGCCTTCCGTTTCCGGGCCGTCTTGACCCCGTACAATTCCTCCACCAGGGTATCGATTTCCGCCTCAAGGCTTTTCTGCCGTTTCCGCCCCGCCGGGGTGTCGGGTAGCGCCAGGATCATCTTGACCTTTTCGCCGATGGCTTGATAGAGAGGGGTAGATTCGGGGGTCAGGGGAACGATGGGGATGGTGTCCAAGATGGTGGGGGGAAGGATGGGGTCCCCCCCGCTGAACTCTGGGCTGTATGTCTCCACGAAGGTTCGGGCGGCGGCGCTTCCAAGAAGGCCCAGAAGAGCCTCGAGAGTCGGGGCGCCATCCATTGGTACGATCGCCGCAGACATCCCTGTCATTACCATAAACATGTCGCCATAACGGTCAATTCCAATGGCGGTCTGCCTCCCTTTCCATCCGGTGACCAGTTTGGGCTTTTGCATGATATTGGAATTGCCTGGCACTTCCAGTCCATACCATGTGGCGCGGCCAGATTTGACTGGTCCTCTGTTTCTAAGCTTTTCCTGGTTTTCCAGGAGATATGCATGGGCAAGTGGGAAAGAGGTTTCAAGAATTGTTTCAGGCAATGGCTCCCACTTGTCATTGTACGCCCATACCAGCCAGGACTTGTTCCGGAGAGGTCGATGGCGGACAACATCACGGCTACGCATTAAAGGGCGTAGAGTTTCCTTTTCGATCCAATGGCGACGATTGGTTTCCTTTGAAAAAATCAGTGCCTTGTTTCCATCCTCCTTGAGGATTGTGACGATGAAAACATTATTGGCCCCTGTCTTCACTCCCACAAATGATTCCGCTACATCCCGCAACCGAAGCGGTTGCCCCTCCATAGCCTCCAGCAGTTTCATCCGGCTCGGAGGCGCGAATCCCCATCTTCTTCTGGACAACTGCCCAACCGGGATGGTCCGAACAAAAAATTTCTCCTCCTCCCGGGAATTCGCATCCAGATGGCCGAGGATCCGCTCCGGCCTCTCCATCTCATGAACCTTGGCATATTTGAACGTGGCGTTGCCGGAGCGGTTCAGGATGAGGGTGGCAGTGGCGATATCCACCCCCTCGAAAATCGGGCTGGGACCAAAATTGATGATCTCCTCCACCATTCTACCATCGGCGATCAGCCGCCGCAGATTTTCCCCGGCCTCATTGTACAAAAACCGGTTGGTGATGATGTATCCCAGACGGCCCGTGCGGTTCAGAAGGTCAACCCCCTTCTCGACAAACCCGAAGGAGAGATCCGGTTGTTTTTCGCTCAGGCTTTTGTAGCGCGTTCGTAGATAGGCGTACTGGCCCGGGATCACCCGGTTCATCGACCGGGTCGACAGATACGGTGGATTCCCAACCACCACATCAAAACCGCCCCGTTCCAAAATGGCAGCTATCTTCAGGTTGTCCTTTTGCCAGTCGAAAGCCCGGATACGCATTCGTTCCGCCGGGTCGGTTGAAAAATCCGGCCCGACCAGGGCATTGCCCCAGACAACGTTCTGATCCAAGCTGGGAAGCGTGAAATTTTCAATCTTTTCCGGCCAGACCCGATACAGCACCTTGTATTTCCGTTCCTCAGTGACGATATACGATCCTTCCTCTTCGAGCATCAGGACATAAAGCCAAAACTTTGTGATTTCAACTGCCTTGGGATCGACATCCACGCAGAAAATCGAATCCTGAATCAATTCCGCCTTTTTCCGCACCGACAGTTTGTAGCGGCCATCCGGCAATCGATAGGCGTCCGGGAATTCGGTGTCCAGGCCCTGAATGGTTTCCGGGTGCCGGGCGTAATAATCCCGGGCGTAGGCCATCAGCCGCCGGGCCACCTCGACGGTGAAAGCGCCGCTGCCGCAAGCCGGATCCAGCGTTTTGATGGTGCCGAGATCCGTCGGGGCTTTGCCTTTCAGCTTTGGTCCAAGGGTGCGGGAGACGATGTATCCGGTAATCCACTCCGGCGTGTAAAACACCCCGCCCGCCTTGCGGACCTGCGGTCTTTTGGAAAGAAACACCTGTCCCTTTTTGATTTCCAGCCGCCGGGCCAAATGTTGTTCATAGGCCTCCCCCAGGACCGACACCGGGATCATCGCCAAAATGTAGGGGGATCGGGGGGGATAAAGATTCAAGATGATCTTTTCCAGGACGGCATCGCCGATGGTGAAATCATCGGAAAAATGCGGCCTGAAGATGACACCGTTATAGCGTTTTTGAAAGCGTTCGAACTCTTTTGCCAGGGCGGCGGACAGCGTTTTTTCGGGACTTTGATTCCAGGTATTGAGGACCGACCGGAGCCGGCCCGTCGGTTCGATTCCGCGGTCTTCGAGGATGCGGGAGAAGACCAGTTGATTCAAAGTGTGCAGGGTGGCTCGGTTGAGCCGTTCTTCGGTGAGACCGGGGTTGTTGGCATACAGGTCTTGCCCCAGCAGCAACCGGGCGCGGTCCAGATCCTTGACGAAGGCCTGATCGGCGGTGATCCGCACCCGGCCGGGATCGGTTTCCAGCAACAGTCTATCAATCGAACCGCCCATGACCGCCTTTCGGGAAAAAGTTTTCCACAGCCGGTCAAAATTGGCGGGATAGTCCCGATAGTGTAAGGAGAAGATTTTCATCAACCCCCTGTCGGGTTTGCCGATATCGGGGCGGATCCGGGCATCAAAAACCCGGAACTCCTCGAAATCCGTCAACACCGCCAACTCCACCGGCATCGACGAAAACGCATAGCGTTTGGCCTGGAAAATGTGCTTGGGATTTTCCAGGCTCTGATGCGCCGCCTTGGCCTCGACAAAGAGCACCGTCCGGCCCCCGAGCCGGAACGCATAATCCGCATACCTCATGGTCCGGCCGATTTTCAGCCGGGCTTCCGGGACCACCTCCTGTTGATAAAGGAACACCTGTTTCCCATTGCGGACATCCCAGCCGAGGATCGAAAAAAATTCATCGATGAACAGCGCCCTGGTCTGGGCTTCATTGAATTTGCGGGAGGTATAAAAAGCCGAGTTGGCCCTGAATTTGGCGGTCAGTTCCACCATCCGGGCGCGGGCCTGGTGATATGCGACGCTCCCTTCCAGGGAAACGGGGGAGGCAAGGGCTTGGCAGGAGAGCAAGAAGGAGAAGAGCATCCCCAGTCCCCCTGTCCACCGCATGAAAGATGCCGCCAGTTGCACCGGTTGACCCCTCTGTCCGGTTTTGCGCCACATGTTTTATGAGATTGCGTTTCACAATATAAATACGCAGTGTGATGTAATGGTCAAGACCCGAAGCCGCATTTAGAGTTTGGGGTCAGCCATGGACATGAAAGAGCACATCGGGTCGAAGGTGAGGGAAGGCCGTAAACGGCGACGTCTCACCCAAGAGCAGCTGGCGGAAGCGGTGGAGAAAGCGGTGGAAACCATCTCCAACATCGAGCGCGGCCATGCCTATACCGGCCTGGAAACCCTGGAGCGGATCGGGCAGGTGTTGGAGATGCCGGTTCGGGATTTTTTCGAGGATGTGGAAAAATCCGCCAATCTATCCAAGAACCGAGTGAGGCTGGAGGAAACAGCCCGTACCCTCGCTGCATCCCTCACCGACAGGGAGTTGTCCATCGCCCTGGACCTGATGAGATCGATAGTTACCCACCGTACGTAAACCGGCTTTCAACACCCGGCCCCACACAGTTTTCCAAGCTGTTGTTTCAAAGGTATTTTTTTCGGCCAGATGGGCGGAAGAAGACGCCGGCAGTGATTGCCCGTTTTGATCCCAGCCCTCCTCGCCCACCAAAAATCACCCACAACCACCCGGCGGTTCGAACCCGGTTTCCTTCGTGAACCATCGACGATTTCGAAATTTTGATTTGTAACCCATTGATTTCTCTATCCCCACCCACTCGGCCCAGGTTGGGTTGATTTTGAGAAATGGGGGGTATTTAGAGAAAATCCGGCTTTTTTTGGAGGGGGTGGGTGGGGTTGAGGGGGTTGTTCATGAAAAACCGGTTGCGCTAACCATTGGAAACATTGGGGTTTTTTCGGGGTGTCCCGAGGGGTATTTCAGAGAGAAAAAACTGAGAAAAATTAGAGACTTATGGCTGGCGGAGCGAGAGCAACTGGCATCGAAATATTCTCAGAATGTTTTTGAGCCTTTTTTCAGAATATCCGACTCCCATTTGGTCGAGTGTGATGCACTGGAAACGAAATAGAGCTCTGCAAAATCAAGTGGTTGCGGATCGCAGGATGCCAAATTTCACACAAAAACATCGTCCAATGACTGAGCATCCAAAACTCGATCGCCCCACGTTTCCAATGTCGTTCGGTCGGCTAAACGGACTTTTTCAGTGAGGTCGGCTGGCAAAGATCCGAAGCGTCGTTGAAGCTGGCGAAGCAGGAGGGCAGCCTCACCTTCCTGGCGGCCTTCCGCTTTCCACTTTTTAGTCCACTCCTGTACAGTCTCGGCCAACATGGCATCCACCTCCTGCAAGTCATTCAATTCCGGGACCGACTGTCCCGGTACTCGCCTGGGCAACAATACCCGTCCAAGCATCACCGTAAACGCCCGCCTCAGACTCAACTGATCCGGTGTCTTGAGCCAGTTGATCAGGCTCTTCAACACCTCCCGTATCTCCTGTGGGGTGCGACTCTTTTCCAGCCGAAACAACGCCGCAGACAGGTTTTTCATCGACTCCAGTTCGGCATTTCCATATCGCACCTCGTCGATGAGCAGATAGCGCATCCGGGGACGATAGCGATCCAGCCCTCCAGGAACAGTGACAATCAGATCACCGACGTCCTGGACCGCCGTCCAGATCGGTTTACCATTGTACAGTACTACCGGCAACACCGGCGGAAGTTGCGCACCGTGTTTCACCTTCCCGGATTTGACCAGATCTTGGTACAACAACATCACATAGGCGGTCATCCGCACCGACATCATCCAGTCCACCGTGGACTGAAACTCCAGCAGCAGATAGACGTATAGCCACTCACCACCCCACCGCACACGCCAGACCACGTCGTCTGCACGATCGCGCAGATCATCAGTCACATAGCTGCCACTGACCTTCTCCAGACTGGCGAAATCAAGCTGCTTGACCCATTCCTCCCGGACGAAGCCTTGAAGAAGGTCCCGAACCATGTCGGCATGACTGAACAGCTGCTTGTATCCCGTATCGTGATCGGCCAACAACACCTCCTATCATCATCCCGTGAAGGCACACCATGCCCGACATCCCACCCCTCTTCGTTGCGGCATCAACTTTACGTTCTGAAGCACCTGCATCCAAAAAAAGCTCGACTTGAACACAAGAATCGCATTCTCCGAGGCTGGCTGTCCTGGCTTTGGTGCCGTTGTACGCACACATCCTGGCCTGAACAAAAACTGCTCGATATCCCGTACGGCACCGCCACTCAACGTTGGAGGGGTGATCACCATTCCACATCCAGGCGGCCCGCATCACCAGTACCGGCGCAAAGCGGCCTGATTCAACTTCCGGTCCTGGTTGTCAAAGAGCGAATCCAACAATACCGCTCCGATGGCTCGCGCCAAATCCAGCGGAAATCATCGGATTTCAGCCTCGATGGACTCATCGGATCGTCTGATTCTCTAGAAAATCCGCCGTCCCGTCCAGAAAAATCGCTCACCCACCCCGCTCCCGCCCCAGGAACCGAGTCGGACGAGGTTTGCGGGAGGGACAGGCCACATCGTTACCAACAAGTCAAAATCATGCGCATTAACTACTGGTTACGCTTCATATTTTTCGAGAATGCATGGACCAGAAGCCACTCAAAATCCAGTTTTAGGGGGCGAAATTGGCCTTTTCATGGGGCTCAAGCCGCGATTTCCCGATTATGAGTCCATTTCAATGCCTCTGGAGAGCCTTGAAATCTGCTACTTGAGAAGGACTGCCATCGCATCATGTTGATTTTGCATTGTTTTTTTCGGAGCAAAAAGATGTGGGTAACGATGTGGGACAGGCACAACAACAAATAGTGTTGGCCACTAATAAATTCCCCAATCGTGTTCTGCATCACGGTCTTTTTCTGACTGAATTTGTTCTTTCAGATATCTCGAATGTCTTTCTGCCCACAGACGTACCTTTAGTAACGAATGATTCCGAAGTTCCTCGAAAGGTTGAACTTGTCTCTGAAGATAAGGAACATGAGACCCTACCCTGGAGTAAGTTCCCAAATTGGCGCTAATTTCCGAGAGAACTCTTTTTTGGTTTCCAAATCGATCAATTATGGATCGAGCCAAAGGATACCACGTCCATTGTTCATCAACCTGCCTGATCAGCGGCATAATCTTCGCAATGATAGGCGGGGCCTTTATTGGATGTTGTTCACACCATGAAAAAAGGAAATCATCCGCTAATGAAAACAGAACTCCTGGAGCACCTCCATTATCAAACCTATTCCCAACAATGGTTTGGAGTCGATAGACATACAATGGATCATCGACTAGTAACGCGGAACTCAGAATAGGCCAAGCAGCTTCACGATCATTTAAAATAGCCCTTTCCAGCACAGGGACAAAAGCATGATTATAATTGAGAACTGATTGATCTATTTTGCATGCATTTGTTATGAACTCGGTCAGGTAGCGGACAAGATCCGGGTCGGTTTCATCTAACAGCTTTTCCGCAACTGATTTCCAATGTTCCAAATCCATATTATTTGCCGATTTTGAAAGGTCCAGATTTGGATGCATGATAATTTTGCGGAATTGCGAACGATGAATATCCCACTTCCCTGTTACCCCATGCCGATACATCAATAGGATATCCAGTGCGATCCACGCACCATCTGGGCTAGCATCTAAAAGGCGGTCCGTCAAGAAAACCATATCCTCTGGTGGAAGATGGTTAAGAACACCTCCAAAAGAAAAAATGCGAAACTCTGAAACTGAGAAAGCACCGAGATCGACTTGATGTAGAATTCGCTCCAGATCCTGCAAAG
>CAYFNE010000165.1:0-8292 GCA_964344355.1 uncultured Magnetococcales bacterium
AAGCATGGCAGAAAAAATTCTGACGCGGGAGCCTGGGGTTTGCCAATCGCTTACAATTGTCCGATGCCATGGACATGGGGGCGTGCCTCTTCGGTCAGGCCACTGACAGGGGCGCCATTGCTGGCCAGCAGCAACAGGAGAATGTACGACCATCTGTTTTTTTTCATGATCCGCTCCCGATCGAACGCACCTGGACGGGCCGCCCCGGCCATTATCACCGGGAGGCGCTGTCAACGTTCGAAAAATTGATTGGATGAAAAGGACTGCCAGCGTCTACCCGGACAGATGGACGGGAGGCGCCCGGGGGCGATGGGGAGGATGGCGACTGAGGAAAAGCGGATGGTGGATGGAATCCACGCCCACTGGGGCCGTGTGGCGAAAAAGGGTGGGCGGCGAATCGCCAATGAGGCCCTGTTCAAGGTTGGCGAGCTGAAGACACCGTTCACAGGCCGGATCGTGTTCATGCCCTTCGGCATCCAGCGCGTGGACAACGGCGTATACCTGGGCGAGAATAAACAGGGTCGCGGCAAGTCCCGAAACCGTTTTACGTGGGTTGAACATGGAAAGACCGCTGGACTTTCAATGAGAACGACATACTCTTTTGATTATTGAACCTTTGAAGATACCATGAACCTGAACCAATTGAAATATGCCCTGGCCGTGGCGCGGCAAAAAAATTTCAGCCGCGCCGCCAAGGTGTGCCATGTCAGCCAACCCTCCCTGAGCGTGGCGGTGAAACACCTGGAAGAGGAGTTGGGGATTGCACTGTTCGAGCGGTTCAAGAATGAAATCAAGATCACCGACCGGGGCCGGGAGGTGCTGGAGCAGGCGCAGAAGGTCCTTGAAGAGGTGGACCTGATCAAACAGATCGCCGGGGGTGGCACCGATCCCCTGGTCGGACGGTTGAGCATCGGCGCCATCATGACCATCGGTCCCTATCTGTTTCCCCACCTGATCCCCACCTTTCACCAAATCGCCCCGAAAATGACGCTGATGGTGGAGGAAAACTATACCGGCGTCCTCACCGACCGTCTCAAACAGGGGGAGGTGGATGTGATCTTCATCGCCCTGCCCTTCCAGGAACATGGCCTGGAGGTGTTGCCCCTCTATGATGAACCGTTCGTGGCCGCCGTTCCCAGCGGTCACCCCTGGGAGAACAGGAACGATCTGCGCGGCGATGAACTGGCCGGGGAAGCCCTGTTGCTGCTCGGCAAGGGCAACTGTTTTCGGGATCAGGTGTTGGAGATCTGTCCCTGTTGCCAGCACCTGGACGATACCGCCAAAGGCGCCGGCAACATCATCGAAGGCAGTTCCCTGGAGACCATTCGTCACATGGTGGCCACCGGCGCCGGCGTCAGCGTCCTGCCGGTCACCGCCGTCGACAACCTGCTGTGCAACACACCCGCCTGCCCGGCCAAGGAGAACCAGTTCATCCGCTACATCCATTTTTCCCAGCCGGTCCCCAGCCGACGGGCGGCGTTGGCCTGGCGCGCCTCCTTCCCGAGACCGGCGGTCATCGATGCCTTGGCCACCGCCGTCCGGACCAAACCACCGACCGGGGTCACCTTGATCAATGCAGATGATAGGTAAAGCCTATGGATAGTATAGATAAATAGTATTATACAGATTGATATTTTCTGCCTATCATTCCGTCTCACGGCACATTCAAACCGATGATTTTATCCACTTTGTTTCGGGAGACGGGCAAGATGAAAAAATTGTTTTTTGGCGTATTGGTGGCGACGGCCGCCACGGTGGCCATGGTTGATACGGTATCCGCGGCGGAAGTGACGTTCAGAAAACCGACCAAGGAGGAGCGGGTGCTACTCAACCTGCCCCTGGGGTTGAACCCACGAGATGCACTCGTTCCCGTGGACAACCCGATCACCAGGGAGAAGATCGAGTTGGGCCGGGCGCTCTATTTCGATCATCGTCTGTCCAAAAATGACACCATCGCCTGTGCCACCTGCCACCACCCCAACATGGGTTTCGGGGATGCGCAACCGGTCTCCCTGGGCATCCATGCCCAGAAAGGGGGACGGAGCGCGCCGACGGTGATCAACCGGCTGTTCAGCAAGGGGCAGTTCTGGGATGGCCGGGTGCCATCGCTGGAAGAGCAGGCCAAGGGACCGATCACCAACCCCATCGAGATGGGCATGCCCAACCATGACGAGGCGGTGGCCAAACTGAACGCCATCCCCGGGTATGTCGCCTGGTTCAAAAAGGTGTTCGGTACCGAGGTTACCCTGGACGGCATCGCCAAGGCCATCGCCACCTTCGAACGAACCGTGGTATCCGGCAACGCCCCCTTCGACCGCTATAAGAACGGCGACAAGAAAGCAATGACCGCATCGCAGGTGCGCGGCATGGAGCTGTTTGAAGGCAAGGCCAACTGCACCCAGTGTCACAAGGGATTCAACTTTACCGATGAACGGTTTCACAATCTCGGCGTCGACTGGGACAAGGACAAGGTGGACGTGGGCCGCTACGGGGTAACCAAGGAGTTGGGCGACATCGGCGCCTTCAAGACGCCGACCCTGCGTGACATCGCCAACACCGGTCCCTACATGCACGATGGCCGTCACGCCACCCTGGCCCAGGTGGTCGCGTTTTATGATCAAGGTGGTATTCAAAACGAACTGCTCGATGAAACCATGGGTAAAAAGCTGAACCTGACCGCCCAGGAGAAAGCGGACCTCGTGGCATTCATGGAAGCCCTGAGCGGTGAAGGGTGGCAGGATAAAACCGCGCCGGCGAGCTTTCCCGAATAAAGGTTCATCGTTTTGATTTCAATGATCTGTTCACAGCGGAACCGGCCAACCCGCCGGACCGCTGTCCGGTTCACAACATCAAAAACCACCATAGCCATTGACCGGCCCGTCTCCCGCCGTCCCGGTGACCGGCCGGCTTTCATTCAAGTAACGAAAAAAGGAGTGTTTCATGAGCGTTTTGGTCACCAAACCGGCCCCCGATTTTACCGCCGCCACCGTCATGCCCGACAATGAAATCAAGGAGGATTTCAAACTGTCGGACCACCGGGGAAAATATGTGGTGCTGTTTTTCTATCCCCTCGATTTCACCTTCGTCTGCCCCTCGGAGTTGATCGCCTTCGATCACCGTCTGGAAGAATTCAAAAAACGCAACACCGAGGTGATCGGCGTCTCCATCGACAGCCATTTTTCCCATCTGGCCTGGAAAAACACCCCGGTCAACAAGGGTGGCATCGGCAACGTCCAATATCCCCTGGTGGCCGACATCTCCAAACAGATCTGCGGCGACTATGATCTGCTCACCGGACCCGGCATCGCCCTGCGCGGTTCGTTCCTGATCGACAAGGAGGGCATCGTTCGCCACCAGGTGGTCAACGATCTGCCCCTGGGCCGCAACGTCGACGAAATGTTGCGCATGATCGATGCATTGCAGTTCACCGAGGAACATGGTGAAGTATGTCCGGCCGGCTGGCAAAAGGGCAAAAGCGGCATGAAGGGCAGTACCGAAGGCGTGGCCGAATATTTGAGCCAACACGTTGACGAACTTTGATCCTTCCGCCGGGGCCGGATTATCCTTCCGGCCCCGGTGGGGTAACCCTTGAAAGAGTTACGATGCGATTCAATCTCAACCGCTATCTACTCGGCCTCTCCTTCGCCATCGATTGCGTGGAGAGTGAACTGCTGGGGGTGACCACCAATCATGGCAAACGGGTGGCTTATGTCTCCATGAGCATGGCCCGGGCCATGGGTCTTTCACAGGGAAAAATTTTCGATATCGCCGCCCTGGCCATTCTACACGACAACGGTTTGGCCGAGGAGCGGTTGACCCATACCGATGGCCCGTTCGACCGTCTTTATCAGGTGGAGGATCTGCCCGCCCATTGCCGGATCGGCGAAGAGAACGTTACCGAATTCCCGTTTCAAACCAACAATCCCGGCATCATCGAATATCATCATGAAAACTGGGATGGTTCCGGTTTTTTCGGCAAACGGGGAGAGGCCATTCCGCTGATGGCGCGCATCATCGGCCTGGCTGATCTGACCGATCTGAGATGCCGTTTTCAAACCCCCGATGCCGCCAACTGGGAAACGATCACCCAATTCATCCGCCAACGGAAAGGCCGCCTGTTCTCTCCACAACTGGTAGAGGTTTTCCTGGAGGTCAGCCGACGGCCCGCCTTCTGGTATGATCTGCGCGATCCATTCATCGACGCGGCCCTGAATCGGATCATGCCGGACCTGAGCATGGAAATGGATTGGCAACGGGTACTGGAAGTCTCCCGGGTTTTCAGTCGCATCATCGACTCCAAATCACGGTTCACCCGGCGTCACTCCAGTGGCCTGGAGGAGAAGGCCGACCGGATGGCCGCTCATTTCGGCATGGACGACGAGGAGCGGGTGAAGCTGCGCATCGCCGCCAGTCTGCATGATGTCGGCAAGCTGGCGGTTCCCAACGCCATTCTCGACAAACCGGGCCGGCTCACCGACCAGGAACGGCGCACGGTCAATATTCACACCTATTACACCCGTTTGTGCCTCGAACGCATTCCCGGATTTGCGGAGATCACTGAATGGGCGGCCAATCACCATGAAAAACTGGATGGTGGCGGTTATCCGCTGGGCATCGGCGCCAGGGAACTGGATTTCAACGCCCGTCTGCTGACGGTCCTCGACATCTACCAGGCCCTGACCGAGGAACGTCCCTATCGGCAATCCCTGAGCCACACCCGGACCATGGAGATCATCGGCCGCATACGGGACGATGGCGCGCTGGATGCCGGCATCGTCGACCAGGTGGACAGGGTATTTGCCTGAACTTGTATTGATTCCATGAGGGAGAATCGTTGTGAATGATCTGAAGGGTAGTCAAAGCGAAAAAAATTTGTTAACCGCCTTCGCCGGGGAGTCCCAGGCCCGGAACCGCTATGAATTTTTCGCCAGCAAGGCCAAAAAGGAGGGTTTTGTTCAAATATCGCGCATTTTCGAGGAGACCGCCGTTCAGGAAAAGGCCCATGCCAGCCGTTTCTTCAAGCTCCTCAAAGGGGGGGATGTCGAGATCACCGCCACGTTCCATGCCGGAGGCAATGGCAACACCGAAGAAAATCTGCGTGCCGCGGCCGGTGGTGAAAACCATGAGCACACCGAGATGTACCCGACATTCGCCCGCACCGCCCGGGAGGAGGGTTTCGAAGAGATCGCCCGGGTGTTCGAGGCGGTGGCCATCGCCGAAAAACAGCACGAAAAACGGTTTCTCGAACTGGCGGACAACATCGCCCGGAACCGGGTTTTCCAGCGTGAGACCGCAACCACCTGGCGTTGTCTCAACTGCGGTTACCGCCATGAGGGTACCGATGCCCCGGACGCCTGCCCGGCCTGTGCCCACTCCCGGGCCTATTTCGAGCTGTTGGGAGAAAACTGGTAAAGCGGTTTATTGAATACCCATGGTAGGGCGGGATGGTAGGGCGGGGTTACATCCCCGCCGAATGGCTTGGGAGATTGGCGGGAACGCCGAATGGTTCGGGAGATTGGCGGGGACGTAACCCCGCCCTACCGTTTCCGCGAACGGTAAAGGGGGTAGCCTGGGATCTGAATGGGTCCGCCCTCCGTCATCCGCCCTCCGTCATCCGCCCTCCGTCATCCGCCCTCCGTCATCCGATCCCATATTCATTCCAGCGGCGGCTGACTTTTTCGCGGGTTTTTTCGTCCATGGTCAATACCTCGCCCCAACGGCGGCCGGTCTCCGGTTCGCCGCGCCGGGTCAGATCCAGGGCGAAACGGCCGCTCTCCCGTTCCAACACCATATCCCGGGCCGGATCGAAACGGGTGGCCAGGACCCAGAGCAGATCGTCCCAGGAGTCGGGATCGATCTCCCGGTCCACCACCCACAGTTGATCGACGCCACCGCCGGGCGGCACCTTGGCCAGGATGGCGTCGATGGCCCGCCGTCCCTGGCCCGGTTCCCCTTCGATGATTTTGACCACCGCCATGCGTCCGCCCGGCTTGGCGCGAACCTCGCGGATGAAATGAAATGATTGTCGCAACCGCTGCTCCCAACCCGGATCAATGCGGATCGGTGGCAATGGTGGGGCGGCGTCCGCTTCAACCCCCCGTTTGCGGGTGGCGTCGATGCCCAGCTTGCCGCCCAGTCCCGGCCGGGTGGAGGCGAAATCGAGATAGTCGATGGGGGTGTTGTGCAGGATCTGGATATCGCGTCCGGCGTGTACATGGTTCGCCATCCCGGCGAAAATTGTCGGCCAGTCGTCCACGGCGATGCCGTCATCGATGACGATGATCGCCTTGGTATAGAGAAACTGCCGTAAAAATCCCCAGATGCCGACCATCACCCGGAAGGCGTGGCCGGGATAGCCCTTTTTCAGCGACACCACCGCCAATCGATAGGAGCAGGCGGCCATGGAGAGGTGAAAATCGGTGATTTCCGGAAACTGTTTTTTCAACAACGGCACGAAAACCCGGTTCAGGGCCAGGGCCAGGATCGCCGGTTCGTCCGGCGGCCGGCCGGTATGGGTGGAGAGGTAAATGGGCCGGCGGCGCATGGTCAGGGTTTGGACGGTGAAAACCGGAAATTTTTCCACCTCGTTATAATAACCGGTATGGTCGCCGAACGGCCCCTCCGCGGCGAGCTCGGTCAGATCGACCGTCCCTTCCAGGATGATTTCCGCTTGGGCCGGCACCGGCAACGGCACCGTCAAACCGGGGGTGGTCTCCACCCGCTTTTCCCGCAGCAGGCCGGCGAAGGCGTATTCCGACAGGGTTTCCGGGATCGGCGTCACGGCGGCGAGGATGGTGCCGGGATCACAACCGATGGCCACCGCCACCGGCATTTTGCCACCGTGCTCCCGGGCGTGCTGGGCGCCGCCACGATGTTTGAGCCAGCGCATGATCAAACGGTTCCTGCCCAACAGCTGCATGCGATAGATGCCGATGTTGACCGCTCCGCCCTCCTTGCCACGGGTGATCACCAACGGCCAGGTCACCAACGGCCCGGCATCCCCCGGCCAACAGGTTTGAATCGGCAGTTTCGTCAGGTCCACTTCCGAACCCTGGCGGATCACCTCCCGACAGGGGGGGTTGTGGACGCGGCGAACCGGCATGTGCCGCACCCGGGAAAAGCGTCTGCCCACCGCCATCAATCCGCCGACGCCACGGGGTGGTTCCGGCTGTTTCAACTCCGCCAACAGCACGCCCAGCTCCTCCAACCCGGCCAGGGAGCGACCGACGGCCAAACCGACCCGCTCCTGGGTACCGAACAGGTTGGCCAACACCGGCATGTCGAACCCCCGCACCCGCTCGAACAACACGGCGGGTCCTTCGGTTTTCAACAACCGCGTACAGATCTCGGTGATCTCCAGATGCGGATCGACCTCGACGGTCACCCGGACCAGTTGTCCCCGCCGTTGCAGAAAGTCGATGAAATCCCGGAGACTGGTGAACGATTTCGGTTCGGACAAAGAGGGCTCCTCTGGTTTGAATCTTCGCGTCTTGGGTCAAAGACCACCGTAGCCTCGGGTTCCGGGGGTTCGACCGATGAATGAAAACGGCCCGGAATGTCGATTTTCAATTTATTGATTTTCAGGATGGTGCGGGAAACGCCATCCACAGTATTGGACCACTGCCGCATAAGCGCGGGTTGACGGAGACCATTCCATGCCCAGGTGGTGGACGCTGAAACGGTTTTCGTGGTATTGAGAGCGGTTGAATCGAATTCAGCTAACGGGATTTTTTGCTGGCTCATGGCGGACAGACAGGAATCCGATTATTGGCCGTATGCCGGGGACGGTAAAAGATCATCGGGGAACCAGTCGGACCTCCACATTCATTCCCAGTGCCTCGGCGTATCGTTCCAGGCTTTTGAAGGAAGGTTTATGACCACTTTCCAATCGGGCAACGGCGGACTGACTGGTCCCCATGAGCTCGGCGACCTGCCGTTGACTCAAGCCGGCCGATGATCGCGCCTTGATCAACTCTTTGGCCAAACGGAATTCAGGTTCCAACGCTTCATACTCTTCGAGAAATGCCGGCTCCTTGAACCATTTTTTACGGGTTTCGTCAAAAGAAATGGTCATGATTTCAAAGTCCTTCAATCGTTCCAAGGCGAGACGAACGGCCTGCGTGGGTGTTTTCCGGCTCTTTTTGCGGAAAGCGTGGACGATAACGATTCGTTGTTCAAAAGCCGTCACGTAAATGGCCCGGCCAATGCCATCATGGCCTTTGACCCGCATTTCACACTACATGGGTATCCGGTTGCCTCAGGCTTGACAACCATATAACATAAAGAGTCCAA
>CAYFNE010000166.1:0-86 GCA_964344355.1 uncultured Magnetococcales bacterium
GGTGGTGCCTCCATTTGACCTAACGTACGTTAAAACGGAGCATGCCCAAAGATTTGTGCTATGCCACTGTACGGAAAACTCGCAAA
>CAYFNE010000166.1:298-8288 GCA_964344355.1 uncultured Magnetococcales bacterium
GATCATGTTTGGTCGACCAGGGAGTGGGTTTTGTTCCCAGCGAGACCGGGTTAGATCATTACGATACACGACCGGCCCCGGACAGGTGTGTTTCCCCGGCAACCGGCTCAATGGCGTGCGTCAGGATGGGTGGACAGCCACTCTTTCAATGCCGCATTGATCCGCGTCTGCCAGCCCGGACCGCCCGCCTTGAAGACATCCAGAATTTCCCGATCCAGGCTGAATGTTCAACGCCACCTTCGGGTTTTGTGCGACGGGGCGGCCACGAGGACGGGTCAGCTCGCCGAATTCAGCATCGGACAATTCGGCGGTATCCGGATCGGCGGCGATCCCATCGTTGATGGCGGCATCCTCCTCAACGGTCGGCAATGAAATCCTGCGTTTGGTCGACATACCTTCGAACCTCCCGGCTATTGGCCTTGCGAAAACTGATCATCCTCAGCGTGTCGTCCCGGCGGACGAAAACCACGCAATAGAGACGATTCCCGATCAATCCGTACCCGATTTCCCGGATCTCACCATAGTCCCGACGGGTGTCCGGCATGGTGATGACCGTATCCCACTCCAGGTGGACGGCACCGGCCAGGGAAATTCCGTGCTGTTCATCCACATCCATTCTGACGGGCAAATGGAATGAACGGTAACCGCCCGGGAACCCCAATCTTTGGAGGACGAGCGGTTACGGCCCGGGCAGGAAAACAATTTCATGGCATACACTCAAAAACCACTCTCCCGAATCACCAACGCCGACAACCAGCGCCACAACCGGAGAAACGGAATTTCCGAGGTGGTGTCGATGACCACCGTGCCGCGGACGATGCGATCAATGGACAGGGGAGGGGGGTTGGCCGGGGTCAGCAGGAGTCGGTAGATGGACTCCCGGGGGGTCAGGGTGCCGTCGGCTTCCACCTGGACGGAAATATCACCGCCGTGGAGGGAGGCGAGATAGGGTTCGCGCAGACGTTGGCTGTTGATGCGATCCATGGTTTGCAGGCGGGCGGGGATGGCGGACAGGGTGGGATCTTCGGGGTGGAAGAGGGCCGTGGCGCCGGGGACCGGATCGGAGGCGCCGTCGGCGAGGAACCCTTCAACGAGCCACTGTTGTCGGTCGACCAGGGTCAACAACGCCTCGCCGGCGGCCACCCAGGCGCCGGGGCTCAAGTCCTCGTTGACGGCCACCACCGTGCCGGAAAAAGGGGCCGTCACCCACAATCGCCCCCGCTCCGCCAATAACGCCTCATGTTCCCGTTGACGGGCGGCCAGTTGCCCCCGGTTGGAACGGTCACTCCGCAACAAGGTTTGATCCAAGCCCCGAGCCGCCACCTGCCATCGCAACAGTTCGATCTGACGCTGAAGGGTTTGAAACTCATGTTCCAGATCCGGGGCTTCCAGGCGCAACAGGGTTTCCCCCTGGCTGAAACGAACGCCCACCTTCGGCAGCGGCGTCACCAGCCGCGCCGCCCGGGGGGGAAACAGGGTCGTGTGCCGGACGGCGCGCAGGGTCGCTGGTAGCCGGGCGGTCTGCTGCCAAGGTAACGATAATGAAGTTATCGCAACCAAGATCAGAATTAACGAAAGTTTAGCATGGCCGTTGGCCCGTATCTGCGGCGGATGGAACCAGACTTTGATCTCCCGGGCCAGGGGGGCGAGGATGAACCAGATGATTTCGACGACAAACAGAAAAAATCCCAACAGCTTGAAGAAAAAATGGTAGACCAGCAGGGCGATGCCGAGGAACAGGAAAAATCGATAGATCCAGGTGGCGATGGCGAACAGGATCAAAAATCGCCGTTGTCCCGGTGAATAACCGGCCGGCGGCGCCATCCCCCAGCCGAACAACCGTTCCCGCAACCACCAGCGCCCCATACCGAAGGCCTGGTCCTGCAAATTGGCGATTTCCAGCAGGTCCGATAGAATATAATACCCATCGAAACGCAACAGCGGATTGAGATTGATGGCCAGGGTGACGATCCAGGTGCTGGTGGCGAGCAGAAAGGCGGCGCCACGCAACGGACCGTCGTCCAGCAGCAGCCAGACGAAGGTGGCCAGGGCGGCGACCAACAGTTCCGCCAGGATGCCGGCGGCACTGACGGCCAACCGCTGCCGTTTGTCGGCCAGTTTCCACACCTCGCTGGTTTCGGTGTAGAGCACCGGCCACATCACCAACAAGGCCACCCCCATGGTCGGCACCCGGCAACCGAAATGACGGGCCGACAGGGCATGGGCCAACTCATGAACCGATTTGGCGATGATCAACGCCAGGGCATAGCGCAACAGGCCGCCCGGGGTGAGGTAGTCGATAAAGGTGGCGGTGAACAGGTCCCACTGTTGCCACACCGATATCAACCCGAACAGGGTAATAACGAGTAAAAACCAGAAAAAACGAGGGGTGAACAGCCAATGGAGACCGGGCAGCAACCGTTGCAACAACGGTTCGGGCCGAAAAAGCGGAATTCGGAAAAAGAGATAATTTTGCAACAACCACCGGCCCCAATGTCCACGTGCGGAGCGGGCCAAACGGGTAAAATGGTCGACGGCACCCGCACCGCTCACCCGCAACAGATGGTGCCCCCCCAACCGACGTGCCACCCGCAATACGGTGTCGGGATCGGAGTTCAGCGTCGTTTCCGCCCGCAACGCGGCGGCGATGGCCTCGGGCGAACCCAGGTGCCATCGCGATAAAATTTCAAAGGTGGGCCAGTCGATACGGAAAAAACGACCGTTGGACGGATCGTGGATCGTCCAGGTGGGGGCGCCGTCGCGAGAGGTCGGCCCGGGATACAGGGCCAGATCCTCCCGCAAGGGCAACAAGGCGGCGGGGATATCCCGTTTCAACACCAGCCCGCCAATATCCCCATCCTGTTCAACGAATCAGAGAGGTCACACTTTTTCGGCGATATAATCCACGCCCCGATCGAAGGCCAGCTTGCCAACGGCGGCCACGGCCACCGCCGTACCGACGGAAACCAGCAGACCACCACCGATGACACCGGCGGCATAGGTGGCCACGGCGGTGGCCACACCGGCACCGGCGGCTTCACGGCCGGTCTCGATGGCCACGGCGCGGTTATCCGCGGAGCCATCCTTGAGGGCCGGCAAATGTTTGGCCAAGGTAACCGAACCACCGACGATGGCACCGAGAACGCCCACACCCGGAGTGCTTCTGGCCAACTGCATCGCAATATTTACAGACATGTTTTTTCCCCTGAAGAGTTATCAATTCAAAATGACCCGGCTGGATCGCCGTGAAGTTTACCCCAATCATTCCCAAAAAATAAAATAAAAACAGATCAATCGCAAAAAAATTCATGGAAGACCGGCCCATACCCCGTAAACGGGTTCCGGACAACATCGGCTTCCGCATTATTGAAATCAAGAACCCCACAATCCCCAACAGGACGATCCATCACCACCCCAACCACTGCCGAACCGCCGCCAGGGGCCGCCGCGACAACAGATGAAATAGAGAAACCCGTTGATGATAAAGCCGCGCCGTACCGCGCAAGCCGATTCGCGGCGGCGAGCCGCCCCCACCGGTGAAATCGGCCTTGAGACGGTAGGCGAGGATGCCCTCGTCCATCACCTCGGCCTGATAACTGGCGTAGGTCAGGGCGGCTGAGAGGGGACGGCCGGGATGAATGTTCAAAAACATCGCCACCTCGGCGCCGATCTCCAGATTGATGGCATCGGCCACCGGCAGATGGATCTCCAGGGCCACCTGATCGGGATCGGCCAACATCAAAATCCGTTCACCCAGGGCCACCGGACGGCCGATCCAGTCGTTGGCATCGGCAAAAATGGCGATGCCGTCCCGGGGCGCGCGAATTTCCAGCCGTTGCAGACGGCCTTGCAGATAATCGACATCGGCCGCCTTCTGCTCCCACCGTTTTTTCAGCAGGGTCAACCGGGTTTTGCCCTCGCTGTCGCGCACCGCCCGTTGCGCCGCCTGACGGTAGGCGGCGCCAGCGCTTTCCCACTCCTTGCGCGCCACCGCCAGTTGATTGGCAAGGCGGACACCATCGAGGCTCAACAACGGTTGTCCGGCCATGACCAACTCGTTGGGCTGCACGTGGAATCGGTCCACCACTCCCTCCAGCGGCGCCCGGATCACCGCCGGTTGCGCCGCCACCACCTCCGCCGGCGCCAAAACCGATTGCCGCACCGGAATCGCCAACATCATCATCGTCAAAACGAGCAGAAGGGCGTGAAACGGCCGGCCACCGAGTCGATCCCGCAACCGGCGCCAAAAACCGGCCGCTGGTGAAAAGGAGCGCCAGGCCAGGGCGTAGACCGCGCATAAACCGCTCAACAAGGCCCGTTCCTCGGCACCCCAGGCCCGTTCCCGGGCCAGGAACAACCCGCCGACCAGATGACCCCCGGACCCTTGATCATCGCCGACGGTCCACGGCAACCACAAACCCCGTTCCGGCAACCACTCCTCCCAGGGAGCGGCCAGGGTTTCGGGCAGATCCTCCCGGGTGACCGGCAGCGGCGCCGCCTTTTCCCGGCTGGCCAGGTGGGCCAACAGGGTCGATTGCCAGATGGCGTAGGGGGCGTTCCGATCCGGCAACGGTTGTCCGGAGATGGCCGCCACCCGACCGCCGGCCGGATGGGCCGACCACACCACCCCCTGTCGATAGGGTGTCAATTGATGAGTTTCGTTAACGGCCAGAAAGGCCAATTCCTCGGCGCTCGCCGTCTGCCGGGCCCGGTTGATCAACACCAACAACGTACCGAAGCGGGCCACCGGGCCGGCATCGGGGGCGGGGGCGACCGGGGGGCTCATGGCGCCGAACGGCCGACGCTCCCGAGATCGACCAGACCGCTCATGCCCGGCAACAACTCCGGAAACCGGCCCTGAATTTCACCATGGGTCTTGACCGACTGGCTGACGGCATCGATCAGGGCGCCGAAGGCGATGATACGGGCAGGATACCGACGTCCGGTCTCATCGATACGCACCTGGAAACGATCCCCCAACCGCACCTGCCGCAATCGTTGGGAAGGCAACAAAAATACCACCTCCGGCGCGGCGAGATCGTGAATTTCCATCAAGGGATCACCAGCCTTGACATATTGATGCGGTTGGGCGTGCCGGGTGGCCACCCGGCCGGAGAAAGGGGCCTTGATGCGACATCGCCCCATTTTGACCCGTATGATGGCCAAATCGGCCTTGGCCTTGGCCGCCTCGGCCCGGGCCATCTGTTCCTCCAGTTTGCTGGTGGCATTGTATTTGGACAATTTTTGGCTGACCCGGGCGTTGGCCCGGGCGGCGTTCAACACCGTCTCGGCCTTGGCCAGTTGCGCCTCCTCCAAGGTGCAATCGAATACCACCAGGGTCTCGCCCTTTTTGAAAGGACGGCCTTCGCGGGGGGCGATCCTGACGATGCGGGCCGACATTTCGCTGGAAAGGGTGGTATGGCGAGCCGGAAACAGCTCGGCGCGAATTTCCGTCGCCATGGACGGCGGCGGCTCCACCGGCGGGGAGGGGGACTCCATCGGAGGGACCCCCACCGGACCTTCATCGGCCGGCATCGCCCGGGCCGGCACGGCGATCCAAAAAACCGCCAGCCAGAGGGCCACCATTTTTCCCAGCCACCCCCAGTTCACCATGGACGGCTCACCCATTCCATTCATCCTCCGGTGGTTTGAACTCGGGAACCACCACTAGGTTCAACCCTTTTTCGCGTTTCAGGCGCCAAGCGGCCAACCGGGCGCGATTTTTGTTGCGGTACCAGCCGATACGAACCGAATACCACAAACGGCCCCGTTCATCCAGGTTATCGAGCATTCTCGGTTGCATCCCCCGTTCCCGCAACTCCGCCATCACCACTTCGGCATTTTCCAGATTTTTTACCGAGGCCTTTTGCAAGGCATATCCGGGCGGGGGGTCGTCGACTTCCGGCGTGCGCGAAGCGACTTCGGCGACGATCATCCAACCTTCGGGTTCCTCCGCCAACAGCAGGGTTTTTTCCACCACGCCGCGAAAGCGGTTGGAACGGTAAAACTGCCGAAAATCGACCCACAACCGACCCGGTTTTTCCCAGACGATTTTTTCCGCGTCCGCCTCCACCCGGATGAAGGTGAGCCCCTGGAGATTGTCACTCATACGCTTTTTCCATTCCTCCAACTCTCCACCGCCGGGAGGAATGAACTGTTTGGAGTAGAAGGAGAAAAAAGCCTCCTCTTCCCGGTTGGACCAGGCTTCGAGCCAGTTGTGCAACGTCTCCCGCACCTCTTCCAGCACCTCGGCTCCGGGCACCGTTCCGGCCACCGGTTCCTTCTTCCCGGAGGCGGCCGGTTTTTCCTTTTCCCCGGTTTCCTTCACATCCGCCGCATCGGTTGCGATCTCCCCTTTCCCCCCCCCGTTCTCGTCTTCGTCCCAGTCGATCCGTTCATCGGCCTGTTTGACCGGTTCCTCCCGGGACTCCCGAACCGCCCGGTCCACCTCGGCGAAAAAGTTCGGCTCCAGGAAATAACGGGGAACGGCAAAACCCTTTTTGTTTTTCGTGCCTGCCGATTGATCAGCTTTTTCAGGGTTTTCCTGGCGATCGTCCCCGGCGGGGGACTCCGGCTGGTCCGGCTTTTCTTCGAAATCGGCCGTCGGTTTTTCGTCCGCCGGGGTTTTGCGGGTCACGGCCATCTCCGGCCGATCCACCCCGGCCGGATCCCCCTGATCGGAACCCTCCCGGGAGACGGCTTTTTGCGAAATGCCCGTTTCCGCTGACGGATCGATGTCCTTCGCATCATCGCCCGAGGTTGGCGGCGCCGTCCCTTCGTCCCCTTTCCGGACCGGTTTGGGCGGGGGTTTCGGGATCAACGATTCATCCATATCGGTGAGAACGGCCTTGACCATCCAGTCTTTGTTGGTATCGGGCCGGGAGGCGGCGCCCTCGTTCCACGCCATGACCGCCTGGCGCAGGGCCCCGGTCAACTCCGGCAACGGAGCGGAGAGATGTTTTTTCGGGGCCAGATCGACGCCCAGGGTGACATAGATGCGGCCAATGGCGTTTTGCGCGGCGGCATAGGCCTCATAGACCTGCAAACGGGACATGATGGCCGCCGTCGCCGCGTGGATGTACTCCAGATGGCTTTGGGATTCGGTGTTGACGCCGATGGCGACATTTTTAAATATGTTCTGGTCGATGCGGTCGATCTCGGTGGCCGCGTTGAGTTTGCGTTTTTCGTCGAAATATTGCCGATAGGCCAGATGGGTCTGGGTGAGGACGGCCATCAACAACGCCTGACGACGCAGTTTGGCCAGTTTTTCCTTGTTTTTCGCCAGGCGGATCGCCACCGGACCCTGTATGAGATCGACCAGATTCCAGACGATGCGCGTACCGGCCTCACTCCACTGATTGTGCAGGGTGAATGAATTGCCGTCATGTTTCAGGCCGGCCTGGAACTCCAGGCCCGGCAACATGCGCAGCATGGCCTTGCGCACATCCCCGGCGCTGATACGGGCGTTGTACATCTCCTCCCGCACCTCCGGTCGGTTGTGCAGGGCCAGATGCTCCATTTCCTCCAGGGTCATGCCGATGGCGGGAATGGTCAGGGCATGATCATTCGGCACCGACAACTGGAACGGGCTGCCCGGGGGCAGGTTGATGAGGGCGGCGAATTCGGTCCTGGCGTTGGCCAGTTGATGTTGCAATCCGCGCAATTGACGGACGATATCGACCAGGGTGCGCTGAAAACGCAATATTTCCAATTTCGGCTTGAGGCCTTCGCGCTCGATGTTGCGGGCATCGGCCAGGGCCGCCCGGGCCTGGGCGATGACCGGTTCGATGCTGGCGGCCAGTTTTTGCGCACCCACCGCCTGCCAAAAGGTGGCGCGCACCTCCTGGATGATGGCATGCACCGCCTTGCGGCGGTTTTCCTCGGCGATCAGGGTACGATCAAACTCCTGACGCGCCTGGATGACGCTGATGCCAAAATCCAGGACATTCCAGACCGTCGTCAAATCGGCGGTTTCGTTGACCCGGTCGGA
>CAYFNE010000167.1:0-8243 GCA_964344355.1 uncultured Magnetococcales bacterium
GATTTGACGTTAAATTCGAACGTCGAGTGTCTCATTTTCATTGACACATTCCGGACGCTCGGAAACCCAGATCATGATTCCCCTGCGTCTGAATGATGATACACGGTTGGCGCTGGAGGCGAGCTTGGACCTGGATGAGACCATGGCGATGATCCAGACGATGGACGACCAGTATGAGTTGAATCTGACGCTCATCATCGGTTCCTTCATTTTCGGAAGCCTGTTGGCAATCTGGCTGGTCATCCATCGCGGGCTGTTGAGACCGATCAAGGATTTGTGCCACACCACGAAATTGATCGCCCAAGGTGAACTGTCCAAACGGGTTCATTACCTGGCCCAAGATGAGTTGGGAACGCTGGGCCAGGCAATCAATGAAATGGCCTCCAGTATTGAAAAGCTGGTGAAGGATGAGGAGGCCGCCTATCTCGAAGCCATGAAATCCCTGACCAAGGCCCTGGAGGCCAAGGACGCCTACACTCAACAGCACTCCGCCCGGGTAGCGAAATATTCCGTCAAGCTTGGCCAGTGTCTTGCTCTTTCTCCGGAAAAGCTGGAACTACTGAGAAAAGGGGCTTTGATGCACGACCTCGGAAAAATCGGCGTGCCCGATGTCATCCTCAACAAACCTTCGGCGCTCTCCGACGAGGAGTTTCGGATCCTGAAAACCCACCCGAGCAATACCGCCACCATCATGCGTCCTCTGAAGCGGTTCAAGGAATTCGTGGAGATCGCCGCCTGGCATCACGAACGGTGGGATGGAAAAGGATATCCGGATGGTCTGAAAGGCGAAAACATTCCCTTATTGGCACGAATTGTGGCCATTGCCGATACCTGGGACGCCATGACCGGCGATCGGGTCTACCGGAAGGGAATACCCAAGGATCAGGCGCTTTCCGTCATGGAGAAGGAACGCAATACCGGGCAGTGGGATCCCCATCTGATCGATGCGTTCGTGGAGATGATTCGTACTGGAGGCGCGCAACCTTTAGCCGCATGAAGGAGATCGACATGTCAACCATTACCATGAATCCAGATGACGAACGACGTGACTTCCTGGTCACGGCCACCGGTGTTGTCGGCGCCGCTGGAGTCGCCGGGGCGGCATGGCCTTTTATCAAATCCTGGAGTCCATCCGCCGACGTCCTGTCACAGGCGACCACGGAAGTCGACCTAAGCGGCATCGAGGCGGGACAGATGATCGTCGTTCCTTGGCAAGGAAAGCCGGTTTTCGTCCTGCATCGAACGCCAGAACAGATCCAGGCCGCCAGAGATGGCGACAAGGCCGAATTGCCCCACGCCGAGAAGGACGCGGACCGGGTTATCCAGCAGGAATGGCTGGTGGTGATTGGCATCTGTACCCATCTGGGATGTGTTCCGCAACCGGTGGGAACCGGGGAATACGGCGGATTCCTTTGCCCCTGCCATGGATCCCACTACGATACGTCCGGTCGCATCCGCAAGGGACCGGCACCGACGAATCTGGAGGTTCCGGAGTATCGGTTTAAGGCCGACCGTACCATCGTCATCGGCAAACCTCTGGTATAAATTTCCTTCGAGACCGATAGTGACCCATGTATCCGATTCTGTTTCAAGCTGGGGATATCACGTTTTACACCTACGGTTTCACCCTGATGACCGCACTGTTCCTGATTTACTTCCTGGCGGTCAGAAACGTTCACGGCAGTGTTCTGGATCGGAACGACATCGACAACATCGGCCTGATCGTGCTTGTTTCGTTATGGCTTGGAGGCAGCATGGTCTATTGGACGGTCAAAGGCACTGGTAACATTGAGAGCATGTTCGATTTCCGAAGCATGCATCGGTTGGGTACCGCGTCGGTCATCGCCTCTTTCGGGGGAATGTTACTCCTGTATTGCCTTTGGAAGCACAGGCCGTTCTTGAAGGTCCTGGACTACTTGGTTCCGTTTTTCGTTCTGGGTTACGGGATCCAGAGAACATTCGGTTGTTTCCTGTCCGGAGACAGCTATGGAATCCCCACGGACCTGCCATGGGGGGTCGCCTTTCCGGACACTGGAGGGATTGGTCCGGAACCGGGAGTCAAGGTGCATCCCACACAGCTCTACTTGGGCTTTGCCGCCTTTGCGACTTGGTTGATGTTGGACCGGGCCAAGGCCTGGAAAAATCGGGACGGTGTTATCACCGGACTCTGCATGATCGGTATCTTCGGGTCCTATTTTGTCGTCACTTTCTTCCGGGGGGATCTGTCTGGAGAAAGTCTTTTGTTCGGACTCGAGGTCAGTCAGCTCTTTTCTCTGACACTGTTCGTTGCCGGACATCTGCTTATCATCTGGGCATTTTTCAATGACGCCGTGCGGAATAACAATAAACCAATCATGGAAATAAAATGAAATCTTCAAAGATCCTCATCCTTCTGCTGTGGATATCTCTTTTCGTGACCCGTCCCGTCCTTGCGGAGACGGTGGCCATGGACCAGATCGGCCACATCCACGGCATCGCCGCCCATCCGGACAAGAAAAGCAGCCTGTTCCTGGCGACCAATCGTGGACTGTTTCTCGCCGGTCCGGATGGCCAGGCGAAACGTGTCGACGATCGATTCAAAACCCCCACCAGCTTTGTCCACGTAACCCCTGACGGAACCGTATTCGCCTTTGCGGTGGATCACGGTCTGGTCCGTGGAAAGGCGGAAGGCAAGCAATGGGAAACCCTGTTCAACGCCTTTGGCAATCAGATTCCGACCCAGATGATGGTGGATCCCGGGGATCCACAACGGCTCCACATCCTGAGCCAGAGCGGAAAACTGCTCATCAGCAGTGATGGCGGCCGCTCCTGGCAACGGTTTGGCGAGTCCAAAAAAC
The DNA here is from genome assembly GCA_964344355.1 of uncultured Magnetococcales bacterium. Taxonomy (GTDB): domain Bacteria; phylum Pseudomonadota; class Magnetococcia; order Magnetococcales; family CAYFNE01; genus CAYFNE01. The sequence goes on from CAYFNE010000167.1 coordinate 2,838, forward strand.
CGCTTTCAGCGGCGGCTAAGCGCGGCATGGCCGTGTACCGGACCCATTGCCAGTCCTGTCATGGTGTGGATGCGGTGGGAGAGACCCTCACCACCCGTGCCATGACCGACAGGAAATACCAAGTGGCTCCCGCCCTGAACGGCTCGGCCCACGCCTGGCATCACACGGACGATGACCTGGTCAAGACCATTCTGGATGGCTCCTCCCGGAAAGGGGGCAGCCGGATGATGGGCTTCAAGGAGCAACTCTCCGAGACCGATGCGCGTGATCTGGTGGCGTACATGAAAAGCTTCTGGAGCAAGCGGGAACTGGACTGTCAGGGACCAAAACACATGCAATGCATGTGAGACGCTTAATGAACCCGGAAGCCATCATAAGGCGCTTCATGGTCTGGTCCATGGTTGTTTTCTTCTCAGCCACTTTGCATCCCCGCCTTGGGGAGACCGGGGAAGCGGTATGGTCGCGTCAACCTTTGCGGACGATCAAGGGGGAGACCATCCGGTTGGGCGACTGGAAAGGAAAGGTGGTCCTGGTCAATTTCTGGGCTACCTGGTGCCCCCCCTGCCGGGATGAAATTCCAGACTTGGTTCGTCTGCAGAAACAATATGGAGATCAGGGGCTCGTGGTGATCGGGGTTACCTACCAGGACACCGCAGGACCAGACCGGATTCGGGATTTCGTAGAAGATTTCGAAATCAGCTATCCCATCGTCCACGACAGCCAGACGACCACCCAACGGCTGGCCACTGGAATGGGAGGGGTATTCGGGTTGCCGACCAGCAAACTGATCAACCGCGATGGTCGCTTGGTGGCCGCCCCGATTGGTTTACTGAATTGGAGGCACCTGGTGCGTCTCGTCGCACCTCTTCTGAAGCAAAAACAGGATGAAGACAAGGTGATCGGCTTTCTGGCAGGCGGTTGATTGGCCATCCATGTTGGGGCATAAAATCAAGGAACAAAAACAGGAGAGGAGGTATGACAACGGTTTCAAATATAAGCAAACAATGATATTGTCGGCAGCAAGTATGGGTGTTGGCCGTATAAACCGATTTTGTCATGAATCCTGGTCATGGGGAGGGCACGCGATGAGGAGGTTTCCAGTTGGGTGGATCATCGGCATGGTTCTGTCGTTGGGATGGTGGTCCGATGTTTTGCATGCCGGAGAAATCGACGCGAAAAAACTCCTTTCCCAGCCCAAGGCCTATGTTGGATCGGATGTCTGCAAAAGTTGCCACCTGGAACACTTCGACGCATGGAAACGGACCCTGCACAGCCGCATGCTCCAGGACGCCAAGGCCAACCGGGATGTCCTGGTCACGGACATCGTGGAAGAGAAGGTCCGGGCGGATTTGGCGTTGAAGGGAGATAAACTCAAGGTTCCAGCGGACAAGATATTCGTTCCCAAGGAGAGCGATGTCCTTTACACCATCGGCAGCCAATGGAAACAGCGTTACCTGATCCGACATGAGGGCAAGCTCAAAATCGCACCGACCCAGTTCAACGTGGATTCAGGACGCTGGGTCAATTATCATGAACATGACTGGAAAAAACGCCCCTGGCTGAAAAAGTGTGGCGGTTGCCATGCCACCGGCGTGGACCTGGAAAAGGACACCTTCGTTGAACCCGGCGTCGGTTGTGAAGCATGCCACGGACCCGGATCCCATCATGCGGCTTTGCCTTCCGACGAGACGTTCGAAAAACGGACCACCATCATCAATCCCAGCAAGCTGACCGGTGGCGTCGCGGTACAGATTTGCGGTTCCTGTCACAATCGGGGCAAATCCACGCAGGTCAAAGGCTCGGGTTGGCCGGTTGGTTACCGGCCCGGTAAGGCTCTGGAAGTCTATTACCGGTCCATTGCTCCCAAACACAAAAAAATCTATTCCGATCCCGAAGCAAAAGAGCACTATCATTCCAAAGGACATCATCAGCAATATCTGGATTGGACAAGGTCCAAACATGCCGATAGCGGAATCGATTGCATGACCTGCCACAACGTGCATGAATTGGGCAATCCGCTGTTCCGGAGCAAGACCAAAGCCCAGGGAGACAAACTATGCACCTCCTGCCATGAACCCATGGAGGCGGTTGGCGCCCACGCGGTGCACAGTTTTGGCAATTGTCTCAACTGCCATATGGCGCGTGTCGCCAAAAGCGCCGAATCAGGGGATATCCGCAGCCACGTGTTCGATGTCATCCTACCGAAGGAGGGCCTGGAATGGGGCATGCCCAATTCCTGTCAGACCTGCCATAAACATGAAAAGGAGGATCCATCGGATCTTCAAAAGCGGTGGGATGCCCTGACCGGGCGGGAGACTGCCGCCGAGGATACAGCCAAGACTCCGGACTCCTGAGGTCTGTCGTGGGTCGCCAGGATTTTGGGGAGGGGGCCGCCATGCGTCCGGGGCTGATATTCCTGTTGCTCTTCATGATGTTTTCCATCCCGGGAGGGATGGTCGATGCGGCCGGTTATCCCGATCAAACCACCAGCGGATTCTTCCGTGAACAGGATACCCTGCCGGGACGTTACCGTCTTTACCAGCAAAGCCAGTCCGGTGTGGAAGGTCTTTGGGGCCTGGGACCCGGACAAAGCCGGCCTCCCCGGTCCAGTTTCAAGGCGGATGCCCATGCTGGGGTAGCCAACTACAGTCATCGCCGCCGTTGCATCGACTGTCACCGCACCCATGAAAAGGATCTGCACCGGGTTCGTATGGGCATCACCTGTGTCCAATGCCACCGGGATCAGCCCATTATCGCAGGCATCCAACACTACTACTCCCCCATGAACCCGATCCGGCGTCACGCCTATGTATGCGCCAAGTGCCATGAGGGGGCCTCTCCATCCTTTGCGTCCTACGTGGTGCATGAACCCAACCCCTTGGCTGTGGAAACCCGAGGCAGTTTTCCGCTTCTTTTCTACGCCACGTGGTTCATGGTGATCCTGGCCGGCGGGATATTCGCCTTTTTCCTGCCCTACACCGTGCTTTGGTGGCTGAGAGAATGGTGGGCCAAGTTGTTCGGAAGGAGGGTGGGCCATGGCTGAGGCCAGTCAACGCCTGACACGTTTTTCACCGGCCCAACGGCTTTGGCATCTGGCGCTGATCCTCATCTTCATGGTTATGGCCGTGACCGGGGTGGCATGGATGTACGTGGAGACCCCGTGGGGTCAGGAGATCGCCGGTTGGTTCGGCGGCGTGAAGGAGGCCCTGGAATTTCACCGGCAGGCGGGATTGGTGCTCCTGGCTCTGTTTTTTGGGCACATCTTCTGGATGCTGTTTCAGATCCGGTGGACCCGTTTGTTGGACTCCCTTTTCGGCCCGGACAGCCTCGTCTTCTTGTGGCGGGATGTGTTGGATTTTTTCCGGCACCTTGCCTGGATCTTGGGTTTTCGGAAACACCCGGCCTTCGAACGGTGGGGATGGTGGGAGAAGTTCGACTATTGGGCGGTCTGGTGGGGATTCGTCATCGTCGGTGTCACCGGTCTCATGCTCTATGATCCAGTGCTGACCAGCGATTATCTGCCCGGTTGGACCATCAATGTGGTCCTGTGGGTTCACCGCATCGAATCGGTGCTGGCCATGGGGCACATATTCACCGTTCACTTCGTGGTGGAACACTGGCGTCCCCAGTCCTTTCCGTTCAATGATTCCATGTTCGACGGCGGTATTCCATTGGAGGAAGCCCGTGAAGGCCATCCCATGTGGGTGGATCGCCTGGAGCGTGAAGGGCGATTGCCTGCCGAATTGGCGCCTGCCCCCCCGGTCTGGCTCCACGTTCTCTATTTTGGCTTTGGTTACGCCGTGATCGCCCTGGGGCTTTTCCTGCTGGTCTTTGGTATCCTCAATGTGACTCTGTTGACCTTGTTCTGATCTTGTGAGCTACGTGTAGCGTTCAGACCTGGGGATGGAAGAGGTATCCATCTTCCTGTACGCTATCAGGCCTGTTGCATGGACGGCATCTCTTTCCGGAAGAGCGGGCAACAAGTGGCTCAGAAAGTGAAAGGTGTGACGTCTTCTTCATGTTCCTTCCCTTTTCTTGAGTTGGTCATTTTGGGGTCGTGTCTGCCTCCTGCCGGATTCTTCAGACCCTCTCCGATCATGGCCAGTGCCTGGTGCGTCATCATCAAGCTGAATGATCGTGCCGGTGAGCCGTTGGGTTCAACCACCTGTCATCCAGCCAGCCAATCCGGCCAGAACAACTACCAGCCAAGGGGGTGTCAAGGGCGGAGTGAAAATGTACCGGCGGGGCGGAGTAAAAATGCACCACTCGAGGGAGAATGAGGAAGCCGTTTTTGCCTTTAAAAAAATACATAAAATGGTTTTTACCACCCTCGAAGCACACGAGCACAACCGCCGTATACCTGTGGTCAGGTCGGCGGTTTTTGCCGAGCTGTCCACAGGGATGGCGGTTTGCGGTTGAGGTTTGGATGGAAATGAGGAACTGGCAGCCAATTCCCGGTTTTTATGCCTCTTTTTTCTTGAGGGGTGTTTTCTTCTGCCGTTTTTTGCTTTGGTTCAAACGGTAGCTCTCACCGTTCATTTCCAGGATATGAACATGATGGGTCAGCCGATCCAGGAGAGCGCCGGTCAGCCGTTCCGAGCCAAAAATCTCGGTCCACTCATCAAACGGCAGGTTGCTGGTCACCAGGATGGAACCCCGTTCGTAGCGTTGGCTGAAAACCTCGAACAGGAGTTCGGCACCGGTCTTGGAGAGCGGAACGAAGCCGAGTTCGTCGATGATCAGCAGCTTGTATTTGGCCAACTGCTTTTGCATGCGTAGCAGCCGTTTTTCATCCCGCGCCTCCATCAGTTCGTGCACCAGGGCGGCGGCGGTGGTGAATCCCACCGACAACCCCTTCTGACAGGCCGCCAGCCCCAGGCCCAGGGCGATGTGGGTCTTGCCGGTGCCGCTGTTGCCCAGGGCGATGACGTTTTCGTTGCGGTCCATGTATTCGCAACGGGCCAGTTCCAGAACCAGCATTTTGTTCAGGGAGGGAATGGCAAGAAAATCGAAGGAGTCCAGGCTCTTTACCGTGGGAAACCTGGCCTGCCGGATTCGCCGCTCAATGGTGCGGTTTTCCCGGTCGATCAATTCCAGTTCCACAAGACGCAACAGATACCGGGCATGATCGACCCCTTCCTCCGCGCACTGCCGGGCCACCTTGTCATATTCCCGCAGGAAGGTTGGCAGTTTCAGGGTCTTCAGATAGTGGCCCAATAATACCTGCGGCGTCTCGCTCATGACGGCACCCCGGGCAGCAAACTGTTGTAAGACCTGGGAGAGGTGGTGCGGACATGGGCCATGGGCAGGTGCGGATAAATGTTCAGGTCCAGGTGTGGCGGACGGCGTTCAATGGTAAGCGATTGGCAAACCCCAGGCTCCCGCGTCAGAATTTTTTCTGCCATG
>CAYFNE010000168.1:0-8233 GCA_964344355.1 uncultured Magnetococcales bacterium
TCCATACCGTAGAGAAAGATGGCCAGACCGCCGAACAGCTTCATGGTGATGGTGACAAAGTCGAGTTTACCGCTTTTGCCACCGGCCAGGACCACTTCCGGGGCGAAAAGGATCGATGCGCCGATACTGAGCACGAACAGCGGCAACAACCTTTTCACCCACGCCTTGTCAAAGACATTCATTGCTTGAAAACTCCTTGGGCTTGAGGGGGGTTATACATATTCGAACGGGCGGAATCTCCACACATCCTCCATATTCGAAGCGGAGAAGCCTAGCCCTTGCCGCGATTCCGCGCAACCTTCCAAATGATCCAGCTCGGATTTTATGCCCATATCTAATTGGTTTTTATAATTGTTTTTGGAAATTTCAGAACATGCTCATACTCCATTTGCCGCCAAAAACCACCAAAAAACCCAGGCTTTTCGTGAAGGTTCGGTGACTTTTCGGTAAAGATCCGGTATCGGAATGGCCGATTCGATTCGCAGCCATTTACAATGAGCATTGATCCCGTTTATAGTGCGCGTTTTCCGGAGCTGACTGAATGGAAAGCATGAACCGAAACGGCCGGTTTGCCGGAAAAGGCGTACTTTCCATCATTTCTTCCCGCTAAAACAGAGGTTTAGGAGACTTCCCTTGAACAGATTGGCGACGTTGATTATTGCACTGGGCGCGGCGGCATTGGGCTGGCCCGATTCAGCACTGGCATCCGGTGGTGGCGGTGGCGAAACCATCGATCTGACCGGCCATGCCGTTGGATATCTCGCCCTCGGTATTTTCGTCCTCTCCTACGCCCTGGTGATGGCGGAGGAGTTCACCCATCTGCGCAAATCCAAACCGGTATTGATCGCCGCCGGCCTGATCTGGGCGATGATCGCCCACATCTATGTCTCCCATGGCGATATCCACTCGGCGGAGGCGGCGGTTCGGCACAACATCCTCGAATTCGCCGAACTGGGGCTGTTCCTGCTGGTGGCCATGACTTACATCAACGCCATGGATGAGCGGCAGGTGTTCGAATCCCTGCGTTCCTGGCTGGTCCGTTCCGGTTTCGGCTATCGCAAACTGTTCTGGTTGACCGGCGTGCTGGCCTTTTTCATCTCGCCGTTGGCCGACAACCTGACCACCGCCCTGCTGATGTGCGCGGTGATCCTGGCCGTGGGCCGTTCCAACCCCAAGTTCGTCGCCCTGGCCTGCATCAACGTCGTCGTCGGCGCCAATGCCGGCGGCGCCTTCAGCCCCTTCGGCGACATCACCACCCTGATGGTCTGGCAGAAGGGCATCGTCGGTTTCGGCACCTTCTTTTCCCTGTTCATCCCCTCGCTGGTCAACTGGGTGGTACCGGCGGCGATCATGCATTTTGCCGTTCCCAATGAACAGCCTGAGGCGAGCAATGAGGTGATCCCCATCAAGCGGGGCGGCAAGCGCATCATCGTCCTGTTCCTGTTCACCATCGTCACCGCCGTCAGCTTCCACAACTTCCTGCACCTGCCGCCGATGATGGGCATGATGGTCGGACTGGCCTATCTGGGCTTCTTCGGCTTCTATCTCAAGAAGACCTTCGGCCAGGGCGAGAACCTGCCCGATTCCCGCCGGGCCAAGTATGAATACGAAGCCAGCAACGCCAATGTCGGATTCAATATTTTCAACAAGATGGGCAAGGCCGAGTGGGATACCCTGATGTTTTTCTACGGTGTCATCCTCGCCGTGGGTGGTCTGGGTTTCATCGGCTATCTGGCCACGGTCTCCCAGGTCATGTACAGCGGTTGGGGCGCCACCCCGGCCAATGTCATGGTCGGTATCCTGTCGGCCATCGTCGACAACATCCCGGTGATGTTCGCGGTATTGACCATGGATCCGGACATGTCCATGGGCCAGTGGTTGCTGGTGACCCTCACCGCCGGTGTCGGTGGCAGCATGCTGTCCATCGGTTCCGCCGCCGGCGTCGCCCTCATGGGACAGGCCCGTGGCATGTACACCTTTTTCAGCCATCTGAAATGGACCCCGGTCATCGCCCTCGGCTATGCCGCCAGCATCTGGGTGCATTTTCTGGTCAACGGCAAATATTTCGATATGCCGCCGATCCCACACTGATCCTGACCGCGGGGCGGTATTCCGATACCGCCCCGCGCCGGATTCATCATGGCCCCCACCGAGAAAAAAACCACCCTTTCCAAACTGATTCTCTGGTCTCTCGGCCTCTTGGTCGTTTATTTCGGATGCGCCGCCGCCCCCTGGGCGGCGTTCGTCCATTGGGGGCCGTCCTGGGGTCTGCTGGTCGGTTTCATCATCACCGCACCCTGGATATGGGCCGTGCAATACCGCCCGGCCGGCATCAACATGGGTCCCTTCGCCGTACCGATCCTGTTCAACGCCCTCGGCATCCTGGTCAGCTGGATACTGCGTGTTCTATGATACCGTCCTATCCTTGAAAAACCGTCCGCTCATCCGCTGACGGTCCCTGACACATCCAACCGATTGACCCCCGTATGCGCCGTACCGCCACCACCCGCCTCATCTTTTCCACCGTTGCGCTGGATCTACTGGGTTTCGGCATGGTTCTGCCGCTGATGCCGATGTATGCCGCCGATCCCCGTTTCAACGCCAGTCCGGCGGAAATCGGCTGGTTGATGGCGGTCTACTCCATCATGCAGTTCCTGTTCGCCCCCTTTTGGGGAAAACTGTCCGACCGCATCGGCCGCCGGCCGGTGTTGATCATCGGTCTGTTCGGTTCGGCGATTTCGTATCTGATCTATGGATTGGCACAAACGTTGACGGTTCTGTTCCTGGCCCGCATCGGCGCCGGGGTCATGGGCGCCAACATCGCCGCCGCCCAGGCGGCCATGGCCGACCTCACCCCTCGGGAAAAACGGGCACGGGCCATGGGCCTGATCGGCGCCGCCTTCAGCCTCGGCTTCGTCCTGGGTCCGGCCTTCGGCGGTTTGCTGGCCCCCTACGGTTTGGAGACCGCACCACTGGTGGCGGCGGCCATTACCGGTTTCAATGCCGTACTGGCGGTTTTCCTGTTGGGCGAAACCCTGAATATCCGGTCCGGTAACGGGGAAACGCCCCAATCCCGTTCCCGCAGCGTCCACCCGTTGTCGACGGATACCTGGAAAAATGCCCTGGCCCATCCCGGGGCGTTGGCCGTCTGCCTGCTCATGGGCGGTTTCATCACCCTGTTCGCCGCCTTCGAGGTGACCCTGCCGTTGTGGGGCCGCGGCGCCCTCGGCTGGACCATGCGCGACATCGGCTGGGTGTTCGCCTATGTCGGCGTCATCATGGTGATCATGCAGGGGGGCGTGGTACGCCGGTTGACGCCGCGCCTGGGGGAAAAACGGTTGGCGGCGCTGGGACTGATCCTGGTGGCGCTGGGCGTCGGTCTCCTCGCCACCGGCGGTCAGGACCGGGCCCTGGTCGCCCTGGCGTTGATCGCCGCCGGCGCCGGACTGGTCCATCCCGGTCTTTCCAGTCTGGCCAGTCTCAACGTCGATGCCGAGCATCAGGGGGTGATCCTGGGACTGTTCCAATCCATGAGCGCCCTGGGGCGCAGCGTCGGACCGGTCCTGGGCGGTATCGTCTATGGTTATCTGGCCGCGGGACTGTTTCCCCTGTTGGCGGTCGGCGTGGCGGCGGTGTTGTTGATGTTCATCGTCCTGAAAAGCCGGATCCGGGACGCCTGCGAAAGCGCCCGGCCAGCCGCATGATCAACCGTTCCAGGGTGCGCCCCGGATCCACACCGCTTTTGAGATCGCCATCGGCCCCCAGGCAGTGGAGCAGGGCATCGGCGATCAGCCGCGGCGGGATGGACTGGCACTGGTCGAAAAAGAGCGCCTGCTCCTTCCAGAAAATCTGCAACTCCTTGGCCACCTTTTTCGGGTGATCGCCGGCGGCCAACCGTTCCGCCGCCCGCACCAGCCGGCGCAGGCGGTTGGTGAGCACCCCCAGCAGGGCCAGGGGTTCCTCACCGGACTGTAACAGCCGTTGCACCATATACAGGGCCTCGCCGCTGTGACCGGCGGTGACGGCGGCGGCCAGGGCGAAGGCGCTGTGGTTGGTGGTCTCGCCGATCACCGCCATCACCTCTTCCAGGCCGATACGCCGCTCCTCGCCCATGAACAGGATCAATTTTTCCAGCTCCCGATCGGCGGCGCCGGTATCGCCGCCGAGCCGTTCCGTCAACGGTATCAAGGCGTCGTTGTCCACGGAAAAGCCCTGGGAGGTCAACTGGTAGCGAATCCAGTTGCGCAGCTCGCCCCCCTCCAGGGGATAAAAGGGCACGCACCAGGATTTTTTATCGCTTTCAAACCGGCGGCGCAGGGGGTTGCCCGCCTCCAGGTTATCGGCGGTCACCAACAGCAGGGTGTCGGCGACGGCGGTTTTCAGGTAATCGATCACCGTGGTGCGGGCGGCGGGCGTCAACCGGTCGGCCTCCTTGAGATGCACCAACCGTTGCGGGGCGAACAGGGGAAATCCCCGGCAGGAGTTGAGAAACCGTTCTTCATCGAGATCGCCGGCAAAGAACACTTCATGGTCGAACTCCGAGGCCACCGCCTCGGGAACGGTCTGCCGCACCGATTCGGCGGCCCGTTCGATCAAACCCCGGTCCTGGCCAAAGAGCAAAATGGCCGCCGGCAACGGTCCCTGTTTCAAACGGGCGGGCAGTTCACGGGTTTTCAGTTTCATGGATCGACCGTTCCATCGGCATCGGCCCGGCGCTGGAAAAGCAGGTGCCAGGTGGGCCGACCGGCGGCCAGACCTTTTTGCTGGAACCGGGTCTCCACCCATCCCTCCGGTGGCGGCGCATAGCCATCCCGGGCCGGATCAGGGGTCCGGTTTTCAAAGGCGGGATGGGCCTCCAACACCGCCAGCATCCATTCGGCATAGTTTTGCCAATCGGTGGCCAGGGTCAACATCCCACCCGGGGTCATGCGGTCGGCGAGCCGATCGAGAAACGGTCCCTGGACCAGGCGACGTTTGTGATGCCGTTTTTTCGGCCAGGGATCGGGAAAGTTGATGATCACCCGATCCAGGGCGGCGGTCGGGATGCGACTCCGCAAAACCGAATGCACCCCCTCGGCGACGATCCGCACATTGTCCAGCCCTTCCCGTTCCACCCGCCCCAGCAGGGCGGCGATCCCCTCCTGAAACACATCCAAACCCAGAAACCGGTCTTGCGGATGGCGCGCCGCCAAGGCCGCCAGACAGACGCCGTTGCCGAATCCGATCTCCAGCCACAACCGCGCCCCCGCCCCGGCCCCGAGCGATTGCATCAGGGTTTGCCGATCGGCCGCCGCCGGCAGATCGAGAACCGGCATCAACCGCGCCAACCGTTCTTCATCCCGGGGGGTCAGATGGCCTTTTTTTCGGCCATAGGTGCGTTCGGAGGGGAGCTTGTACCCCGTTATCCGTTGTTCCGTTTCGACGATCGTCATCTGTCACACCATATCATTGGAACCTTCTCTCCACCCTTTTCGGATACCTCCCACCAAGGACGAAGGCAGGCTGGTCCGGGTTCATGTTCGATTATCTTCCACCTGCCAGACCTTGAGATGTTTTTCATACCGTTTCCAACGCTGCACCGAACTCCGATAGATCGATTGCCGGACCTGCAGATTGCTGGCGGTGCGCACGGTGCGTTTGGTTTCGTGGAAATCCAGGCAGCGGTCGTCCCAGGGCAGCTCCAGAAAATCGATCAACTGCCGGGCCATGCCGGCCTTGTCATCCACGATCGTCTCATAGTCGATTTCGAGCATTTTCAATGGCAATGCCCGGCGCCAATGGGCCATGAGTCGTTCATAATCCCGATAATAGGAGCGGATATCCACCAGATCATAGGCATGGGGGTTGGTGCCGGGGCGGGTGAAATTTTGAAAAAAGATCGACAGGCCGGTATCCATGAAATCACGGCGGCAGTGGATGATCCGCGCCCGGGGGAACAGAATGGCGATGAGCCCCAGGCGGAGAAAATTGTCCGGCATCTTGTCGGAAATCCGCTCGAAGGAATCGCCGGCCAATCCGGTCAGATGGTCGAGATAGGCCGCCGACAGTTCGGCGATGGTCTTTTCATCGAGGGCGCCGACGCTTTCCGGAAAAACGGCGTCAAGGCCCAGGCGCCCGGGGATGGAGACCGCCAGTTCGCCGATGGTGGAGAGTTCATCGGCGCCGAACACCCGGGGATGACTGGCGATGATCTGCTCCACCAGGCTGGTGCCGGAACGGGGCATGCCGACGATGAAAACCGGCCGTTGGTCGGCATGACCCATTTTGGCCCGGTCGGCGATGAACGATCGGGAAAACAGGGCGATGATGCGATCGACGAGGCGTTCATGCGCCTGGCGGTCGAACCGGCAGGTGCGCTTTTTCATGCGGTTGCCATGTTGATAATGGCGAAAGGCACGATCATACAGACCGGCGGTGTCGAGCAGTTTTCCCAAGGCGAAATGGAGCAGGATCCGTTGGGAAACGGGCCGCTCGGCCACCCGCAACAACGCCTCGGTGGAATCGATCCACCGTTGCAGGTCGCTCCCCCCCTTGATGAATCCGGCCAGGTTGTACAGCGCCACCGGTGAATCGGGCTGAATTTCAATGGCCTGCCGAAGACGGGCCTCGGCCTCCGGCAACCGTCCCAGGTCGATGAGCACCAATCCCATGTTGGTCCCTGTTTTCGCCGCATCACCTTTCAACGTCAGGGCGCGTTCATAGGCCTCCAGGGCCGCTTCGAGCCGGTTGCGGGTGTGCAAGATATTTCCCAGATTATAGTGGGCGATGGGCAGGTCCGGGCGGAGGGCCAATCCCCGTCTGATGGCGGCCTCGGCCTCTTCCGGGCGGTTGAGGGCGTGCAGGAGGGAACCGCAGTTGATCCAGGCCTGGTAAAATTCCGGATCGACCTCCACGACCCGCCGCCAGTTGGCCAACGCCTCCCCGGTCCGGCCCTGGCCATTTTGGATCAAGGCCAGGTTGTTCCGGGCCATGGGATAATCCGGGGAGGTGGCATCGACCCGTTGATAAAAAACCTCGGCCCGATCCAACCGTCCGGCCCGCTGATGTTCGAGGGCCTGATCGAACAAGGCACCGCCATCCACCCCGGTAGCGGATCCGGAGTCGGTCATTTGCCGGCGGCGTTGTTTGCGGTTCACCTTTTTGGCCATGGCATCTCCACCGGTGTATCGGCCGAAGGGGGGGCATGGCCCCCCTCCTCATGGCTGGCCGACGTTGATCGTTTCCGACGCCCGCTATTGCGGTTTTTTATCAATTTTGAACCGATGATGGGCCTCCAACAACAGCTCCGGGATCGGCAACCGTTGTGGACAACGGGGCAGACAGTCGCCGCAACGGTTGCACAGATCGCCCTTGGCCCCGGGTACCCAATGATCGGTCGGTTTCATCAGATCATAGCGAAAACGCCCGAACGGTCTCATGTCATAACAGCGGTCCAGGTGCAGCAGACGCATCATCTCCGGGATATCGATCCGTTCCGGGCAGGGCAGACAACCGGTGCAATCGCCGCAGCTCCCCAATGGGGATGGCGCCGCCGCCTCCAGCATGCGCACGGCGATGCGTCGTTCCGTTTCCCCTTGATAGGGCCGCCCACGCAAACTTTCCGCGTGGATGTCCCAGTGGCCCGGTTCGCTCAAACCGATGCTCATGGTATGCACTTGTCGGTGGGCCAGCAACCACCGTTCATTGTAATGGACCGGGTGCAGCGGGGCGGTCAACCGGCGCAACCGTTCGGGCGGTTCATAAAGAAGCCCCCCCTTTTGATTGGGGGAGATGATCAGCACCCCCATGCCGAGGCTGGCGGCCAGGTCCAGGGCGGCCCGATTGGCGGTGCGGAACACATAATAGTGCAGATTGACGAAATCGAAGGCGCGGCTGTTCAAGGCCCGTAACAACAGCGGCAACGGCGCATGGGTGGAAAAACCGATGGAACCGATCAACCCTTCGGCGCGCGCCCGTTGCAACCCGTCCAGGGCGCCACCCTTTTGCAAAGATTTTTCCAGCAGTTCCCGGTTGTTGATACCGTGCAGGGCGAAAAATGCCACCCGCCGCACGCCGAGCCGTTGCAGGGATTCATCCAGCCAGGACCGCATCTGGTCGGCGTCGGCCGCCGGCGGCGCCTTGGTCATGAGGGCATAATCACCGGGCCGGGCTTCGAGATGGGGCAGGGTGCGGCCGAGCAGCGTAAGCGATTGGCAAACCCCAGGCTCCCGCGTCAGAATTTTTTCTGCCATGC
>CAYFNE010000169.1:0-4655 GCA_964344355.1 uncultured Magnetococcales bacterium
GAGTGGGTTTTGTTCCCAGCGAGACCGGGTTAGGTCATTACGATACACGACCCGCCATCACAGTAGGCCCAGTCTCTCGGGGCATAATCAAAACCACAAATGCGTATTTCCGCTATAAAAGGATCAGACATGGAATCAAGCCCTCTCAATTGCGCGATGGGTAGTCACCGGCGACGGCCATGATAAAGTTAATGGTCAGTAAAGGCTGGCGGTTTTCATGTGGTTGGTCACCCCCCGTATTGCTAATTGTTGCCTCACCGTCCTTATCCGCCAATGCTTCCAAACTGGAAACATCCGTACTATAGACCACGGTACCCGATTTCGCCCAATAATTACCGCTGGGATCCATACTGTTACCAATATCACCGGTGGTAACCAGGGTATGATTGTGAACCGGCAGTTCCGAGGTTTTAAGAGTCACTGTTTCCTGCCCCCCGCGTTGACCGATAAATTTTCGTGTCAGCCCGAATCCCTGACCAAAATGCATTGGCACCCGCCCTCGAAAATCCGGCACGGCATATGTAGTGACACCATCGCCACCGTAGTAGGTGTTGAGTAGTGAATAGAGTGCCGGATTTTGACTGATGGCCATCATACCGCCGTTACACATAACATAGTTCCTGGGGGCGAAATCGCCCGCGAACAGTTTGATTTCACCCAAAAAAGGATTTCCCATGACAATGTATTCCTCTCTCTTTCTTTGTCATTAACTCCTGGGAGGATAAAGCCCATCCAGAGCAATACAAAAATTAACCACCTGATAGGGCTGCATATTGTTGTGAGCCTTCCCACCGCCGACCGTGCTGACGCTTCCTGAATAAAGTTGCGTGCTATTCGCCTTTGGCGGAGCATGGAAGGGTGTTACGTTTTTCCCTTGAGCCACATACATCCCCTTGGGCATGGAGTTGTTGGCATCAACCGGTGCCACATTGAGGAGATGGGTGTGGTTCGGCATATTATATTCTTCAAGTTTAACGGTCTCGAAGCCGCCAGACCGTCCCTGATAAAAGCCTGCGTCTGACTCCGGATGCAAGGGTATCCGTCCCTGATAGTCCGGTAACTTGAAGTTGCTGGTGCCGTTGCCACCATATCTTGTCCCCAGCAACGCAAAGACTATCTGATGTTGCTGGATTTCCATTGTCTGCCCGTTGCAGGCGGCCCAATCTTTCGGGGGAAAATTAAACCCCATCATACGTATTTCACCAATGAATGGATCGGACAATGTTCCCTCCGCATTTTCAAGTTTGTTCGGTTAATGGACCAATGATGGACGGGAGCCACCGGAAACACCCGGCCGGCAAACCCCATCGGTCCGCCACTTCAACATTGTCAACTTCGCGGCAACAGAATACCTAGGTGATCATCAAAGGTCCACGAAAAAAATTTTCCTGAAGAAAAATTTATTCCTTTTATAAAATATAACTTTATACATCAAAAAGTTACCGTTGCTGCTTGTTTATACATTTTTTTATTGTTTTTTTGCCTTTTGATTCTTTTTGTGTTTTTTGGAACGGGCGCGATTGGAGAAAAAAACTCGTTTGATCGACCGGCCCGTCCCCGGGGAACGGCTCACCCCCTCCTTGACCGTTCACCGATCTCCTGGTTGGATATGCACACCAAACCCGGCGTTAAAAACCACTCTCCCGGAGCAGGGCCGCCCAGAGGTTTCGCCAGAGACGATCGGCCAGGCTTCTGGGGGCCGCCGCCAGGCGCACCACTCCGGGCACCACCCGCGCCGGTGCGGATACCCCATCGACCACCGGTTCCAGGGTCACCCGATAGAGGGCCTCCACCGGTTGAAAACGGCCCTGCGCATCCACGCGCACCGCCACCTCGCCACCATGCACCGAGGCCAGATAGGGCAGGTCCAATAACGCCGTGTTGACTTCCGCCACCGAAACCACCCGCACCGCCAGGGCGGGCCGGGCCGGGTCATCCGGATAAAAATGGGAGACCGCCCGGCGGTCGATACGGCCCGACTCGGACTCCGGAAGGAAGGCCAGCAACTCGCTGTGCCCCGAATCCACCACCCGGGCCAACGGGGTTTGACCATCGATCCACAGACCGGGGCGGAGGATATCGGCCAGGTCGGTGACCCGGCCCGTCAGGGGTGCGGTGATGGTCAGACGCGCCTTGCGTACCCGCAACCCTTCCAGATGCGCCTCGGCACTGGCCAGGGATTTTCGCAGCACCCGTTCCTTGCGTCCCTCCTCCTCACTGGCCGCCCGCCGCGCCAGACGCAGTTGCAACAGGTCAAGCCGTTTTTCCGCCAACAACAATTGACTCTCCAACTCCGGCGAAGAGAGGCTGAACAGGACCTCGCCCCGGGAGACCCGCGCCCCCCGTTGCACATGGATGCGATCGATCCGGGCCGGAAACGGACTGAAAATCAAGGCATGATCGGCCGCCTGCCACACCGCCGGCAGCGGCACCACCTGCCGCCAGGGCACCAGCAGGATCCAGGACAGACCCGCCAGCACCAACAAAAAGATCAATGATCCACGGGTGAACCGGGCTTCCGAGCGCCTTTTCCAGTAAACCGCCACCTCCATCCAGACCGGGCGGACGATGAACCAACCCGCCTCGACAATGGCCAAAAACAGCCCCAGCAACTTGAAAAAAAAGCTGTAGACCAGCCAGGCGATGCCCAGGAACAAAAACAACCGGAACAGCCAGGTGGCCCAGGCGAACAGGATGAGAAATCCAAACAAAAATGGCCGCAACCGTTCCGGGGGCGGATCACCGTAGGCGAACAGTTTTTCCCGCAACCACCACCGTCCCATGCGGAAGGAACGGCCATGGAGATTTTCCACCCCCAGGCCGTCGGAGAGCAGATAATAACCGTCGAAACGCAGGAAGGGGTTGAGATTGATGGTCAGGGTCATGATCCAGGTGGTGGTGGCCACGAGAAAGGCGGCGGCCCGCATGGGCCCTTCGGGCAGGATGCTCCAGGCGAACAGCGCCACGGCCGCCAGCCCCATCTCCACCATCATGCCGGCGCCGCTGATGGCCATGCGTTTCTGTTTCGAAGGCAGCTTCCAGGCATCGCTGGCATCGGTATACAACACCGGCACCAGGACCAGAAAGGCGATGCCCATGGTCGAGACCCGGCAACCATGACGATTGGCGGTATAGGCGTGGCCCAACTCATGGAACACCTTCACCACCATCAAGGTTACCGCAAAATAGAGCGCCCCCTCCCAGGACAGAAAATCCACGAAGGTGTTTTGAAACCGGTCCCACTGCCGCAGGGTGAAAAACAGCCCCAACAGACCGATGACCGCCAGGAACCGGTGCAGTGCAGGTGAAAAAAAAGGCGCGGCCAGAAAACGGCTGGCCGTCAAAAACCGGTCCGGGTGCAGCAGGGGGATGCGAAAAAACAGATAGTGCAACAGCAACCGTTTGAGCCAGGCGCCCCGATTGTCCACCACCCGCCGGCTCCAGACCATCACCTCTTCCCGGCCCTGCCACTGCAACAGGGCGTTGCCCCGCAAAAAATGGACGAAACCTTCCAACTCCTTCGGTGAAATCCGCAGCCCCGACTCCCGCTGGACCCGCCGCAAAAAACCATCCGCCGCTTCGCTACGCCAACGGGAGAGCAACTCGAAGGCGCGCAGGTGGATACGAAAAAAGCGATTGTTCACCGGATCGTGAATGGTCCAGGTGGGGGCACCGTCGTCATCGGCCGGACCGGGGTGGAGCGTCAAATCCTGCCGCAGGGGTGGCAGTTGGGCAACGGCGGTCCCGGAACCGCCGGCGGCACGGGGCACGGTTGCGGCCATCCGCTCAAAACCCCCACATTTGCCGCATGACCGCCATCGGCCGGCGGAACAGGTAGAGCATCAGGGGAACCGGATCGCCAAAAATTTTCGCCGTGCCGCGCAGACCCATGCGCGGCATCGGGGTCCCTTCGGCAAAACCGGCGGTCACCGGGTAGGCGAGGAGACCATCGGCGGCGGTTTCGGCCTGATAGGCGCCATGGATGACGCGGGCCGACAACGGCCGCAACGGATCGATATCCATGAAAAAACGGACCTCGGCCCCGGGGTGGAGAACGATCGCCTCCCGAACCGGCAGGTGAATGCGCAGTTTGACATGACGCGGATCGGCCAGTTGCAGGATGCGCTCGCCGGTTTTCACCGGGCGTCCCAACCAATCATCAACATCGCGAAAAACCGCCCGGCCCGACCATTCGGCCCGCACCCTGATCCGTTCCACCCGCTCCCGGGCGTAGTCCAGTTCCACCCGGCGCAACGCCACCTCGGCCTTCAGCAGGGCCAGTTCGGCGCCACTGCGGGCATTGTTGAAGGCCCCCTGGGCGGCGGTGCGATATTTGGCCTCCGCCACCGCCAGGGTTTCCCGCGCCACCATCCAGGCGTTGTGAAAATCGCTCCCCTCCAGGGTGAACAGCGGATCCCCCTCGTTCACCGCCTGGTTGGGCCGCACATGAAACGATTCGATCACCCCGTCCAGGGGGGCGCTGACCACCATCGGATCCCGGGCCACCACCTCCGCCGGGGCCAGGGCCGACTGCCGGACCGGCAGGAACAACGGGGCGATGAGGGAAACGACCAGCAGCCACGGGAGAATGGAACGTCGACGCCACCCCCACCCCTTTTTCCCGGCCAGCAGGGCGCTCCAGGCATGGGCGGCGG
>CAYFNE010000169.1:4755-8132 GCA_964344355.1 uncultured Magnetococcales bacterium
GGGCGGCGGCGGGGGCCCACTCCGGCCAGGCCTGACGCTCCGCGGCATTGAGCGCCTCCGGTTCGACGATCCGCTGTTTGCGTCCATCGGTTCCTTCGAGCAGGGTCCGACCGAGCCGTTGCAACCAGTCGATGAACGGGGCGTTCCGGTCGATGGCGCCAGTGTCGGAAGCGGCGACCACGGTCAGCCGCCCGGAAATTTCATGCCGGAAAAGAATCGCCTGACGGTAGGGGATCAAAATGCGGGTACGGCTGACCAGGGTGAAATGAAACGCCTCCGGCGTCAGGGCGCGGCGGGCCTCTTTTTCAAGTTGCAGCAGGTTCAGAAGAACCTCGGTCTGGGCATTTTCCGGGGCCATGGAAGATCATCGGCTGGTTGTTGAGGGACGGGCCGAGCCGGAACGGTCAGGGCGGCGGGGAAAAATAGGCCGTACCGCTCATGCCCGCCAACAGCCCCGGCGGCGGTTCGGTGAAAACGCCGGTCACCTTCAGGGTTTGGCTGACGGGATCGATGCGGGCGCCGATCTTGCTCACCTTGGCCGAATGGTTGGCGCCGGTCTCATCCATACGCAAGGTGAAGGTTCGGTCGGGCCGGATCCAGGAGAGCCAGTTGGAGGGGATGACCAGTTTCAATTCCAGTTCGCCATCGTCCAATATTTCCAGGAGTGGTTGACCACTTTGCACCAGTTCATGTTCATGGACCCGCACCGCCACCACCCGGCCGGAGAAGGGGGCCGTGATCCGGCAATGTTGCACCGGGATGCGCGCCATGCCCAATTGCGACTTTTTTTTCTCCACCTCCAGTTGCGCCAAGGCCACATCCAAGGCGCCGGCCGAGTTCAACTCCGCCAGTTGCCGTATGTTTTTCAGGGTGGTCCGGGCCGATTTCAACTCCACCCGGGCCACATCCCGTTGCGCCTGATAAAGGGCGCAATCGAAACGGACCAGGAGATCCCCCCGTTTGAAGCGGTCCCCATCCCGAACCGGTATCTTGAGAATACGGGCGGTCAATTCACTGGAAAGGGCCGCTTCCCGCACCGGTTGCAACAACAGGCGCGCCTGCCGGCCCGGGGGGGATGATTCCGCAAACGGTTCCGCCAGGGCGGCGAACGGGGAAAACAGGACCGGAACGAACAGAGATATCGACAGGAGGAAAGACCGGATCCGATGTTCTGGCAAAACCGTCACCGACGATTGTCAGCAACGATGAGGCCGTCGATATGCGTCTTTCGTTTCAACTTATCGTGTACCGTCAGGGCCGCGGAATAACCGTCGAAACCGGGGATGTGAACCGCAAACCAGGGGCGGGACCGTTGGTTTTTCCGCTGCTCGACCAGGATCGGCTCATAACCCTTTTCCCGCAACCGCGCCATTTCCGCTTTCGCCTCATTGACGAACCGGTAGGAGCCCGTTTGGATGGTATAACGATCCCCGCCCGACCTGGAAGAATCAACCAATCGCTCTTCCTTGGGCTCTTCCACCTCGGGTTCCGGTTTCACCGCCGGTGGCGATGGTTGTTCGCCCACGACCGGTGGTGAACCCATTTTTTGCGCATGAACCGGTTGCGAGGCCAAGTCCGGGACCGGGGTTTCTACCATTTTTCCCGCCCGCCCCGACGACGGTGATTCATCCAGGATCGGTGCGGTGTCGATACGGGCCGTGTCGTCACCCATATCCGGCATGTCCGCCGGCAACGGGTTCGACCAACCCTCGATGGTGCCGCGGAGGGCATCGGCCAGGGTTTCCAGATCATGGGCGGCGACGGTTTCCGGCAGGGGATCCAATCCGGCGGAGACGAACAACCGACCATAGGCGTTTTGATACTCGGAGAAGGCCAGATCGCGCCGCAACTCCGCCAGCACCAGGTCCAGCCGCGCCCGGATCAGGTCCAACTCACCCCGGCGTTGGGTTTGGTATTCCGCCTGGACCTTTTGAAAGATCTGCGACTCCACCTGGCGCACTTCCCGGTTGGTGATCAGCTCGCTGCGGGCCTGTTTCAACCGCGCCCAGGAGATATGCACCTGGCTGATGACCGCCATGCTCAGGGCCAGGCGCCGCATTTCCACCACCCGCTCCCGGGCATCGGCCATGCGCATTTTCGCCGGCAGGTTGAAAACGTTGAACAGGTTCCAACTGACCCGGGCGCTGTAGTCCCACCAATGTTTCTCGCTCAGGAAAGAGTTGCTGTCAAAGTTGTAACCCCCATCCAGATTGATGCCGGGCAGCAACTCCAACAACGCCTTGTGGGTTTCGGCGGCGGAAATTTTTTTCTGGTAGGCCTCCTCCCGCAACTCCGGTCGGTTGACCAGGGCCATCCGCTCCAGGTCCCGGGCGGTGACGGTGGGCAGGGCCGGGAGCCGGCGGTAGTCGTCAGGTATCGCCAACTCCAGTTTTTCACCGGGCATCACATTCATGAGGGTGGCCAGATGGGTGATGGCGGTGTTCAGCTCCCGGTTCAGGGTCTTCAACTGCCGCAACACCTCCAACAGGGTGCGCCGATATTGCAGGATCTCCATGGGCGGTTTGAGCCGTTTGGCCTCGATGCGGCGGGCATCGGCCAGGGCCTTGCGCACCCGGTTCATCAAAGGATTGGTCCAACGCAACAACCGCTGGGCGCTGACCGCCCGCCAATAGGCGCTCCGGGTGTCCTGAATGATGTTGTGGATCACCTTGCGCCGCCGTTCCAGAGCGATCAGGGTTCGATCGGCCTGCTGTTTGGCGCGTACATAGGAGAGCCCGAAATCGAGCACGTTCCAACTCAAACCCAGGTCGTATACATTGCGGCGCTTGTCCTGGGAAGTGGAGGTTTCCAGGGATTCATCGCCGGTGGTCAGGGAGCGGCTGCTGGAACCGCTGTAGCTGTCGCGTCCTTCATAACCGGCGGAGGCGGCCAATTGCGGCAACATCTCCAGGGTGGCCACGCTCAACTGCCGTTGGCTCAGGGCCGCCTCCATCATTTTCAACCGATGGTCCAGGTTGAACTTGATGGTACGGGCCATGGCCTGGTACAGATCCACCTTGCCGGTCAAAGGCTCCTGGCCGCGGCCCAACCGCTCCAGGTCCTCGGACACCAGGACGGCATGTTCCTCGCGGGTGATGGCCACCGGATTGATGATACAGCCGGTCAAGAACAGGGCCATCACACCGCACAAGACCAACCTTCGGATGACGGATCCGGACCCCGAACCCATCCTGTGATCAGGTTTTATGGTTTTCATCAATCGATTCTTTTCCGTTGTTCTTTCTTGGTTACATAGTATGAGGCTGGATTGTTATAACAGCATCTAACAACCAAATCAAAGTGTATAAAGTGCCAAGGCGTCGGCCAAGCGCGCCCGTTCCGCCCCCAGGGCCGCCGAGGCGTCGGCCAACTGGGCG
>CAYFNE010000170.1:0-7829 GCA_964344355.1 uncultured Magnetococcales bacterium
CTGGCATGGCCGCCCGAGCGCAACCGGTCGACGAACGTCCCGGTCCAGGTACCGGAAGCATCCTTGCTGGAGCAGGAGAGGGCGATGCCCTTGCTGTTCAGATAGGTTTCCATTTCCGATTTGGCGGCACTCCTGCTTTTGAGTGAAGCCGGACCACTCCCATAGTCGGCCGTGACCACGGACAAAATGTTCCCGGCGGTGGTATCGAACGAGGTGCTGGAGAAATCCATGCCTTGGAGATCAGAGGAAACGGCGGAGTTGGAACTTTTCAATTGGGTATGCACATTATCCGGAATGACGATTTTTCCGCTGCTGGTGCCATCATCCAGGGATTGCAGAAAACGGGCGATATTGAGCACCTCGGTATCGTCCGATGTCCCCCCGGAGACCAGGTCGATCGGCGTGACCGTCGAATTGCCCGGGGCGGAACCGATGGTCAGGTCCCCCACCTTGAATGTCACGGTCTCTCCCTGAGAATAATAAAACGTCCCATCGGCGGCGGTATATTTATTCGACTGGGAAGCGGTGGAGTAGGCGAGATTTTCAACGGGTTCATCAACGAACTGTCCCGACAACAGCGAAGAACCGGAAGAACTGCTTTCACCATCGCTTCCCGAGCCGCAGGCCATCAGAGACGGGACGGACAATATGGAGAGAATGAGCGCCAATCTTTTTATTTTCATCTGTTTTCCTCTTTGTTCACAATATCCTGGATATTTGCCGCCGCCATGCGGTTCATGACGGTCAGTGACGAGATCCTGAAACCGATCGATTCAACGGAAAATGGATCGGGAACCTTTCCGGTACGAAGTTGGCGCCCGATGCATGAAATGCCGACCATCCGAATTTATTTTTTGATTTTGTTGATTAACAATCCGTCAAGAGCAAGACCGGGCGCCATCGCGGACAAAGGCGGACCCGGGGAAAACTTGAAACCCGTTGGGCGAAAAACGCCGCTTTTCTACGGATCGTAATGGCCTGCACGGGGTTGGCTGGTGATCGCCAATCGTCCTTTGACACGAAACCGGTGGCCGACCAAATTTGCAACGCAGTGTAACATATTGCCACATTTCACATCAAGAATATTTCTTGGCAGGCAAGGTAAAATTTTACCTGCAAAAATACTGTTTTCAGGATCACGCAACCAACATTTCTATTGTTTTGAAGATTTGCCCGAGCAACCCCATCGACCCATTTGACCACACAACCGAACACCCCTCTCAGAAGACTGTCCAAAAACGCCATCCATGGCGTTTTTGGACGTCGCCATCACGGACATTCCGCCAAGACGTTGTCTGAAATCAGGGGGAAATTATCGTTGTTTCTTCGGTTTGACCCTGGGCACGCCAATGCGGCGAATCAGTTTGAG
Source organism: uncultured Magnetococcales bacterium (assembly GCA_964344355.1). GTDB lineage: Bacteria > Pseudomonadota > Magnetococcia > Magnetococcales > CAYFNE01 > CAYFNE01. The sequence goes on from CAYFNE010000170.1 coordinate 1,370, forward strand.
GCGGCCACGTTTCATTGGGGTGGCTTTGGGCACCCCCACACCATTGACGCGGCGGACTTGTTTGATCCGGCCCCGTTTGACCGGCGCAATCAGCGGTGGATTGTGACTGGGGGCGGTGCGGGACAGGGCCCTGGGGCCCGGTTTTCCGGGGGTGAGGATCGATTTGATGCTGGCCTCGCCGTACATGCGCAGCCGGTAGAGGATCATGCCGTGAATGACCTTCTTCACATAGTGACGGGTTTCAGTGAAGGGAATTTTTTCGATGAAGGTCAGGGGACCGTTGCGGGGCCGGTTTTTTTTCCATTTTTCCGCACGGTGCGGACCGGCATTGTAGGCGGCCAGGGATAATACCACATCGCCATGGAACCGTCGCAATTGACGCATCAAATAGGCCTGTCCCAACGCCATGTTGTATGGTGGCCACTGAAGGCGATAACGGTTGGAGGCCGGCATGCCGGGCTGTTTGGCCTCGCCTTTTGCGGTGGCGGGCAACAACTGCATGACCCCCAGGGCGGCGGCGCTGGACTGGGCCCGATGGAAAAACAGGCTCTCCTGGCGCACCATGCCCCAAACCAGGGGCGGGTCGACCCCCCAGCCGGGCAACGGCGTCCAGTCCGGCACCGGATAGAGACCGCTCCAATAGCGCTGTCCCTTGCGGGACAGTTTTTTGGCCACCCGAATGGCCAGGTCCGGAGCATCCAGATCCAGGGCCAGACAAAGCTGCGTGGTCAACCGCAACTTTTTCTTTTTGGCCATTTTTTCGATTTCCGGACCGTTATAATAACTGCGTCCCACCCGTTTCAGCAGTTCCAGGTCACGAATCCAACGGCGGGTGGACTTTTTGAAGGAGGGGCATTTCAGGGACGGTTCCCCGGGCAGGGTCAAAGGGCCGCCACGCTGCTCCCGGGCCAACAATCCATAGAAGGTGTGGGGATAGCGGGCGGCCACGGCCAACCATTTGCGGCGCTCCTTTTTGGACCGGCTCACCTCCGCCGCCCAATAGGCCCCCTGGGACCGGCGCCAGGAGCTGGCGGCCCGCTCGGCCAGCAGGGCGAACCAGCGGCGCGCCTGATCCTTTTCACCACTCAAATGGGCCGCCCAGGCGGCAAACCAGAGGGAATCCTGCAGCTCGGCCCCCTTCTCCCGCACGTTCAACGACAAAACCCGCAGGGCCTTTTCCGGTTTGCGCATGACCAGGTAGTCCCGGCCGAGGCGAAAACGGATCTGTTGACGACGTTTCGTCGTCAAATAGTCCCCTTCCGGCCCGAAAAGCAGTTTTTCGGCCTGGGGACGAAATTTGTGGCGCACCAGGCCATTGATGCGCAGCCACCAGAGTTCGGGGTTCTTTCGCTCCTTTTTGGAGAGCCTTTTGAGGAGGGACTTGAACCGTTTGTTGGCCCTGTAGGCCGCCTCCATGGTCAGCAGATAATCTTGCCGTTCCGCCGGCAGGGTTTTGATCACCTTGCGGAAAAAGGCCTTCTTCCCCTGCCACATGAAGGCCCGCGCCCGATGTTCCCGATCTTCATCACCGATCAACCCTTCGATCGGCGCCAACCGTTTCCACAGACCGTTCTTGAACTCGACCCCGCCCCGATAGAGCGGTTGCCACAATTTCCAGGAGTCCTTGTACCGTTTTTGGTCCAACAGCAGTTTCAAATGGCGCAATTTGGCGGTTCGGGAGCGTGGTGGATGTTTTTTGAACCAGGCCGACGCTTCGGTGTCGCTGCCGAACCGGGCGATCCGCCACTCCAGCATGCCGATGATCCGTCTGATCTGTGGATGATCGGGCCATTTTTTCAAAAAACGGCGCAACCGTACAACCGTGGAGAGGTAGCGCGGATGGTAGAACAGCTCCAATTCCAGATAGGAGGCCAGCCGGTCGTTCTTCGGCCATTTGGAACGGTCCAGGACCTCACTGATGGAATCGCCCGACTCCAGGATATCGAACAACCGATCAAATTGGCGTGCGGTATCGCCTCGGGACCAGGCCGGGGTGACATCGATGAACAGGACGCCGATGCAGACCACAACCAGCCAAAAGGCCACGGCTCGGGAAAACGAACCCGAAAAAAGGTGGATCACCGGACGAATGACCGGAACGAAAAACGTGCCTGGCGGATGTCGGGTTTCAGGGAACAAAACCGTTTTCCTCTCATCGGCTGAAAAGGGCATCCACGAATGGATCGGCCTGGAAGGGTTTCAGGTCATCGATTCCCTCCCCCACGCCGATATAGCGGATGGGCAGGTGCATCGATTCACCGATCCCCACCACCACCCCACCCTTGGCGGTACCATCCAGTTTGGTCAGCACCAGGCCGGTCAAATCCAGGGCGTCGTGGAAATGGCGCACCTGATTAACGACATTTTGCCCGGAAGTGGCATCCAATACCAGCCAGATTTCATGAGGGGCATCGGGATTTTTTCGGGACAGCACCCGTTTGATCTTTTTCAGCTCCTCCATCAGGTTGACCTTGGTGTGGAGACGGCCGGCGGTATCGGCGATCAACCGATCCATGCCCTGGGCGCGGGCGGCATTGAAAGCATTGTACAAAACCGAAGCGCTGTCGGCCTTGCCCGCCGGGGCGATCACCGGACAACCGCTGCGTTCCCCCCACTTTTGCAGCTGTTCCACCGCCGCGGCGCGAAAGGTATCGCCGGCGGCCAACATGATTTTTTCCCCCCGTTGACGGTACATGGCCGCCAGTTTGCCGATGGTGGTGGTCTTGCCGGCCCCGTTCACGCCGACGATGAGGATCACCCGCGGTCGATCGGCATCCAGGGGCGTCTCCTCCCGTTGCGGGGCCTTCAACCGCGCCCGGATCACATCCTCCAGGGCGATCCGATAGTGTCCGGTCAACTGACCCTGAAATTGCTTGAAGCGCTCCCAAGTCTCCTCCAGAATGGACTCGGTGGTCTCGACGCCGAAGTCGGAAGTGAGCAGCAGGGTTTCGATCTCTTCCAGAAAATCATCATCCACCTGATCACTGCCGGCCAACAGGGAGTCCAGGCGCTCGGTAAAATTGGCCCGGGTTTTTTTCAAACCGTCCCGCAAACGTCCTATGAACGACATCGTCATCTTATTGTTTCCCCACCTTTATCATCCGGGCACGCATCCGCGCCACCACCATCTCCAGGTCGCTCCAAAAAAATTCATCCCCCCGATAACCCCGAATCCGCGCCTGTTCCCGTCCTTCCAGGTCGAGGACCAGAAAGGTGGGCACGAAACGGATCTCCCAGGCCCACTCCTCATACGCTTCGGGTGGATCGACGTTGTTCACCTCGACCATGGGCAACAGCCCGCCCACCTCGGTTTTCGGATAGGCCGGGGCCACATCGTGCATGAAAGCCTGGCAGTAGGGACAGTAGGGACTGGTAATGACCAACAATCGTCCCAACGGCTCCGTTTCCGCCGCCACCGCGGCAACCGGCAGCAGCCAGACCAACACGGCAACAATCATCTTTCGCATCATGCAATCCCTTCCTGTCCGTCCAGCGGTCCGACTCCCGGCCAACGATCTCCCAACGGTGGGTTCGAGCCGTGACCGGAGCAACCCTCAGCGTCATCATCCCCACCCTCGACGAGGCCGACAACCTGCCGGTCCTCCTGGAACAGCTGTTGGCGCAAAGCCACTGCCAACTGGAGATACTCCTCGCCGATGGCGGTTCCCGGGATGGCAGCCGGGAGATCATACAGCAAATTCGCGAAAATGGCGCAAAAAACCGCTCACGGCCACACACCATCCACTGGTTCGAGACCGACAAGGGACGCGGCAGACAGATGAACGCCGGCGCCCGCCGGGCCAACGCTCCCCATCTGCTGTTTCTCCATGCCGATTCGCGCCTGGACGATCCGACATTGCTCGCCAACGCCCTGAACGCCCTGAACGATACCCGACGACGACTGGGCCACGACCGCATCGCCGGTCATTTCAAACTGCGTTTCATCCAACGACCACCGGGACTGAAAAAGGCGTTCCATTACTATGAAGAGAAGAGCGCCCTCAACCGCCCGGAGACCACCAATGGCGATCAGGGATTTCTCCTCCACAACCGTTTTTTCCAGGCCCTGGGCGGGTTCGATGAAACACAACCCTTCCTGGAGGATCAAAAACTGGCGAAACGGATCCGCCGGCAAGGGGTCTGGATGACCCTGCCCGGGGTTTTGGCCACTTCCGCCCGCCGTTTCACCCGCGAGGGATTTACCCGCCGCATGATCCTGAGCGCCTTGATCATGGCTTTTCACGCCATTGAGTTCCAGGATTTTTTCGACCGGGCGCCAGGCCTCTATCGTCCGCAGGAGCAAACCGGAAAATTACCCCTGTTGCCTTTTTTCCGTCTGGTGCAACGATTGAACCGGCAAGCCGGTTTTTTCATCGCCTGGCGGCGCTGGATGGCGGTGGGACGGTATGCCCGTCTGTCGGCCTGGCAATTTTTTTTCCTGATGGACCTGATCGTCGCCGGCGTCGTCGGCCGGCGCGCTTTTTTTCTGAGTTTTCATGATCGACTGTTGGCGCCCTTGACCGATTTTTGGCCATTCGATCTCCTCTACGCCGGTTTGATCCGACTCTGTTTCGCCGGCGCCGCCCTCTATTTCGCCCTCACCGAGGCCCCTCATGGACCCGACTGATCCGAACCCGGAACGAACCGCCGATCACATCGCCTGGCAACAACGACGGTTCAAGACCGCGGTCAACCGTTTCAACCGGGAGATCGGCGACCAGCCCGCCGGTTTGCTCGGCCATCTGTTCGCCTGGCACTGGTTGCGCGCCGAAGTCCATCCCCATTATCAACGGTCGGTACTGACGGTCTCCCGCAACCCGGAACACGTCTATCTGACGGTCCTGTTATTGAACAGCGCCACTCCGGGCCGTTTCATCCGTGATTTTTTGAACCATTGGCGCCGGAGCAAAAAAAAGGATCCGCGCAAGGAGGCGGTTCGCACCCTGTTGAAGGCCCATAGAAACAGCATCGAAACCGCCGCCCGGCGTATCGAAAACCAATGGCGCTCTTTCAACCGGTTTCAAACACCCCGTCAGGAGGGGGTGCGGACCATCCAGGGTCAGCAAAAAAAAATCGCCCTCGACGTGGGTGGCGAGGCCGACCAGGCGCGCCTGGCCCTGATCGACCAACTGCCGGAACCGGAAGGGGGCGAAAAAAAACCGTTCGCCAAACTGGGATTCATCCCGCACCTGGCCTGCCCGCAATCGTGCCGCCATTGCCAGTTCGTCTGGCGGCCAGCCCTGAAAAAAAACCGCGATCCGACACCGCTGTTAAAGACCATCAACGGATTGACCGACGGCCTGCTATTCACCGGCGGCGATTTGACCGGTGAGATGGAGTTGTTCCATGATGCCATCGCCCGGCTGGACGGCATCACCACCTTCGCCATCCTGCTGAACGGTTCCTTCGCCAGTGGTCCCGGGGAGACGGAGATTTTTTTCCGGGGATTGCGCACGGCCCTGAAAAACCGTCCGGCCACCTTTCCGAAGGCGGAAATCGTCCTTCAAATCAGCTTCGACGAATACCACCAGGAGATCCTCGCCGACCGCCATGGCCGTCTGAAGGAGCGCATCCCGGTGGCCCACATCGCCCACATCGTCCTGGCCGCGCCCCGTTTTCCCGAAATCCGCCTGGTGCTGCTGCACAAACAGAACCGCCTCAATTTTTCCCAGGATCTGTTCCGCTACGGCGTCTTCGCCCGCCTGGCCCGAACCCTGGCCCAGCAGGGTCAACGAGTACGCGTCCTGGCCATGGCCCCTTCCCCCCGCGCCAAGGCCGACCCCGGCGATCCATCCCGTTTCGGCACCGTCATCCGCGACGCCCATTTCGAACTGAGCGGCCACCCCGGCCACCGCATCCATCTGATGAGTTCCACCATCGACGCCTACGGCCGCGCCGCCCTGCTGGACGGGAGCGAATATGTCGATGAACGGGCCTATCTGCAAACGGTCCTGAAAAACGGCGCCGCGCCGGGAGACGGTTTCGACACCGACTTGATGTTCTGGCGCGACGGCACCGTCACCTGTTTTTCCGCCATCCACATTTGGTTGGGAAATTATTTCACCGACGGCGATACCATCCTGAGCCGTCATCGGAAAGACCCGCTGTTGCGGGCATTGGAGCGGTTTGATCGTCGTTTGTTGGACTATTACGGGGAGGTGGCGGAGGACCTGGAGGAGCTATCGAAAAAAAGTACGGGACCGCATCATTTGTTTCATGAATTGACCAAATCCGGTCGAATGCGGTTGCATTTGACGCAGCGGTTGTTGTTCAGTCAGGGATGAAACCCGGATTGAAAGCTATTCATCTCGTTGATCCCGGCGTGCCTCCTCTTGTTTCCCATCATGAGGGACAGCCGCCTGCTTTTTGAGCTTTCCAGTAATAAACAGGGCCGCCACGACACCCAAAATTCGGTCGTGTATCGTAATGACCTAACCCGGTCTCGCTGGGAACAAAACCC
>CAYFNE010000171.1:0-7417 GCA_964344355.1 uncultured Magnetococcales bacterium
TTCTAACTTGACCAGGCATGGATCATGTACCAGGAGGTGTCAAAGTCGGGTCAAAGTCGGGCCAAATGGCGATGAAGATAAGCAATCAGAGGGTTGATATGATCGATCTGTTCCATATACCACTCCTTGAAGGAAATTTAACATGATGGTAACATGAACTGCCATACATTGATTTTTAAAATCCCTGCATATATCCGGCATGTTTTCAAAAAGGGAACCTTTATAGCAGAAACGCATGTACCAGAACAACCCCTACGCTCAGTTGGATGTAAAAGCTGGTATTGCAAAAAGCAAGCCAACATAAACTGCCTCTCATCATTCAAACCTCAAATTCATATCATGAGGCCTCGACGATCCACCATTCGACGGGTCTCCGTTTCCCGGTCGAGCAAAAAAAATCCAAAACGGTCATGAACCGGCCATCGGCAGCCGATGTAATGGGGAGAGTGGCAACGGCCAAATGTTATTGAATGTGGGGATAAATCCCCTTGCAGCGGAGGCGACGATGAAGCGTGCTGGATTCACCCTTTCCGGAAAAACCGTCCTGATCGGCACTGTGGCGGTGGGTTTGTTGAGTGCGGGTCTGCCCTTGTCGGACGCCTTCGGCGTGGGTACCTGGGCCTATCCCGACTCGGCGGCGGAACGGACTGAACGGATCAAACGGTTGGACACGGAGTTGCAGGAGAAAAATACCCTCTATGAGTCCAACTATGAGGAATATGTCAAACACAGCGAGGCACTGGCCAAACTGGAGAGTGACATTCGTACCGCCGAACAAAAACGGGACATTCACAACCGGCCGGCCGCCGAGGCGCTGGCCAAATACCGCCAGGCGCAGGCGGTGTCGCTGGTCGATCCGAAAATATCCACCGAACCGCAACGGTTGGCCCTGGTGCAAGCCCGGGAGGCGGTGGCCGAAGCGGTCAAGGCGCAACAGGCCGTCATCGACGGGTTGAAGATACAGCTGCCCCAGGCCCGGGAAAAGATCAACAGCGCCCACGCCCGGCTCAACGCCATCCTTCGACAGATCGACGACCTGGTCAAACATCGGGAGGCGGTCAGTGAAATGATGTTCGTGCGTTCGGTGGCCGACTGAACGGGGGCCATTTTCGGTTCTTGTTCAAAAATGCCTTGATTCCTCTGCTCGGGTGATTTAATTGTTGATGCGTCTTCAAGGGGAGTAGTCGCCTTCTCCGGAATCCAGGGGAAGGGTGCGTATCAACAGACTTGGACGGGATTCGCCCGAATACCCGCCATGGTACGCGCGGCGGCCACGATGTGCCGGTTTGATGAGACCTTGGGTAGGATGGTTCCTCGACGGGGGTCGGCGGGATGCATCGTACCTGATGGTTTCCGGTTCGGCCCCCGCGAGGTTTTTCCATGTCCGCTGAAGCGTTGTCCACCTTCACCGCCTGGTTTTCCACCGCCGGCACTGCCCTCATTCTGATCTTTTTGGCCGAACTCGGCGACAAGACGCAACTGGTCTGCATGACCCTGGCCGCCAAACATCGACCCTGGCCGGTGTTGATCGGCGCCACCCTCTCCTTCATTTTGCTCAATGTCCTGGCAGTGGCCTTTGGCGCCACCCTCTCCACTTTTCTGCCGGAAAATGTCATGATCGGTATCGTCGCGGCGCTGTTCGCCGTTTTCGGCATTCAGTTTTTACGCGATAACGGCGAGGAGGACGAGACGGGGGAGGAGGGGGAGGGCGCCGGCAACAAGGCCGGTCGCAGTGTCGTTCTCACCACCTTCATGCTCATTTTCGTGGCCGAACTGGGGGACAAGACCCAGATCGCCGTCGCCGGCCTGGCCGCCAGCGCACCGCCGGTACCGGTCTGGATCGGCTCCACCATCGCCTTGATCCTCTCATCGGCCCTGGGCGTGGTGGTGGGACGCACCCTGCTGATCCGTATTCCCATGAAAACCCTGAACCGGGTGAGCGGTGTTTTTTTTCTGGTTCTGGCCGGCCTGGCCCTGACCCGATTGCAGCTGTAATCGATCCAACAACCGGCAATACCAACCCTGGGGAGCGATAGCATGGAAACGCGGGGAATACCCGAACTGATGACGGCACTGCGCGGTTTCGCCCGTGAACGGCAATGGCAACCGTTTCACACCTCGAAAAACCTGGCCATGGCCTTGAGCGTCGAGGCGGCGGAGATCGTCGAATTGTTCCAGTGGCTCACCCCCGAACAGAGTCGGGACCTGACCCCGCAACAACGGGCGGCCCTGGAGGAGGAGATCGGCGATGTCATGATCTATCTCACCATGCTGGCGGGTCGGCACGATCTTGACCCGCTGGCCGCCGCCTGGAAAAAAATGGCCATCAACCACCGGAAATATCCGGTCGAACGGGCTCGGGGCCGGGCGGACAAATATGATGTCATCGCCTCGGAATGACCACCCCCGAGGTCGTTCCGATCGAACCCTTTGAACACCCATGCCGGGCCAGGGGACGGTCCGCGGGAATACCCGTTTTTTCGAACGGCGGGTCCGATGAGGGCCACAAGAATCGGCAATCCCCACTCACGATCGCCGTTGCAGACGGCTGGCGAAAAAACCATCGAGCTCACCGCCCGGTTCGGTCCGGAAATCACCCGCCGCGGTGATCATTCCTTCATCGACGCCATCCTCCTCCGGCGTCACCGGTTTTCGTTGCCAGTCCGGGTGTTTCGCCAAAAAACGGTGAACCTGTTTTTCGTTCTCCTCCGGTTCCAGGGAGCAGGTGACATAGAGCAATATCCCCGCCGGGGCCAGACGCGGGGCGATGCTGTTCAGGAGGCGGCCCTGTTCGACGGACAACCGGCGCAAATCCCTGGCGCTGCGCCGCCATTTGATCTCCGGGTGACGGCGGATGATACCGGTGGCGCTACAGGGTACGTCCAGCAGAATGCGGTCGAACCGGTGCCTTTCGAACAGGGTGGGGTCACCGCCGTCACCGGTTCGCACCTCGACGTTTTTCACCCGCAGCCGCGCCAGATTGTCCCGTAACCGCGCCACCCGGGCCGGCTGTTTTTCCAGGGCGGTGATCGCGGCGTCGTCGCCGGTCAGGGCGGCCAGATGGGCGGTTTTGCCACCGGGGGCGGCACAGGCATCGAGTATGGTTTGACCGGGCCGCGGTTGCAACAGCGGCGTGACCAGTTGCGCCGCCTGATCCTGGACGGCGAACCAACCCGCTTCATAACCGGGCAATTCCTCGACCGGCCCCCCTTTCTCCAACAGGATACCCGCCGTGGCCCAGCGGCCGGCCCGGGCGCCATCCCCCAGTTTTTCCAGCAGGGTCGATCGATCGGTCAACAGCCGGTTGACGCGCAGGGTCAACGGTCCGGGGGCGTTGCCGGCGGCAAGGCGGGCCCGCAGGGTCTGTTCATCGACGGTCCGGGACCACCGTTGCACCAACCAGTGCGGATGGGATTCTTCCAGGGCCAGGCGGGCGATGGGGTCGATTCGTTTTTCCAGCAGCGTGGCCAGATCCAGGGTGACCGCCTTGCGCAGCACGGCGTTGACGAAACCGGCCAGGGGTTTTTCCCGCGACCGTTTGACCAGGGCCACCGCTTCGTTGACCGCCGCCCGCGCCGGCACGCGCATATGACGGGCCTGGTAAAGGCCGGTGCGCAGGACCGTCCGGGTAAACAGGTGTTTCGGCGCCGGGGGCCGATTCATGCAGGCGCCGAGCAGGGCGTCGAGGGTGTTGAGGAAACGGATGGTACCGGTGGCGATTTCGAAGGCCAGCGCCCGATCCCGGCGCGAAAGCCGCGCGGCGCCGGCGGGCAGCTCCAGGGGCAGGTCGTCGCGGGTGGTCCGCATCACCGCTTCGACGGCCAGCAGACGGGGCGAGGGGCTGGCCATCCCGTCCGCCATCATTGGAACCGGGACTGAACCGAACGGCTCCAGCTTTGGACGAAATGAAAACCGGCCACCAGCATCGGCGGGAAATACCACCAGACCGACAGGCCGGCCAGGGCCAGCAGGGCGCCGCCGATGAACAGGGTGCCCCCGGTGATGGCGGCGGTTTGGCGGCGGAAACCTTGATAAATGTGCCGTTCCAACGGTTTCAGCGAGTTGGGATGGACACGCACCCGCAGCCGGTCCCGGGCCAACCGTTCGGCGCCGGTCAACAACAATTCCGGCAGGATGGCCACCGAGCCGGACACCTTGCTGAACTGTTCCCGGGCACTCCGTACCTTGCCGACCGGTCCCAGGTTGTCGATCATCCATTCCCGGATCAACGGTTCGGCCAGCAACCACATGTTCAGATTGGGGTTGATCTCGCGACCCACCCCCTCCAGGACCACCATGGTCTTTTGCAGCAACAGCAGTTGCGGTTGCACCGGCATCTCATACTCTTCGGTGACCTTGAACAGCTGCGCCAGCAGCCGGGCGATGGAGATCTCCTTGAGGGGTTGGCCGAAGATCGGCTCGGCGATCATCCGGCAGGACTCCTCGAAGGCATCAATGTCGGTATGGCGCGGCACATAGCCGGCCTCCAGATGCACCATTGCCACCTGCCGATAGTCCCGTTTCAAAAAACCCTGCAACAGCTTGGCCAGCAGGATGCGGTCCTGGGTGGAGACGCGGCCGATGATGCCGAAGTCGAAAATGGCGATGGTGCCGTCATCGAGCACGAAAATATTGCCCGGGTGTTGGTCGGCGTGAAAAAATCCGTCGCGAAACACCTGTTTGAAAAAACTGCTGATGATGTTTTTGGAAATTTTGACCGAATCCATTTTTGGATCCGGATGTTGCACCATCTCGTCGATGGGGACGCCGCTGATCCACTCCATGGTCAACACCCGCCGGGTGGTCAGGGGCCAGATGACCCCGGGCACGCGCATTTCCGGGTCATTCTTGAAATTTTCCTTGAATTTTTGTGCCCGCGAGGCCTCCAGCTCGAAATTCATCTCGCTGCGGATGGAACCGGCGAACTCCTGCACCACCTTGGTGGAACGAAACCGGCGCCATTCGGGGATGTGTTCGTCGATCACCTCCGCCAGGGTGGTGAGCATACGAATGTCCAGGTCCACCACCGCTTCGACATTGGGGCGCAACACCTTGACCGCCACATCGCGTCCATCGACGGTGGTGGCGCGATGCACCTGGGCGATGGAGGCCGAGGCGACCGGTTCGGTGTTGAACTCTTTATAAAATTTCGATATCGGCCCGCCCAGGTCCTTTTCCACCGTCTGCAGGACCACATCGCCCGGAAAGGGCGGGACCTCATCCTGGAGTTTTTTCATCTCCACCCCCACCTCCTCCGGCAGGGCGTCCATGCGTGTGGAGAGCCCCTGGCCGAATTTGATGAAGGTGGGTCCCAGCGCCTCCAGCGCCTTGCGCAGTCGGACGTGGGGGGGATTGTCGCGGCGCAGCCGGCGTGTTTTGGCGCTGAATGCGGTCAACCAGGTGAGCAGGCGAAACAGAAAGGAGCGTTCGGCGAACGGCTCCACATCGTGCTGCACCAAAATCAGCGCGATTTCGGACAGACGTTTTATGGTACGATAGTGGCCCAGCATTTACGCGTTCAGGTCAAGCATTGCGGGCCAATGAACGTTTTCGTTCGACGCGGGTCACCCCACGTTCCAGGCGCTCGGTTTGATCAGCCAACGCTTCCACCTCCTTTTGGAAGAGTTCCAGTTGGGATTTCCGGGGGATGTTCCGGTCCTCCATCCACTGCTCGAATTCCCGTTCCGCCTTCTCCTTGCCCTTGTCGCTCAGGGTTTTGGTCTGTTCGGCCAGGGCCATCAATCCTTTGGCGGCGATCGGTCCCACCAGTACCGACAGTTCCCGTTCCCAGTCGATATCCACGTTGTCGAGCAAATTTTTAAACGCCAATCCGGTATCGGTCTCGCCGGAGAGTTTCAACTGCCGGGTGAAAAACAGCGAATCGGGGTCCGAAACGCTGAACAGCAACGAGAGAAAGGCGCTGCTGCTGCCGGACATGGTGACGTGGGGCACGCTGTCGGAGTAGGTGTGGATGCGCACCTCGCCGCCATCCTCGACGACCATGAAAAAGGACTCCTCCAGGTCCTCCACCTGGAATTCGAACACCTTGCCGTTCAACTCCGCCAGCCGTTCCTTGAGTTCCGGATAGCGGTTGAAAAACAGGTTGAGGACGATGCCCAGGCTGACGGCGGTCAGGGGTTGGGGGACGAACTTGAGAGGAAATGTAGACCAGGAAAAAGACATCGTATTTAGACCTTTCGACCCACATGAACGGCGGCGACGCCGTTGGACAGGTTGTGATAGCGCACCCCGCCGAGACCGCACTCCTGCAACAACTCCTTGAGGTCCTCCTGGTCGGGAAAACGGCGGATGGACTCCACCAGATACTGGTAGGCGTCACGATCCTTGGCCACCCAGTGGCCGATCTCCGGCAACACCTTGAACGAATAGGCCTCGTAAAACGGTTCCAGGAAGGGGATGGCGATATGGGAGAACTCCAGGCACAGCAATTGGCCCCCGGGCCGCAACACCCGCACCATTTCGCGGAAGGCGGCGTCGATCTGCGTGACGTTGCGGATGCCGAAACCGATGGTGGCGACATGGAAGGTATTGTCCGGAAAGGGCAAGTCCTCGGCATTGCCCTGCACCCACTCCACCCCCGATACATAACCGTCATCGGTCAACCGTTCACGGCCCTGATCGAGCATGCTGGCATTGATGTCGTAGACCACCACCGAACCATCCCCCTGCAACCGGTCGTGCATCAGGCAGGCGAGATCGCCGGTGCCACCGGCCACGTCCAGGATTCGCTGGCCGGGTTTGATGCGCAACCGCCGCACGGCGAACCGTTTCCACAGACGGTGGATGCCCAGGGACATCAGATCGTTCATCAGATCATATTTCCCCGCCACCGAATCAAACACCTGACCGACCCGATTCACCTTGTCGGCAAAGGGAATTTCACTGAATCCAAAGTGGGTGGTGGCCGATTCCGTCATGATGCGCTGCTCTCCAGATGAAGGCGGATTTCAATCGAACATTAACAAAACATGGCATGATATACCCGGATCGGTCCGTGGGGGAACCGTTGACGATGTCTTGTCGGCAAGATCGGTCGATGCGGTGGGTGATTATTCTCCTTTTCCTTTCCCGCATATTTCCCGGAACGGGTGGATTTTGATCCGATTTTCAAAATAACGCCTCCCTCGTGACCAAAATTTCCTGGCGGCCATAATCTCAAAAATGATATCATCCGCCCATGAATTGGCGTGTTGAATACCTGAACGGGTCGGTGCGGGACGAGATCGAGTCATGGCCGGTGGATATGCGTGCCAAACTTTATCGGATCATTGAGTTGATCCAGGAGTTCGGTCTTCATGAAGTCCGGGAGCCCTATGTCAAACATCTGCGGGACAAATAGTGTGACATGGGTATCCGGTTGCCTCAGGCTAAAACAACCTGAAAAACTTCCAGAATA
>CAYFNE010000172.1:0-7416 GCA_964344355.1 uncultured Magnetococcales bacterium
GCATGGCAGAAAAAATTCTGACGCGGGAGCCTGGGGTTTGCCAATCGCTTACGATACTACCACTCTTAAGGTATGGACTGATGATACCCCAGGGCTACGTCAAGCTTGACGCCAACCATCTAATTTAACAAGATAAAACATCACCCCTGGCGCTTTATCCAATCTTCCTGTATACCAGGGACATGAATACTTGCCCTGCACTGGTCACGCCGTCCTCATCAAGCCTCCTGCAAGCCATCCAGGTACGCCCCGTTGCGCATCACGAGCAAGCCCGGTGGCATGACCTCCTGGCTCGACATCATTATCTGGGCACCCCGGCCCTGGTCGGGAAGTCCCTTCTGCACGTGGCCATCCTAGATGGCCAATGGGTCGCCCTGCTGGGATGGTCATCCCCAGCTCTCAAATGTGCGGCGCGGGATCGTTGGATCGGGTGGTTGCCCGTCCTCCAATGGCAACGCCTCCATTTCATCGCCAACAATACTCGCTTCCTGATCCTCCCGGATTTCCACCTGCCCAACCTGGCATCGCGAGTCCTGGGGCTGTCCCTTCAGCGGCTTGGCAACGACTGGCAACGCCTCTATGGCCAGCCAGTACTGCTGGCAGAAACCTTCGTCGATCCTTCCCGTTTCGCCGGAACCTCCTACAAGGCCGCTGGGTGGCGGGAGGTCGGGCGAACCAGGGGTTTTTCCAAGAACGCCGCCCGCTACCAGCATCACGGCCAACCCAAGACCGTCTTTGTCAAGCCACTTCGACCCGAAGCCAGGCAGTGGCTGTCAGCCCTTGTCCCAGATCCCGAATGGAGGTGTCCCGTGACCACCTTGAATCTCAACGCCCCTCATGTCGAATCCCTGCGGGAAATGCTCGACAATGTCCCGGACTTCCGAAAGCCAATCGGATTGCGTCATCCGTTGCGTGCCACGCTGCTCATCGCCATCTGTGCCATTCTGGGCGGTGCCCGCAGTTTCCTCGCCATCGGTCAATGGGCGAAAAGATCCAGTCAGACCATGCGCCGACGTTGTCGCTGTCGTCGCCATCCCAAGACCGACATCTTTGAAGCTCCCAGCGAACCCACTTTGCGCCGGGTTATCCAGGGCGTCGACCCCGAAGCCGTGGACGCCGTCCTCGGGCAATGGTTGCAAACGCTGGCCGATCCAGATGATGACATCGCCATCGATGGCAAAACCCCGCGTGGAGCCAAGCAGGAAAACGGAAAAGCTGTTCATCTTTTCTCCGCCTTCCTCCACCGCCAAGGCGTCACATTGGCTCAGGTTCAGGTCAAGACAAAAACAAATGAAATCAAAGCCGTCAAGCCACTCTTGAAAAACCTGAATCTGGCTGGACGCTTGGTCACGGCGGATGCCATCCACGCTCAAAAAAACTGCCGATTTCCTGGTCAAACAAAAAAAGGCTGACTTCCTCTTCACCGTCAAAGGCAACCAGCCTGGCATCAGGGATTACATCGCCAGTCTTCACCTCGACCAAACGCCGCCTCAATTCAGAACCATCGATAAGGCGCATGGCCGTCTTGAGACTCGCAGCATCTGGACTTCCACCAGACTGGTCGAGTACATCGGCATCCCCCATGTCCGACAGTGCTTCACCATCCGACGCGAGGTTTTCCACATCAAATCTAGAAAAATAACCAGCGAAACCGCTTACGGCATTACCAGCCTCAGCCCAAAAAAAGGATCACCGGAGCGCCTCCTGACCGCCAACCGTGGCCACTGGTCAATCGAAAACCGCCTCCATTACATCCGCGACTTCACCTTCGATGAGGATCGCTCCCAGAT
Organism: uncultured Magnetococcales bacterium; assembly: GCA_964344355.1. Classification (GTDB taxonomy): domain Bacteria; phylum Pseudomonadota; class Magnetococcia; order Magnetococcales; family CAYFNE01; genus CAYFNE01. The sequence goes on from CAYFNE010000172.1 coordinate 1,791, forward strand.
CAGAACCGGTCATGGCCCATTCGTGATGGCCACCATCCGCAATTTTACCATCGGTCTTTTGAAAATGGCCGGTGCATCAAATATTGCTGCTGCTACCAGAGACCTTGCAGCCAAACCATGGCGAGCAATCAAACTCATCGGGCTGTAAGATTCAGACCATGCGACCGACTTTGACGAGTCCCTGGGTATTGCGTATCTGCTCCGAAAATCCGTGGTAAGATAGAGCAAGGACGATATCTATTAGGATAAGTTTTTTCATGACAAATTAGGTGAAAAATATTTTGCATATCATATATAACTTTTAAATATTTTAAATTTGTCTGGTTTCGTATATTTGTTGTTTATGCATGTTGATGATTATGCTATGAGAGGTAGAGCGCCGTGATTTTCCACAGAAGAAAATGAAACAGCACCGTGGTCGTTGCGCCGGGTTTTGTCTATCATGTCCCTTTTCCGGCCACTCCCCATCACCCGGTTCAGCCGTATGATTCCCCGCCTGTATCATCCCCATCCCCTCGCCGCCGGTGATCGGTTCGTGCCCGACCGGGAGATGGGTCGTTATCTGACCCGTACCCTGCGCCTGCGTGCCGGGGCGCCGGTGGTGCTGTTCAATGGTCTGGACGGCGGCGAGTGGCGGGGACGGTTGATGGCCGTGGGGGGGGCGTTGGCGCTGGAGGTGCTCGATTTCCGGACCGTGCCGGCGGAGGCCGATCTGGCGGTGACCCTGGTGGCCGGGCTGACCAAGGGCGGTGGACTGGAGATGGTGGTGCAAAAGGGTACCGAACTGGGCATGGCCGCCCTGATACCCCTGATCTGTCAACGCAGCGTGCGCCGTCTGGATGCCAAATCCGCCGCCAACGCCCAACGCCGCTGGCGGCGCATCGCCGAGGAGGCGGCGGAACAGTGTGGCCGGGTTCACGTGCCGCACATCCATCCCCCCCTCGCCTGGGCGGATTTGGGCGCGGTGTTGCCGGCCGGACCGAGATTGCTGTTCTGGGAGGAACGGGAGCGGGCCGGGAGGTCGTTGTCCGACATTCAACCGCCCCGGGGGGCGGTCTCCCTGCTGGTGGGGCCGGAAGGAGGGTTCGAGGCGCAGGAGGTGACAGCCGCCCGGCAACGGTTGGGTTGTGGAATCGTCACCCTCGGACCGCGTATATTACGGGCGGAAACTGCGGCCATCACGGCCATCGCCGCCTGTCAGTTGTTGTGGGGAGATTTACGATGAATCCAATGGCAACGGGCGATCCCTCTCCGGGTTGGGGGCGCTACGGCAAGAAAACCTTCCTGGCCATTTTGGTGCCGGTCCTGGCCCTGGGTTGGCTGTTCTGGTTTTCACCCGGCGCCGAACGGCCGGGGGTGCGCACCACCACCCGTCTGCTCATGGGCACCCTGGTGTCGATCAGCACCTGGGGCGTGCCGCCGCAGCGGGAGGAACGGGCCGTGGTCCGCGCTTTCGACGAGATGGCCCGGATCGAAAAAAGCATGGGCTATCAAAAGTCCGAAGGCCTGATCGCCCGCATCAACGCCGGCCCCCGGGGGCAATGGCATGATATTCCCGAAGAACTGGCCGCCCTGCTGCGCCGGGGGTTGGCCATCGGCGCCGACTCGGGAGGGGCCTTCGACATGGGTTTGGCGCCGTTAACCCGTTTGTGGGGGTTTTCCCGGCAACCGGCGCCGATGGCGCCGCCCGATGATGCCCGACTGGATGAATGGGTGCGGGGGCGCCGGCAGTTGCAATCCGCCGGCATCGAACTCTCCCCGCCCACCGCCGCCACCAGCCGCGTGCGGTTGTTGCATGACAGCGTTGGCCTGGACCTGGGGGGCATCGCCAAGGGGTATGCCATCGATCGGGCGCTGTTGAGCCTGCGTCGCGATGGGCTTGAAAATGTCCTCATCAACGCCGGCGGCGATCTCCGCGCCCTGGGTGGCAAGGGGGGGAAACCGTGGCGCATCGGTATTCAACACCCCCGGCAAACCGACCAGGTGATCGCGGTATCCCACTTGCATGGAAAAATACACGGGGAAACCCAGGAAAATCTGGCCATGGTCACCTCCGGGGACTATGAACGGTTTTTCGTCCATGACGGGCGGCGGTATCACCATATTCTCAATCCTCACGATGGCCGCAGCGCCCGGTCCGGCTTGGCGTCGGTTTCGGTGCAGGCCGCCGATGCGCTGACGGCCGATGTTCTCTGCACGGCCATTTTCGTCCTCGGCGGCGAGCGCGGTGTGCAATTGCTGAAAAAATATCCCGGCGTCGAGGCATTGCTCATTTTTGAGGATGGCCATCACCGGCAGACGCCGGGTTTCGTCGGCGACTGGTTGCCCGCCGGGGCGGGCTGGTGACCGCCGGAGGGGGAAGGTGACGGGTTGGCGAACGAACGACGGCGAACCGGTGGGGCAGGCATGGGCGCATCCGCTTTCAGCAACGGTTTGAACCTGCTGCGCCGTGCCACCGGACCGGCCGACCGTGTGGTGGCGGTCGGCAGCGGTTTGATTATTTTATTGGTTGGCTGGCAGCTCGCCACCCGGGCGCCCGGGGCCGAGGCGGTGGTTTATCACAACAACCGGCCGCTCATGAACCTGCCTTTGGATGAAAACCGTCAATGGCGGGTCGCCGGCAACCTGGGGCCGGTCCTCATCGAGGTGGCGGCGCAACGGGTGCGGTTGCGGGAGTATGTCAGCCCGCGCATGATCGGCACCCGTAGCGGCTGGATCGGCCATACCGGCGAGGTGGTCACCTGTGTGCCTTGTGGCATATTGATCGAAATCCGTGGCGATGGGGGTGGAACCGGTGGAAAAAGGCAACATCATGAATTCGATGGTATCGCCCGGTGACTGACCGGTCCCACAACCGTCTCTCCGCTCCCCGCCGGGAGTTGATGATCGCCTACCTGGCCGCCGCCGCCGTCGCCGCCCATGTGCTGGAAACGGCCCTGCCCGGTCCCGGCCCCTGGTTCAAGCCGGGACTGGCCAATATTTTCACCCTGGTGGCCTTTTTCCATCTCGACTGGCGGGCCGCCGCCGGCGTCTCCCTGATCCGCGTGCTGGCCGGCTCCCTGGTGTTGGGAACCTTTTTGTCGCCGACCTTTTTTCTCAGTTTTTCCGGCGCCGCCGGGGCCTTGACCGTTCTGGGCCTGGCGCGGTATTCACCCGCCGCCCTGGGACCGGTGGGGGTGTCGATCCTCGCCTCCCTGGCCCACATGAGCGCCCAGGTGGGGGCCGCCAGGTCGTTGATCATTCAACATGATGGTCTGCTCCTGGCCCTGCCCTGGTTTTTGGCCGGCTCCTGGGTGACCGGTCTGCTCAATGGGTTGGTGGCCTTTTTGATCCTGGAACGGTTGCGCCTGCCACGATTTCTGCCCGGGGCGTGGCGATGATCCTGCCCCGTTCATCGTGGATCGCCGTGGGCTGCGCCATTTTGATCCATCTGGTCCTGGTATTGGCCATCGATTTTTTCTGGGCCCCGCCGGCGCCGCCATCGCAGAAGATGATTCCGGTCACCTATGTCGGCATCCCGGAAAAAAAAGAGCCGGAACCGGTGCCGGATGAGCCGGACATGTTGGCGGAGATCAACCGTCGGGCCATGGCGGATCTGGCGGGGGAGGAGGCGCGGATGGCCACCGATCCCGAGGCCAATCCGATCCCGGCCCCGGAGGCGGAACCGCTGCCGGAACCGTTGACCGATCCCCTGCCGGAGCGGTTGCCGGCGCCATTGCCGGAGGCGCCCCGGCAACCGTTGTCGGCGGAACCGCGGGCGGTCCCGTCCATACCGCAACCGGCCCCCCTGCGCAATCGTGACCGGGCCACCCCGGAGCAGGAACAGCGGGCCAATTTGCGCGCCGCGGCCAAGGCGCAACCGGTGCAACGGACCAAACCGGCCCCCGAACCGGCCGAGGAGGGGCGCAACCAACCGCAGGAACCGGCCATTACGCCACCGTTGATGTTGTCCCCATCGCTGGACAGCCTCACCCGTTGGGACAACGTGCGGCGGGAGCAGCGGGTCATGAAACGGATTCGGGAGGGTCGCGCCGGTCCCTCCACCCGAAAAATGCGCGAAGCCCGCTATATCGCCACGGTCAAGAACAAAACCCTGCAAAACTGGGTCTCCCCGCCCAAGGTCAAACGGCGCGATCTGGTCGGCCGCGCCGTCTCCCTGGCCACCACCATTGCCGCCGATGGTGGTTTGTTGCGAGTGCGGGTACTGCGCTCCTCCGGCAATCCGATCTTCGATGAGTGGACCATCCGCGCGGTGAAAAAGGCGGCGCCGTTCCAACCGTTGCCCCGGGCCTGGCGGTTGGATGAATTTTCCCTCACTCTGACCTTCGAGTATGTCCCCCGGGGGTTGCGTTGACGGAGTTGACGCCGGTCCTGGCGGCCACCTTGGCGCAACGGTTGTTGGCCTTCTACGATGCCCGGGGCCGGGATCTGCCCTGGCGCGGCAGCCGGGACCTGTACCGCATCTGGGTGTCGGAGATCATGTTGCAGCAGACCGGCGTCGCCACCGTCATTCCCTATTATGAGCGATTTTTGCGGCGTTTTCCCGATTTAAAAACCCTGGCGGCGACCGGGGAGGAGACGGTGCTCTCCCTCTGGCAGGGGTTGGGGTACTACAGCCGCGCCCGCAATTTGCTGGCCGCCGCCCGCCAGGTGATGGCGGACGGCGAGGGAGCCATCCCCGAGGAGATCGACCGACTGGTGACCTTGCCCGGCATCGGTCCCAGCACGGCGGCGGCCATTTTGGCCATCGGCCGCGATCAACCCCATGCCATCCTCGACGGCAATGTCAAACGGGTCCTGGCCCGGTTGCTGGCCTTCGAGGAATCGATCGATGATACTCCCGGCAAAAAAAAGCTGCTGGCCCTGGCGCAAACCCTGACCCCGCGCCGGCGACCGGGGGATTATGCCCAGGCCATCATGGACCTGGGCGCCACCCTCTGTACGCCACGCCGTCCGGACTGTGACCACTGTCCCTGGCGGGATCATTGTCGGGCGGTCGATTCGGGACGGCCGGAGGCCTATCCGGTGCGCCGGCGCAAGACGTCCAAACCGCGTCTCCAGCAAATGACCTTGTTGATCCGCGATGGCCGGGGACGGTTGTTGTTCGGCCGCCGCCCCTCCCGGGGACTGCTCGGCGGAATGTGGGACCTGCCCTCCGGTAAACCGGCGCCGGTGGCGGAAAAACCGTGGGTGGCCGGCGAGTTGGGCTTGATGTCCATCGCCCCCCGGCCAATGACGACGGTGCGCCACACCTTCACCCATTTTCATTTGCTGGTGACCGTTTACCGGGGGGAGGGGGCCCCCTCGGAGGGATTGGTCCATGAACGGTTGCAGGATTATGAATCTTACCGCTGGTTGCCGGAGCCGGAGTTGGCGGACCTGCCGATATCGACCCTGCACCGAAAAATATTACAAAAAATCGGCGGGTCATGACCGGCCCGAGATCTCAAAAAGATTGTTTTTTCTGAAACTTTTTGGATGCAGGGGGCTGGTCCCCTGGCGTTGTGATTCGGGCCATCCATGACCCTCACCCTTCGGGCGCACCTGATACCCATTTCAGAGGGACATGGTCTGATATCGAGATGGTTTACAAGAAAACGGTAGGGCGGGGTTACCACGCCACGGA
>CAYFNE010000173.1:0-7257 GCA_964344355.1 uncultured Magnetococcales bacterium
GATTTGACGTTAAATTCGAACGTCGAGTGTCTCATTTTCATTGACACATTCCGGCCTTCACGATATCCGGGGCCAGCAGGGTCATGTCCAACCGCCTCCCGACGAAGGAGCGATGGAGATTTTCATTGTCGGCGATTTCCAGAATGGAACCCACCTCGCCGCTGTCCAGCATCTTGCGCCATTTGTGGCCGAGAACCAACGCCCGGATCAGGTCCTGGTCGAAGTTGGGCTGGGATGGTACCCAGGCGGTTCCTCCCGGCGGGGCGATGAGCAGTTTGCGGGCACCCCGCTTTTCGAATTTCATGGGGATGACAATGGTGAGGATTTTTCGGTCCGGGCTCAGTTCCGTTCTCATGATGCGATTTTCCTTTCCATTGGGGTTTCCTCGTCGGCCAACTCCTTGACCAGGCTTTGCAGGCCGGCCACCCGCAGTTGGACGAAGATGTTTTCGGTGCCCACGATCACCCGGTCCACCAGGAGTTGCATGAGGCGGGCTTGTTCCGACGGGAACAGGACGTCCCAGACCGGATCGAGGGTTTGCAGGGCCTTGACGATGGTCTTTTCGGGAATGCCGCCGCCGTCATCATTGGCGGAGCGCCAAGTCTTGGCGGCCAGTTCCGGGGTCCGAATCAGAGCCCGGAGGTGATCGAACACCATCCCCTCCATCTCACCGGCCGGGATCATGGGCAATGGGCAGGCCTCGTGGCCTTTCCGCATGGCGTTCATGCAGAGATAATAGCGATACTGTTTTTTGCCTTTTTTCCGGGTATGGGTCGGTGTCATGGCCCGGTTGCAGTGGTGACAGTGGATGAGCCCTTTGAGAGGCGCCGGGGTCTGGGCTCGCGTCCGGCTGGACTTCTCGCGGACCTGTTCTTTGAGGATAGCCTGGACCTTGTCCCACAGGGCTTGGTCGATGATGGCCTCGTGTTCTCCTGGATACGGTGTGCCCTTGAAAACCGCCTCGCCAAGATACAGGCGATTGCCCAACATCTTGTAGAGGGTGCCCTTGTCGAATTCCTTCCCTTTTCGTAATACTCCGGTGGTGGACGTGGTCCAGGTTTTGGTGCGGTGCCCCTGCGCGTTGAGTTCCTGTGCCAGTTGGGTCGCGGAACCGGTTTCGGCGAACCGTTGGAAGATGGTCCGAATCAGTTCCGACTCCTCGGGGTTGATCAGGAGTTTCCGGTCCCGGACATCGTACCCGAGTGCCGGGCATCCCCCCATCCAGATGCCCCGCTTCCGGGAGGCGGCATGCTTGTCCCGTACCCTCTCTGCGGCAAGCTCGCGCTCGAACTGCGCAAACGAAAGGAGGATATTCAGGGTCAACCGCCCCATGGAGGATGTGGTACTGAATGACTGGGTCACACTGACGAAGGAGACGTTGTGGCGGTCGAAGAGTTCCACCAACTTGGTGAAGTCGACCAGGGAGCGGCTGAGGCGATCGATCTTGTAGACCACGATGATGTCGATCCGACCGGCTTCGACGTCGTCCAGGAGTTTTTTCAAGGCCGGCCGGTCCAGGGAGCCTCCAGAAAATCCACCGTCATCATAGCGATCCGCAGCCAAGTTCCAGCCCTCCTGTTTTTGGCTGGCGATGTATGCGGCGCAGGCCTCCCTCTGGGAGTCCAGGGAGTTGAACTCCATCTCCAATCCCTCGTTGGAGGATTTTCTGGTGTAGACAACGCATCGGACCGGGGTTATCATTTTGGTGCTGGTCTGTTTCATATTGATTTTCCTTGTTTTTTCAGGCCGAAGAAAATGCGGCCGTTCCACCTGGTTCCGGTGATTTCCCGCGCCACAGCCGACAGGCTTTTGTATTTCCGGCCCTGGTATTCATAGCCATCGCTCTGGACCGAAACGATGTGTTCCACCCCCTTCCACTCCCGGACCAGCTGAGCCCCGGCGATGGGCGGATCCTTCGGCCGTTGGTTTACATGCATGATCCTGGGTATCTGTTCATCCTGTCTGCCGGCCAGTTGGGCCAACCGTTGTCCTGTTTCGTCCGATAGTCCGCCTTCCGCCAGTTCCTGGATGCGGTAGGCCAACTGTTTCACCAGGTAGGACTTGTTGTTGCTGGCCGGAGCATCTTCGAAATACTCCTTCCACATCGCCTTCAAATCCATCACCTTCATCTGCGGCAAGGCCGCCACCTGTTTGATCACACGGATGTTCATGGTCTTTCTCCAAAATGGGTGGGTTTGCGACCATGAGTGCATAGGGTGGGCGGTTTATCAACTCGAATATTCTCCACTTTATCAGATAGTTGTCCGGCGTTTTTCAGCATTCTTCGGATTCCGGTGGCGAGGATCCGGGCACCATCGGCCCTGGTTTGGAATCTTGATTCATTTCCGTGGCTGGGTCAGGCATAAACCTATATCCATCTCTTGAGCGCATCCATGCATACCCATGGCTTTCAAGTATTAACGGTCTGGCAGAAGAGAGAGTGTGTCTTCAGATACCCTGCGCCGACAATGGGAGTCTCCATTTACCAGCAGCAATACCGTTTCCCGGCAATGGAGCCTTCCGGCCGCCATCCTGGCCCTGAATCCGGTGGTCCTGGCGTGGCGGGCCTATTGGGATCTGGTGCCGTCGGTCACGGTGATCGATGCCGCCACCGACGTGGTTCTTCTCCACCAGGGCAACCCGGTGCGGCTCCTGTCCGCCAGCATCGGTCTCTCCGAAGGGGAATACGCCTGGACCGGTCGTATGGAGATCGCCGACCCGGCCGCATTTCAGCCCATGGCCGTGAACGATTCGGTCTCTCTCACCCTGGGAGGTGAAACCTATGATCTGATCATCGACAACCGCACCATCTCCCGGGATGGCGGCGGTCGCCCCCGCATGGTGATCTCGGTGATCAGTTCCACGGCTTGGCTGGCGGGGCCCCGGGCTGATCCCGTGGAACGGATCTGGGACTCTCCGGTCATGGCCAGGGAGGCTGCTGAGGATGCGGTCGCCAGAACTATCACCTGGGATTTGATCGATTGGCTGATCCCCGCCAACCGCCTCGCGGTCTACAATGCCGCTCCCCTGGAAATCGTCCGGACCATCGCCCGGGCAGCCGGCGGGGTGGTAGAAACCCAACCGGACGGGTCCTTGAGGGTGCGGCATCGGTTTCCGGTTTCCGTACCTTCCTGGGAGACGGCCACGCCGGACCACGTCCTTACCGATGTGGCGCACAACCTCTCCATCAGTGAGAGCCACCGTTTCCGCACCCGGATCAACCGGGTCACCATCCGGGAGTTGCGGCCAACCGCCGGTTATCTGAGCGCCCAAGTCGACGGCCGCAAGCAGGGTGGCCTGAACCGAGGTCGGACCACCTTCGTTTCCGGCCAAACGCCGCATTTCCTGGTGCATCACGGGCCGGGGATCACGGTCTCGAACCTGGATACCACCAGCGGCGACCTCTATCCCGATGCCCCTCAGGTTTTCCAGATGGGGGAAGATCTCTTCTTCTCGGGCACCGACCAAGCCCGGCTCTCCCGGCCGGCCCGATCCCTGGACTCCTGGATCTGGCTGGGCGCCGATCTCGGTACCCTCACCCTGGGACCGGACGGCATGACCCTGACTGCCGAATCATCCGGCTTGGCCATCGCTCGGGTTACCTACACCGTCGAGACTCCGGCCTGGGGCCTCACCTCGCCACTGCACCTGGGCGGCGGACGGGAATTCCCCATCGCCGTGCGGATCCGGGGTACCGAATCGGATGTGGCCGGGGAACAGGAAGCCACCTTCCAGCGTGGCGATGGCCAGTTTCCAGGCCCGGACATTACCGAACCGCTTCTGGCCGGGTTCCTCTCAAAACAATCCCGCGGCCGCGCGGAAATCGATGCCAGCGAAAGCCTCCAGGAGGTTTCCCTGACTTGCGTTTTTCACCCTGGAACGATGCCTGGACATCTTGCGGAAATCCACGACGCTATGATGGGGAAGTCCTGGCGGGGAAAAATTGTGTCTGCAATGCATGGGGTCCAAGGCCCCGTCGTCTCTACGGAATTGGGTCTTCTTCGCCATGTCCAAACTTCATGATCTGCGTAATCTCCTCCAGGAAGATCAACCCGTTTCAGGACGAGTGGTAGCCGTGTCCGCTGATCTCGTCAGGGTGTCCACTCCCGCTGGCATTGAGGAAGTGGCGGGAGATGGTAATCTGAAAACCGGCGATATGGTAACGGTTCAAAATGGCCGTGCCATCAAAAAACGGTTGGATGGGGACGCACCGGTATTTTTCGTTTAACCAGCCAGCACGCACCGGCCTGCTACCTGTCGGCAAGAAAGCCCGGGAGGCCGGTGCGCCAATTGACTGTCACATGGTCGGTACCTGAAGACCGCCATGTGGTCGGCAATATGTTGGCCGACATGGTGACCTCCGGTGGGGTCGCCACCCTAATCCACCTTCCCATTGATCCATTCGTTCGAATGGATTACGCCGGGCTCCGAGGATTCTACGGAGCCCCGTTCCCCGCGCCGCCCCATGGAAGCGGCAGAATTCGTATCATGCCTTTACCACATCTGTTTCCCACCAGTAAGGACATCCTCCAAACATTACACGACACACGATCTTCTCGTCCAGATTGAAGCTTCTGGCATCTGCCTTCCCACTTGTCCACAAAACATTCATATTTCCCCCCCATGATGTCACTGATCGGGTACAATGTCCCTTTTGTGGCACCAACCCCACGGTACCGGTTTTGCAGAGGTCGTGATGGAGGCTGGTGTTCGACCGGTTTTTTTATGGCAAGGGGGAATACGATGGACAATAACGCCGACAAGATCGACGAACTGAAGCAGGAAAGATCAACCTGATGGTGCGAAAGAATGATTGATCCTCATGCCTTGCACCAGTTGACCGACAAGAGCAGGATGCTCTGTCGACAATTGGAAAAAATGGCCACCGTTCTGGAAGAGATATCCCAGGACGCCAGCTTGCTGGAATTGATGTGGAGAGATCAAACCACACATGATTCTCATGACCAAGTTGATCTTCCCCGGTCCGGTTCTGTCGGGTGGGAACCGACCTACCATTGACGGATTGGCCCATGCACCGGTGCATTACACTTCCTGCGATGTGGATAGTCAGGCAGCGAAGCTTCACGGCGATCCATTTCACCCTGGCATAACCTCTTCTAACACTCTTTTCATGCAAACCTGAAAATCATCCTCAACGGAATATCGGGGCTCCATGCAACCTTGCGGAAGGTCACTTTGGACAGACCCGGCAGTGGTTGATCTCCACGGTCAGATGTGCCAGCTCCGGCATCGTTTCAAGGAGTCGCTTGTAATGCTCCGAAGGTTGGGGGTTGTGGGTTACCAGAGAGATAATGCAGCCGAGTTTGGTGGATCCAACCCGCCAGAGATGCAGGTCGACGATCTCCAGCCCTTTTTCCTCTGATAGCAGTTCACGGATTCTTCTTTTGCGCGACTGGTTCTCCTCGGCGTCCAGCAGCACCTTGGCGGTATCCTTGAGAAGGCCACGGGCCCAGATGGCGATGATCACCGATCCCACCACACCCATGAGGGGATCCATCCACACCCAGCCGAGAAACATACCGCAGGTCAGCGCTACGATGGCGGTAAGGGAGGTGAGTGCATCGGCCAGAACATGGAGGTAAGCGGCTTGCAGGTTGTGGTCCCGGTGGTCGTCGTGCCCATGGTGATGTCCGTGTTCATGCCCGTGATGATGGTGATCCTGTGCGCGGAGTAACCAAGCACTGACCACATTGACGATGAGACCAATGACCGCCACCAGGATGGCCTCGCGAAAACGGACGGGGACCGGTTCCGCCAGCCGATGGAGGGATTCCGCCGCCATGAGGAGGGCGACGATGGCCAGAGCCACCGCGCTGGCAAATCCCCCCAGGGGACCAACTTTGCCGGTACCAAAGGTGAAGCGGGGATTGCCTGCGTTGCGGCGGGCGAAGGCATAGGCGAAGGCGGAAATGCTCAGCGCCGCGGCATGGGTGCTCATATGCCAGCCATCTGCTGTGAGCGCCATGGAGCCGGTCAGGTAGCCCGCCACCAGTTCAACGATCATGGTGACGATAGTCAGGCCGATGACCCAATGGGTACGTTTTTCCCCTGCCTGGTGTCTATCCAGACCGAATATGTGGTCGTGTTGCCAAGTTGCGGTATCATGCGTTTTCAAGGTTTCTTTCTCACGGTTGTCAAAATTTTCCTCTAAATCCCGACGCTTCATCCTGATGATGCCTACTCCCCTACATCAATCGTGTCAGTGCCAATCCCGCCAGGAGCAAAAAGAAGATGCCGCTAATTTTATGCACCACCTTCAGGGAAATACGCTGAAGCAGTTTTTCACCGACCACCACCGCCAGGGCCGTTGACAGGCCCAATCCTAGGGTGGAGCCGACCCAAACCGGAACAGGTGGGGCTGCCGCCGCCAGTCCCGCTACGGCAACCTGGGTCTTGTCCCCTAACTCAGCCAGAAATATCATCAGGAAGGCGCTGATCAAAATACTGTGGCCATCCTTGGTGAAAACGTCATCTTTCCCTTCCTCACCATTGGCGGCGCGCAAGGCGTTGATGCCGAAGGCGGCGAAGAGAAGAGCCACGCCAATGACCAGGGCTTTCTCAGGAAGCCAATTGGTCAGAGCAGCGCCAAAGACCACAGCCAGAAGGTTGAGAACAGCAAATGACAGGGTTGCGCCAACAAAGACCGGCAATCCACGGTAACGGGCGGCCAAGGTCATACAGACCAATTGGGTTTTGTCGCCCAATTCGGCCAGGAAGATGACGACGAGAGAGGTGCCTGTTACGGAAAACCACTGGATGGAGCCGCCAGGAGGCGCTCCGAAGGGGGAAACATCCAACACGGGATCCTCGTTGCGGGCGTCAGGCACGGACATTAGGCTCGACGACCCGCCTAACACCCGTTGGAGGTCATCGATGCCTAAGGTCTCGTCAAGCCCGTAAGCCGCTTGCGCCATGGCCGAAACCAAGTATGTTGACGCAAGCCCTTCCTCTTGTTTGTGGAAGGCGACTACTCCCCTGTAGACAAATACCAATTTTACTGGAGGAGATCAATCTCCGCAACCGGCTTTATACGGTCTCTGACAATGCCGGAACGCACATGAGCCGTCTGACCTCGGCGCCATGTTCCTTTCCAATCAACGCCTCCAAGAGCAGATAGGCGACATCCATTGCCGAACCGGGTCCCGCACAGCTGATGGTCCGGTCATCCACGGCAACCGGTGATTGGTGGTGCGTCCATTTGACCTAACGTACGTTAAAGTGTAGATTTTCTCTGAT
>CAYFNE010000174.1:0-6861 GCA_964344355.1 uncultured Magnetococcales bacterium
ATGGTTTCGATCAACAGGCTGCCGCTGAAAAAGGCGGCGACGAAAGAGCCGGGAAAACCGGTCACCAGGGGGATGACGGCGTTGCGGAACACATGGCGATAGAGCACCGCCCGTTCGGTCAACCCCTTGGCGCGGGCGGTGAGCACGTACTGTTTGGAGATCTCTTCCAAAAAGCTGTTTTTGGTCAACATGGTCATCACCGCGAAGGAACCGAGCACCGAGGCGGTGATCGGCAGGACCAGGTGCCAGAGATAATCGGCGATGCGCGCCGGCCAGGAGAGGTCGTACCAGTTGTCCGAGGTCAGGCCGCGCAGGGGGAAGAGGTCCCAGAAACTGCCGCCGCCGAACAACACGATCAACAGGATGCCGAGCACGAAACCGGGAATGGAATAACCGATCAGGATCAAGGTCGAGGTGGCGGTGTCGAACCGGCTGCCGTGGCGCACCGCCTTGCGGATGCCCAGGGGGATCGATACCAGATAGGTGATGAAAAAGGTCCACATGCCCAGGGAGATGGAGACCGGCAGCTTGTCGATCACCAGGTCCACCACCTGGCGATGATGATAGTAGGATTCACCGAACTCGAAGCGGAGATAGTTGCCCATCATCAAAAAAAACCGTTCATGGGCCGGTTTGTCGAAACCATAGAGTTTTTTCAGGGCCTCGATCTGTTTCGGATCCAAACCCTTGTGCCCCCGGTAACCGCCGCCCCCGCCGCTGTCGCTGGGAGAGACCTCGGAACCGCCGCCCAGGACGCCGCCATGTTCGCCCCGGGTCAACAACGACACCATCCGTTCCACCGGTCCACCGGGCACGAACTGGATCACCACGAAAGTGACCAGCATGACGCCGATCAGGGTCGGCACCATCAACAACAGGCGGCGGGCGATGTAGGCGAGCATGGGGGGGTTGCGCTCCGTCGTCCTAGCGTTGGTCTCCGCTCAACCACCAACTCAGCAACCAACTGACCGGCGAATAGTAGAGCGGTGTTTTTTCCGGCCGTTGAAACCGGTTGCGGTAGGCGATGCGGTGGTAGGCCAGATACCAGTTGGGCACCAGGTGGTGACCGGCCAGCAACACCCGGTCCAGGGCGCGGCAGGCGGTGATCAGCGCCTGACGGCTGTCGGCATAGATGATTTTTTCCACCAGGGCGTCCACCACCGGATTTTTCAGGCCGATATAATTACGGCTGCCGGGACGGTCGGCGCTGCTGGAGTGCCACATGTCCCGCTGTTCGTTGCCGGGGGATTGGGATTGACCGAAGCTGGAGACGATCATGTCATAGTCGAAACTGTCCAGACGACGCTGATAGAGGGTCATGTCGACGGTCCGGTAACGCAGGGTGATGCCCAGTTTTTTCAGATTGGCGGCATAGGGGGCCATCACCCGTTCGAAGGCCGGCGAGACCAGGAGCATGTCGATTTCGAACGGTTCCCCCTTGGCGTTGCGCAACGATCGATCCGCGCCGCCGACCCGCCATCCCGCCGCCTTCAACAGGCGCATGGCCTGGCGCAGATTGCCGCGCAGGGAGTTGGGCGCCGCCGTCGAGGGGGGCGGTTGCAGTGCCTGGAACACCGCCGGATCGAGTTGAGCGCGAAACGGTTGCAACAGGGCCAGCTCTTCCGCACCCGGTTCACCCCTGGCGGCCAACTCGGAGTTGGAGAAAAAACTGTCGGCGCGGGTGTATTGACCGTGGAACAGGTTGCGGTTGCTCCATTCGAAATCGAAGGCGAGGATCAACGCCTTGCGCACACGGATATCCTGGAACAGCGGCCGCCGCAGGTTGAAGACGAACCCCTGCATACCGGCGCCGTTTTTGTGTTTCAGGGTCTCCTTGATCAGGATCTTTTGCTCGAACTTTTCCCCCACATAATCCCGGGCCCACTGTTTGGAGTTGTTTTCGAAGATGAAATCGAAGGTTCCGGCCTTGAACCCCTCCAGGGCCACCACCGGATCCTTGAAATAGGTGATGATGATGCGGTCAAAATTGTACAGGCCCCGGTTGACGGGAAGGTTGCGGCCCCAATAGTCGGGATTGCGTTTGTAGATGATGCTCTTGCCGGCCTTGAACGATTCCACCGTATAGGGACCCGATCCCATGGGAACGGTGAGATCGCCTTTGTCGAACGGATGTTTTTCGAAAAAGGCGCGGCTGAAAACCGGCAGTTCGCCGATGATCAACGGCAGTTCCCGGTTTTTTTGGGTGAAAAGAAACCGCACCTGATGATCATCGATCACCTGCGCCTCTTTGATATCCCGCCAATAGGATTGATAGAGCGGGTGCGCCCGTTTCGATTTCATCATCTCCAGAGAAAACCGCACATCGGCCGCCGTCAAGGGGGATCCATCGGAAAAACGGGCCCCCGGATGGAGATCCATGGTCACCGACAAACCATCCCCGGCGACACGGATATCCTTGGCCAACAGCCCATACTGGGAAAAGGGTTCATCCAGGGATTGCGTCATCAACGAATCGAACAGCAGGTTGCCCAGCAACGACGGGGCGATGCCCTTGAGGGTAAAGGGATTCATCTTGTCGAACCCACCGATGGCGTGCAGCGTCAGGGTGCCGCCTTTTTTCGCCTTGGCCGAGGTGTAGTCGAACCCGGTGAAACCGGCCGGATATTTCAATTGCCCATCCAGGCTCAGGCCGTGGGCGCTCCAGCCGGTGGCCGGGAGCAGCCATCCGACCCAGAAAAAAAGCAGGGCCGTCCACACGGGTTTCATCGTCGAGTTCGTAAAAAGGAATTTCATCATGGTATTATCTGGACAATTCTGGCGTAATGGATGGAATCAGTGATTATGGAAAGAATGGCTCCCCGCCGCAATGTTTGACAACAGCGGAGTGGTGACGGGGAAGAAACCGAACAGGGGAATGGACGATGATGGAACGAATTCGGGAACCGGCGGTGGCGGGCATGTTCTATCCCGGTGACGCCGGAGAGCTGAAACGGATGGTGCAAACCTTTTTGCAACGGCTACCCGAGCCAACCTCGGAACCACCGTTGGCCATCGTCGCCCCCCACGCCGGTTATGCCTATTCCGGCCAGACCGCCGCCATCGCCTACCGCACCCTGCCCCGGGCAACCGCCGACCGACCCCGGCGGGTATTCGTGTTGTCCCCCAGCCATCGGGTCTATCTCGATGGGGTGTCCGTCGGTCCCTACAGCGGTTTCGCCACCCCGTTGGGCACCGTGGCGGTGGACCGGGAAGCGGTCGATGCCCTGACACACCATCCCGATGTCAACCGGTCCGAAGCCCCCCATCAGCAGGAACACGCCCTGGAGGTCCATCTGCCGTTCCTGCAGGAGAGCATCGTCCACTTCAACCTGGTGCCCATGGTCTACGGCGATGTCAGCGGCGGTCATCTGGCCGATATCCTCGTCACCGTCTGGCGGCCCGGTGATCTCATCGTCGTCTCCTCGGACCTCTCCCATTTTCATCCCTATGAGGAGGCCAAACGGCTGGATGCCCGTTGCCATGAAGCGGTGTTGGCGCGGGATCCCAAGGCGATGAAGGGGTGTGAAGCCTGTGGCAACACCGGCATTTCCGCCCTGCTGGAGTTGGCCCGCCGGCAAAACTGGCACCCCTCCCTGGCCGATTATCGCAATTCGGGGGATACCGCCGGCGACAAACAGCGGGTGGTGGGATATGCCAGTTATCTGTTCCACGGCGAGACGGGAAAAAACGCGCCAAAAGGCCCTTCGGCCAAGGCGCGTCTGCCGGCCCTGGTCCGCGAACACCTGACGAAAATCCTGTGCGGCGAACCGGGTTTGACGGAAGGGGGGGTGATCGATCGTCTGCCGGAACTGCCGGAATTGGCGGCGACGGGTGCCACTTTCATCACCCTGACGCAGCAGGGCCGGTTGCGGGGTTGCATCGGTTCCCTGCAGGCCCACCGTTCCCTGGCCGCCGATCTGCTGGAAAACGCCGAATCCGCCGCCACCCGCGATCCCCGTTTCAAACCGGTGCGGGCCGGGGAGCTGGACGGTTTGAAGGTTGAGGTTTCCATTCTCAGCAAACCGCAACCGTTCGCCTATCGCGATACGGCGGACCTGCTGCAACGGTTGAAACCGGGGATTCACGGGGTAATTTTATCCAAGGGCGGTCGCCGCGCCACCTTTTTACCCCAGGTTTGGGAACAACTGCCCGACCCCGAACGGTTTCTCAGCCATCTTTGCCAAAAGGCCGGTCTCGGCGGCGATTGTTGGCGGCATAAACCGGATATTTCCATCTATACCGTCGAAAAAACGAAAGAGTCTTCCTAAAAGAGATCGGGTGGAACGATCATGGCGAATTTCAAGGTCCATCTCACCACCGCCACCGTTGCCGGTGGTTTGGGGGCGCTCTCCCTGTTCGTGGCCGGGACCATCGACAACCAGGGGGTACTGATCTGTCTGACGGCGGCCATCATCGGCGGTCTGCTGCCGGACATCGACGCCGACAACTCGACGCCGTTGCATATCGCCTTCACCTTTTTCGCCACCCTGTTCTCCTTTTTGATCCTGTTCAGCCAGGGGGAATGGCTGTCGGTCGTGGAGTTGATCATCCTCTGGCTGCTGGCCTATCTGTTTTTCAAGCTGGTGGTGTTCGAACTGTTCATCCGCACCACCGTCCACCGGGGCATCTTCCACTCGTTGCCGGCGGCGGTTTTTTTCAGTTTTTTGACGGCCATTTTTTTTCACCGTCTGTTCGACTTCCAACCGTCGGTGGCCTGGTTGCCGGCCCTGTTCGTGTTCCTGGGTTTTTTCGTTCATCTGCTGTTGGATGAACTGTACAGCCTCAATTTTTTCGGCGGCGGCATCAAACATTCCTTCGGCAGCGCCATGAAACTCTATTCCAGCAACTTTTTGGCCACCGCTCTCATCTATGCGGTGACCATCGCCCTGTTTTTCATCACTCCGAGCCTCGACGGCCTGGAGGCGGATATTTTCAACCCCGATACCCTGGCCAACATTTCACAACGGTTCCTGCCGGCAGGCCATTGGTTCGGCATTGATTTTTCAAGTTTTTAAGAAATTCGCAACGAGGAGAAACCGCATGCAAGGCATCATTCTCGGTAGCGGCACCGGCATTCCATCGCTGGAACGCAACGCCGCGGGTTATCTGCTGGAGGCCGGGGGCATGGAACTGCTCATCGATTGCGGCAGTGGCACGTTGTTGCAGTTGGAACGGGCGAAAAAAACCTATCGCACCCTGGATGCGGTGTTGATCACCCATACCCACGCCGACCATATCGGCGATCTCACGCCGTTGATCCATGCCCTGAAGCTGCCGGGGCTGGGACGGGAAAAACCGTTGTACCTGTACGGTCCCCCCGGTTTTAAACAATTTTTTGCAACCATCGTCGCGCCGGTGGCGGCGCCTTCGGAAAAATTTCCTTTTATACTGAAAGAGGTGGAAGCGGCGTGGACCCTGGGTGAGTTGACCATTCGCAGTACGCCGACGGTACACACCGAACGCCTGGCCAGTGTCGCCTATCGCATCGAGGAGGGGAAGGCGTCGGTGGTTTTTTCCGGGGATTGTGATTATGACCCGAACCTGATCGATTTTGCCCGCGATGCCGATCTGTTGATCCTGGACTGTTCAACCCTGGATGGCAACAAGGTGCCGGGTCATCTGTCCGCCGGTCTGGGGGGCATGATCGCCGCCCGCGCCGGGGTGAAAAAGTTGATTCCCACCCACTTCTATCCGATCCCCGGCCCCGACTCCCTGCGCAAACTCGAGTGCGAGGTCCAGTTCACCGGCCCGGTGATCCTGGCCGAGGATTTGATGCCTTTTCAGGTGACATGAACCAATCTCCCCGGATCCGCACCCTGATCCTCCCCGCCGCCGGTCTGGGTACGCGCATGCGCGCCTTTGATCCGACCCGGCCCAAGGAGTTGTTGCCGATCGGTGGTCAACCGATCATCCGTCATGCCGTCGCCGAAGCGATCGCCGCCGGCATAGAACGGGTGATCCTGATCATCCGCCAGGGCAAGGAATCCCTGGCCGCGGCGGTGCGGGACATGGCGGTGGACCTGGAGGTGGTATACCAACCGCAACAGCGCGGCGAAATCGACGCCCTGCTGCAGGCCAAACCCCTGGCCGCCGGCCAACCGCTAGCCATCCTCTACCCGGACAACGTGGTGATCGACACGCCCCCGGCCTTGACCAACAAATCGGCCCTGAAAGCCCTGGTCGACCAATTCGAAAAAAATCCCACCGGCATGGTCGTCGCCCTGGCCGCCGTCACCGAAAAAACCGCCCCGGCCTGGAGCCACTCCGGTCGCGTCGATCTGGAGTCCGCCGGTGAAAATCTGTATCGAATCAAAAAACACTACATTAAAGGACCGGGACCCTTCATCCCCCGTTTTACCAGCGAACTGCGCACCGTCGGCATGTGGGTGGTGGATGGCGATCTTTATGAGGTGATCGACCGACTGGCCCGGGATCATGGCGGCACGGGCGAATTTACCGACAAGCCGGTTCGTGACTGGTACCTGAAAAATCGTGTCTATCTGGGCATGAAACCGTCGGGTCAGGTGTTTGACGCGGGAAATCCTGAGGGATACCTGAAATGTCTAGAGATTGATTAATTTTTTGTTGCATCCAAGCAAACAAAACTATACTATGACCGCATGTACCTTTCTGTACCCCTAGTCACCCAAATTGTTTCCTTGAATGAGTGTAATACTTGTTTAAACACAAATCCAAAATTTATCAAATTGAAAAAGGATATATAAAAATCATGAATAAAGCAGACTATTGCAATACTGGAGTTTGTGACAACACTGCTGGCTGTAAAAAAACTTTGAGTGAGAGCGAAATTGGGTGGTGCGTCCATTTGACCTAACGTACGTTAAAGTGTAGATTTTCTCT
>CAYFNE010000175.1:0-6820 GCA_964344355.1 uncultured Magnetococcales bacterium
GATTTGACGTTAAATTCGAACGTCGAGTGTCTCATTTTCATTGACACATTCCGTTTCCGTTGGTATCCGCATCAAGGATAAACCAAGCATCGATGGTGAAATCACCGGTACTGAAGTCAAAATCATCGTTGTCAGCAATTTCCAGACTGCTGGAGCCATCGAAGCTCATCGAACTGCCACCGAACCAGCTCTCGGTAGTCGACTGCGTGGCCCCGGAGGCGGTGATGGAATGATTTCTTTGCGAATCATCGGTAAAACTGCTGCCACTTCCATCGCCATGCAGCATCAGTACGGTATAACCATCAATACCTGCTGCGTGGGCTGTTGACGGAATTCCCATACTGAACAGAAAGCCAAAGCATGTGATGAAAAATATTTGTAACAACCCGGTTTTGAACATGATTTTTCCTTTTGTAATATGGTTGATGGTCTTGTAAATCGGGGGACAGTTTACCGTTTAAACTGTTGCCGGGTCTTGTAAATCGGGGGACAGTTTACCGTTTAAACTGTTGCCGGAAAAAATAATTTATCGATATGCTAAAAACATGATACAAATCGAAATCGGGGGACAGTTTACCGATTAAATTGTTGCTGGAAAAAATAAATTTATCGCCTGAAAAACACAAGAATCACATCAATATTCCTGGCCCGTCCCACCCATATCCCGTAAACTCGTTCCCAGGTGCTAATCACACCTCACAGCGGTCTCCGCTTCCGACAACATGCGGCTTTTTTGTGCCTGCGTTTCAGTGTGGGACGTCTGTCCCATTCCTGATCTGTCGGGAGTGGTGCGGAATAAAATACCCTCGGGAAATACGCCCGCCGTTCTGTGATCGGTGATTAGCTCCCGGCAGCCCGGAATCCACCGGCTGCCCGTTCTTTCTGGGAGCCGTTATCGTGTTTGATTTTACCCCCTATCTCCTTTTTTCTTTCCCGAACTCCCCTGGCGTTTTTTCGATTTGTCGCTCCCCGTATCCGGGTCACCATCCTGTGGATGATCGAAGGGCTTGCCCTTTTTGTTCGATCTGAAGTTTTCCATCGACCGGAGCCAAGCGTTTCGGGCCTATGACCCCGGATCCAGTCGATACGTTTTTTTTACCGGATCTTACAGCCACATACAAGGAAAAGTTGCCATGAAATCTTTTCGTTATTTAACCCTCGACCAGGTGGACGCCATCGATCGTGGTCTCAACAAATGTATGGCCTTGGCCCGGGTTATGGCCAATGGTGCCGTTGGTGAGGGGGTTGGTTATCAGCCCCCGGAGCCGGTGGACCTGTTTTTGGTCATGCAGGTGTTGTTGGAGGAGCTGGAAAAAATTTGGGAAATCACCCGGGAAGCCGGGAAGTCCGGGGCCGGGTGAGGGGAGGGGGGTGGTGTGGTTTCAGGGTTGCTCGGCTATAAACCGTTTCCAGTTTTTTCCGTCGATCAATAGATCCTTTACCGCCGCTTCACCATCCTCGGAGATGGAGAGTACCAGTTCGCCGTGGCGGTCCCGCACTTTGTCTTCCAGGGTTTTTGCGTGTTCCAGGGGGATGTAAAATCGTTCCAGTCCACTGGTGAACCGATTGTTTTTACAGGTGCCGCGCACGAACAGGGAGCAGTTCGGGGGCGGGGAGGCGCCGATGTGCAGTTTTTTTTCCGGTTTCAAACAGATGGCGGCGGCATTTTTTTCAATGGTTTTTCCCTTGTTGGCGCATTGGGTTTTGATCCCGTAGTCGATGCGGTAGAGGAGATAGTGGCCGGACAATAAATCACGGGGGTCGAAACCGCGAATGGGGAGAACGATCTCCTGGCCATGGTTGCGGGCATGGTGTTTGAGCAGGGTCAGGCCGGCCAGTCCCAGCAGGGGGATGGCCAGGGCGATGGCGGTCCAGATTTTTCCCGGGGGGGTCATTCCAAGGACTCCAGCCAGAGGAGAATACGCGGTTGATGGCGTCGCCAGAGCCAGAGGATCGTCAAAATCAACAGACCGGAAAAAATCAAACCGATGCCGGTCAGGGCCAGGCCACCGAAAGCGATCAGATAGGCGATGAAAAAGCGTAGGGCGATCAGGATCACCAGCAGATGGAACAGGCGGCGGTTTTTATCCAGGCCCATCCAGACCGCCGCCGCGAACAGGGTTCCCACCGTCAGCAGGGCGGCGAGGAAGGTCGATTCCCCGGCGCGCACCCCGGCGGCGATCTGGGTCAAATAGAGACCGATCAGGATCACCGCCAACAGCCGCCGGACCGGGGAGCGGAAACGGCCATGGTCCAGGGCGGCATGGAGAACGGCGAACATCAACACCGGTACCAACGGCGTCAGATCGGGGATCGATGGCTGTGAATCGAAACCGTGGAAAAAATCGGCCACCGCCAAGGCCGTCAAGCCACTGGCATAGGCCCAAAAACGGCTGGCGGCGGCATGATGGTGCATCCTGGGAAACAGTTGAAAAAATCGGCTGAACGACAACAACAGCAATGGCAGGGAATAAAGCACTACCTGCAAACGGTGGTCGGGCCGTGGCCACATGTCGCGTAACCACTCCGATTCGCCGATCTGCATGAGGGCGGCGCTGAAAAAGAGCGTTGTCCAGAGGAACGGCGATACCGAGCCCCGCGCCAGCAGGGTGACGGAAAAAGTGAGTACCGCCCAGAACAGCAGGGCGTCCTCCAGTTCGCCGCCGGTGTGGTAAACCTGGGAGACGAGACCGATGTAGGCCATGCACATCAGCAGGTAGAACAGATGCAACCCTTCGCGGAAGATGGCCGTGTGCCGTTCCGACTCATCCCGGGCCGGATCGTGGAAGGTGTACAGAAACAGGGCGGCGATCAACAACAGCAAAAAATGTCCGCCCAGTTTGATGCCATCCGGAATGAGATGCCAGTTGGCCGCTATCAGGGAAATGATGCCGAGACTGAGGACACCGTAGCCCAGGGAGGAAAAACTGAACAACATCCCCAGGCCGCCGCCCCGTTTTCGTTCATAAAGGGCGATCGCCTCGGCCTGCTGCGGGGAGAGCAATCCCTGCTCGGTCCACTCGCTCAATTTTTTTTGCGGATGGCTCATGGTCTCCCCGGGTGACGGGATCGGTGAATCACCGGCTCATCCCTCTTCGGACCCGACCGCCAGATCGCGACGAGCGGTGGAGATGGTGACGGTGAAACCGGCCACCACATCGAGGAACGACATCAGGGTCAGGATCAGGAAGGTCGGCGTGCCGGCCATCGGCCAGACCAGGAACTCCACCAGATAGGCGACGAACACCAACATCGAAAACAGATGGTCGACGATGGAAGCGGTCGAAACACGGGTGGCCTTGAAAATTTCAATGTAGAGGACCGCCACGCCGACCATCACCAGCAACTCGGCGACGTTGAAGGAAAACGTCACCCCCGATGGAATGACATGGGAAAAGACCGGGGCTTCCAGCCCGAATCCCGGGGTGTTTTTTCCGCTCATGGCCACCAGATCATAGATAGCCAGCAGAAAGGCGAACAGCGGGATGCTTTTGAACAGTTTCATGGCGGATGGCTCCTCTTGATGGCGGCGAAAAAGGGGGACGGGTAAAACGCTTAAAAATAATTGAAAATATCGCCGCCCGATTCGCTCCAGACCCGCTCCAGCGTTTCGGTGGCCGGCCCCTGCAGGGTGTGATCGAAGGCACCGCTGTTGTCGGCGGCATCCAGGTTGAACAGCACCGTGCGGGCGCCATGACGTTTGGCGATGTGGACGAACTGCGCTGCCGGATAGACCACACCACTGGTGCCGATGGCCAGGAACAGGGTGGCGCGGGACAACGCCTCCTGGATGGTGTCCATGAATTGCGGCATCTCCCCGAACCAGACGATGTGCGGGCGCAGGGACCCGTCAGCCCGACAATGGCTGCAGGGCTGGTCGGCGTCATGATAGCTGAAATCGGCATGCACCTGATCGCACCGTTGACACCGGGCCTTTTGAATTTCACCATGCATGTGCAACAATGACCGGCTACCACCGCGCTCGTGCAGATCGTCGACATTTTGCGTGACCAGCAGGAAACGATCGCCCAGGTTGGATTCCATCTCCGCCAAAATTTCATGGGCGCGGTTGGGACGGGCCTCGTTGACGCCATCCTGACGCCAACGGTAAAAATCCCACACCAGTTTCGGATCCCGGGCGAAGGCCTCGGGGGTGGCCAACTCTTCGAAACGGTGATTGTTCCACAGCCCACCGTTGGAACGAAAGGTGGGCACGCCCGATTCGGCGGAAATGCCGGCGCCGGTCAGCACCACCAACCGTTCATCCCGTATCCGGGGTTTCATCGGTTTGAAAGGAAACGTGTCGGTCATTTGCAATACCCCTGGTAATCGATTTTGACGGGCAATTGAAAAATGGTTTGCAGACGTGTCACACTCTCGCCCGAAAAATTCGCAATTGAACCACTTGAAAAATTTGTGCTGCGTGTCCATATGAGGCCCACACCACGGCCTTTTTAACGAATACCCGTTTTCAGATAACACTTTGGGAGGTTGATGTCCACGATGAGTACGGCGGAAAAGAAGGAAACCAGGGCGTTTCAGACCGAGGTCCGGCAATTGCTGGACCTGATGATCCACTCGCTCTACAGCAACAAGGAGATTTTTCTCAGGGAACTTCTCTCCAACGCCTCCGACGCCGCCGACAAGCTGCGTTTCGAGGCCCTGTCCAACAATGATCTCTATGAGGGGGGGTCGGACCTGGAAATCCGGGTGACCTTCGACAAGGAGGCCGGCACCATCACCGTCTCCGACAACGGCATCGGCATGAACCGCGATGAAGTGGTGACCAACATCGGCACCATCGCCAAGTCCGGCACCAAGGAATTCTTGAAAACCCTCTCCGAGGCGCAAACCAAGGATGCCAACCTCATCGGTCAGTTCGGCGTCGGTTTCTACTCCTCGTTCATCGTCGCCGACCGGTTGACCCTCACCAGCCGCCGCGCCGGCGATCCGGCCGATCAGGGGGTGCGCTGGGAGTCCGCCGGCGATGGCGAATACACCCTGGAGACGGTGGAAAAAACCGGGCGCGGCACCGATGTCACCCTGCACCTGCGCGAGGGGGAAAAAGAGTTCATCGATGATTGGCGTCTGCGCTCCATCATCCGCAAATTTTCCGACCATGTGGCCTGGCCGATCCTCATGCAGGCCCAGGAGCCGCCGCCCGGCGCCGATGAAGAGGAAAAGGACAAGGATGCCGAAGCGGAAGCGGCCAAAGAGCCGGCCGAACCCAAATGGGAGACCGTCAACCGCGCCTCGGCCCTCTGGACCCGGCCCAAGAGCGAAGTCAAGGAAGAGGAATACAACGAATTTTACAAACATGTCGCCCACGATTTCGAGGAGCCCCTGGCCCATGTTCATGCCCGCCTGGAGGGCAAATATGAGTACACGGTGCTGCTCTACCTGCCCAAACGCGCCCCGTTCGACCTCTGGGACCGCGATCGCGCCCACGGGGTGAAACTCTATGTACGGCGGGTGTTCATCATGGAGGGGGCCGAAGAGTTGATGCCCCGTTATCTGCGCTTCGTGCGCGGTTTGATCGACTCCTCCGATCTGCCCCTCAACGTCTCCCGGGAAATTTTGCAAAAAAATCCCATGGTCGATGCCCTCAAAAAGGGCGCCGTCGGCAAGGCCCTGGGGTTGCTGGAATCCCTGGCCAAGGATGACAAGGAAAAATATCAAACCTTCTGGGACACCTTCGGCAAAGTGCTGAAAGAGGGTCTCATCGAGGATTTCGACAACAAAAAACGGCTCTCCAAACTGCTCCGTTTCGCCACCACCCACACCGACGCCCCGGAACAGAACGTCTCCCTGGACGACTATGTGGGCCGCATGCAGACCGACCAGGAAAAAATCTACTATGTCAACGGCGACACCCACGCCGCCGCCCGGCACAGTCCGCACCTGGAAATTTTCCGCAAAAAGGGCATCGAGGTGTTGTTGCTCTCCGACCGCGTGGATGAATGGTTGGTGACCCATCTGAGCGAATACGAAGGAAAATCCCTGCAAGCGGTCACCAAGGGCGATCTGGACCTGGGCAAACTGGAGGACGAGGCCGAGAAGAAGGAGTTCGAAAAAACCGAGGAGGGTTTCAAGGATTTCCTGGAGAAGGTGCAAAAAAGCCTGGGCGATATCGTCAAGGAGGTGCGCGTCACCCACCGGCTCACCGATTCCCCCTCCTGCCTGGTCAGCGCCGAGCACGAGATGAGCGCCAGCATGGAGCGCATCCTGAAAGAGGCCGGCCAGGATGTGCCGCTCTCCAAACGGGTGTTGGAACTCAACCCCGAACACCCCCTGCTGCTGCGCTTGAAGGAGGAAGCCGACGAAACCCGTTTCAACGATCTGACCCGGGTCCTCTATGACCAGGCGTTGTTGAGCGAAGGGGGCCAACTGGAAGACCCGGCCGACTTCGTGCGCCGTCTCAACGGCCTGTTGCTGGACATCAGCGGCAAGGAGGCCGCCAAGAGCGAATAGTTCCCATCGGTTCCCCTCCGGGGCGTCCCGGATGTTTGAAAAAAACCCGTCCGCCGATTTATCGGTGGACGGGTTTTTTCATCAGGAGAGGTGATACCGTTTCAATTTAACAATGGCCTGATGTCAGAGACCTGTTCCGACCACGGGCAAAGTGAATGCCTTGTTGCGCAAAAACCGCGCAACAAGGCATTCCGAGGCTCGCCGGTACAAGCGCCGGCGACTGTCTGATGCGCGTTTGCGCGCCTTTTGCTGAAAAACGCAAAAGGCGCTATTGTGAAAAACGCGCAAAACCAAAGTCAACACCAAAGTCAAAGTCAACACCAAAGTCAAAGTCAACACCAAAGTCAAA
>CAYFNE010000176.1:0-6672 GCA_964344355.1 uncultured Magnetococcales bacterium
CATCGTATCACGTTGTTTCATAAAGATAAAATGATTTTCGGTCAAGCACTAACTATACATGAGTGTGTCACCAAACGCAATCGATAATATGGTTTGGCGATCGATCATCGATCATTTTCAGCAGCCGCCATTTTGTTGCGGGGCGGGGGCATTTGCTCCCGCCGAATGGCCTGGATTGACCTTCACAGTGGTATTTCGTGACAGGGTGCTTGGCGGGGACGTACCCCCGCCCTACCAAACCGGGAAAATAGGCGTGCAAATCGGGGGACGCCATACCAATTTAAATCGGGGCGGACAAATCGGGGGACGACAAATCGGGAAACGCCATAACAATTTTATTTGCTCGCAACAAGTGATGCTTATGGTGTCCGAGGGTCTCTTGTCGTGTCAAGTGGCGCTGCCACTCCTACCGGGAAAAAGAAAGCAAAAGGTGTTTCCCTGTTTCCCCGATCTCAAACCGTCACCAAATTTCCAATAATGCAACCATTTATTCAGCGCCTCCCCCTCGTGTCACAGAAAATCCCCCTTGGTACCCGCGACCGCAAAGGCCGGCTTTATCATAAAATGGTAACATACGAATAAAACAATATGTTGTTGGTCGTTTGGTAACGAAATGAAAGTAAGCGCTCACCCAGTCTGAATGGGTGAATGAACGTTACAGTCCTGACGTTCCGGGATAAACTTTTACCGTAAAGTTAGAAGAAAGGGATTATAAAGTCGGAACAATTTATTTAGAATGGATCTCAAACGATCATGGAGCACTCCGAATACGGCGGCTTCGTTTTGTTGGCATGGCGTTTCGGGTGCCCGTCCCCATATTTCGAGGATGAGACCGAGAGCCATGCTTTATCCAATGCACCCCCTGTTCACCACCCCCCCGATCCCCAGCAACGATGTGTGTCCCATCGGTAGCGGCGCCTGGAGCCCGGTAGCCCTGTCGCTGTTGGTTCTGGATGTGGACCGTACCCTGGTGCCGGATGAGATCACCCCCCTGGCCGGGGACAACCTGCGGGCGATCGTGCAGGCCCTGGAGGCCGGGGTGCGGGTGTTGTTGCTCAGTGGTACCCCCTATGAGGCCGAAGTGCCGGTGCGTATTTTCGAATCCGGGGTCAGCGACCATTTTCACAAGGAAACCATCACGTACAAGCTGGAGTCGGTCCGGCGGCGTTGTACCGAGCCGGTCCAGGCGGCGCTGTTGGAACGGGGCCATCCCGAAGCCATCGCCAACCTGGAGGTCAACACCATCTCCGGTGTCGAAATCATCAACTTTCTGTTCGATGCCGAATCCGGCACCTATCTGGAACATCGCGATATGCGCGAGGCGGCCTTTTTTTCACCCGACCGGCAGTTGGCCTCGGCCCGGGCCCTGGCGGTGGCCTATCTGCGCATTTTCGGTGAAACCATTTTTCACGATCGTCACCATTTCAACGAGGCCATCGCCGCCATCGACCGTGCCGACCGGTTCGCCGATGTTCGCGACCGGTTCGAAAAAACCATCGCCCCGCACGGCAAGGCCCGGTTTTGGTTGTTCGATTCGGAAATGGTGATCCTCGATCACGAAAACCAACTCGACAGCCATCACACCCATCAAGCGGTCGAGGAAGCAGTGGATATCCTCACCGAACGGGGCTACGACATGAGCCCCGGGAGCCACTATTTTCCACGCTATGGCGATGCCTTCATCAAAATCACCCGTTGTGAAAAAGGGCTGGCCCTGGCCGACCATGTGTGTCGTCACGGCGTCAATGGCCTGGTGGTGGGGTTGGGGGACTCGCGCACCGACGATTTTCTCTGGACCCCCCTGCCCACCCCCTACCTGCCCATCTATCTGGGACCCGCCGGACAGGTGGCGGAACGGCCGGGGGTGATGGTGGCCCATCTCGGTGGTCAGGACAATTTGAAGGACCGGCACACCGGCTGGATCATCCAACAACTGTTGGCCGCCCGGGCCGATGGCGAAACCGTCTTCGAACCGTTGCTGGTGGAAAGGCGGCAGCTGAACGTGGCCCTGAACAGGGCCCCCCACCGCCGTCTGCAGGACTATGAGGGGTACATTTTCGATATCGACGGTGTCTTGCTGCGTGGCGGCGAGGTGATCCCCGGCGCCCGGGAAACCCTGCAACGATTGCAGGAGTTGGGGACCCCCTACGTCCTGTTGACCAACAACTCCACCCGCTCCCGGCGGGACCTGGCGGCGTTGATGGCCCAATCGAACCTGCCGGTGGCGGCCGAGGCCCTGGTCTCCTCCACCTACGCCGCCGCCCAGTATCTGCTGCAACACGCCGCCAAGGCCAGCGTTCTGGTCCTGGGCGCCCCCGGCCTGGTCGCGGAGTTGGAGTTGGCCGGCCTGCGCCTGGTCGACGATCCGGAAGAGGCCGATTTCCTGGTCACCGGCGCCGATCCGGAATTGAGCGCCGATCGCCTGAAGATGGCCCTGTCGGCCCTGCGCGAGGGGGCCAGATGGTTGGCGGTGAGCCTCGACCGGCTGCACCCGACCCCGGAGGGCTATCAGGCCGGCGGCGGTTCCATCGCCGGCGCCCTGGAAGCCTTCATCCAGCGCCCGCCGGATGTCTATGTCGGCAAACCGGACCGGGAGATCGTCGATATCGCCCTGGGACGGTTGCAACGGACCGCCGGGCAGGTGTTGATCATCGGCGACACCCTGACCTCGGACATCGCCGCTGGTCACAATGCCGGCATGGACAGTTGCCTGGTCATGAGCGGCGCCACCATGGCGGAAAAACTGGCCCATTCGCCGATCCAGCCCAGCCGAACCCTGGAGAGCGTCGCCGAACTCGGTCGCGCCCTGGGGGCGGAAATCAACACCCCGGAAAAAAAAGGCGTTGCGGCGAAAAAAACCGTGGGTGACGAATCCAGCGGTGAGGCGGTAAAGGCGGACGGCTCGGGCAAGACCCGGGTGTTCATCAACGCCTCGCCGGAGTTCATCGAGGGTTTGGAAAACATCGACGTGGCGGTGATGGACCAACCGGAGGGGGTGGACTGTCTGATCACCGGTCCGCATCCGCCCCTCGATAAAAAACGGCTCGACGCCTGTCTGCGCGCCCTGACCGGCGGCGCCAGCTGGATCGCCGTCAGCGATGGCGCCCTGCATGCCGCCATGCCGACGACCGGAGGGTTTTTGCGCGGCGCCCTGGCCTACTGCACCGACCGGGAACCGGACTTGATCATCGATCTCTTTTCCGGAGAGCTGAAACGCACCGGCGCCGGCCAAACCTCCATCCGTCTCGACACCCTCGGCAATCTGATCCGGGAGAGTGTTTGCGTGCGGGAAAAGCTCGTTCATTATACCCGGCACGTCCGGCGGGTCATCGACCTGTTGAAAGCGGGCGATCATCCCGAAGTGGCGTTGATCCACCATAACGACGGCGATGGCATCAGCGCCGGCTCCATCCTCAAGATCGCCCTGGAGCGGGCCGGTTGGCGGGTCAATACCGTCGGCGTGGAAAAACTGTACACCCAGATCCTGGAGATGATCCTGGAGCGGTTCGACATGCCGATCCTGTTCACCGATCTCGGTGCCGGCGCCGTGCCGGAGATGGCCCGGCTCAATGAAAAACGGGTGCCGATCATCGTCGTCGACCATCACCATACGCCGGTGCGCCGGGATTTTCCCGAGGAGAAGGTATTCAATCTTTCTTGCGAACGGTTCGGCATCAGCGGCGAGGAGGCGGTTTGCGGCGCCGGCATGGCCTGGGCCTTCGCCAAGGCGTTGGATGATCGAAATGATGACCTGGCCTGGTTGGCGGTGGTGGGGGCGGTGGCCGACCGGCAAACCCGCAGTTTCGGCCGACTGCTGGCCTACAACCGGGTGGCCCTGCACGTCGCCCATGAGCGCGGCGACATTGATGTGCAATGGTTCGAAGGCAGCCGCGAAACCTATACCCTGAACGGTTTCGGCAAGGCCACCACCGTCACCGGTCTGGCGGACAATCTCACCCAGCTCGGTACCGTCTCCTTCCATGGCGGCGGTCAGGAGATGGCCATGGCCGCCATCGAAAAACGCCATTTCGGCCTCCGTGAACAGACCGCCTTCCGTACCGCCCGGCGGCTCAAGGAGCGGTTGTTCGAAAAATTGCAACAGCAGACCACCCGCGACCGCACCGAAACCGATCATATCCTGTTGGCCGATTCGGGCGCCCTGTTCGAAAACATGGGCCTGAAGATGATCGGGCTGTTTCTGGAGAACGGTTTTCAACTTCGCGCCGCCGGCAACGCCCCGGATAAATATTTGATCGGTTTTCAAAACGTCCGGTCGGAGATCAAGGGGCTGGGCAGCGTCGGCGAAGGCTGGGTCAAGGTTTCCGGCCGCTTGCCCAAGGCCCTGGAACGGGCGGTGCGCGAAGGGCGCATGCCCGGCTTCAAGGTATTGTTCGCCGAAGCGGCGCGGCGCATGGGTCTCTCCCTGGACGCCTGCCATGACTATGCGGCGGCCCTGGTGATGCGCCACGAGCAGAAAAAGGCCTTTGTCGCGCTGCTCGAAGAGGTGGTCCAGGGCCGGTGTCCGGAGGAGGGCGCCGAGGCCGCCAACCCGTTGATCCGCCGGCACGAAACCCTGGCGGAACTGGAAAGATCGGGTACCGACCTGCTGATCATCGGCGGTGGCATCAACGGTGCCGGCGCCGCCCTGGATGCCGCCAGCCGTGGTCTGCGCACCGCCCTGCTGGAAATGAACGATTTCGGCAGCGGCACCTCCATGGCCTCTTCGAAAATGTTCCATGGCGGTTTGCGTTATCTGATGGACATGGATATCGGCCTGGTGTTCGAGGCCCTGCGCGAACGGGAGATCGCTCAACGGCTGGCCCCGGACATGGTGCGACCGCAACCGTTCATCTTTCCCATCTATGACCATACCCGCGCCGATACCCTGCTGGGACGGGCGGCCCGGTTGGCGAAAAAAACCTGGGAAAGCGCCGCCGGGGTGGTGAAATGGGCCCATGCCCTGGTGACCGGCGGTGAACAGGCCGGCATGGTGGAGATGGCCGGTCGTCTCGGCATGATGCGTCTCTCCATGACCCTTTACAGCACCTTGGCGGGCCTGGGCCATTTTCGCCGGCGGGCCGGGGACGGCAAACGCCGCTGGCATGAAATGCTCGACCGTGAAGAGATATTGGAACGGGAGCCGGCTTTGAATGGCCGGGGTCTGGCCTTCGGTTGCCAATATTGGGACGGATTCATGGCCCCGGGGGATGCCCGGGTCACCTTGCAGGTGATCAAGACCGCCCAGCGCCACGGGGCCGCCTGTTTGAACCATTGCCAGGTGGTGCAATTTTTACGCGATGAAAAGGGCCGTATCCGCGGTGTCGAGGCCCTGGACCGCGTGACCGGGGTGCGCCATGTCATCCGCGCCAAGAAGGTGATCAACACCACCGGTCCCTGGGGCGATCGGGTCAGCGGCCTGGCCGGGGAGAGCGGGGTGCCCCTGCGCTTGACCAAGGGGGTGCATCTGATGATTTCCCGACAACGGCTGCCGATCCGCAACGCCATCCTCATGGCCGGCGCCGATGGCCGCGTCGCCTGGATGATCCCCTGGGAGGATCATGTGCTGGTCGGCACCACCGATGATGATTATCAGGGTGATCCGGCCGAGGTGGCGGCGGAGCGGGCCGATGTCGACTATCTGTTGGAGGCGGTCAACCGCTATCTGCCCGATGTCCGTCTCACCGACGCCGATGTCATCAGCACCACCGCCGGACTGCGGCCCCTGGTGGCCCCGGACGGCGAGTCGATGGCCGAATCGTCGGTCTCCCGGGAGGATCTCATTCGTGAAGGGGAGGGGGGCATGATCTCCGTCGCCGGTGGCAAGTTCACCACCTATCGCGCCATGGCCGCCCGTCTGGTCGACCTGGCGGCGCGGGATCTGCGTCATACCTATGGCATGACCGTCAAGCCCTCACGCACCAAATCCATCAAACTCAAGACCGACGCCCCGACCGACAGTTATCCCGATCTGGCCCCGGAGGTGCTGGAATATTTCCTCAATTTCTATGGCGGCGAGTTCACCGAGATCGCCCAACGCCTGGAACGGGAACCGGCCCTCAAGGAAAAAATCGTCCCGGACCTGCCCCACACCTGGGGTGAAATTCTCCACGCCCTGGAACGGGAGCAGGCCCTGACCCTGAGCGACATCATGCGCCGCCGCACCACCCTGTTCCTCAAGGATGCCGACCAGGGCCTGGGCGTGGCGGAAAGGGTGGCCGAGTTCATGCGCCGCCGTTTCGGCGAAACCTACCGCTGGCGCGACCTGCAACTGGCCGCCTACCGCCAGGAGGTGACGGAAAACCGCGCCTGGCGCGGCGATGCGGGGCGGGATCAAGCCCTTTGCCGGGTTCGGCGAGTGGCGTGATGGGGCGATGAACGGGTCAAAACGGGCACGCGCCCCGCTTTTGTGAAGGAATGTTTACCCAACGGCAATGCCGGCCCGGTGGTTCGTGGATTCTCCGGGCCGGTTTCGTCCGTTGCAATGGGTGGTGGACTTCACATGATTTGACCAAAAGGACGGTTCGCCCCCCTTTCGGGATTTTCTCAGGAAAGGGGGACGATTCATTTTTATCCGCAATTCATAGCGAAAGTTTGTTCAAGCGAAATCGGCGCCGAGCGTTGCCCGACTTTGACACCTCCTGGTACATGATCCATGCCTGGTCAAGTTAGAAC
>CAYFNE010000177.1:0-6598 GCA_964344355.1 uncultured Magnetococcales bacterium
GCTCTTGGCGTTGAAAATCATCCACCTCAAGCCACCGACGGTGAAGGCGGGGTGTTTGGTGGTAAACTGATTGACCGTGAAAAGGCTTGGATTTTGGCAAGTGGTTGCTGACATTTTTTCCTCCGCAAACATGCGCCGGATTTGGCGTGGTTGAGAACTGTTGCGGAGATTGGCAGGTTTTTTCTGTCACAGCCGAAGCTGTCAGACAGAAAAAGTTGTCATGACAACTCGGGGTCAGAGTTTTCGCCGGAGAGTGTCAGGGTTAATAGATTGTTCTTTATGTCTTTTTGCAACGATATCTGCAGCCAGGGATTTTGATTTTCCTTTCTTGATCAGGGCTTGTGCTTCATCAATAAACGGACTCCATCGCTCGTTGGCATCTTCAGAAGCTTCCTGTCCGCGTGTTTTCCCGAACTCCTCAAGCTGTTTCCGCCGATGTCGTCCAAGCTCTTCGTTGAGCGCCCGCTCTTCGGCATCCTGGTCATCGGAAGGGGGTGGGGGAGTTTTATCGGCGGTTTCAGCTTCAGGCCACCACCCGGAGAGTGGAATTTTTCTGTCCAACGGCCATAGCCCTTCCTGTTCCAACCAAACACGGAACCCATCCCGGTGAATGCCGATATCCGTTGAAAGGAGTCTGGGATCTTCCATAGCCGCTTCCAGATCGGATGGATAGGGCGGGCCTGCATGCTCCCGAAGAAAATCAACTGCCTTCTGATGGGGGATGAAATCGCTTACAATTTCGTGAGGTTGGTAAGGGTCGGATGTCCTATATACGGATACCGGTCGCAGAGAAGCGGCACGTCTCTCTTCGTCCCCCGGATACCGGCCCGTTCGACAGGCAAGGCATTCGGCAACCTCTTTTACTGAAAGCCTTTCCCGGGGCGACAATTCCGGTAACGGTTTTCCAGCCTCCCATTCATGCAAGCGGTGGATCGGAAGCGACCGGGATGCAATGGCTTTGGTAATAACCTGCTTGAAAAACTGTTTCCGGTGCCCTTCTCCCTGGCCGGGCATCCAAAGTTCCAGGATGTGCCCAGGTTCCACAACATCGGGCAACATGCCCTTTTCGGCCTTCTGCTCAAGAGACAATAGGTTGGGTGCGTACCGCTCAAACAAGGCGTGCGTTTCCATCGGTTACCCCCTACCCGAAAATCTTCTGGTTCATCCGCTCTACCACCCCGGCCGTGTGGGCTTCGGAAAGGTGCGCATACCGCTTGACCATCTGCAGGGTCTTATGCCCCAGGACTTCGGCGATCTCGGCCAGGGAGGCGCCGTTCATGGCCAGGTAGGACGCGCATGAGTGCCGAAGGTCATGAAAGTGAAAATCTTCAATGTCGGCGGCCTTTAGAGCCTCCTCCCACGCATAACGAATGTTGGTGGGCTTGTTGGCGCTTTTTTCGGCAGGGAACAGCAAATCGGTGTGGATATGGCGGACCCGAGCCATTTCTTCAATCGCTTCCCGGGCATGGCCAGCCAGGGCCAAAGCCCGCCGTTCCCCGTTTTTGGTATCATGCAAGGTGATGACGTTCCTGGTCAGGTCTACATCTCTCCAACGGATACCGGTTATCTCCGTCTTCCGTCCACCCGTGGATAGTGCCAGGATGACGATGGGGTAAAGGTGGGTATTATTACTGGCCTTGCAGGCTGAAAGGAGGCGGGAACGCTCATCATCATCCAGAAAACGGACCCTGCCTTTTGGCTCCGGCAGTTTCTTCACCTTGCGCATGGGGGTGTCGTCCATCCATCCCCATTCTTTAACAGCAGCCGAAAAGGCAATGGAAAGGGCGGTAAGATAGCGGTTGACGGTAGAAGGTCCGATATCCTTCTTTCGGTCTGTGCCTTCACGGTGAAGTCTATCTCTCTGCTCTGCAATCACGGCGGGCGTCACATCCGCCAAGGCCAAATAGCCGATCTGGTTTTTCCACCATTGGAGTTGCGGGCCGATAATTTGGCTAGAACGGGGGATTTTCGGCAACTCGTTCTCATCGAACCGGTCAACCATATCGGCCAGGGTGCGGCGTTTGGCTTCGACCGTTTTGAAATATCTCCCCTCCCTGATGGCGGCTTCGGTCTGTTGCGCCCATCGTTTGGCATCCGTCTTCCGTTCGAAAGTGGCGGTCTGCATCGGGTGGCCCTTCAAGCGAACTTGTACCCGAAAGTTGGTTGATCCGTCTTTTCCTTTGCGGGCTTGGATGTAGGCCATGGTGGTTTTCTCCCGGTTCGGTGTTTTGCAACGCTCACCAACAGGGTACCAAAACAGCCAACAAATGGCAACATATTCCTATTAAGCTTGAGACGAAAATCATGTTTATGTAGTATTTCAACATCTTGCAAGTGCACCATGATGAAATGGTGCACTGTAGGTGCAGTTGCGGTGCAATTTGGTGCAATTCAGCAGTTTCAAGGCTTGCTCATTCAGGAGGTTGTGAAACCCAGGCACACTGGCTGGCAACCTTGAATAGGGGGTGGTTTGATTGTGAATTGTTGGTAGCTACTGCACCATGAGTGCACCAAAAACAAAAAAAGAGCCACACGTTTCCGTGTAACTCTTTGATTTTGTTGGAGCGGATGAAGGGAATCGAACCCTCGTCTTAAGCTTGGGAAGCTTAGGCCCTACCATTGGACGACACCCGCGTCGGACAACTCCCGGTGGAACGGACATTTTAAGGGTTTTTCGGCGCCGGTCAACTCGCGCTTGCGATGCCGCGTTCTCTTTTCGAATCGGGTGGGGGTGGTTTCGATGTGTTGATTTTCCCTTTTCGGCAAATTGGCGTATGCTGACGACGCTGGCCGAACGCCTGGGTTTCGGTCGAGAATGAACCAATGCCCATGCCATCCATTGAGGTAACATACGAGCGCCTTTACGATCAAGCGGTCAAATTGCTGGCCCGGCGGGCGCACAGCCGCTGGGAGTTGGAACGAAAGCTGCTTTGGAAGGTGGGAAAAGAAGAAGCGGCGTCGGAGGTGGTGAAGCGGGTTTGTGACCGCTGTCAGGCGCAGGGGTGGTTGAATGATGCCGATTTCGCCGCCTCGCGGTTGCGCTATCGGTTGGAAAGTTGTGGTCAGGGGCCGTTGCGGGTGCGGGCCGAGTTGTTGAACCTGGGGGTGGCGGCGGACACCGTGGAACGGGTCCTGGCCGAGGGGTTGACCGAAATCGATACCACCGCCCTGGCGGTCAGGGCCCTGGCCAAACGGTTCGGCGGCGGTGCGGCGGCGGTGACCACGCTGAAGGAACGAAAAAAAAAATATGATTTTCTGGTACGTCGAGGATTTGATCATGAGGATATCGGCCATGTGCTGGGTGAGATGGATTGGGGTGAACCATGAAGGGTGCTGAAATCCGCGAACGCTTCGTCGCCTTTTTCCAACAACGGGATCACACCCATGTTCCCTCGTCGAGCCTGGTGCCGCAGAACGATCCGACCCTGCTGTTCACCAACGCCGGCATGAACCAGTTCAAAGAGCTGTTTCTGGGCCAGGAGACCCGCGGCTACCGCCGAGCCGTCAGCAGCCAGAAATGCGTGCGCGCCGGCGGCAAGCACAACGATCTGGAAAATGTCGGTCGCACCGCCCGCCATCACACCTTTTTCGAGATGTTGGGCAACTTTTCCTTCGGGGATTATTTTAAAAAGGAAGCCATCACCCTGGCCTGGGAGTTCGTCACCCGGGAGTTGAAACTGCCGCCGGAACGGTTGTTGGTCACCGTTTTCGACGAGGATGACGAGGCCTATCGAATCTGGCGCGAGGAGATCGGCCTGGGGCTGGACAAGGTCGTCCGCATCGCCGGCAGCGACAACTACTGGTCCATGGGTCCCACCGGTCCCTGCGGTCCCTGCTCAGAAATTTTTTATGATTTCGGACCCGGGGTGCCGGGCGGTCCACCGGGATCGACCGAGGCGGATGGCGACCGTTTCGTGGAGATCTGGAACTTGGTCTTCATGCAGTATGACCGCGCCGCCGACGGTACCACCAAACCGTTGCCCAACCCCTGCATCGACACCGGCGCCGGTCTGGAACGGTTGGCGGCCATCCTGCAGGGCAAAACCAACAATTACGATTCCGACCTGTTCCAACCGTTGATCCAGGGGGCCATGCGTTTGACCGGGGTCGAAGGGACACCATCGCAGCTGGTCTCCCTGCGGGTGATCGCCGACCACATCCGCTCGGTGGCCTTTATGATCGCCGATGGCGTGTTGCCCGCCAACGAGGGACGCGGTTACGTCCTGCGCCGCATCATGCGTCGGGCCATGCGTCATGGCCGCCTGCTGGGCATGGAAAAACCGTTTCTGCACCAACTGGCACCGGTGCTGGTCAAATTGATGGGTGATTTTTTTCCGGAACTGATCGCCCAGGAAAAGAGTCTGACCACGGTAATCGAAAGTGAGGAAAAACGGTTCGCCACCACCCTCGGTTCCGGCTTGAAAATTTTGGAGGAGGCGGTTGCCGGTCTCCGAGCCGGTGATCAACTGACCGGTGACACCGTTTTCACCCTGTACGACACCTATGGTTTCCCGGTCGACCTGACCGCCGATATCCTCCGGGAACGGCACATCGGTCTCGACATGGCCGGTTTCGAGGCGCGGATGGCCGAACAGCGGCGCCGCGCCCGGGCCGCCTGGTCCGGTTCCGGTGATGAGAAGGTGTCGGTGGTCTATCGGGCAATCCTGGAAGAGCACGGCGCCAGCGAATTTCTCGGCTACGAGACCGGCAGCGCCCAGGGCATGGTGCAGGCCATCGTCGTCGACGGCGAAACCCGGGACCATCTCGATGCCGAGACCGCCAAAGCGGCCAAATCCATCGGTGTGGTGGTCAATCAGACCCCATTCTATGGCGAATCCGGTGGTCAGGTCGGCGACAGCGGCTGGATCGAGGGCGACGGGGTCCGCTTTCAGGTGAAAGATTGCAAACGGCCGGTGGCGGAATGCATCGTCCATCGGGGACGGTTGTTGGAAGGAAAGCTGGCGGTCGGCGATACCCTCACCCTGCGCATCGATGATTCCCGGCGGAATGGCATCCGTTTGCACCATTCGGCGACCCACTTGCTGCACCACGCCTTGCATGGCGTGCTGGGGTCCCATGTCAAGCAGGCCGGTTCCCTGGTGGCCGCCGAGCGGTTGCGGTTCGATTTTTCCCATTTCCAGGGAGTGACCGCCGAGGAGTTGGCCAACATCGAAACCATGGTCAACGAGGGCATTCTCGCCAATGCCGTCCAGGAGACCCGGGTGATGACCCCCGACGAGGCGATCCAGGCCGGCGCCCAGGCGTTGTTCGGGGAAAAATATGGCGAGCAGGTGCGGGTGGTACGTCTGGGCGACAGCCTGGAGTTGTGCGGCGGCACCCATGTGAACCGATCCGGGGATATCGGTCTGTTCCGCATCCTGTCCGAAAGCGCGGTGGCGGCCGGGGTGCGGCGCATCGAGGGGGTGTGCGGTCCCCTGGCCCGGGAGAGTTATCGCCGGGATTTCGACCGTTTGCGGCAGGTGGCGCAGCGGTTGAAAACACCGCCGGAGCGGATTTCCGAGGCCATCGACCGTTTGCAGGGACGGGTCCGGGAACTGGAGCGGGAGTTGGAAAAGGCCAAGAGCGCCCTGTCCGGCAATGTGGTGGGCGATCTGGCGGCCAAGGTGCAAAAGGTGGGGGATATCCCCGTGCTGGCGTCGCGGTTGGAAGGGGTGGACGCCAAGGGGTTGCGTGATCTGATGGACCGTCTCAAGGATGAGCTGGGCTCGGCGGTGATTTTGCTGGCCCTGGTGGCGGCTCCGAACAAGGTCAACCTGATCGCCGGGGTGACCAAGGATTTGACCAAGCGCATCAAGGCCGGCGATCTGATGCGTTTCGCGGCGGAGAAGGTCGGGGGCAAGGGCGGGGGACGTCCAGACATGGCTCAGGGCGGCGGCAGCCGTCCCGAGCAATTAACCGAGGCCCTGGCAGCGATTCCGGGCTGGATTCAGGAGCGGAGCACATGAGCGATTCCACGAACAAGACCGTCTGTCCCCACTGCAAACAACCGATGAAAAAATGGGCGGCGACACACAATGATTTCGGCGATGGCATGGGATTTTGCGCCGACATGATGTATGTCTGTTTCAACGATCACTGTTCGATGTATGTCAACGGTTGGAACGCCCTGTTCGACAACTATGGCCGCGTCGGTTCGGTGCGATATTTTTACAACCCGGAAGATGGTGATACCGGCGTCCTGCCGGTGGCGCACAAGGATGCCCTGCGTGGCGATATCATCGACGATACCAGGGAGCAACCGGTGGCCGTGGCGGCGGGATAGATATGTTGCGGGCCGTGAACATCGTTTCGGCCGGGCAGCCCGGAAAATCCCGATTGCTGAAGCGGTGGGGCGGGGTTACGGTCTCGCCGAATGGCCCGGGACAATGGTAATGGCGGCGGACATGACCCCGCCCGGCCGCTGCAGCAAACCGTCATGCCGGAAACCTGTCGTCTGACCGGTCCCCGTTGAATCAATCTTTCTCTCGAAGTTGCCGGCCGAACCGCGCCGAGCCGCTGTCGATCAGGCCGGCGATGCAACCAAGGATTTCGATCAACCCGGCCAGGGCGGCGTCGGTCGGCGCCACCTGGTTACCAT
>CAYFNE010000178.1:0-6427 GCA_964344355.1 uncultured Magnetococcales bacterium
GTTGTTTTATCGGGCCATTTGGTGCAATCTTATGCCTGGGGGAAGCGTTTGGATGCCTGAACCGGCATTCGCTCCCGGATCATCGAACCATCCTTACCACCGGATCCAGGACCTTTCCCCGATCGTCTTCACCCCGTCATGGATACCATCATGCCCCAGAGTCACCCCTCCCGTTTCGTCAGCCGTCTCACCACTGAAACCCTGGTCCTGATCCTGGCCGGCGGCAAGGGCAACCGTCTCGTCGGACTCACCGATTGGCGGGCCAAACCGGCCGTCCATTTCGGCGGCAAACTGCGCATCATCGATTTCGCCCTCTCCAACTGCATCAACTCGCAGATCCGCCGCATCTGTGTCCTGACCCAGTACAAATCCCACTCCCTGATCCGCCATATCGACCAGGTATGGGGAACCCTGCGCGGCGAGATGGGTGAGTTCGTGGAGATGATTCCGGCTCAACAGTGGCACGACAGCGAAGAGTGGTTCGCCGGCACCGCCGATGCGGTCTGGCAAAGTTTGGACATCATCCACAGCCACTTTCCGAAATATGTCCTGATCCTCTCCGGCGACCATGTCTACAAAATGGACTATGGCAACCTGCTCGCCGCCCATGCGGTCAATGAGGCGGAAATGACCGTGGCCTGCACCGTGGTTCCCCAACGGGAAGCGCGGGAATTCGGGGTGATGGAAGTGGACGACGACCGCCGCATCGTCTCATTCGAGGAAAAACCACAGCACCCCAAGGAGATGCCCGACAAACCGGGCCACGCCCTGGCCAGCATGGGCATTTATGTGTTTTCCATGGATTATCTGGACAAACAACTGCACCGGGACGCCTATACCGAAGAGTCGGGACGGGATTTCGGACGGGATATCATTCCCCACGCGGTCGACAGCGGACACCGCATCTTCGCCTATCCCTTCGATACACCGGCGGGCGGCGATACCACCCCGTATTGGCAGGATGTGGGGACCCTGGACGCCTATTTTCAAACCCACATGGAGTTGTTGACCGCCAGCCCACCGATCGACCTGTTCGACAACAGCTGGCCGATCTATACCCATCATGAACATTTGCCACCGGCCCGGTTCGCGTCGATGGACGGCCAGTCGGGGCTGATGGTGGAAAATTCCATCGTCAGCGACGGCTGCCTGGTCAACGGGGGCCGGATCCGGCGTTCCATACTCTCCTCGGGTGTCACGGTCCAGCCCGGCTGTACCCTGGAGGAGATGGTGGCGCTGCCCCATTGCCGGATCGGACGGGACAGCCGCCTGCGGCGGGTGATCCTCGACAAGGGGTGCATCATCCCCGACGGCATGGTCATCGGCGAAGATGCGACCGCCGATGACAAACGGTTCCACCGCACCCGGGATGGGGTGGTGCTGGTGACCCGCAAGGACCTGATGCAGGAGGAACCGTTTCCCAGCTATTGAGCCTTGTTCGCCACATAGGACCGCAAACGATCCAGACCATCCAGGCCGGTATCGCCGCCTTCCCGCTTCACATTCATGGAGCGGCGAATGGCGGCCAGATAGTTTTCGGCGGTCCGATCCCAGGTATATTTGGCCTTCACCAACGCCTCTCCGGCCTTGGCATAGTGGTCGGCCCGGTCCAGGGCCGATTCCAGACCCCGGGCAATATCGTCGCTGTCGAAGGGATCGACCAAAATGCCGGTGTCATCCTGAAAAATTTCACTGGGCCCCCCATTCCCCGTCGCCACCACCGCCAGGCCACAGGCCGCCGCCTCGATGGGCGCCAAACCGAACGGTTCATAAAAGGCCGTCAAAGCGAAGACCGAACCACGCCGTCCCAGTTGTCGATAGACCGCCGCCAACATCCCCTGCGAGCGGATGTCGATGAAATGGGCCCGGTCGGTGAGGTCGTTTTCCCGCAACAGGGTGATGACCTCGGCGAGGATCTCCCGCTCTTCCTCTTTCGGAAGAACCGAAATATCCGCATAGGGATCGGGGGCGCCGCGCACCGCCAACACCAGGTCGGCCTTCTCCCGCAGGGCGGGTGAATCAACATAGGCCCGCACCACCCCCAGATGGTTCTTTTTTTTGTCCAGACGGCTGGAAACCAGGATGCACGGCCGCTCACCACCCTTCAGGGAACGGTCGATCAACGCCCGGGCCGCCTCATCATCGGCGCCGGGGGAAGTGGAAAAAATATCCATGTTGACGCCAGGGGGGATGACGGCAAATTTTTCCTCATCGGTCACCGACACCGCCCCCTGATAGAGGGGGTGCCCGTACTGTTCAAACCGTTCCTGGGAAGTGGAGGTGATGATGACCGCGGAGCGGCTCATGGACAACCGTTCGGCGGCGATGCGTTTGGAAAAATGGTAGCGGGACTCCATGGCGGTGAAATTTTCCGGATTCATGCCCAGCTTGTCCAACTTTTGCGCCCCCAGGGAGTGACCGGTGAGGGAGAACGGCAGACCGCACCGCGCCTGGATCAACACCCCGCACCAACCGCCATCGCCATAGTGACCGGTGGCGAAATCGGGCATCTCGGTCCCGTAAAAATCCATGAAGGCATCGGCAAAGGCGGGCAGATGTTCCCATAGCCGCTCTTTTTCCAGAAAAGCCGGACCACCGCAGTCCAGACGGATGATGCGCGGATTGTCCGGATAACCGTCATATCGATCCTCGGCCCCGGCGAACGCCGGCCAGGCCGGGTCCACCACCCGCCGGGTGACGATATCCACCTTGACCCCCATCCGCGCCAGGGCCAGGGCCACCTCCTTGACATAGACCAGTTGGCCGCCAAAGTCGGGATGTTCGGTCAGATGGGCGTCGGTGGGATCGAAGTTGCCCTGGGGATTCAAAAAAAACGATATGCATGAGTTGGATAGCCCTCTTCGTTTCAATCAGTCAGTGCGACCGGTCCATCTTCCGCTTCATAGCCGCTGTTGATGACGATGTGCGCCCGCGACTTGTGAGATGAGATGATGCCATGTTCGATCTCCAACACCCGGTCGATGAACGGATCCAACTCCGAGGCGTGACGCATGCGCTTGATGCGATGGGCCCGGGTTTGTTCAAAGCTACGATCGATGAACACCCGGGCGTCGATGCCCTCGATCAACGAGGTGTAGGTCCCCTCCGCCACCACCACCTTCGCCCCGTCGGCGGTAATGGTTTCCGATTCGATGCGGTCTTCCTCGTAGAGCACCAGCGGTTTTTCCACCGGTTGCCGGCCATCCAGCAGACCACGGACATGTTGCGACATCAGGTCCAGGCGCACCTCCCGGGGACCGACCCAGTTGATATCCTCACGCCGGGTTCGGTCGTTGGTGCGCGGTGGATGGACGAAATAGTCATCCTGGCCCAACACCATGCCGGCAATGCCCGCATCGGCCAGGGCATCGACGATGGCCTGGCCGATCTCCGATTTGCCGCTGCCGGACTCACCGGCAACGCTGATGGAATACCCGTCCGGCCGCTCACGGATGGCCGCCAACAGGCGTTTCACCACCCCGGCCGCCGCCCGGCGATGATGTTCCTCGATGAGAATGCTGTCTCCACGCATGATTCAATCCTTTGTCAATCCCAACCGGAATGGAGTAAAAGTACCTGTTTCAAAACGATGGCCGCATGAATGCCATCAATGGGGCCAATACGCAATGATCTTTCAGGAGGGGAGGGCTGGATCGACAAAAAACAGCGGTCAAAGGGGATTGTTATCAACAAAGTGGATCATCTTTTGCATTGATTTCAGTCAATAGAGGTATCGACCGCCGGGTTGTTTCATCGTGAAACAACCGCCGTCAACGTGCCGCAACCAGGAGCCCGGTTTCCGAGATGGATCAATTCAACATGACTTTTTGGCAGGAAGAGAAGGCGCGGTTCGACCAACAATGGACCGCCTTCAACGCCCAACTGGCCGACCTGCACCGCCGGCAGGGATTGGCCGTGGCGCTGGACGCCCTGTACGCCCACCAGCATGCGTCGGGTTTCATCGGCGACGATCTTTCCGAAGTGGTCCGATACCGTCTGGACGATGCGGACAACCCGGAAAATTTTTTTTCGGTCCAATACAACCCGCGCCGCGCCTTACGCTTCAACGGCGCCGGTCGGCGTATTCCACCGTGGGCGGCGGCATCGATCAACCAGGGCTGTTTTTTATGCCGGGAAAATATTTTCTGGCAGCAGGAGGGCCGGCAGTTGGGGCTGGACCTGACCCTGAACGGCGCCGACTATGTGATCTTGACCAACCCCTTTCCGTTGATGCCCAACCACATGGTCCTGGCTACCCGGGATCATCGTCCCCAGGAGTGCCATTTGAACGGCGACCGGACGGCCCACGATCTTTTCCGCAGCCGCCTCGGCCACATGTTGTCGTTGATCGAAACCCTGCCGGGCTATTTGATGTTTTACAATGGCGTCGATGCTGGCGCCTCCATCCCCCACCATCTCCATTTTCAACTGTTCGCCCGGCCGCACGGACACGATCTCTTCCCCTTGGAAAAGGCCGCCCGTCACAGCGCCCGCACCACCACCGAAGTCGATGGTTATCCCTTGCCGACCCATCACTGGCGCGGCAACCGGACCACCCTGTTGCACGAGGTCCCCGAATGGATCTTCGCCTGGGTGGCCCGCAACCCGGAAAACGCCCCGCACCTGTCGTCCAATCTCATCGCCACCGTCGACGATGACGACCCGGACCATCTGCACCTCTATTTCACCCCCCGCACCCGGCGCACCCTGCCCGGCAACGGCAAAACCGCCAGCTCCATCGGCGGCCTGGAGGTATTGGGCGAAC
Organism: uncultured Magnetococcales bacterium; assembly: GCA_964344355.1. Taxonomy (GTDB): domain Bacteria; phylum Pseudomonadota; class Magnetococcia; order Magnetococcales; family CAYFNE01; genus CAYFNE01. Next base: position 4,766 of record CAYFNE010000178.1, read on the forward strand.
TGGTCCTCACCTCCCCGGAGGAGAAGGCGCATCTGGATAGCGGTGAATTGGATTATCGGGAGGTCCAGCGGATTCTGGGTGAACCGGGAGAGGTGGTCCGGGAGGCGTTTCCGCACGGTTGATGGCTATTGCGGTTTCGTCCGCTCATGTTGGTTCGAAGTGTTTTTCGGTCACATGTGAATTCAGTGACTCCCAAATTGACAAAAAAGGTATCGCTTTCCCTGCAAAACGTACTCCGACAGGAGATCATCAAACACCTGATCTCCGTCGAGTAACTCTCCCCGGTCCGCCTGGGCAATCCCCTCCGCCAAATCCCGCTGCAGTTTTTCCAGTTTCAACGCTTCCATCCGCCGATACTCCTCCATGGACATCACCACCGCCATGGGCCGCCCATTTTTTTCAATGGTCACCGGTTCCTGCTGAGCTTTGTCCATCAACCGGCCAAAACGGTTTTTTGCTTCTCGTGCTGCCAGGGTCATCATAGTGGAGGCTCCATGGGTTGTAGCTCTTCTGGCCATTGTAGCCAACACTTAATAAATAAGAAAGTAAGGTCTCGCTTGCCACCCGGATGCCAATTCCAGACAGGCGCGGTGCCGAAGAAGAGCCGTCAACTGCCGAATGGATGGATATTCGGATTGGGATAATCATGGAACGTGGGGACCGTACCGCTCATGATCAATCCCAACAGGGCAATCACCCCCAGGAGAATGACGATGGTTGTGAAAAGCTGTACCAGGGGATGGTGATCAAAATAGTCGAGGATGGGGTGCATCTGGCTGTTCGTGTGCATGACCGGTCTCCTTTACAGCTTTGACCGTCACGTGGTTTCAAGGGTTCCATCGGCGGAATCTTTCGGAGAACCGAAGGACGATTTCAGCGACGAAGCCGGTGAATTTGAACAGGGGGACTCCTGTCGGGACGAACCGGCATGAGAGAAAATCGGGGAAATCACCCATTTCAAAAAAAACACCACCCGAACCGAAGCCGCCGAACGCCTCAACATCCCGGTCCGGACGGTCCGGACTGCCAAGACCGTCCGGAGGTATGGCGACGCAACTATTCCCAAACCTCAAACGGCAAGCATCATCAGCAGGACTATGGCGAGAGACATGGCAGCCCAGGCGACCACATGTGAACCGTGACGATCTTTGGAAAAGTCGTGGTGCATACCTCTGTGGTGGTGTAGTAGCATGACAACCTCCTGTTGTAGGGACCAATGTGTGCCTTTAGACGGGCAGGTGTCGCGCCAAGTTTCCAAAAACCTTGCTTTCTATGCATAAAATTTTTCAATATTATAGGCCAAAAAAGCGGTTGATCGGCCGGTCCCGCACCAGTCCAGGGGCTCCTGCCCATCAAGCCGACCGCCCATGGCGATCGTTCCGGATCGTCCTCACGGATACAGGAGGGGGTGGTGTCGGCCTGATGGATTTCCCGGGGTGGTTGGTCTCCTGGTGGTGAGCCGGGCAGAAAAACATTCCACGATACCCTTTCAAAGGTGGCACCAGGGCAGCCAATAAAAAAAATGGCTTAAACGAAAATTCGCCAAACCATTTTTTTTTGAACCAGCGAGGGGAATCGAACCCCCGACCTACGGATTAAATATCGGTCAACATGGGTATCCGGTTGCCTCAGGCTTGACAACCATATAACATAAAGAGTCCA
>CAYFNE010000179.1:0-6422 GCA_964344355.1 uncultured Magnetococcales bacterium
AAATGGAGTTTTGAAGCCTACGGATTTCAGGCCAGGGAGCAAGAAAAGAATATGGTGGGTCTGTTCGGCCGGTCATGAATGGAATAGCACAATTGTTACTCGCTCCAATGGATCCAGGTGCCCATATTGCATTGGTAACAGGGTTTCACCTGATCGGTCTCTTGGACAGAAATTTCCAGACATTGCCAAGCAATGGAATTATGCAAAGAATGGAAGTATCACGCCATTCGATGTCACCTTTGGCAGCGGTCAAAAAGTATGGTGGATTTGTGAATTCGGACATGAATGGCGGGCAAAAATAAGTGCCAGGACAAGCAAAACAGGGTGTCCATATTGTTCGGGCAAACTGGGCACAAAAGAAAGGTCTTTGGCTGTTCGTTTTCCGTATCTTGTCAAGGAGTGGAATAGCGAAAGAAATGGTGGATTGTCCCCGTTTGAAGTGTCAGCCGGATGCCATAAAAAATATTGGTGGAAATGCGCTTATGGTCATGAATGGAAAAGTCGGCCAAATGATCGGGTTCCCGAGAAAATGTGTCCTTATTGCTCCGGGAAAAGAGCTTGCAAGGAAAACAACGTTGGTATCTTGTTTCCTGATCTGGCCAAAGAGTGGCACAAGTCGAAAAACGGCTCATCAACCCCATTTCAGTTGACATCTGGTAGCGGGAAGAAGGTTTGGTGGGTGTGCGAAAATGGCCATGAGTGGCAGGCCAAGATCGTGAACCGAGTTAAAGGAGCTGGCTGTCCAACCTGCTACAAAATCAAGCGAAAATCAAACGCCAATTCCTTGCCGCATTTTCTTGAGGTTGTCCAAAAAAGGTACATCGAAGCTGACGTAAACAAGGTTCATGACTTGTCTCGGTAAATAGCTGGGGGTTCTCTGGACACGTCATATAAAGACGCATTGATTAAAAGCGTGGAGTTGATTAATTCTCTTCGAGGGCGTTTACGAGAACATGAAAACAGCAAGGAGCACAGCACGCATATTGAAAAAGAGTTTCAGAAAATAACAGGAGAATATGGCGCACTGAAAACAGAGACCAGGCGTCTAGGGAAAATGGTAAGCGCCAAAAGAAAAGAACTCAGGCTTTGTAAGGAAACAAACGCCGGAATGAAATGCGATTTAAATGAATCCATGTCTGAAGTGGAAAGGCTTTCCGAACTTTACCAGGATGCGGTGCTCAAACTAAAAAACAAGAACAAAAAAATCAATGCACTTCAAAAGCGGTTGAAATCTTATGAAGAAAAATCGATTCCGGCCATAGACGGTGAGACTGATTCAAACCTTCCGGTCGAAGCCGGCAACGAGGAATGCAATCCTGAAAGTGCAATTTTCAAGATCACCGATGGTGCCGGCCCGGTCGAACCGCTCACGACAAACATACCTGATGAAGAGTCCGCCATGAAAGAGGCCATTCCCTGCCTGATCTGTGGTGTCCAGTTGCCATCTCTGGTTTGGCATTTGAAGGTCTCCCACGGCATGACACCGGATGGTTACAGGAGTCATTTTGATCTGCCAGGCGACTTTCCGCTCCAGGTCAACGTGACGACCGATTGAACTCCCAAATCCGGTTGAATATGTGTGTTTTTCTGGCGGTGTGGAGCAATTACACGAAATACACCGGACCTTCGCCATCCAACCGTTTCTTGACCGCCAGGCCATCCTGAACGGTGACCGCATCCCCGGTTCGCAGGCCGCTGTCCCCCGCCACTTCCACAACGCCGTAAGGTGTGGCCACCCGGACCACACCATTGGACACGGCGATCACCCGTCCAGAGACAGGTTGATCTCCCTGGAGGAGATCACGTAGTTTAAGAAACCGGGACATGGCGGAGGAGACTCAATTCCGTAGTGACGACGGGACCCTGAACCGTATGGTTTGCAGACACAATTTTTCCCCGCCATGACTGCCCCATCATTTCGTCGTGGATTTCCGCCAGTTGGCCGGGCATGACGCCGGGTTGGAAAACACAGGTGAGGGTGATTTCCTGGAGGCCCTCCCCAGCATCGATCTCCGCGCGGCCGCGGGACTGTTTGGCGAGGAAGCCGGCCAGAAGCGGTTCGGTGATGTCCGGGCCGGGAAACTGGCCATCACCGCGCTGGAAGGTCGCTTCCTGTTCGCCGGCCACATCCGATTCGGTGCCTTGGATCCGCACGGCGATAGGAAATTCACGCCCCCCGCCCAGGTGCAGTGGCGAAGATAGTCCCCAGGCCAGGGCTTCGACGGTGTAGGTAACCCGGGCGATGGCCAGACCGGATGATGCGGCGGTCAGAGTCATGCCGTCCGGCCCCAGGGTGAGCGTGCCGAGGTCGGCGCCCAGCCAGATCCAGGAATCCAGGGAGCGGGCCGGCCGGGACAGCCGCGCTTGATTCGTACCGGAAAAAAACAGTTCCTCCTCCATTTGGAAGACCTGGGGCGCGTCGGGGTAAAGATCACCGCTGGTGGTGTCCAGGTTCGACACGGTCACGCCTGATCCATGATGCACCAGGAAATGCGGCGTCTGGCCGGATACAAAGGTGGTTCGGCCCCGGTTCAGACCGCCCCTTTTGCGGCCGTCGATTTGGGCGCTCAGATAACCGCTGGTGGGCTGCAGTTCGCGGATGGTCACCCGGTTGATCCGGGTGCGGAAACGGTGGCTCTCGCTGATCGACAGATTGTGCGCCACGTCGGTCAGGATATGGTCCGGCGTGTCCGTTTCCCATTCCGGGACGGAAATGGGGAAGCGGTGCCGGACCCGCAAGGAGCCGTCGGATATTGTTTCAACAATTCCGCCAGCCGCACGGGCAATTGTTCTCACGACTTCCAAGGGAGCGGCGTTGAAAACGGCCAATCTGCCACCGGGGAGCTGCCAATTCAAAATTTCCCATGCGATAGAACGATCAACCGCCTGTTCTGCCGCGTCCCTGGCCATGATGGGTGAATCCCAAATCCGCTCCATGGGATCGACCCGGGGCGTGGCCAGTGAGGCTGTGGAACTGATCACCGAGATCACCATGCGAGGGCGTTCGCCACCATCCCGGGAGATGGTGCGGTTGTCGATGATCAGATCATAGGTTTCACCACCCAGCGTGAGAGAGACCGAATCGTTCACGGCCATGGGCTGGAATGCGACCGGGTCGGCAATCTCCATGCGGCCGGTCCAGGCGTACTCTCCTTCTGACAGACCGATGTTGGCGGACAGGAGCCGCACCGGGTTGCCCCGATGGAGAAGAACCACGTCGGTGGCGGCATCGATCACCGTGACCGACGGTACCAGGTCCCAGTACATCCGCCATGCCAGGACAACCGGGTTCAGGGCCAGGATATCGCCCGGCAGGCTCCATTGCCGGGAGACGGTGTTGCTACTGGTATAGGGAGAACCCCACTGCCGGCGCAGGGTACTCCGGAGCGCAAACGGCGCCTCCCATGCCTGATCCACCGTGAAATAGATCGGCAGCTCCCAGGATTGGGTCAGGGATCGTTTCCATGGCGTCTCCCACTGCCGTTCCACCCGAAGGCTATATCCCAGCGACCACTGCCTGGCATCCGACAACAGATCGAATACCATCCCGAACTGTTGAGCAGTAGGATTGCGGAACGGTTCCGTCCACTGCCTGTCCAGCAGCAGGCTGAACGGAATGGACCATTGCCATCGGGTGGCAGGCACCCCATAGGAAAGTTCCCAATCGGCCTTCACCGGGGTGAGCAGGGCAAACGGCAGATCCCACTGCACATCGAGGATCGGCGGGCCCGGAACCTCGAGTTCCTTGATGACCCCGCCCTGCCAGTCGGTTACTCCGGTCCAGGTGGCGGCGGTGGTATAGTCGGTACCGTTGTCAGAGTATTGAAGAGAAAAGTCCGTGGGTGTCTGGGAGGAGCCGTAACGGGGCACCATGGCGATTTCCGCCACCTCCACCGCGTTCCCGGATCCGAAGTCGTACTGGAACCAGGTATCCTCCCCCGGACTGCCGTTGATCCAGTAAGTACCGCTGTTGTCGTCGAAAAGCTTGTAGGCGTCGCCATCGGCATGGCTGGCGGTTGCCGTTCCTCCGGTGCATTGGTCGGCCCCGCCCACCGTGGCGCGCATCTCCGCTTCGTACAGGGAGACCAGGTTGCTTGCCGATGAGGAGTCGGTGATGTAAATGCGCCAATAGCGGTACCCGGGAGGCTTGTCGCCGAAAGGCAGATCCCAATCAGCCACCACCACGGTGCGCAAGGCAAACGGAAGATCCCACTGGTTTCCCAACGGTGGCGGTAGATCGAAAGGCAATTCCCACTGGGCCACGATGGGCGGCGGCTGGGGAATCTCCAGCTCCTTCCAGACGCCACCGACATAGTCGGTGATGCCGGTCCAGGCGTGGGCCTCGGTCCAGTCGGTGCCGTTGTCGGAATACTGGAGGGCAAAATCCTTCGGCATCTGCGAGGCGTAGCGGGCCAGGATCGCCAGCGCACCCACGTCCACCTCGTTGCCGGCCCCGAAGTCATACTGAAACCAGGTATCGACGCCCGGGCTGCCGTTGTTCCAGTAGCTGCTGAAATTGTTGTCGAACAGCTTGTAGACGTTGGAATTGGCATGGCTGGCGGATGCGGTACCGCCGTTGCACTGATCCGCCCCGCCCACCGTGGCCCGCATCTCCGCCTCGTAGGGCGAAAGAAGCATGTTGGAGCCGGTGGTGGCCGTGACGTAGACACGCCAATATCTGTGAACACCCATTGTTTATACGGCCTCGGGCAGTGGGGTGATGATGAAGGAAGCGTTGTCGGTGAACGGGCTCTCCATGGTGCCGGTGAACTCTCCCAGGAAGGTGTAGCCGCCGATTCCGCCACCGGAGGACGGCGTGTAGTCGAATTCCTCGGTGAACCAGGTATAGGCGAAGGTGGCGCTATAGGCTTTGCCTTCGGCAGAGGTAGGCGACTCCTCCACGGTGTGGCTGAGATTGTCGTTGCCGGTCCACATTTGCAGCTTCCGGGAGTAACCGAAATCGGTGGTGATCTGGATGGATGGCTCCTCCACCGGTGTGCAATACTGATACAGCTCGTTGTAGCCGTGCAGATGCTGGTCGGCCACCCAGCCCACCAGGGTCACGTCGTCGAGGATCACCTCGCCGGGTCCGTCCGGCGGTTTCATCCCATGTTCGACAAGGTCGAACCCTGGATAGGTGATGGTCGGAACCGGATACATGCGGAACTGCGCCCAGGTCCGGCTCATCTCCGGTGTCCAGGGATAGGGATGAAAACAGGACATGCCGTTGACCGTGACATCCCCGGCGTAGCGGCCTTCGTAGGGCCAGGGGTGATTGGTGTTGTGGATCTGGATAACGCCGTTCAGTCCGGGCATGCCCAGATCGCGCCATTGGCAACAGCCGTCCACGACCGTGGCCCCATCCCCCGGCCAAGCCGGTTCCTCCGTGCCGCTGACACCGCCTCGGATACAAAAATAGGCGCGGCCATTGGATGCCAGGACGATCTCCTTCTTCGGATACTGCTTGTTCGGTTCCCAGGCGGGCTGATCGGCATCCACGGCCCAGAATCCGTCGAAGGTGAACTCCCAATCCTCGCGCCAGTCGATCACGACCTTGGGGAATTTCAACACCCACCAGGGCATGGAGGCGTACAGTTTGAACTCCATCCTGTAGGGGATGCTGGAACGCACCACCGACTTGCGGATACCGGTTTTGTTATCCTGTTTCTCCTCACTGACGCTTTGCCGCCAGAGGGGCACTTGGATTTCGTATTTTCCGGCATCATGGGGTGGATGTTGGGCACTGGCGTGCTTTTCATGGGATTGTCGATCGATCGCCTCCGGATCCCGCTGGTCGGGCAACAGTTCCGGGAAAGCGGTCAGCATGCCGGCCCGGCACATCTGCTCCAGGGCGCCGGGAACGGCATCGTCGAGAAAGGTCTCATCCTCCTGCAGGGCAAAGATCCTGGGGAAGATGGTCGGCAGGGTATGGGGACCGTTGGCCACGAGCAAAAAAGACATCTCCTCCATCCCGAACGCGTCATTCAACCGACCCTGATCCAGCTTGAGCAGATACATCCCGCCCTCGGGCGTCCGGGAATGATAGAAGGAGCGTACAATTCCTGCTGATGCCTCCCGGTAATAGAGATAGGTGATGGTGGTGGTGACCCCGTCGACGGTCATGGTCAGCGTCGGCGGATTCCAGGACATGCCTTCGGCCATGCTCTGGAAGTCCGGCGTCTTGTAATCGGGAAGCTGAGCCATCATGCCCGACTCGTATCCGGTGAAGCCGGAAAAGACAGACGTCAGATCCTCGGTGTAGAGGGAGAGCACCAGTCCGGACTGGGAGTCCGGGGTGTATTTCAGACCGTCGTCCCGGCTGATTTGGAACTGGAATCCCTTCGACCACAGGGGCACCTTGATGACACGATGGTATTTATCCGGCCGGAAGGAGACGGGATGCTCCTTACTCATTCTCGTTC
>CAYFNE010000180.1:0-6397 GCA_964344355.1 uncultured Magnetococcales bacterium
TCAGAGAAAATCTACACTTTAACGTACGTTAGGTCAAATGGACGCACCACCAGATCGCCGGTCGGAAACCGGACCCGTTCCTGAACAAACCCCTGTTCGGCAGCGGCGAAGTGGGTGAATCGCTCACCCTGGTCTTTGAATAATACCGGACATGTTGACCGTTCCCTATCACGTTGCCAGGCACATCGGCTTCGGACTGTTGCTGTTTTTGTTGGCGGTGGTCATTTTTCTTTCCTTCCAACACCATGATTATGCGACACGGGAGCTGAACACCATCATTTTCGAGTTGAACCCCCAGGAAGAACGGGTTCATCGGATCGGCAAGTTGATGGCCCTCGCCGACCAAACTTTCCAGCTCTATCGGCAACGGGAGGTCATCACCCGGGATGATGTGCTGTTGCCGCTGCAACTCCTGTATGGCAAGGCCAAAAAACTGGCGGCCCGCATCGCTTCCCGAAACCCGCCCATTGATTTCGATACCGAAGCCCTGCTCCGGCCGGTACGCATCCTGCGCATCTCCTTCTTTCAACATCTGGATGAAATTCGTCACACCGACGATCCCAGCAACGATCAAAGCAACTCTTTGTTGGCCCGCATCGAGCGGGAATCGACCAACCTGCGCGAACAACTGCACCTCCTCACCTCCCGGATGGAAAATGAACGGGAGGTTTCGAACCTGATGGAACTGACCAACGACTGTTCACGGTTTCTGGTCTTCTTCGGAGAGGAACTGCAACGGTTCAACGCCCGGGAACGGATCGACCCGTTGGAGTCGATCGCCGCCATCACCAAAGCGGAAAACCTGCTGGAACAGATGATCGACCGATGGCCGGACTCCCTGCCCGCCTCCGGGATCGACCGGCCGGTCGCCGACCTGAAACGAACCCTGTCCCGTTACCGCACCGGCCTGGATCAATATCAGCAGGAAGAGAACCGGAGTGGCGTCCACTCCGATACCCTGACCATGATCGACCGGATGGTCCTCCGTGTCAGCGGGAAGGTGGTCCCCCTGCTGCGAACCATCGAACGACGGCTGAAGGAACACATCGAACGCACCCACTCGCGTCTGGTCCGTGAAAACGAACGGAGAAACAGAGAGTTCATCGGCTTTTCACTCGTGGCCCTGCTGTTGTCGATCCTCATATCACGCCGGCTCGGCGGGGTGTTGGACAAACGCATTGACATCCTGACCGACGGCGCCGGTCGTTTCGCCAAAGGCCAGTTGGACCACCGCATCCAACTGAACAATGGCGATGCCTTCGACGAGTTGGGCGAGGCCTTCAACCACATGGCCGCCGAACTGGAGGAAAAGGAGCGCGCCCTGCAGGACCATCTCGGACAACTCGAAGTGCGCGTTCAGGAGCGAACCCGGGAGTTGAGCCGGGCCATCCAGACCGCTGAAAAGGCCAATCGGGCCAAGAGTGAATTCATGGCCAACATGAGCCATGAAATCCGCACGCCCCTGAATGCCATCATCGGCCTGACCGACCTGGCCCTGCAACACGCCATCCTGCCAAAGACCCATGATTACCTGAGCAAGATTTCCAACGCCTCCCGCTCCCTGCTGCGCATCATCAATGATATCCTGGACTACTCCAAGATCGAGGCGAACAAACTCGACATGGAACGGATCCCATTCACCCTGCGTGAGGTGTTCGAACAGCTCGGCGATCTGTTTCGCGGCGCTCTCACCAGCGAACGGGTCGAACTGGTGATGACCCCCACCCCCGAATGGGAAATGCGTTTGATCGGCGATCCCCTGCGTCTGGAGCAGGTATTGGTCAATTTGATCGGCAATGCCGTCAAGTTTACCGAACGGGGGCAAATCGATGTCGAGGTTGAGCTGGTCGAAGAGCGGCCCGAGGGGTTGACCCTGGCCTTTTCGGTGCGGGATACCGGCATCGGCATGGATGAAAAACAGATGGAGCACCTGTTCGAGGCTTTCGTCCAGGCCGATGGTTCCACCTCCCGCAAATATGGCGGCACGGGACTGGGGCTCTCCATCTGCAAACGGTTGACGGAGATGATGGGCGGCAAAATACGGGTGCAGAGCCGCCCCGGCAAGGGCAGCCATTTCGTTTTCACCGCCCGTTTCGAACGGAACGCCGCCACCGAGCCGGCAACCGACGGAAAAACCTGGGGCCGATCGACGAGCGGTCCGGTGGCGGTCGATGGACGACTACGTGGCCGGCGAATCCTGTTGGTGGAGGACAACTCGGTCAACGAGCAGGTGGCCCGGGCCATCCTGGAACGGGAAAATCTGCTGGTGGAGACGGCGGCCAACGGTTTCGAAGCCCTGCGCCTGTTGGAAAAAAATGAATTCGATGCCGTGTTGATGGACATTCAGATGCCGTTGATGGACGGTTATGAGGCCACCCGGAAAATTCGCCGACAACCGCATCTGCAACAAATACCGATCATCGCCATGACCGCCCATGCCATGATCGGTGACCGGGAAAAAAGCCTGCAATGCGGCATGAACGAACACATCAACAAACCCATCGACCGCAAACAACTTTTCTCCCTCCTGGCCAAACTGATCGAACCCTGGGAAGAGGGGCACCCTTCTTCGATCGACGACAAACCACAACCAACCACCAGCGACCGGAATGAAGGGCTGAGGGAACTGGCCGGAATCAATGTCACCGATGCCCTGAAACGATTGGATGGTAACGAACGGCTGTTCCGCTCCCTGCTCATGGAGTTCTACCAGGAGTCCACGGATATCCAGCGGGAGGTCCGGGCCGCCCTGAAAGGACGGCGCCAAGGCGATCTCGAAGCAGCGCAACGGCTGGTACATACCATCAAGGGTATGGCAGCCAATCTCTCGGCCGAAGACCTGTATGATACCGCCCTGGACCTGGAACGCGGCATCAAACGGGAGGACCGGCAACGGTTGCCGATACTGGCGAGCGATTTTGAACGGGCCTTGAACGGGGTCAGAGAGGGCATCGCCATAATGGAGTCCGCCGCCCAAACGCCAAGCGAAACACCACCCACACCGCCGCCCGAACCGGCCCGCGAACCGGACCTGGAAAAAAGACGCTCGCTGCTGCAAGAGATGGCCGGCCTGCTCTATTATGGGGATCTCAAGGTTGAAAAATGTTTTGCCGATCTCTCGGATCAACTTCGTGAAGACCGTTTTTCACCGATCCTGAAACGAATGGCCGGCCACTTGGACCGATTCGAATTCGAGCCGGCCCAAAAGGAACTGCTCGAACTGTGCCGCATGTTGGATATCACACTGGAAACAACCACATGAGCCATACCGTGAACCGTTCCAGGATACTGATCGTCGATGATGTGCCGGGCAACATCAAAACCCTGATCGCCATCCTCGAAGACGGCTATGACCTGTCCATCGCCACCAGTGGTCCGGCGGCCTTGAAAAGCGTCGCCTCGCGTCCGCCGGATTTGATCCTGCTGGATGTGGTGATGCCGGACATGAACGGGTTCGAGGTGTGCAAACGGTTGAAGGCCAACCGGACCAGCCGCGATATTCCCATCATTTTCATCACCGCCGTCACCGATGCCGACCAGGAGACGCGGGCTTTGGAGTTGGGAGCGGCCGATTTCCTCTACAAGCCGGTGAATCCACCGGTGGTCCTGGCCCGGGTCAAAACCCAACTCGGTTACCGGAAAGCCCGAAAGATATTGGAAGAGCAGAACCGGGAATTGAAGGCCGCCAGCGAATTGCGGGAAGAGGTCAACCGCATCATGCAGCACGATTTGAAAACGCCTCTGAACGCCATCATCGGTTTGAGCGACATGTTATGCGACACCCTGGAAATGGATGGCTACGAAAAACGGATCTGTCGAACCATCCACGAATCCGGCTACCGGCTGCTGAACATGATCAACCTCTCCCTGGACCTGTTCAAGATGGAGCAAAACAGCTATCGATTCCAGCCGCAGGAGGTGGATTTATGCATCCTGGCCCGCAAGGTTTCCCTGGCCCTGCAGCGGGAAATGGGCAAAAAACAACTCACCATCGATATCCGTCTCGATGGTCAAAAGCCGGAAGAAAAGGAACGATTCCCGGTTTTGGGCGAGGAGTTGCTCTGTTTTTCCATCCTCAACAATCTCCTGCAAAACGCCATCGATGCCTCTCCCGCCGGCGAGACCCTGACCCTCTCCCTGGAACGGCTGGAGCGGCCGACCACGCGCATTCACAATCACGGCGCCATTCCCGAATCGATCCGCGGGCGGTTTTTTGATAAATATGTCACCCACGGCAAAACGACCGGAACCGGTCTCGGCACCTACTCGGCGCGTTTGATGGTCCAGACCCTGGGGGGAGAAATCGGTTTCGAATCGTCCGAAGAGAACGGCACCACCCTCACCGTACAGTGGCCGACGCCGGAATGAGACCATTTCCGGTTGGATTTTCAGTTCACTTGGCCATTTTTCTGGCGTTGGCCTGGTCCAGACGATCAACGAGAATTTCGATCAATTGATCCCGAATTTTCATTTGCAACGAACACTCCAGCTTGTCCATGGCCGACCGGTCGACGCGAAAAACGATCACCTTGCCTTTGGAGATGACACTGGCGGTGCGGGGCCGACCGGTCAAAAAGGCGATCTCGCCGATCACCGCCCCTGAATCGATGGTGCCGAGCACCTTGCCGGGCATACTGCCTTTGGTGATGATGGCCGTCCCCCGCATGATGATGTACAGGGCGTGATCATCGTCGGCGTCTTCATTGACGATGAATTGACCATTTTCATAAACACTGAAGTAGCTGTTGTTTTCAACGAATATTTCTCTCTCCTCCTGGGTGAATTCCGCAAAAAAAGGAACCTGTTCCATCAGCTTCAATAAGATCATCGTTCCCCCCTCGGGGTGTTCCGCTGTTGGTTGTGCGAAGGTTCATCCAATCTTCACGGTATCTTAATATTGATTTTTTCGTGAAGCGTTCTTTTGAAACGGAAAAGCAGCCGGCGTTCCTCTCCCCCACCCGATCGACCGGATTTTTCAACATGGCGGACAACGCCACGGGGAGTTGACGGGCCGACACGGCCCAATCACCGTGGTCCTGTTGGAGCGGCCATGAAAAGGATCCCTGCCATGAATCTCTCGGGTGACCGGGCAGGCATTTTGCGGTGGATTCGGGCAATGGTCAACACTTTTGCCAACGACCCAAAAAATCCTTCAATCCCGGGGAGACGCCTTCTCCACCACCGATGATGGGGTTTGTCCGTATTTGGGGTAAATAGGGGATCTTTTTGATTTATTGGTGTTTTTCTGGCGCCTCTCGGAGACGGACCGGTACATTCGGAACCGTCTCATTCGAGCCTTGAATCGCCCGCCCAAGTGGGCGGGTTTTCCAGAGCCTGTTAACATCAACCATACTGAAAAAACTCAAACCTAAACACCTCTATATCACGTTATTTCATAAAGGTAAAATTGTTTCGATCAGGCACTAGTTATTCCTCCGACACAATAGCTTTTCAAGATATTTATGGATACTGTTTGTTTTGTTTTTTTATCTTTCGCCTCCAGGCTTTCCAAAAGAAGAGAAAAAGCCTCGACAAGAGCTGGAAAAATTATTCCATAACTGGAAAATATTCTGGAAGATTGAACGATTAGACGAACAATTGTATAGTTGTGTTGTTTTTGTTCTATTTGATCTAACTTTAATTTAATATTACTCTCAAGAATGCCGTCAACATGATCCTTGTCAATGGTTTTTTCAAAGAGATACTCAAACAATAGTTTTATATTTTTATCACTTATTGAGTCAATCAATTCTTGGGGGTTATCAATGCTTCTAAAATTCCTGGTTGTTGATAGATGTTTTTTTATTTTTTCTTTGACTTTTCTGTCACCCCTAAAATAAATCTTGAAATTTCTATACTTAAAGATCTCATCTTGCCTGTTGACCAAATATTTTTTATCTGCTTCACCGTAAATAACCAGAATATTCTCTGGGACCAGATGATCTTCATTGTCAAGCCAGGACAGAAGGATATTTTTTGTTGCTGGCCATGTCACACTACCTTCAAGATCAAACATTATTATGGAAGGCACAAAAACCTTCACTCTTTTCAGGAGGATTTCTGGTCTCATGTGACCGTTAATCCATAACACATCCCAGTTATTCGAAGAGAAATACGGTCGCAACCCAAAGTTCAAACGATTATTATAACCAACGATCATTATTTTTTTCATAGTATTTTGCTGGACCTTTATTCGAACGAGTAGCTTTTAAGGTTGCTGAGTGTAGCGGCTATTTCACTGTCTACAAATTCCCAGTATGTTAAGTCGGACTCAACTTTAAATATGACCGTGTTTGAACTGCTATTAAGGTAACTTACGTGCACCGAACACTTTATATAGCGCATCATGGGTATCCGGTTGCCTCAGGCTTGACAACCATATAACATAAAGAGTCCA
>CAYFNE010000181.1:0-5865 GCA_964344355.1 uncultured Magnetococcales bacterium
ACCCTGCAGTGCTGCGTCGGCGAGGCCCGTTGCGAAATGGCCTGCTTCGACACCATGAAGGTGACCAAGCACATCACCGATACCTTCATCGAATATCTGCACCGTCCCGAATTCGTCTACAAGTGCAAATTCAAACTCTCCGGTTGCGGCAACGACTGCGCCAACTCCATCATCCGCTCCGACATGCCCATCATCGGCACTTGGCGCGGTCCCATGCAGGTGGACCAGGCCAAGGTCGCCGAGTTCATCGATGAAAAAGGCATGGAATTCCTCATCGACAACGTGCTGACCCGCTGCCCGACCAACTGCCTGTCGGTCAAGGGCAAGGAGTTGGTGGTCGACAACGATGACTGTGTGCGCTGCATGCACTGCATCAACGTCATGCACAAGGCCCTGAAACCGGGCAAGGACCGTGGCGCCACCATGCTGGTCGGCGGCAAGCGGACCCTGAAGATCGGCGACACCATGAGCTCGGTGTTGGTGCCCTTCATGAAACTGGAGACCGACGAGGACCTGACCAACCTCACCGATTTCATCGATCGGGTTTGGGAGTTCTGGAATGACAACGGCATGGACCACGAGCGCATCGGCGAGTTCATCCACCGCGTCGGCATGTCCACCTTCCTCGATGGCGTGGGTCTGAAAGCCGATCCGCGCATGATCTCCCGTCCCCGGACCAGCCCCTACATCAAGTTCGAGGAGCTGGCCCCCACCCGGTTCGGCGAGGAGCAGAGCAAAAATCCACAGGTTTGGAATCGGGAAGCCGAATCCACCGAAGCGGCTGAATAGCGGACAGGTTCCCGGCCGGGGAGCCGGCCGGGACCGCCTTCAAGGAGACAGAATACAATGAGTGGAAAAGCACCACTGGCCCCTCGTGACCAAGGGGCCCCGGACTATACGAAATATTTGCACCCCCTCATGGCCAAGAATTATGGCAAGTGGGACTATCATGAGCGGGTCCGCCCCGGCGTGCTGGTGCATGTCAGCGAGAGCGGGGACAAACTCTATTCCGTTCGGGCCGGCTCCCCCCGCACCATGAGCGCCGATACCGTGCGCAAAATCTGTAAGATCGCCGATGAATATTGTGAAGGATTCGTCCGTTTCACCGTCCGCGCCAACATTGAATTCCTGCTCGGTGACGAATCCAAGCTGGACGCCCTGGTCAACACCGTCGAAAACGACCTGGGCTGGCCCCTGGGCGGCACCGGCCCCTCGGTGTCCAACGTTTCGCACACCCAGGGTTGGCTGCACTGCAACCTGCCCGGTTCCGACGCCGCCGGTTCCACCAAGGCGTTGATGGACGATCTGATCAACGAGTTCAAAAACGAGGACCTGCCCAACCGGGTGCACATCTCCTCCTCCTGCTGCCAGATCAACTGCGCCAGCCACGGCGACATCTCGGTCATCGTTCAGCACCATCACCCGCCCCGCATCAACCACGATGAAATCCAGCAGTGCGAACTGCCCAAGGTTGTGGCCATCTGTCCGGCCGCGGCCATCCGTCCCGCGGTGGTCAACGGCAAGGAGACCGTCGAAGTGGTGGAGGAGAAATGCATGTACTGCGGCGCCTGCCACGGTCAATGCCCGGTCATGGAGATCCGCGACTCCGAAACCGACACCCTCTCCATCTGGGTCGGCGGCAAGGTTTCCAACGCCCGCAGCACTCCCACCTTCATGAAACTGGCCGTCTGGGGCCTGCCCAACAATCCGCCGCGCTGGCCCGAGGTTTCCAAGGCCATTGGCAAGATCCTCAAGGCCTACAAGGAGGGTGGCAAACCCTATGAGCGGATCGGCGAGTGGATCGAGCGGATCGGCTGGCAACGGTTTTTCGAAAAAACCGGCTTCGAGTTCACCAAGTATCACATCGATGACAGCCCCGAGGCCCTGTCGACCCTCAACCGGTCGGCGCATGTCCGTCTGTAGGGAACCCGGATCACCGTGGGTCGGAGGGCATCCGACCCACGGTTTCCCTCCCTGGATTCGCTCTTTTTTTTCCCAGCAAGGAATTTGAAAAATGCTCGTACCAACTATCCTGACCAAGGATTTTACCCGTGGAGACGTTGAGGAGATTCTCGGCAAAGGTGATGTCGAAGAGATTGTAGTCCGCAACGGTGCCAGTTGGAAGTGCCCCACCTACGTGCAACGTCTGCCCCCTTGCCGGGATGCCTGTCCCAGCAGCGAGGACATTCGTGGCTGGCTGACCAGCATCGCCCAGGCCGATATGCTCAAGCAGGACCAGGACGAAGCCATGGACACCGCCTGGTACACCTTGACGGACAAAAATCCGATGCCGGCCACCCACGGCCGTATCTGCCCCCACCCCTGTGAATCGGGCTGCAACCGTCAACATCTCGAAGATGGTTCCGTGGCCATCAACAACATGGAACGATTCGTCGGTGATCATGGTTTGAAGCGCAAGCTTAAACTGAAAATGCTCACCGACAAGAAACTCGACAAAAAAGTCGCCGTCATCGGCTCCGGCCCCTCGGGCCTTTCCGCCGCCTATCAGATGGCCCGGCGTGGTTATCAGGTGACCATCTACGAAGCCTTCGAAAAGGCCGGCGGCATGCTGCGCTACGGTATCCCCTCCTACCGTCTGCCCGATGAAGTCCTGGATGCGGAAATTCAAAACATCCTCGATCTCGGCGTCACCCTGAAGTGCAACACCCGAATCGGTCAGGATATCTCCTTCGACAAGATCCGTGAAAAGTTCGATGCCGTCTATCTGGCCCTGGGCGCCCACAAGGGCAGCAACATGGGCATCGATGGCGAAAATTCGGCCAACGTCTTCACCGCCGCCAGCTTCCTCAACCGCGTCAACACCGGCGCCAAGGTGGAAATCGGCAAACGGGTCGTCGTCATCGGCGGTGGTGACAGCGCCATGGACGCCGCCCGCGTCTCCCTGCGTCTCCAGTCCGATCTGAAGGATGCCGAGGATTCCGGCGATCCCGATAAATATGATGCCGCCCGCGAGGCCGTCGATGCGGCGGCCCAGCAAGAGGAAGAGACCCTGTCCCGGGAAAAAACCGTGGTCGACTCCGCCCGTATCGTCCGCCGCGTCGCCGCCGGTTCCGAGGTCACCATCCTCTATCGCCGCACCAAGGAGGAGATGCCGGCCATCGCCAAGGATGTGGTCGAGGCCGAACATGAAGGCATCAACTTTGAACTGTTGGCCGCTCCCACCGAGTTGATCACCGAGGGGGGCCGCGCCGTGGCCGCCAAGTGCATCCGCATGAAACTGGGCGCCCCCGACAAATCCGGTCGCCGCCGTCCCGAACCGATCCCCGGCTCCGAGTTCACCATCCCCTGCGATACCGTCATCATGGGCATCGGTCAGGTGCCGGAACTCCAGGAAGGCATGGAAGAGATCGCCGACAAATGGGGTTGGATCGGCGCCAACAAGACCCATGAAACCAAGATGGCCGGTGTGTTCGCCGGTGGTGACGTGCTGGGCCTGGGCATCTCCACCCGTTCCGTCGGCCATGGCCGTGTCGCCGCCCGGGCCATGCACGGTTATCTGACCGGCAGCCCCTACAAACTGCCGCACAAGGGCAGACCGGTCAAAATCAATGAAATGCGGCCGGGTTTCTATCCCGCGTCGCCACGCAACGAAGAAAAAATGTTGGAGGTGGACAAGGCCATCGCCGGTTTTGCCGAAACGACCTCCACCATTACCCGGGAACAGGCCATTGCCGAGTCCCATCGTTGTATGAGTTGCGGTCTCTGTTTCGTCTGCGACCAGTGCCGGGTCTACTGCCCGCGCGAGGCCATCAGCCGCGACAAAAAACGGCCCAAGGGCCAAATCATGCACACCGATTACACCCGCTGCAACGGCTGTCATGTTTGCGAACAGGCCTGTCCCTGCGGTTACATCCAGATGGGAATGGGACTATAAGCACCCACACCCATTTCCTGGCCGGGGACGGTAACGGATCCGGCACGGCATGATTCCCAAAAAGGGGCTGAAACGATTGCGTTTCGGCCCCTTTTTTTATATTTGCCGATATATCAACCAAGGAGCAACAATGAACGACCCAGCAGCATTCGATCTGAACAATGATGAAGCCTTCAAACGGTGGCGGGACGCCAAACTGACCGACTATCCCAAAACCCTGGGGGACCTGGTGGTCGAAATCAAGGATCCCTTCCAGTTGACCGATGCGGAGAAAACGGCGCTGCTCTCCCGCTGCGCCAAGGCCAACATGGCGCTTTATACCATCGCCAACCCCCAATCCCTGCCAAAAAATCCCCTGCCGGCACTCATGGAACAGATCGGCGTCAAGGAGATGGACCTCAATCTGGGGGCCGGCCCCGGCGGTCTGTCAGCCCTCTCCCCCGGCGGTTCGGCCCACGCGCCGTTCGCCGAGTACATACCCTATCGCGCCGCCGCCATCGGTTGGCATACCGACGGTTATTACAACACCAATGACCGCCAGGTCCGCACCCTTTCCCTCTACTGTAAACGGCCAGCCCAGGAGGGTGGGGAAAACGATCTGCTGGATCATGAAATCGCCTATCTGCAACTGCGCGAAAAAAATCCCGACATCATCCGCGCCCTGATGGCCCCGGAGGTGATGACCATTCCCGCCCGTCTGGAGAATGGCCAGGTGGCCCGTCCCGACCGTCCGGGACCGGTATTTTCGGTGGATGCCGACGGTTTTCTCCACATGCGCTATACCGCCCGCACCATCAGCATCCGCTGGCAGGATGACGACGCCACCCGGGAAGCGGTCAAGGCCCTGGTCGATCTGACCGCCACCCCCTCCCCCTATATCTTTTCCGGTCGTCTGGAAGCGGGCTGGGGTTTGGTCAGCACCAATGTGTTGCACACCCGCCGCGCCTTTCACGATCCCGATGGCGCCCCGAAACGGATCCTGTACCGCGCCCGGCTGTTCGACCGTGTTCCACAGCCGGCCTGACACCCAGGTTATATTCTACAGGTCATAAATATCCCACCCTGATTTTTCAAATATGGAGCCGGCAGAGGGGGGCTCCATATTCACCACCGGGCACCGGATGCGGCTGGGATGTGAAATTCAACACTCCTCCGTGCCCCGCCTGTTCCCACCAGCCGTCACTCCCCGGTCAACGGGAGTGACGGTCAACAATTTCAACAACTTGACAAACATTACCGGGCGTTGTCGATCCACCCATCGCCAAGTGGGACGGCATCGATGCTTTTTTATCGAATATGTCGTTGACCAACAGCCAAAATCCTGTACTTTTTAAGGGTTGGGTCGCGATGTTTCGCATCTCACCGCCACTCTTGGAAATGGAAACCGTGAAAAAAATACTTATCGTCGATGATGATCCTCTTTTCAGGGAGGGGTTGCACATGGTTCTCACCAAGGTCGGATTCGATGTGGTTGAGGCCGCCTCCGGAGAAGATGCCATCAAGGAGGCCAGCACCTCCCCCTTCGATGTCGCCCTGGTGGATTTTCTCATGCCGGACATGGATGGTCTGGAGGTCCTCCACGAGTTGAAAAAAATCAACCCCCGCTCCCGGTTCATCCTCATGACCGCCTTCGCCACCATCGAACACGCGGTGCGGGCCATCAAAAAAGGGGCCAGCGACTATATCGCCAAGCCGGTCCCCTTTGAACAGTTGATCGCCGTCGTCAACCGCGTCCTGGCGGAAAGTCAGTTCGACGAGACCACCCGCATCGACGACCTGGACCAGGCCCTGCTGGCGGTCTCCAACCCCATCCGCCGCCAGATCGTCACCATCCTGGCCAACCGCGGCCCACAACGGGTTACGGAAATGACCCGGGAGTTGACCATGAAGGATCACACCAAGCTGCTGTTCCACATCCGTAACCTCAAAGAGATCGGCATCGTCCAACAACTGCCGGCCAAATCCTACTA
>CAYFNE010000182.1:0-5622 GCA_964344355.1 uncultured Magnetococcales bacterium
GCCCTCCGGGGATCCTCCGGGTTACCTTTTGTGTCCGTGGCGTAACGTCCCCGCCACCTTCCCAAGCCATTCGGCGGGGACGTAACCCCGCCCTACCTCTGTCCGATCTATCACCTGTTCGGTCTCAACACCTGCCGGGTGTTCGGCATCGATACCTGTCTGTTGCGGCGTGGCCGGTAGGATGGCGGCGCGGTAGCGCCGCCATCTGTCCAACGATCTCAATAACGAACCAACTTCACCTCCAGCACATTTTCCAGTTTCAACAGTTTGTCCATCAATGGCGCCGGCACGTCGTGATCGACGTTGATGAAGGCGATGGCGCGGCCACCCTGTTCGGTGCGGCCCAGGTGGAAGTTGGCGATGTTGATGCCGGCTTCGCCCAGGGCGGTGCCCACCCTGCCGATCAGGCCCGGTGAATCGTTGTTGGCGATGAACAGCAACAACCCTTCGGGGTTGGCCTCGATGGGGACCAGGTTCATCGACACCACCCGGGGTTGTTCGCCGTTGAACAGGGCGCCGGAGATGCACCGTTCCCGAAGTTCGGTGGTGATGGTGACGGTGATCAGGGAGGTGAATCCGGACTTGCAACGGTTGCGTACCGCTTCGACCACCTCGATGCCGCGTTCTTCGGCGATCAACGGTGCGTTGACCAGATTGACCCCATCCTCCAACATCGGTGTCAGCAGGGCGTTCAACAACGTGTTGGTGATGGGTTTGCGGTTGAGTTGATTGACCTCGCCCTCATACAGCACCTCGATGCGTTTGACACCGGCTTCGGTCAGTTGTCCCAGGGTGGTGCCCAGTTTGTCGGCCAGATTGAGATAGGGTCGCAGGGTCGGCAACTCGGCTTCGGAAACCGCCGGGATGTTCAAGGCGTTCTGCACCGTGCCCTTGAGGAGGAAATCGGAGATCTGCTCGGCGATCTGTACCGCCACCTTCTCCTGGGCCTCTTTGGTGGAGGCCCCCAGATGGGGGGCGAACACCACATTGTCAAATTCGAACAGCCGGTTTTCCCGGGCCGGTTCCTCTTCATAGACATCCAGGCCGGCGGCGTAGACCTTGCCGGATTTCAGGGCGTCGTAGAGGGCATTTTCATCGACGATGCCCCCCCGGGCGGCATTGACCACCACCACCCCATCCTTCATCCGCGCAAAGGCGTCGGCGTTGATCAGGTGCCGGGTTTTGGTGGTGAGCGGGGTGTGAACGGTGAGAAAATCGATGCGCGGCCAGAACACCTCCAGGGTTTCGGCCAGTTCGATGCCCATTTCATCGGCGCGCTGTTTGCTGATGAAGGGATCGAAGGCCAGCACGTGCATTTTCAGGCCCTGGAACCGTTCCACCACCAGACCGCCGATGTTGCCGGTGCCGATGATGCCGAGGGTCTTGCCGGCCAGTTCCCGGCCCATGAAGCGGCTTTTTTCCCATTTACCCGCCCGGGTGGAGGCGGTGGCGGCCGGCAGGTGGCGGGCGGCGGCCAGCATCAGGGCGACGGTGTGTTCGGCGGTGGTGGTGGTGTTGCCGAACGGGGCGTTCATGACGATCACGCCGCTTTTGGAAGCGGCGGGGATGTTGACATTGTCCACGCCGATGCCGGCACGACCGATGACCTTCAGGTTGGTGGCCGCCCCGATCAGCTCCTCGGTGAGCTTGGTGGCGGAACGGATGGCGATGCCGTCATAGTCGGGCAGAATGGCCTTCAACGCTTCCACGGCCAGGCCGGGTTTGTAGTCCACTTCGATCCCCCGGTCGCGGAAAACCGCCTCGGCCTGGGAGGACATCTTATCGGAAATCAATACCTTGGGCATAATCAACCTTCCTCGTTCGAAACCGGACCGGGGTGTCCGGACCTGGGAGCCCGTCGAAACCCTTTTCGCCAGGCCGGAGCGAACCATGGATGGCACGCCACCATAGGGGGGAGGAGCCTTCCGCCGGACCGGGTTCGGCAGCCATTGCCGACCGGACGATCTCGTTCCAACACCTCGGCGGGTGTTTATGAACAGCTCCTTATATTCCAACAGAGCGGATTTAAGCACAGGGCCATCTGGATGACAACGGTAGGCCGACGGGAACCGGGGGAAAATTCGCCGGTTGCGGTGAATCGACGCCACCGTCAGGGAGGGATGGGTCGATATCCGTGCAAGCCGGGCGCCGGTCCGGATTTCATCCTTTGCGGAAGCGGATGAAATCCGCGGCATCCTCGTCGATGGTGTGGACGATGAACCACTCGCGCACGTAGGGCAGTATCAGGGCACAGGAGTCGGTGTGATCGATGGCCCGGGTGATCCGATCGCTCAGTCCATCCAGCAGTTCCTGATGCAGCCGTTCATGTTTTTTCAAATTGGCGATGCCCAGTTTGATGCGGATGTTTTCCTCCGAATAGAAATGAAAGACCGCATACCGATACAGCTCCTTCAACAACCGTATCTGATAGACCTCCCGCTCCCGGTTCGAGATCTCGGCGTGAATACGGTTGATGAGATTGGCGAAATAGCGATGTTGAAAGTCGATGTCATCGTTACCGGTGAGAAATTGATCGCTCCAGACAATCGGCTCCATGTTCCGTCCGGTTCCCCCCCATGACCAGTCGATTGACCGGTTTTTCGAGTTATTTTATGGATATCTTCTTCCCCTGGTCCGATTATCAACGTTTTCAAGTCTTGCTGTCACCAAAAAAACAATCATTTCTCATTTTTACAGGAAAGAGTGGGGATCGACATCCATCTCCAGGCGGATGCGATGGCCCGCCAACCGTTCCGCCCGATCCAGCAACGGCGCCAAGGCCCGGTGCAGACGGCCGTCTGGGCGCTCCTTGATCAACAGTTGCCAGCGGAACCGGTTGCGCAACCGGGCGATGGGCGCCGGGGCCGGTCCAAAAAATTCCGCGTCGTCATTGGCCGGCAACTCTTTTTTCAGCCGTTGGGCGAACCCCTCCCCCTCCTTGTGGACCAGGGTGGAAAAGCGCAGCAGGGCCAGGCGGCGATAGGGGGGATAACCGGCCTGTTGACGAAATTGGTTTTCGATCCGGGCAAAGGCGCCGCGTTGTCCCTGGAGCACCGCTTGCAGGGCGTAGTGGTCCGGATCGTGGCTTTGGATCAGCACCCGGCCCCCCTCCCCTTCCCGGCCGGCCCGGCCCGCCACCTGGGTGACCAGTTGCCAGGTGCGTTCGGCGGCGCGGAAATCCGGCTGGCAGAGCGTGGTCTCGGCCTGCACCACGCCGACCAGGCCGAGATTGGGAAAATGGTGTCCTTTGGCGATCATCTGCGTGCCGAGCAATATGTTCAACGAACCGTCGCGAAAATCTTTCAGGGTTTGTTCGAGGTCGACCGTTTTCGCGGCCACCGTATCCCGATCCAGGCGGGCGATGTGCGCTTGGGGAAATTTTTTGCGCACCTCCTTTTCCAACCGCTCGGTGCCCGGACCGAAACTGAACAGGCTCAACTGTCCACACTCCGGACAGACATCCAACACCGGCTGCCAATGGTCACAATAATGACAGATCAACCGTTTTTTCTTTTGGTGCAGGGTCAGGGTCACCGAACAGTTGGGACAGGAGACCGACGCCCCGCAGCGGCGGCAGAGCAGGGAGGGGGCGAACCCCCGCCGGTTCAGGAACAGCAGGATCTGCCGGCCCCGTTCCAGGGTCTCCCCCATGCGCTCGACCAGGGGTGGGCTGACCAACTCCGAAAAGGACATCTCCCGGCGGATGGTTTCCGCGCTCAGGGAGACCATCTCCATGGCCGGCTGGGGCAGGCCGGTGGCGCGTTGATTCAAGGTCAACAATCGATAGCGGCCCCGTTGGACGTTGTGCAGGGATTCCAGGGAGGGGGTGGCGCTGCCGAGGATCAACACCGCGCCGGCCCGTTGCGCCCGGACCACCGCCATGTCCCGGCCCTGATAGGGCAGGGCCCCCTCCTGTTTGTAGGAGGGATCATGTTCCTCATCGACGACGATCAGACCGAGATCGGCGAACGGGGCGAAGATGGCGCTGCGCGCCCCGACCGCCACCCGCGCTTCGCCGTCACGGATCCGCCGCCAATGATTCATCCGTTGCCGATCATCCAATCCGGAGTGAAAAACGGCCAATCCGTCCCGAAAGCGGCGCTGGTAGCGGTCGATCAACTGGGGCGTCAAGGCGATCTCCGGCACCAGCAGCAGGGCCTGCCGCCCCTCCTCCAGGCACCGTTCCACGGCGCGGAAATAGACTTCGGTCTTGCCGCCGCCGGTTACGCCGTCGAGTAAAAAGGGTTGAAACCGTCCAGCCGCCAGGGCGGTCCGCAGCGAATCGACACAGATTCGCTGTTCTTCATTGAGGATCGGCGGTTTTTCCGCGGGTTCGCCGTCCACCGGCCCTTTCACCGATTCCGAAGGGGCCGTTTCG
This sequence comes from uncultured Magnetococcales bacterium, assembly GCA_964344355.1. Classification (GTDB taxonomy): domain Bacteria; phylum Pseudomonadota; class Magnetococcia; order Magnetococcales; family CAYFNE01; genus CAYFNE01. The sequence goes on from CAYFNE010000182.1 coordinate 4,379, forward strand.
CTCCCCGCCTTGGGCCGCCAGACGGTTTCCCGACGAACATAACCCTGTTGAACGAGACGACGGAGACGGTCATCCAGATGCGGGCGGCCGAAATGACGGGCCAGGGTTTCGCGGGTCAATGAATTTTTCGCGCGGATGCGGTCGGCCAGTGGTTGCAGGGTCGGTGCCGGCGGTTGGTCCGGGGCGTCTTCACGCCAGATCAGGCGCTCTTTGCGTTCAAAACGGAGATGGGATGGCACGGCGGCGGCCACCACCGTGCCGATGGGACGCAGATAATAGCGGGCCATCCAGTCCAGCAGGTGGAGCAGGTCGGCATCCAGCAATGGCCGTTGTTCCAATATTTCGCTCACCTCGCGGATGGTTCCGCCGCTCCAGGTCGGTTGCGGGCCGACGTTCCAGACGATGCCCACCCGTTGCCCACTCCCAACCGGCACCCGCACCAGGGTGCCCGGTTGACAGGTCAGATCCGGGGGCAGGGCATAGGTGAAAAACGATCGTTTGGGTATCGGCAGGGCCACCTGAACATACATGGGGGGATGGTATATCAAAATGACCGGTGAACTGAACCACCGGTACTCATCATCGCCGTCAAAAAGTTCCCGAGCGGCATCGTTCCCTGGAAAAACACACTCCATACACATTTTTTCCCTGATTTTCGCTAATCGGATGTGTATCCTGTGTATATTATTGAGACACAGAAGCTGGGATTAACCTTTCAACCTTTTGAAATTCTTGTATATTTTTTTAATCGGACGGTACGGGGAAAAACAACATGGCCTGTCGATATTATCCCGCCATCATCGAACGGTGGGCTTCCGGTTTCGGGGTGACCTTTCCGGATTTTCCCGGCTGCACCGGTTATGGCGAGACGGTGCAGGAGGCGGCGTTGAAGGCCGAAGAGACATTGGCGGCGCAGGTGGCGGCGCTGGACCGGGAAAAAGAACCCATTCCGGAACCGACCGCCCTCGATGAAATTTCCTTCGATGCCGACATTCACGAAGTGGCGCGCATTTTGGTGCGGACAGAGTTGACGCGGCGGGTGATGCGATTGAACATCACCCTGGAAGAGGGGGTCCTGGCCCGGGTGGACCGGGCGGCCAAGGGGTTGGGAATGAGCCGTTCCGGTTTTCTGGCCGAGGCGGCGCGACGGATGATCCTGGAAGTTTGAACGATAGTATCCCGGTCCCCTGACCCGACTTTGACACCTCCTAGACACATTGCCCATGAAAGTTGCGCAAAAACAA
>CAYFNE010000183.1:0-5616 GCA_964344355.1 uncultured Magnetococcales bacterium
CGGTGAACAGGAAGATCGCCGCGAAAATGGCACGGATCCCTTTCAGGAAGAAGCCGTTGTTCTTCATCATTCACCTCCCGTAAATGAGTGAAAGATTGGAGTGTTTGCGATATTTGAGCCCTGCTTTGTAACATTTTTGTATCGCATTGTCAATAAAATTTTTCTGTGAACAAATAGCTGAATATTGTCAGTCGGTGGCCATGAATGGAATCTCAACCCATGTTTCAGGATCGTGATTTATGGTCATCGATCAGGATCAGAAAAATTGTTGAAGTGGTGGCGGGAGGTTGTCCGCGAGGCTGTCGAAAACCTTTCGACAGCCTCGCGCGGTTCAGGGGGGGATCACGGGAAAGCGTCCCTTTTTGAGAGCCCGGTTCGAATTCATTTCGAACCGGGCGGAGCTCCAAAACGTCCTTGGATGGCGTTTTGGGACATTCTCCGGGGTCGATGACCGGGCCAGTGGGGCTGGCCTGCGGATATATCGCCCGTATTCGTCAGTGGGTGGCGGCGGAAACGATGCCGAACCACACTTGGGTTCCTCCCGAGGAACCGGAAGGGTTGCCATGTCCGCTTTTGCCCGCCTGGCAATAGTCGCCCGGTCCCCGGAGGCGGATGGCGGCGCCAGTGTCGGATCCGGTGAATATATTGGGCGCCTTCAAGGCGCGGTGCAATCCGCTCCGTGTTGAGATGGTTCCCAGTGCGCCACGGTGAGCGGCATGGGCGCGGCATTTCGCCATGACCGCGGGGTGGTGTCCGCCATTTCCCCGCATCGCGAGCGGCTGGTAACTGCTCACGTTTCCAGCGCTCGCTACCGGAGACTGCATCGGACGCCGGTCTTCACTCCTGGTGGTCCGTTCGCTACCGGGTTTTCGTCCCGCCCCGCCGCTGTCCGATTCATCCGAATTTCCACCCCCCAATCCAACGGCATTCAGCGCTTTGTGCAGGAGTTTTTTCAGCTCGGCCTTGAGTAGACTTTTTGCCACCCCCTTCAAGGCCTTTTTGCTGGCCGATCCCCATGTGGGACCGGAAGCCGGGGACCCGGCGCTCTCACCTGAGTCTTCACCAGCGCTCTCACCGGCGCTTTCACCAGCGCCTTCAGCAGCTTCCTCAGCTGGTTGGGCGGCATCTCCCACGCCGGCGGTGAGCATACCGGTGATGGCGCCTTGGGCTTCTCCAAGGGCATATTGTTTCCAGGAAAAGTTATTGGTATGGAAAGCACCATAGGTGATGCCGCTGGTCCCGGCGCCGATCAGACCGCCGCCGACCTCTTCCAGGCTGCCCTCCGACACCACATCCACGGCCACCCCGGCGGCCACCTCCACGACTCCGATGGAGATGCCGGCAATGGCATCCCAGATGCTGTGACCGCTGGGGTCGATGAAGGTGGTGGGACTGTTGAGGGCAAAAGCGTACCGGTTGAGCGTATCCTGGCTGTATAAATGGCTGCCCAACCGGTTGTCCGGGGTGATGAAGCGTCCCAGGACCGGATCATAATAGCGGGCACCGAAATAGTAGAGGGCCGATTCCGTATCGAGGATTTTACCTTGAAACTGGGGATCCAGGGGCTGGCCGCCGTTGCTGGCAGTGGCAACGGTGGCACCATAGGGCAGATAGGCGCGCTTTGAGAGGACCCGGCCCTGTTCGTCGAAGGTCATCATGGTACTGCCCAGATGGTCGTCGTCAAAATAGCGGATCGTGTCGTTTATGCCGTTATTGGTAAAGGCGGCCACCGTTCCCAGGGGACCGTTCAAAAAACCGGTCGAACTTTTGCCGCCATCGGCGTTCACCGTTTCCTGGAAGCCGGAACCCATGAAAATGTGGCGGGTGCCGTCTGCCTGCCGCAGCAGCCGCCGCCCGGTATCGTCATAGATGGGAATGGACAACAATGTGGTTCCTGAGCCTGCCTGGCTGACCCGGGTCAGTCGTCCCCGGGCATCGTAGGCAAAATTCGTCCGGTCGTCGCCGTAGGTGCGGGCGGTCATGGCGCCGGTGGGATCATAGTCGGCGGAAAAGGCGGTGCCGTCGGCGGTATGGCCGGTTTTGGGGCGATGCGCTTCATAGTTGATCGCCTGACCGTCCTGGGATATGAGATTGCCCAGGAGATCATAACCGTAGCTTTTGGTTCCATAGAGTCCCGCCGCCGAGGCGGCGGTCAACCGTTTGAACCGGTAATCGAATGTCTGGCTTGACGAGACGGGGGCGGCCAGATTGTCGATGGTCTCCTGCAACAGTTGCAGTGAATTCCATTTCAAGGAGAGATCGGCCACCTTGGTGCCGTCGGCGGTCCGTGACGTCCGTCCGTTCCACATGCCCACGGCGTTGTAGGAGCGGGTGCCGGATACCTTGTTGGCATAAGTCCAGGTTTGCGGCGCGCCGAATGGCGTGTATTGATCGAAGGTGGCCAGTGGGGTTTGGTTGCCATCGTCGACGAACAGCTGGCTCATGTTGCCCATATCATAGGTGAAACCATATTTCGAGGAGTCGGGAAAGGTTTGACCGATGATCTGTCCCAGGGGGTTGAAAATCAGGGCCTCGTTGTAGGTTCCCAAGGGTGGGTCCTGACTCACGGAGAGCTGTTTGCCGGCACGATGGCCATAGGCATCGTAGCCGTAGGTATAGGCATAGATGATCGAACCATCGGCGTTCTCACCCGTTTCCGAAGTCAATTGGCCCACGCCATTGTCGTTGCCCGGTCCGGTGGTGTCATATCCGAACGTGACCGTGGTTTGATCGGAGAAGATTTTTCTGGTGTTGCGGCCCCGGGCATCATACTCATAGGTGGTGGTTCGTTTCAGGGCATCCGTGGCGGTTTTGAGCAGGCCGCTGTTGCCATCATAGGTCAGGGTCAGGGCCTTGATGCCGGGGTCGCCGGTGGTGTTTTGATCGGGATTGTCGATGCTGGTACGGCGGCTCACCGAATCGTAGGTCAGGGTGTTGACGACGACATTTCCGGTCGTGGGATCGGTGGGGCTGACCACCTGCAACAACCGGCCGATCGGATCATAGTGATAGCTGGTGGTGGCGTTGCCATTTTTAGGCACCACCAGTTCGGTGATTTTGCGTTGACCGGCGAAATAGTCGAAAGTTTTTTGGGTCTCATAGGCATCCCCGGTATTCGAACCGAGGGTGGTGTTGGCTTGGATTCGGCTCGGATAGGTGAGCTGGGTCGTGGTGGTTTGATCGTTATCCATGGGCATCACCCGCCGTGTGGGCCGGGAGTAGGCGTCGAAGGTGGCGGTATCGACCAATGGATTGCCGGTTACGGCCGTTGGCGTACAAGCGGGAATTTTATTGTCGGCGACGAACATCGGCAGGGTGGTGGCCACCGGATTGTTGCGGCTGTCGTAGGCGCCACAGGCCACCTCCCATCCGCTGTCTCCCACTTCGGTATTTTTTCCGGCCTGGGCGAGGGTGAGGTAGGTGCGGTATTTGCCATCATAATAAGTGCGGAACTGGCGCCATTGCGCCGGGGATTGTGACGTTGGCCAGTTTTGCAGCAGCGCCCGTGCGTCGAATTGACTGTTATCGCCATCCTGAACATGGGAAAAGGTGACGAGGGTGACCACGGCGGCTTGTCGGTAAGGATCACTGTTTCCGCCGGTGACGGCGGTTCCCAGGCAGTTTTTATCGGCCAACACCCCGCTTGGTTTTTCGGGAACCGGCCCCTGTTGACTGTGCACACGGCCCAATGGATCCAGACACCAAATGCCCACCTGACCGTTATGGCTCCGCTCGGCCACCTGTACACCGAAGCGGGGGTCGAATGCCAAACTTCGGGTGGCGGTTGTTCCATTCAGGTTGGGCGCGGTGGTGCGGCTGTCGACATAGGTGTGGTATTCGGGGTCGATGACGGTGGTCTCGGTGCCGCCGCCGGGCAGGGTTTTCCGGATGATGTTGCCAAAACCGTCCGGTTCGTAGGTGACCGTCAGCGTCACATCGTTACCGTCGTCATAGATACCATAGGACGTTTGATTTCCCCGATCATCATAGTCCCAATGTTCCAGGCGGAAATCGTTTTTCGCATCGAATGTGTCAAATTGGTTGCAGGTCGAATTCCGGGAAATTTTCCGGTCGGTCAGACGCCCCACCCACCACGAATCGGCGGAGCTGGTGTTGTTGCTGAAGTTGGAACATTCGTAAAGATCATCGCTGGTGACCGCCTTGATGCCCGGGGTATCGAGATTGCCCGGATCGTCCACCTGGATGGTATTTCCCCAGTTGTCGTGATGATACGTGGTCGTTCGTGAGTAATCCAGATGGCCATAGGTGAAATAGTCCTTTTGCTCCTGGCTCCGGACCACCTGATAAGTGGTGGCATCGGGGGGACTCTGCTGATAATCCTTCTGGATGACATCATATTGAATCGTGGTGTTGGAGAGTGACACATTTTGGGTCCCGGAGGCATTCCTGCCCGCCGCCGTTTTGCACAAGGGATCCGAGCTGGTGTCCGGATCGCAAAATTGCTGGATTTGGGCGACGGTATTGGTTTTTGGAAAGAGTTGATTCATGATCAGCGTCCGTCCGACGCCGGAGCTGACATCCAGCCGGTTTATTTGTTGAAACCCCAGCCAGCCCCGTCCATCCAGGTCTTTCAATCCCGCCGCATAGGTGTGGACCACATCATATGAATATGTGCCCCGGTTGATTTTCGGATCGTTTTGTTCACTGGTTTGAGCCACCACCATGGTGGTGGAACCGCCCACTCGTTGGTAGGGCGCCTGGCCCGGGGCGGAACCATAATGATAGTTGAGCAGCGGCGCTGCCGAAGGGTGGGGGGATGAATCAAGATGTGCCTGCAGTGCCTCGGTGGCAAGGGGGGTATAGACCATTTTGTCAGAGAGGGGTTTGTACGATACCGTGGTTTTTCCACCGATACTGTTGGTGAACCCTTCAATCAGGTCCGGCCGGTCTCCCTTGCTTCTCAGGCCGGTAATGTTGATGGGACCGGAACTGCCCCAGGTTTGAACCAGGTCCATTTTTCCATCACCGGTATAGTCCAGCGGCCACACTTGGTTCAACCATTTGTCGTTCAGGCCGCTTCCCACATTGGTACCCTGGTCGAACGTCAGGTTTCTGTTGAGGTAGACCGCCAGGGAGCCCATTTCCGAGTTATCGAGGGCTTGCACCAAATCAATGGTTCCATCTCCGTTGACATCCATGCTCCAAAAATGGGAATCCGTTTTTGCGGAGAATTGCGTTTTCACCAGTTCCCCCGGGGTGAAACCGCCGGTGCCGTCGGCGAATAGAATTTGCAGGTTAAGAAATATACCATCGGTGATCCACCCCTCCACCAAATCACTCATACCATCACCATTGGCGTCCATGGGCCATAAACCAATTATATCCACCCGGCTCACATTCGTGGTATTGACGGATTCTTCCCGGAACATTTGACCGTCTGAAATCCAGGCATACAGGTTGAGCTTTTGGGATTGTGGGTCGTAATTTCCCTGGACCAGGTCCATCTGTCCATCGCCATTGACATCCATCGGCAAGAGATACGGTGTTCCGGAATAGACCGGTATCTTCAGGATGGTGAGTTGTTGCAGGCCGGTACCCGTGGGTCGTGTCCGAAGGTTGGTGGAAATTCGTTTGCCAACGTAGCCCCCAACACGT
>CAYFNE010000184.1:0-5425 GCA_964344355.1 uncultured Magnetococcales bacterium
CAGACAACCATCAGAACCAATTGAAATTGTTCGACTTTTAACCGGACACTAGTGACCCGGGATTCATCCCCTGAAGGTTGAAACCGTCCCCGGTTAAGGACAAAAAACATGTAATCATCAAAAAAAATCGTCTATGGTTTTCGCTGGAAATGACCAGTTTGGCCGATCGGCCGCAACCATTCCCCATCGAACCGAACGTGAGGCAGAAACCATGAGACAAAGCGATCCATCATCGAAATACCGTTTTTTCAATCATCTCCGCCGGGCACCCGGGATTTTGATTTTTGGAGTGGCCCTGGTTGTCGGCCTGATTTTTCAGAGCGGCGATGGAGCCGCCAGCGTCCCGGTTTCCGGTACCCTGAAGGCCGAACACGCTTGTCAGGCCTTCATCTCCAAAAACAAAAAAACCAACCCCAACTTCCAGTTGTTGCACATCGACACCACCTATCCGCTGCTGGAGGCCAACCGTCCCGACCAACCCGACTGGTACCGGGTGCGGATCACTGGGGCCGAGCCGGAACAACGGTGGGTGCCGGCTTTTTGTGGCCGTATCACCTTGAACAAAGATGACAGCGGCAACAACAGTGGCGGCGGCAATGGTGGCAATGGAGGCCACATCGGTGGTGATCTCCCGAGTGGGAGTTGCAGCAAAACCAACTGCAACACCGCCGATACCGAAGAGAGCTTTCTGTTGGCGGTCAGTTGGCAACCGGCTTTTTGCAAAAGCCATGGCAGCAAGCCGGAGTGCAAGATCAAAGACCCCGACTCCTACCAGGCCACCCACCTGACCTTGCACGGCCTGTGGCCCAACAAGTTGAGCCGCTGTGGAAAAAATTACGGTTTTTGCGGCTCTCTCTGTAAAAAACCGCGTCAGAGAGGCATGTGCAATTATCCGGAAGTGCCCCTCTCCGCCACCGTGCGCCAGGACTTGTCGGAGGTGATGCCCAGCGTTTCGGCCGGCTCCTGCCTGGAACGGCATGAATGGTGGAAACATGGTACCTGCTCCGGCTGGAGCGCCGATGACTATTACACCGTCTCGGCCCGTCTGGTACGGGAATTCAACAATGGCGGCGTCTCCGGCCTGTTGGCGAAAAACCTGGGCAAACGGGTGTCCGAACGGGAACTGTTCCAGGTGGTGGACGACCATTTCGGTCCCGGAACCCATAAAACCCTCAAACTCTCCTGTTCCGGGAGCGGCGAGCTGACGGAAATCCAAATCACCCTGCCCAAGGACATCGGCAAAAACACACCGCTCCCCGAGTTGTTCCAGCAAGCGGTCCCAACCGCTTCCGGACCCCGTTCCAACTGTCCGGGACAATTTAAAATCATCCCCATCACCACCAGGCATGGAATTGGGCGGTGACCATGTGATTGCAATAAAAAGCTGGTTGGGCTACCCTGCCTTTCCCGGTTCCAGTGGGGAGAGGGATCGCCGCAGTGGACGGTGATCAAGGGTTGGACCGGGCGGCTGTGGGAAAAGCGCCGTCCCACAACGATCGAACAGGGCCGGTACCGGGGTGAACGCCGGCCGGCTGGGTGAAAATCCACACCGTTCGGTGAACCGAATCACCGTCCGGGCGAAACGGTTCCCCCGCTGCCGAACCGTTTGCCAGGGCTGGTTGGGGAGGAATCCTTGAATGAAAGAGACCGTTTCTTGCGATCATTGTGGTAAACGATTCAGGGCCGATGCGGACAGGATTCCACCCCACGGTAGAAGCGTCAATTGTCCCGCCTGCACCAAACCGTTCACCATCATGAAGCCGGATGCCTTTTACGAGGAAAACCACTCCCCGGAGGTGGCGTCCTATATCATTTATCGCAAACACAACAAACAAAGCTCCAACGTCCAATACGACCTGCAACGGGTTGGTGAACTCGAACTCTGGTTGGAAAAACGGCAGTTGAGCCTGGCCAACGCCGGCAAGGGGGATCTCAATCAATTTTGTAATGAAATCAATGAACGATTCTCCCCTGGCAAGGTGGAAGGCATCAAAACCACCATCAGCAACCTCTATGAGATCCTGGTACGGGAAAAAGTGGTGGCCGCCACCCCTTTCGTCCACCACTCCCCCGGACCGGAGGAGTTGGCCAGCATTTCCGACAGCGAGGTCATGAAGCGGATCGATTCGATCGACACGGTCCATATGGCCGATGAGGGGGACGAGGAAGCGGATGAAGCGGGCGAAACGGTCGCCGTTGGCCGTTTTCGCCGGTTGGGCAGAATGGTTGTCCTGTTCCTGGTCATCCTGTTCCTGGGTGGTTTCGCCGTGATGCGCCACCTGCAGCTTCAGGAGACCGAGGCAAAGATGCTGGAGGCGCTGCGGAAACAGCAGGAGATGGCCGAACAGGCCCGGCTGGCGGAAGCCGAATGGGCACGCATCGAAGCGGAACGAAAAGAGCGGCAACGCCTTTTGGCCGAAGAAAAACGTCAAATGGAAGAGAAAAAAAAGGCGGAACGGGAGGCGGAAGAGAGTCGGCAGCGCGCCGAGGAGGAGCTACAGGTGCGGGCTGAAGAGGAACGGGTGAAAAAACTCGACGCGGAACGTCAACTGGTCCGGAATGCTCGTCTTCAGATGGAGAAGAAACGACGGCTGGAGCTGCAAAAATGGGCCGATGCCGAAATCGACGAACTGAAAAAGGATCGGGAGGGTCGTCAACGGGTTCAGGCCGGACCGGAGGAACTGACCGGCAAAAAAACCGGTTGGAGAAGCCGTTGTGTAAAGGGTGACTGCCAAAATGGCGAAGGTACCTTCCAGTTCCCCAATGGCGATATCTATTCCGGTGGTTGGCGTCAATTCAAACGGTCCGGTTATGGCGTCTATACCTATGCCAATGGCAATCGCTATGAAGGGTATTGGAAGGACAACCTGCGCTCCGGAAAAGGTACCTTCCTTTTCGCCAACGGCGACAAACATATCGGCATGTGGCGCAATGGCGAACGTGCCGGACCGATATCCAAACACCTGAAGTTCGCCGGTTATCTGGCCGAGTTGCAACGTAAAAAAGAACAGGCCATGCAACGCCTCGCCGAGGAGCGGGCCCGCAGGGCGCAACTGGCCGCCAGCCGGGATCAATCCAAGGAAAGAGTGGGTGAGATGACCGCCCGGGGGGTGACCGGTTGTGTCAAGGGCGATTGTGAAAATGGTTGGGGTCAATATATCTATAACAGTGGTGACAACTATTCCGGAGAGTGGCGGGATGGACAAAAACACGGCAAGGGGACCTACACCTTCAAAAGTGGCGACTACTATCAGGGGTATTGGCGCGGTGACCTGAAACACGGTCAGGGGACCTACCGTTTCAGGAGTGGCCAGATGTATCAGGGCGGCTGGTTCAACGGGAAAAACATGGTCGGGGGAGCATCGTTTTTGCCAATGGCCGGCGCAAGGCCGGACGCTGGAGCAATGGCGAACGGGTCCAATGAACGGCCGGTTCGTCACCCGTGGTGACGATGACGGTCCCGGTTTGCTGGCCATCCAAAGGATTTGCGGTACGGGCATGAGTGAGGAGTAATGAAAATGAGTGGACTGAAGCGCATCCTGTTCCTGGGTGTCCTGTTGTTGGCCGGCGGTCTTTTCGTGGCCAACGCGGTCGCCGCCGAACCAACCGCGGACCGGGCCGTGCGTCTGACCATCGGTACCGGCAGCATCGGCGGGGTCTATTTTCCCACCGGCGGGGCCATCTGCCTCACCGTCAACCGCCAGTTGTCCCAAGTCGAATCCCAGCAGCCGCATTGCAGCGTCGAACCCACCGTTGGTTCGGTATTCAATATTTCCCAACTGGCCAATGGTGAACTGCAGATGGGCATCGCCCAGTCGGATGTGGTGAACAAGGCCTGGAAGGGGAAAGCCCCTTTCGAGACCCCGGTCGGAGACCTGCGCAGCATCATCTCCCTCTATACCGAAACCATCACCATGGTGTCGCGCCGTGATGCCAACATCAAAACCCTGGCCGATCTCAAGGGCAAACGGGTCAATCTCGGCAAACGGGGGTCCGGGACCGAACGTACCGCCCAGGAAATCCTGGGCGCCTGCGGCATGGGAACCAGCGATCTGGCCGCGGTTCACAACATGGGTTCGGAACGGGCCGCCGACGCCCTGCATGACAACCAACTGGACGCCTTCCTCTACGTTGCCGGCCATCCCAACGAAACCATCTGGAACCTGGCATCGACCACCCCGATCGACTTCGTGGAACTGTCCGGCGGTTGCCTGGATGAACTGGTGGCCTCCAATCCCCACTATATGAAAGCGGTGGTTCCCGGTGAGCTTTATCAGGGAGAGATGGGCGCGGTGCCGACCCTGGGCGTCAAGGCCACCCTCATGACCACCGCCGACCTGCCCGAGGAGTTGATCTATCACGTCACCAAGGCGGTGGTGGAAAAGCTGTACCGGTTTCGCCGCCTGCGCCCCGATTTCAACAGCCCCAACCCCAAATCCCTGTTCGAAGGACTGGTGGCGCCATTGCACGTCGGCGCCTTCCGCTATTTTCAGGAAATGCGCGTACTGGAATTCAAGGAGGGCGGTGACGATCCGGGCGGTATCACTCCGGATCTGGTGCTGAAGCCCGGTGAACGGGGTCGATCGTTGAAACTGGGGCGGGATGGTCCCTTCTATCTTTCCAAACGGGACGTCGTCATCAACGGTCCGGATGATTTGAGCGAAGGGGTGGTGCTCGGTTCCACGGTCGCGGCCGCCGCCTCCCGCGGCGGGGTGATCTTCTGGTTGGTGACCCAGGATGAGAATGGCTGAGGTGTTTAATTCAAGATTTCAATAATTTGCAAATGACATCGGCCCACGGTTCCCGGTCGGAATAATCCTTCCGGCCCGATTTGGAGTGGCCCCTATATTGCACCGAATCCGGTTCTGATATCAGGTCTTGTAACCGGTGCCCCGGGTTGCGCGGTCAACCCCGGGTCAATGATCGAATGGGTGCATGAGCGGGACGATTTCAAAACGGGATTTCCGGATGGAAACGACCATTGGCCGGAAGCGACCGTCCATGCGGTTGATGTCCGCGGCGGCCGTGTGTGCGGTATTGACCGCCTGTACCGTCGTCCGCGAACCCCTGACTCCCGCCCAGAGGGCCGATATCATCGCCGCCGACCGCGTGGCGCTGTTCAAGCTGCAGGAGCCGGTAAAACACCCGATCACGCTGTTCGAGGCCATGGCCCGGGCTTTGAAATACAACCTGGACCATCGGCTGGCCCTGTTGGAAAAATCGGTGTCGCGCAAGGAACTCGACCTGGCCCGATTGGACCTGCTGCCGAGTGTGGAAGGCACCGGTACCTACGATTCCCGCAACAAGCCGGATGGTTCCAACAGTTTTTCCCTGACCAAACAATCCCCCTCCGAGGCCTACTCCACCGGTTCCGACCGGGTCAACGAAACCGCCGATTTGACGACGGTCTGGAATGTCCTGGATT
>CAYFNE010000185.1:0-5333 GCA_964344355.1 uncultured Magnetococcales bacterium
GTGTTGGGGGCTACGTTGGCAAACGAATTTCCACCAACCTTCGGACACGACCCCCATTTCGATCCCATCACCATCCGTTGGCTGACCCGGGCCATGCTGGCCACCATCGTTTCCGAGCTGGCCTTTACCTTTTATGTGGGAATGTACGATTTTTCCAACCTGGTGGGCCATATATTCAAAATTTTGGCCTTCTACGCCATCTTCAAGGCCATCGTCCAGGTGGCCATCGATCAACCGTTCCGTTTCCTGTTCGAGGAGGTGACCAGGACCCGGGACGATCAAATTCAACTGAACAAAAAACTGGCCGACAACCAGATGTTGCTGGAGCAGGCCCAGGAGATCGCCGCACTCGGTTCCTGGAAATGGGAAATCGACGACAATGATATCGTCTGGTCGACGCATACCTATAAAATTTTCGGCCTGGATCCCAACACCACCGAACCCGCCATGGACCTGTTCCTGGAGCGGGTTCATCCCGAGGACCGGGCCCGGGTACGCGACAGATTTCGCCAAGCACTGGCAGGGGACCAATCCCATTTCGAGATCGAACACCGTATCGTCCGGCCGGATGGCCAACAGCGTTTCGTCCATGACCGGGCCATCCTCAGCCGCGATGCCGACGGTCGGCTGCAAACGATGACCGCAACCATCCTCGACATCAGCCAGCGCCAGGAGATCGAACAAAAACTCAACCAGGCCCGCAACATGTTGCAACTGGTTCTGGACAACATCCCCAGCCGGGTGTTCTGGAAAAACCGGCAAAGCGTTTACCTGGGCTGCAACCGCCTGTTCGCCGCCGATGCCGGCATGGACCATCCGGATGATATCATTGGTAAAACCGATTTTGAAATGGGTTGGCGCCAACACGCGGACGCGTATCGGCGCGACGACCGGGCGGTCATGGGGTCCATCACTCCCGAACTCGACCATGAGGAACCCCGGACCACCCCCGACGGCCGTCACATCTGGCTGCGCACCAGCAAGGTGCCACTCACCGATGAAAAGGGCGCGGTCATCGGTCTGCTGGGTACCTATGAAGACATCACCGACCGCCGCGAGGCGGAGAACAATTTGAGAAACAGCGAAAAGCGGTTGAGCCTGGCCCTGAAGGGGGGCGATCTGGGATTTTGGGATGTGAACATGATCAGCGGCAAAACCGTCGTCAACGACCGCTGGGCCAACATGTTGGGATATGCCCTCGACGAGATCGAACCCACCACCAAGGGCACCTGGATCAAGAGCATCCATACCGAAGACCGGCAACGGGTCCTGGATATGGGCCGGCGCTACCGCGACGGTGAGGTCGAAGAGTACGAAGTGGAGTACCGGGCCATTACCAAAACCGGCGGGATCCGCTGGCTGCTCTCCAAGGGGGCCGCCGTCGACCGGGATGGGGATGGCCTCCCCGTCCGCATGGTGGGTACGGTGATGGACATCACACAGATGAAGGATGCCGAACGGTCCCACCGGGAGGCCAAGGAGGCGGCGGAGCAGGCCAACCGGGCCAAATCGGCGTTTTTGGCCAACATGAGCCATGAAATCCGCACGCCGATGAATGCCATCATCAATTTCAGCCATCTGATTCAACAGACCGAATTGAGCGACCGGCAACGGGACTATCTGCAAAAAATCCAGGGGGCGGGACAATCCCTGTTGCGATTGATCAACGACATCCTGGACCTCTCCAAGATCGAGGCCGGACGGTTGGAACTGGAAAGCCGGCCGTTCAATCTCGATGGGGTGCTCAACGAACTGTCGAACATCATCGGCGCCCTCAACCGCAAGGATCTGGAGGTCGTCTACCGTTTGACGCCGGACATTCCCAACCGGTTGCTGGGCGACAGCGACCGGTTGGGACAGGTATTGCGAAATCTGCTGGGCAATGCCATCAAATTTACCGACAGCGGCCATGTGGCGTTGACCATCGGTTGCGACACACGGAATGAGGAGACCGTGGTTTTGCGCTTCACCATCCAGGACACCGGCATCGGCATGAGCCCGAAACAGTTGGGTAACCTGTTCCAGTCCTTCAGTCAAGCCGACGGCTCCATCACCCGCCGCTATGGGGGGACGGGGTTGGGACTGGTCATCAGCAAAAACCTGGTGGAAGGCATGGGGGGGACCCTGTCGGTTTCCAGCGAACCGGGCCGGGGCAGCGATTTCGTCTTCACCTGTCGGTTCGGCCAGGCACCGGACACCGAAAAACCGGCCCAACCCGCCCTGGAACCGATCCGGGACAAACGCGCCCTGGTGGTCGATGACAGTGAGATCGCCCGGGAAGCGATGGTCAACCTGCTGACCGGTTTCGGCCTGCTCACCCACGGCGCCAACAGCGGTCCCGAAGCCTTGCGCATGGTCGACGACCGGCCCCCCTTCGATATCCTGTTCCTGGATTGGAAGATGCCGGGCATGGACGGTTTCGAAACCTTCCGACACCTGCGCCGCCAACCCGGCCACTCCCGCACGCCGGGCGTGCTCTTGGTGACCGCCCATGACCGCGACGGCATCCAGCAGCAGGCGGAACGGCTCGGCATCGAGAAATTCCTGCTCAAACCGGTGGTGCCCGCCACCCTTTTGCAAACCATTCATGATACATTGGCGTTCGACGTGGACCTCGGGGTTCCCCGGGTTCCGCCGGCACAACCGGATTTGGATGTGTCGTTGAAACGCCTTTCCGGCGCATCCATCCTGGTGGTGGAGGACAACGCGATCAATCAGCAGATCGCCCGCGAACTGTTGGAACAGCGGGGATTGCGACCGACCGTCGTCAACAATGGCCAGGAAGCGTTGCGGGCCCTGGCCGCCAACCGCTTCGATCTGGTATTCATGGATCTGCAGATGCCGGGCATGGATGGTTATCAGACCACCCGCCGTATTCGTGACAATCCCGACTGGCAAACCTTGCCGATCATCGCCATGACCGCCCATGCCATGGTCAGCGAGGTCAAAAAATGTCTGGCGGCCGGCATGAATCATCATCTGGCCAAGCCCATCGACCCGCAATCGTTGTACGAAACCCTGGTGCGCTGGATCGACCCCCGGCCGGAAACCGTTGGCGCCGCCTCCCCGGCCGGTCCGGAATCCCTGGTCATTCTGCCGTCAATCCGCGGTATCGACACCAACGCCGGTTTGATGCGTACCGGCGGCAACGCCCGCTTCTATCGGCGCCTGTTGCAAAAATTCATGGAGAAAAACCGCCGCAACATCGACACCCTGAAATTTCATTTGGCCTCGGATAACCTGTTGGAGGCCAGAAGCCTGCTCCATGCCATCAAGGGGGTGGCGGGAAACCTGGGGGCGGAAACCCTCCACCGGCTGGCCACGGAACTGGAACCGACCTTGGACGAAAAGGAGGCACGGCAACGGAGCGAGCCGTTTTTGACCGAACTTTCCCGGTTGGTCGACGATATCGACGACGCCCTTGGCCGGGAGATGCCGGTTGAATCCCCTCCCCCGGCCATGAAACCGGTGGACCCGGCGGCGATCCGCGAACCGCTCCAACGGATCCATACGGCCATCGATCAGGCCTACGACACCCTTCCCGGGCTGTTGGACCAACTGGAACCACTGGTCAAGGGTTCCCGCCTGTATGATAAATTTATCTCCCTGAAGGAATTGGTGGATGAGTTCGAAACCGAAGAGGCACAACGCCTGGCAAGCGCCTTGTTGAAGGAATCCGCATGAGTGACGTTGGCAACAAAGAGAAAGTGCTGGTGGTGGACGATGTAGCGGAAAACATCCACATTCTCATGAACACCCTGTCGGAACGCTACTCCGTGGTTCCGGCGCGCAACGGTCCCAGCGCCCTGCGCAAGGCGGCGATGGAACCCCCCCCGGACCTGATCCTGCTGGACATCATGATGCCGGACATGGATGGGTTCGAAGTGTGCCGACGGCTCAAGGAGAGAGAGGAAACCCGGGACATACCGGTGATCTTTTTGACCGCCATGACCGATCATGAAAGTGAAATCAAGGGACTGGAACTCGGCGGCGCCGACTATATCCGCAAACCCTTTTTCCCGCCGATGGTCCTCACCCGGATCGCCGCCCATCTGCAGGCGGCCCGATCACGGCGGATACTGGCGGAAAAAAACGCCATCCTGGAAGAGCGCAATGCCGCCCTGAGGGAAAATGAACGGTTGCGCGATGATATACAACGGATCACCCAACATGATCTCAAGGGACCATTGACCATTTTGATGCGCTTCCCGGAACTGATGTTGGAAGAGCCCAATATCACCGATGAGCAGAAAACCTGGATGAAACACATGATCCGGGCCGGACGGGACATGTTGGATTTGATCAACCGTTCCCTGGACCTCTATAAGATGGAGACCGGGTGTTATGATTATCAGCCCCATCGGCAAAACATCGTCGGAATCGTCCAACAGGTGGCCTCCGGTCTCGATCGCCTCGCCAGACAATACGGCGTGCATATCCGCTGGACGGTTTCGGGATCACGGGACCCGGAGTTGGCGGAGATTGACATCCACCTGGATCGCATGTTGACCTTTTCCATGCTGACCAATCTGTGCAAAAACGCCGTGGAGGCCGCCCCGGAGGGTGGAACGATCGATATGACGGTGGAAAAAAGCCGCACCGCCGTTACCATCGGCATCCACAACCAGGGCGCGGTGCCCGAATCGATACGGGAGCGGTTTTTCGACAAATATATCACCGCCGGCAAACGGTATGGAACCGGACTGGGGACCTATTCGGCCCGTTTGATGGCCCGCACCCAGAACGGTGAGATCACCATGCGGACCGATGAGGAACGGGGAACGACCGTTGAAATATCGCTGCCGCTTCTGGATGCCGCTGCCCGCGACCGCCCCCCGAAAAGGGAATCCCCGGCCATGGATGCCACGACCGGAGGATGATTTCGAACCCCAACGGCCCCCTGCGGCTTTGAAAATCCCAACAGGTATTCGAACATGCCCGACACCACCAGCCCCCCACCCCCTGCGACCGACCGGACCGGATGGGATCGGCACTCGTTGCGAATCGAACGGTGGAACCCGAACCAGTGGCTGCTGTTCTGGTTCATCTGGTCGTTGTTGATTTCCGCCATCTACTGGATCCTCGGTCCCCACTCCTATCTGCGCATTCAGGACAATGCCGATTTCAACGTGCCTTACCGCATGGCGGCGGCCCGGGACCTGCTCGAATGGGGAATCACCTATTGGCAACCCAGATTCAGCGGCGGCATGCCGGCCTGGGTACACCCGCAAATCGACAGTTTTCTGGTCAACGGCCCCCTGTTCCTGATCTTTCCGGCCTGGCTCGCCTACGGTTTCATCATGTGGCTGCAACGGTTCCTGGCCGGATATTTC
>CAYFNE010000186.1:0-5312 GCA_964344355.1 uncultured Magnetococcales bacterium
ATTCTGGAAGTTTTTCAGGTTGTTTTAGCCTGAGGCAACCGGATACCCATGATACGGGTTATTCGGTGGATTGGCCAATCATTGGCTGAAAATTAAAGAGGAAATCCTCGCCTGGAGACGAGGATGGTGGGGAAATGTTGCAAAAATTGAATAGACAGAAGTAATTATTAGGAGATACTGATAGAGGCTGTTTTTCGACGCGGGAAAAATTGTGTTCCGATGAAGGGTTTGATAGTGTAACAACTCTTTATTCGCCGGTTTATCATCGATGCCGGTGAGCGGGTTTGTTTATGGGCGAAATGCCGTTCAATATCAAGCATCTCTTATGTGTTCTGAAATTTATTTGGTAGGTTTGTTGGTGGCCGATGGCCGAAAGACACAGGTAATGCATCCGTTCCGGGGTTGCCATGCCGGAGTTGCCGGGTGGTTCCCGGGGACCTTCCGTATCCCGTTTCATCCTTGCCGCCGTTGTTGATCGGTGGTGACGGCGCCGGCTGCGGGTGAACGCCGTGTCCTTTAGAAATTTATCTTTTCGCGGCAAACAGTACGCCTTGTTGATGATCCTGGCGGTGGCCTTTTTTCTGCTTTGGTTCATCATCCGTCTGTCCGGGCTGGAGATGGAACGGGCCCGCGAGGATGAAGAGCGTTATGACGTCATCATCACCACCATCACCCATCTGTTCGATGACATTTTTCAGTTCAATCTGGCCGTTTCGGAGTTGACCTCTTCGGAAACCCGGCTGGTTTCCCTGGATCGGGATGGTTCCAGTCCTGAAACGGTCAAAAAGCGGTTTTTGGCGATGAAATCCAGTTTGAAGGTGGGGTTCCAGGATTTTCATCGGGATGTGGATGCCGTCTTTGTCATGATTCGCGATTTCAAACCGGTCGCTTTCAAGCTGAAGTCGAAAATCAGCGCCATGGATGGCATGATCAAAAAGATGGAGACCGTTATTTTCAGGGTGTTCGATCACCGTGAAATATTGGGGTTTCATGAGGACATCGGTTTGCGGGGAGTGATGCGGGACAGCATCCATCGTATCGAATCCCGGTTACAGGAGGGGGAGAGGGGGCTTCTTCTCTTGAAAATGTTGCAGGTGCGCCGGCGGGAAAAGGATTTTTTCATGCGTCAGCACCAGGAAAGCCGGAACAAGTTCGATGCCGCTTTTGCCGATTTTCGCCGGGAGGTGGTGCGCGGCTATGGCGAAGGGACTCCCGCCGGGGTGGTGATGTTGGCCGATGTGGACCTCTACCAGGAGCTTTTTTCCGGGGCCCGGGAAGAGTTGGCGGTGCTCAACCGTGACAAGGTTGAACTGTTTGAAATCGTCAACCGCGTTCGGGCGCAGGTGATCACCGTCAAAAGGGAATTGGAACGGGTCCGGGATGGCAATATCGCCTATCAACAGATCTTCGCCAAACGGGTGAGCCGTTTTTCCCAATTGTTCCTGGTGTTGGTCTTCCTGGGTTTTTCCATTATCGTGTTGATGTTTTTCAAGGACATTCGGGACTCCCTGTTGAATATCGGTCATCAGGCGAAAAAGGTGGCCGGGGGTGATTATCTTCAGGAGATCCCGGTCACCAGAAAGGATGAAATCGGCGACCTGGCCCGTCATATCCAGGAGATGAAACAGGCCCTGCAGGCCCATGCCCAAGGGTTGGAGGCGGTGATCAGGAGCCGCACCCGGCATTTGACCCTGACCAACGAGGAGTTGCTGAAAACCATCGATACCTTGGAAAAGACCCGTTCAGAACTGGTGGAAAATGAAAAAATGGCCTCCCTGGGCCGGCTGGTGGCCGGTTTCGCCCATGAGATCAACACCCCCATCGGTGTCGCCCTGACCTCCTGCAGTATCATTCCGGAGTCGGTGAAAGCGTTGAACGGCCTCCTGGAAGGCGATGAAGTTTCGTTCGACGACCTGGAGCGGGTGCTGAAACGGTTGGATGGCGCCTCGAACCTGCTGGTCTCCAATTTGACCAGGGCATCGGACCTGGTCACCCGTTTCAAACGGACCTCCGCCGATCAATCCTCCGAGACCATTCGTTCCTTCAACGTCCTGGAGGTGGTTCAGGATGTGCGCTCCTCCCTGAACAATGTGTTCAAACGTACCGGCATCGACTGCCGGATCGACTGTCCGGATGATCTGAAAGTCTATTCCCAACCGGGGGCTCTGGGGCAACTGTTGACCGGTTTGTACATGAACGCTTTTCGGCACGCCTTCGCCGAAGGGCGTGAATCGGGAATCATCACCATCTCCGCCCAACGCCGGGGGGCGGATGGGCGGATCGTCCTGACCTTCGTCGATACCGGGCGTGGCATTCCGGAGGAGCATATGGATAAACTGTTCGAGCCCTTTTTTTCCACTGCCCGCGATAAAGGGGGATCCGGGTTGGGCCTGTACATCGCCTATAACATTGCCACCATGCAACTCGAAGGGGATATTCGTTGCCAGAGCCGTTTGGGACGGGGAACCCGCTTTATCATCACCTTTCCAGATTTGAGAGAGAAAAGAGAGCGTCCAGGTGAGTAAAAAAATAAAAATTCGCCGGAAAACCGATCACCTCAGCGGCACCTCTCCAGCCAAGACGGACGATGTTCGGAGTGGACCGAAAGACAAGGAATATTGGAAATTGTTGATCATCGACGATGATCCCGATGTTCATGCCGTCACCGCGCTGGCCCTGGACGGTTTCAGTTATCAGGGGCGCGGCCTGCTCATTTTGAACGCCTACAGCGGTACGGAAGGTTTTGAGATGATGCGTCGCCATCCGGATATTGGTGTCGCCCTGGTCGATGTGATGATGGAAAGCGATGATGCCGGTTTGGTTCTGGTGCGCCGGATTCGGGAGCAGATGAAAAATCACCTGGTGCGGTTGATCATCCGCACCGGCCAACCCGGTCTGGCCCCGGAGCGGGAGGTGATCGAAAATTTTGATATCGACGATTACAAGGAAAAGACCGAACTGACCGTCAAGAAACTGTTCACCACCGTGCGGTCGGCCTTCAAAGGCTATTGCGATCTGCTGTCGATCGAAAACAACAAACGGGGTCTGGAACATATCCTCAATGGCACCCCTGAAATCTACAGCTTGAAGTCGTTAAACTCCTTTTTTCAGGGCATTTTGACGCAAATATTGGCCCTGTCCTGCATGAATCATCACAGTCTGATTTCGGGAACAACCCGGGGGAAACCGCCCGAAGCGCTGCTCGCCGCCCGTGATCTGGATGGTCCCGAAGAGATCGTCCTGCGGGTCGGCACCGGCAAATATGCCACCTTGCAGCAGGTGCCGCCGGACCTGATGAACATGTGCCAGCGCAGCGACGGCGCCTGGTCGGACGATTACAACGGCACCCACTCGATCTGCCTGCCGATACGGGTCAACCGGGAACTGTTCGGGTTCGTCTTTCTGGAGGGGGTGGAGTGCCTGGGGGAAAACAATCGCCGGCTGTTGAATCTGTTCGTGCAACAGTGTGGATCGGCCATCGAAAATTTTCGTCTCTACCGGAGCCTGCAGGAGTCCAATCGTCGTCTGGTGGATGCCAATGAACATGCCATCTTCATGTTGGCGGTGGCTTCGGAGTTGAAAGACAAGGAGACCGGCAACCACATCGACCGCATCGGCCACTATTCCGAAAGCCTCGGCTTGAAAATGGGGCTCTCCGCCGAGGAGTCCCGGGTGTTGGGGCTGGCCAGCCGGCTGCACGATCTCGGCAAGCTGGGTATTCCCGACCGGATCATCCAAAAGCCGGGCTCATTGACCGGGGAGGAGTTTTCGATCATCAAACAACATCCGGGGCTGGCCCTGGAAATTCTCGGGGACAATCCCTGGTTCAGGTTGGCCAGCGACATCGCCCACGGTCACCATGAAAAGTGGGATGGCAGCGGTTACCCGGAAGGCAAAAGCGGTGCGGCCATCCCGTTGTCGGCGCGGATCGTCGCCGTGGCGGATGTGTTCGATGCCCTGACCAGTCTCCGTCCCTATAAAAAACCGTGGCCGCCGGAACGGGCGTTGGCGGAAATACGGGCCGGCTCGGGCAGCCATTTCGATCCAGAGGTGGTGGACGCCTTCACGGCCCTGTACGAAGAGGGCGCCATCCAGGATATCATGGGGCGGTTTCCATCCTTCCAGGTCAATGAGGATGGCGGGTGATGGCCACCGGGCATTGTGGATCATCCCGGCGCCGGCAGGGGTGAAACCGGTTGGCGGTTTTCGATTGTTTCCCGGAAGGGAGTGGCGTTCGTGAAAAAAATCGCTTTCATCACCGTCGTTCTGCTGCTCCTGTCGTTGGCATGGTGGCACCGACCGCCGGCGGTTCCCGTTCCCGTTTCCGGGGATGGCGGCGGCCCGGCGGCCGCGAACGGTGAAAAAACCATTCGTCTCCGCTTTGGACACAACTCCCCCACCGATACCGCCCTGCATCGGGCGGCCCGGGTTTTTGCCGAGCGGATCGCCGAAAAAACCGCCGGCCGGGTGCGGGTGACGGTCCACCCGGCGCAACGGTTGGGCAATGATCACGTGATGGTGGAGATGGCCCGCAACGGCGATCTGGATATCCTCCTCACCCCCACCGCCAAGCTGAGTGTGCCGGTGCCGGCCATGCAGTTCGCCGATCTGCCCTTTTTTTTCCCGAGCCGTCGAGCCCTCTATGAGATGTTGGATGGGGAACCGGGGCGATTGCTCCTGGATGAACTGAAAACCATCGATCTGATCGGCGTGACCTTTTGGGAAAACGGTTTTAAACATTTTTCCGCCAACCGGCCCCTGACCACCCCGGAGGCGTTCGCCGGGCAAAAAATCCGCATCATGAAAAGCCGCCTGATTTTGGAGCAGTTCCGGGCCCTGGGGGCGCAGCCGATCCCCATTGATTTCCATGCCACCCGTCAGGCCCTGGCCGACGGGGTGGTGGATGGACAGGAAAATCCCCTGGCGGCCTTCGTCGGCATGGGCTTTCATGAGGTGCAGTCCCATCTGACCCTGAGTGAACACGCCTATCTCGGCTATGTGTTTTCCATCAGCGGCAAAACCTGGCGCCGGTTGCCGGCCCCCATCCAGGACCTGCTGTTGGAGAGTGCCCGGGGGTTGACACCCTTTGAACGGGAGGAGACCCGCAAACGGGAGGTGGAACTGTTGCAAATCGCCCATGAGGCCGGGGTGACCATACATCGGTTGCCGGAGGAACAACGGCGCCGTTTCGCCGAGCGGCTGGCCCATATTCCCCATCGGTTCGAAATGGTGATCGGCAGTGGCCTGTTATCCCTGACCCCCCTCTGTGCCAATGTGACCGAGACACCGACCTCTTTATAGTTTAGTGTAGG
>CAYFNE010000187.1:0-5237 GCA_964344355.1 uncultured Magnetococcales bacterium
CCCTACACTAAACTATAAAGAGGTCGGTGTCTCGGTCACATTGGCACAGAGGGGTCTTTTGCCGGTCTGGGGGTCCACATGATGTCGAATCTCCCCACCGACGAAGGATCGGCTGCCGGAAAACAGACCTTGCTCCATCCCCATTCCTCTGGCTCGTGGTGCGGTTTTGGATGGATGGCCGCCATGGTGGGCCGAAGCGACAGAATTTCCTTCGCTGTCAAAAACCCTCAATTGGATGATGGAAAAATCGGAACTGTCATTCCGAAGTTGCATTCCCCGATCAAGGAGCTTATGCAACATGTCCCCATCCTTGGCATTCGGCAACCCAAGGATTTCCCGTTCCAGCCCCTGAAGGAACATCAGGGACTGTTTCCGGACCTGTTGAAAGATGGTCTCATGGTGAAGCGTTTCCGCTCTCTTCCCGAGGATCCAGGCAGACACAATGAGGCTGATAGCAATGGTTCCCATGATGCGTCTGGTCAACGAGCATCCAATCCAGCCCTTCATCGCACACCCCCCTTGTGTCCCTTTTCGATCCAGGGCAACACCTTCTCCTCATACCAACCTGGGTAGATCGGGCCGATCTGTTTGAGGACAATGAACCCTTCCGGATCCACCAGGTAGGTTTCCGGAGCGCCGTAAACACCCCAGTCGATGGCGATGCGCTGATCCGGATCCAGGGCATGGCGATAACCGGGATCGCCAAGACGGGCCAGGAATCCTTTGGCACCCTCAATGGTGTCCTTGAAATCCACACCCAGAATTTCGATGTCGTCACGATTTTCGATCTTGCGCGCCAAATCCATCAGATGGGGATGCTCCGCCACACAGGCTGTGCACCAGGATCCCCAGAAATTCACGATGACCCACTTGCCGCGCAGATAGGACAAAGAGATGGGACGACCGCCATCCAGGGCTGGTGCCTCGATGGGAGGCGCTTGACGATGGATCAAGGGGGATGGAATCATTCTGGGATCCTGACCCAGGCCAAGAAAAAACAGAAACAGGATGAAAAGAATGGTCGACAAAAGGACCACTTTCCATATGTTGGCGGCCCTGAACCATTTGGTTGTGGGTGTCATTCCCCCGTCCGGTATAACTGTTACGACCTGT
Organism: uncultured Magnetococcales bacterium; assembly: GCA_964344355.1. Lineage (GTDB taxonomy): Bacteria > Pseudomonadota > Magnetococcia > Magnetococcales > CAYFNE01 > CAYFNE01. The sequence goes on from CAYFNE010000187.1 coordinate 1,114, forward strand.
TCTGTTACTTCCCGTTCCATCCTGTCTCTCCAGATCTTTCGCCATCCTGTTCCAGAACCCATACGTTGTTGGGGGTGGAGTGGCCTTGGTGCACCTGACCCTCTCCACCCCCAACAACTGAGGTTTCCGCGTAAACCGGTTCATACCTTGCATTCATGCCCCGGATGGAACGTCATCAGAACAGTTTCATCCAAGTCGGTATGCTTTCGGCCCCGTTTTGGGGCTCAGAGGGTCCTATTCGCGGATTGACCTCCCTTCCATCATGACGCCTTCTTCTGCTTGGTTCCGGTCTCTTTCCCGGCCACCTTGCGGAGTACGGCGGCATTGCGTTGGGAAAGCTGCTCCAGTTGCTCCGAAACCTGTTTCTCCAGGGTTTCGACCCGCTTCTCCAGGGACTTTACCCGTTCCTTCAAAGCCTTTTTGCCTTCCTTGGGCTTGTCCGTCTTGCTGGATTTTTTCGCACTCTTCTTGCCCATATTCGCCTCCTCAGGTTGATGAAAATGGCCGGAGAACCACTCGCTACCCCTTATGCTCCGACCGGGGGTCTGCTACAGCAGTGCGCCACGTGTTGCAGGTTGTCCACTTCGTTCTGTTCAGTGAAGTGGATCCAATCCCGCATCCAACGATGCGGAAAACTGGAGTGGGGTGGAAATCCGATGTCGGCAAGCAGCTTTTCCACTTCGTGAGCCCGAACCCTGTACAGGTCATAGGTCACGGTCACTTTGTTTCTGCGCCAATCGGAGTCCACCCTCTGAACACCCGGCAGACCGCTCAATCCGTCGCCGATGATCTCCGAACACTCGGGACAGACCATCTCCATGACCTTCAACGTGCGGGTCACAGGGTGAGTCTCATCGGTTACGGCCATGGTTCTCTCTCCTGACTTCGGTGATGGTTGGACTACATGTGATGCCCACCCCACCCGTGGAAGGAGGCAGTCAACTGGCTGGCAACCGCCTTTTGCCGGTCGTCCAACTGGTCGAAGAGGGTTCTGAAGGCCTGATCCACGGTCCGGTGCTGTTTGAACATCCTCTCCATGGCATCCAGATGCGTCCGGGAACGATCCTGAGGCGTCTGAGTGGTGATCCCATGCATGGTGTTGAAGGTGTCCGTGTGGGTCCGGTTTTGCTCGGTGACCGCGGTGGCGTAACCCCGCCATGCCGTCTCTTGGGTTGCGGTGATCCCCAGCCGGGTCTTCAGGTCGGCCAGGTAGCCTTCAACAGCTGCTGTGTCGGTGCTCAGCGTTCCGAACCCCATGGGGCCGCCGCCCATCATGCCGGGACCGAATCCGGGATGACCCGTGTATCCATATGGCCCGCCCATCATGTGGTGACCCGCAAAGCCCGGATGGCCTCCCCATCCCCAGTTGCCCGGACCATGTGCGAATCCGTCGGTGGTGACATACGTTCCCACAGCCAATGCCACGGCTGCGGCAACACCCAGAATGCGTTTTTTCGATGTTCTGTTCATGACCGTCTCCTGTCCGGTTGTACTGCCCGGTGAATTGGCTTTTTATCGTTCCTGTCTATTTTGATAGTAAAATGACAGGATAAATCCATAAATTGAAGCGTTTTATTGTAAAAGTTCTCCTGCTAAAGACAGCCATTAGACAAAGTTGATTCGTAAAACACGGGAACTGATACTCATATGCTAACACACTTCATCTTGATTCATGGTTGAGTCGTATTTATCGAATCGAGTCGCATTTGAGTCACATGTTGTTTCATGGCTCATTCCGTAGTGGATCTTTGCCGCTCTGTTCCTGTTGCCATTGCAACTGTTTTGGTTCCCACAACGTATGCAGATACCGAATGACGGCCTGAATCTCAAAATTGGAAAGCTTCTCCTTCCAGCCCGGCATCCGGCCATCCTCTCCCCCCTTCTCGATGATGCGTTGCAGAAGACCGTCCGCGTGATGCCAGGCATGGGCGCTGTGATCCAGTGGCGGGGGCGGATAGCGCAAGCCGGGACCGGGCAACGGCCTTTTCCAGTTGAGGTCGCCCCCGCGTCCATCCGTCCCATGACAGACTTGGCAATGCGCGTCGTACACCCGTTTCCCTTCCGCAATCGCATCGGACCCGGCACGTTTGGCGAGCAACGGGACTGCAACGGTTGCCGCCAATCCGAACGCGATCAGGACGGTGGTGATCTTTCCGGGCACGTTCACCGAATCCCGTTCTCCCGCTGCCACCAACGCAAAAACTGAATGATTTGACCAGCCTCCTTTCGGTTTATCCCTTCCACCGGTGGCATGTCGCCGAACTTCCAGTGATGCGCCTTGGTTCCGGACTGGACCGCACGATGGAAGGCATCGTCGTTGTGGTGGGAAGGTTCGTAGTAGGGATGGATCAGGGGAGGCCCGTTCTCCTCGGTCCCCTGCGCCCAATCCCCATGGCATCCAGAGCAGTTCTCCCGGAACTTTTGCAAGCCCAACCCATACTGGAACGGCACGGCCGGGGACTCCGGAAGACCGATGATGGGGCTCGGTCCAGCAGGGCCGTGATACATGCCGGCCGCATCGGATTCGGCAGAAAACAGGCCCCACAAGGCCATTGTTCCCGCTACGATCGAAAGTAATTTCATGGTTGTCGTTTTCATCCTTTGATTCCGTTTTGTCGTTGCCACCAGCGCAGGAAGGGTATGATTTGATCCATATCCGCACGAGTAACGCTCGGTACCGGCGGCATGTCGCCGAACGGCCAGTGATGGGCCTGTACCCCGTACTGGGCCGCTTTGTAGAAGGCGTAATCCGCATGGTGGGAGGGTTTGTAATAATCGTGAACCAGAGTTGGACCGTTGTCCGTACCCTGCGCCCATTCACCATGGCATTGGACGCAATTTTCCTGGAACTTTTTCATACCCGCTTCATGACGAGGCGGAACTTTGGAAGGCGGGGTCAGGGAAATCTTGGCCGGACCGGCCGGCGCATGTCCCATTGTCGATGACGATTTTTCGGGACGGAACTGATACATCAGCACCGCGAAGATCACCACACCAGCAACAATACCGATGTTCCGCCAGGGGATGGGTTTGCGCCTGGGTGTCGGTTTGGTGGCCGGTTTCTTCTTCTCCTGCCGCTTTTTACGAGCCTGTCTTGCCATGCGGATATTCTCCCAATTCAATCGATTTTGGATGGGTGGTGGGCTTCCAAGGGGCCAGGAAGCCCACCACCGGCCCCGGATGCACTTGGAGGTGGAAGTACATCGGGGATCACGACGTATCCGGTCATCTGCTCTCAGAACGCACCAGCCGCTTGGCGGATGAGCGGTCCAAAAACCACTTGGCCACGATTGACAAAAAGGTCAGCCCGCCAAGGACAACAACGGCAAGAACCATTTTTTCCGGATCCGCCGATCCCATCTCGCCCCCGAAATGGGCCAGCAGAAAGCTGGCGGGAATGATCCCGGCCAGGGTGGCCAAAGCGAATCGCCACGTGGTCAATGGCGTCAGCCCGGCCGCATAGCTGACCAGGTCGAAGGAGATGAACGGCAACAAACGGCTGACGAATACCATCCCCATCAGCATGTTCTGCGATCCGAGACGACCCAGGGAGATCCGTCCACCCAACCATCTCTTCATGACCTCGTATCCCAACAGCCTCGCGGTGATGAAGGCGATGATCGATCCAGCCTCCGCCCCGATCAGGACATACAGGGTGCCCCAGGTGTGTCCGTAGACCGCCCCGGCCGCCAGTGCGATAGGAGCGCTCGGGATAGGGCTCATCACCACAGCCAGGGTCATCAGGCTGATCACTGCCAGAGGACCCAACCAACCAAGCTGGATGATCCGCTCCTTCAACGCCGCTCCGTCCAGGGAACCAAGGATGCCGCTACCCTCCAAAACGCCATACATTCCAGCCAGGATGATCACAGCGATGACCCCGGCAATGCTCCTGCCACGTGTGGTTCGGGTTCCCATATCAAGGAATGCCTTCGAAACATTTCCGGTTCATGGCCCAACACCTCATTTGATGTTCGGGAGCGCCAGAAACAGTGGACTGCCTCCCCGTTGAACCAACAGTAGAACGGGTCCACCCGATTCCAGTCTTTGAACCACCTGGCGCAAATCATCCAACATGGGTATCCGGTTGCCTCAGGCTAAAACAACCTGAAAAACTTCCAGAA
>CAYFNE010000188.1:0-5224 GCA_964344355.1 uncultured Magnetococcales bacterium
ATGGCAGAAAAAATTCTGACGCGGGAGCCTGGGGTTTGCCAATCGCTTACCGAGCAGCCGTTCACTCTTGCCATAGCCCCGGGCGGTTTCGATCAGGTTGATACCGGCCTTCAAGGCGGTGGAGAGCACCTGCCGGCAATTTTCCAGGCTCTCCTCCGGCAGGTGGTCGTGGGGTTCGTCCCAGCCGTGTAAAAAACGCATGGCCCCCAGGGTGAATACCGACACCTTGAAACCGGTGTTGCCGAATGATCGGTATTCCATGAACTATCCCAGACGATTGCGCAGATGACGAACGTGCGGCAGCAGGTCGCTGGCCAACAGTCCCGCCTCCCCTTCCCCGGCGACGGCGGCATCGGCCGCCGCCCCATGCAGCCAGACACCGGCGCGCACGGCGCTCTCCACCGGCCAATGCTGGGTGAGCAGACCGGCGATGATCCCGGTCAGCAGATCGCCGCTGCCGCCGGAGGCCAGTCCGGAGTTGCCGCTGTCGTTGATCCAGGCGCGGCCATCGGGGGCGGCGATGATGGTCGCGGCCCCCTTCAGGACCAACCACAACCCCCACTCGCCGGCACATTTGATGGCCAGCCCCAGGGGATCTTCGGCGATCTTGCGGGTGGAACAGCCCAGCAGACGCGCCAGCTCGCCGGGGTGGGGAGTGGCGACGATCGGGTTGTCGCGTTCTCCAGAGAGGTCCGACAACCGGTTGCCGTGGTCGGCCAGGACGTTGAGGGCGTCGGCATCCAACACCACCGGCACGTCCAGACGGGTACAGAGTTCATGAACGGTGGAAAAAACCGGTTCACTTCGGCCCAACCCCGGCCCCATGGCCATGGCCGCCACATCGATATCCCGGTCGAGCACGGTTTCCAGGGAGCCACTGCCCAGGCATTGACCGGCATCATCGTCGGGCAACGGCAGGATCATCGATTCGGTGAGTTTGGCGACGATGCCGCCATGGGCGGCCCGGGGGGTGGCGACGGTCACCAGTCCCGGCCCGGTGCGCAGGGCGCCCTTGGCGGTCAACACCGCCGCCCCCTCCTTGCCAAGGCTGCCGGCGACGATCAGCAGATGACCGACGCTGCCCTTGTGAATATCCACCGGCCGTGGGGGGATCTCCAGATCGTCGGTCAGGTTGCGGGCAACGGCATGGCCGGGAATGTCGATGAAGGCGGCGGGAATGCCGATGGGCACGCGGATCAATTCCCCACGAAGTCCGGCGCCGGGATGGAGACGGTGGCCGATCTTTTCGGCGGCAAAGGTGACGGTCCAGTCGGCGCGCAGGGCGACCCCGAGAATTTTACCACTGTCGGCGCACACCCCGGAGGGGATATCCACGGCCATGACCGGCAGGTCGGCGTCGTTGATTCGTTGAAACATTTCGGCGATCACCCCGGTCACCGGCCGCTGCAGACCGGTGCCGAACACCGCGTCCACCACCAGACCGACATGGGAGAAGATCGGTTCCTGGGCGATCAGTTGCGATCGTTCGACGATTTCCCGTACCTTGCCGCCGATGTTGACGAACACCCGATGATTGGTCCGGGCATCGCCCTTGAGCCGCTCGGCCCGGCCGAACAGCAAGACCAACACCCGCCCCCCGTCCATGAGCAGCCGGCGGGCGATGACGAAACCGTCGCCGCCGTTGTTGCCGGCCCCGGCCAGGACCAGGATGCGGCGCCGGCGCCAATCGGGAAACCGATCCTTGAGCGACGCCACCACCCCGGCCCCGGCATTTTCCATCAATACCACCCCCGGCAACCCCACCTCCTCGATGGTACGCCGATCGGCCTCCCGCATTTGCGGGCCGGTCAACAATTTGCTCATGATCCTCAATCGTCTGAGTTCGGAAGAAGCGCCCAAAACCCTCCTCCGGTGATTTCCCGGTGATCAGGATAGCAGAGTTGCCGCCGTGGAAAAACGGTCCGTTTCCCCGGCCGTACGGATGCGAAACGGAGTATGGGAACCGACGAAAATTTGCCGGATCAGAGGGGGTCCAAAAAGCTGCGCTTTTGGGCGGTCCATCCATGGACCGCACGAGGCTGTTGAAGGGTTTTCGACAGCCTCTCAGGGGCTGACGGGCTGGCGGAACCGACTTTTTCCCTTTGCCGGTTTCATGATGCCGCCGGGGTCCGGCCGAATGATGAATCTGACAAGTTCCCGCTTGAAATATCTACGTTTCCAGGTAGCCTTGCATGGGTTTCAAATGTTTGTAGGATTCCGGTTTCCTGGTGATGTTCGTTTGAATCCGATCCACCGGGCCATTTTCGAAAAGCTTTTGAAAGTGTGGAGTAAAATCCTTTTCTTCTATGCCTTTTCTTGGTTTTAAATTAATAACGAAATCCATTCTCCCTGGGAAACGGTTGATGCTTCCTTTCAAAGGAAAATTTTCATCTTTCAACAATCGCTGCACCTGACCAATGAATTCCCTGTTATATTGCATCAGGGTATTATCGTTGGACAGCCGCACCATCGTGTCGACCTGATAGCCTTTGTTGAGCAAGGCGATGTTCATGCATTTACGACTAAGAATCAATTCGGTGCGGTCCACTTGAAAATCTTCGAACATAACACATTGGGCTCGGAAGATTGCTTCAAGACGTCTATTATCATCGCCATAAAACACTACAATAAGATCTCCAAACCCCTCGGTCAGATAGGCCATGTCATTTTCCGAAAACAACTGTCCGATCTGTTCCAAAAATTGTGGCGGACATCCCAAATCCCGGGCCAGATTAACCTTGTTTTTTTCGTCTTTCTTTTTTTCGCGTTCGATTGAACGAAGCAGGCGAAACAAAAATTCCATACGGCTTGAGGGTCGGCCCAAAACAATGGTCAAAAGCGCCATGGGCTGCTGCTGCTGTTGGCAGTTTGCGGGATCCTCCCAAGGTGGAAATCTGCGGTTGTGTAAAAAAACCGGCATGGCCAATTCCCGACGGATATAAAATACCGGAAACGGTTCAATGACCGATGAATTTTCCTCAGTCTCCTCCGACGCGGGTACAAAACGTGGCAAGGCGCAATGACACATTGGACGGGTCGGCACCAGACGGAGTTGATCATACCGACCAAGCGTCGTGAAACTCATTATTGTGAAGGGAAGCCCCGCCTTGTCAGGGTCTTTACAAGGCGGTTTGGGATACGCCTGTTTGGCGGCACAACCATGGCGCCAACGACTCTTTAATACCTCGAGTGTCTTTCCTTTAAAAATCCACACGGGATGATGAGCCTCGCCAACCTCGCTGGAGGCAAGCCGGAGACTGTCCGGCTTGGTACCATTCGACAACCGATTGCGATCCGGATGGAGCTTGTTTCGATCAATACCGGAAATAATGAACCGCGCCAACATGTAAAACGGGTTTAAATCGTCCTCCGGCCGCAATTGGGTGGAATGATCCGGTTTTTCATTTTCCTGGTCTGGTTTATTTCGAACACATTGATCCTGATTGGCGTGACCGGTAAAGGAGAGAAACAGGGTTTGATTAAAATCCAACTGTTTTTCACCTGCTGAGTCTTGCCTGGTCCCATTAGGGGGAGTGGTGGCCGAAATAATTTGATTCTCACCAATCATCAGAAAGGTGATGGCCGTTTCCAATGCCAATAAATTTCGCAGTGAGGCGACCAGGCGCGACCTTTGCAAATGATCGCTGTTTAACTGATCGCTGTCGCAACCGTCCTTGACATTCCCTACAATACAATTTTGCACCTCTTTATTCAATATCTCGCGAATGGGTATTGACTCGGTATCATCACTCTTTACGCACCAGAGCTTATTTAATTCTTCGCCCATTTCCCGACATTTCATTTCCAACAGGAGCGCATGAATAGCGCGCTCATGGGGCGGAATTTCCGTATCAACTCCAGTACTGAGATATTTGGACACCAACTCCCGGGCCGAAACGTATGGCAACAAAATTTCCCGGAGCCGCTCTTCGTAGGCAACACGACATGTTTTGCACTCCACTCTTTTTTTCGTATAATTTTCTTTGCAGTTATACTTTTTCAGGCAGTTTTCTAAATGATATTCATCGGGCCGCCAATTTAAATCACCTTTTTCCCAATAATCACCAAGCATTCTTACGCAAGCACTGAAATATTTATCCATATCCACTTCAATATTACATTCTCCTAATTCTTTGTTACGCAATAGGGTCGCCAAGGATTTTTTAGCCTCTTTGGAAAGCCCCCCCTCAAGCTCCGGCGCGGGAAAGGACCATCCATTCAACCATCTGTCCAATGCTGCTACAACTCTTCTTTTGGCCCGCATCACATCTTCAGAATCCTTCCACTCATCTGTTCCCGTCTGTTCCTGGCCCTTAGCCAACTCCCCTTCCAATTGTTGGAGTAATATTTCAATCATCCGCACCGACTCAATGGCACGGTGAAAAGAGTGGGCGGTCTGAACGAGAAACATATCCAGGGCTACATGGTAAAACTCCCGGCCAAGATCGCTGTTATGATGCATGACGATAAAGAAATCACTCGGTTTTTTTGAGTTCTGTTTTTGAGAAAGTTTATACTCCTCTGAAAACTCCAAACCATGCATCCAAAAACTTTGCCACGACAAATCTGACAAGTGGTGAAAAAGACCTTTTTTCTGGAGATCCTTGTAAGAACGAACACCGGAAATACCATAAACCTTTTCCCAAAGAGCCTCAACCTCATCCGGATCCTCTTTTTTATGCGGAGGGTCGAAAAGCCAGTTTCGGTTTTTGTGCAGATAGAGTCGTTCCAGTAAAAAATTTCGCAATGGATTGGACAACGGATAACTGGTTGGAGGGTGACCGCGAAAACGCATGCTGTGACCGGTCTCGTTCTCTTTGGCTTCGTCCCAGATCATCCGCCGCCATAGTCGTATCGGCTCCAGAACGGCAGGATCGTCCAAAATTTGTTTCATTCGCCAGGCAAAATTGCGCCAATAGTCGGCACTGAGTTGTTCCGATGGCGCCATGCGATCCAGGGTATTCAATATATTGTCCAACAACACCAAAATGGCGTTGGTCATGCGCTTCTGAAATGGATCGTCACCCCCCGCCTCCTTATCAAGCAGGCCCAGATTCCAATGGCAAACCAAAAACAGCCGCAAATACCACTCCCGAAATTGGTCGACCCGCCCCGCACTCCCTTCCAGGGTATCGATGCGATCCAGGTCAAACCGATCGATGGGGGCGGCGAACAATTCTTCCAGTTCACGGCCGATCAACTCAAGAAACAGGGCGAACAGATA
>CAYFNE010000189.1:0-5207 GCA_964344355.1 uncultured Magnetococcales bacterium
CCCTACACTAAACTATAAAGAGGTCGGTGTCTCGGTCACATTGGCACAGAGGGATGAGGTTATCGCCGATCCATCCTTGTATATGGTGATCGTGCCGTCCTTGCGTACCGCCGCGACATGATACCACTGACCCAGGTTCGTGCTGCCCGGAGTGTACACATATCCGGCAGATGTTATCCAGCTGATGAGGGTACCAGAGGGGAGCATGACCCCGAGCGTCCCTGCGCCACCCCAGGCCCCGGTATGGAAAAGGTAGCCCTGGCTCTGCTTCCCCGCCGTAGGCCAGGCGGTAATCCGTACCCAACATTCGACCGTGAAATCACCATCAAATGCCAGCGCCTCCCCATGGGTAATCTCGATGGCGTCCCCATCGCCATCACAATAGATGGAACTGCCTCCGAATTTTTGTTGGTCGGTTTTGTGTTGAGCGTTCCCAACAGCAACGACCGTGCTGCCGGTACTGGATGCATCTTGAAAATTGGTGGACGCATCCACATCGTCCGAATGCACCAGGGCCACCGTATAAGGGAGGCTCGTGTTGCCAGACCCCATTTTCAAAAGATTCTGCGCAAACATCAGCTCATCCCCCCTGGTGATGCGTGGAATCCATATATGCTTGCACCGCCGTCACGACTGGTGAAGGCAACAAAATGGATGCTGGAGTCTCCACTCACATCCGCTGCCGTGCCGCCGGGCCATTTGACCGTCCCCCAATCAAAAGAGACCGCCGTAGCCGCCTGAGTCAACTCCAAGGTAACACTGACCCGCTTGCCGGCCGGCCAGTTGCTGATGGTAAAGGTGGTGATGTTTTCGGTCAGGGTAGTGTGAAAATTCAGGCCAGTGGCCAGATCCAGGGTCAAGGCACCGCCAGAGGAGGAGACCGAATCGGTCGGCTCGGTGTATTTATCGATGTCCGGCGCGGCGCTGGGCAGAAAATCCGCGGCTGACTGGCCGCTATCCTGGAGCAAATCTCCGGAGGCGTTGGCGAAGGTGGGGAAGTTGCCCGATGTCGAACCGGCCGGCCCGTTGACATCGCCGGAACCGGCGCCGGAAGCGCCGGTGATGTTGATGCCGGTGGTGGACCAGGTGCCGCCGGTCCGTTTCCAGACTTCACCGTCGGAGCGGAGATAGAGATCCCCGTCCACGGCGCCGGCCGGCGGGGTGACGCTGGGATCATCGGTGCCGTTGAACCATACCGATCCATCAGCGCCATTGGCGCCATCCGCCCCGTCCGCGCCTGTCGCCCCCTGCGGCCCGACCAGGTTCGCAACGGCCGTACCCCAGGCGCCTGACATCTTCTTGAACCAATCACCGCTGGCGGTATTGAGATAATAGTCCCCATCCGCACCCTCGGTGGTGGGATCGACGACCCCATGCAGAATGGTGGCGCCGTCGGCGCCGGTCGTACCCGTCTCCCCCTGCGGCCCGATCAGGTTCGCAACGGCGGCACCCCAGGAACCGGATAGTTTCTTAAACCAATCGCCGCTGGCGGTATTGAGATAATAATCACCATCATTTCCCTCGGTAGTGGGGTCAACGGCCCCATGCAGAATGGTGGCGCCATCGATACCGGCCGGACCGGTGGCACCCGGGGCTCCATCCTGGCCGTCGGTCCCGGCCGCGCCGGTAGGGCCGGCGGCACCGGTATCCCCCTTTTGGGTGATACCGGACCACCAGGCAGTTCGGGTATCGGGCGATTGATTGAGGTTGCCGGCCTGGAGACTGACATAGAGCAGCCCCGAATGGGAGACCGCCTGGCCCAATCCATAGCTGGTGCCACTGTCCCAGACCCCCTGGAAGGCACTGCCCAGGTCGATGGGATCGTTGACCAGATCAAACTTCCTAGTGAACGGATTATACTTCAACATCGACATGCCGGCCTCCCTCAGCTATAGCTCAGACTGGCATGATCGGACCAGACCTGATCGAACAGTGCCGCCCCGTTGGCAAACAGGGTGGCCGTGGAACCATCGGCCTGGATCATCACTCGTTGGATCATCCACACGGCGCCGCTTTCATTGCTGCCGGGATGGGCCAGACCGATATAGTTGTACTCGGTACTCCCATCCACCACCTTCGCCGTACGCGCCGTCAAAAACAGCGACCCATCCATCGCGGTTGGAAACGTTCGCTGTTGTAGTTCATTTTGATTGATCATCTGCCACTCCTGTTCATGGACGTGTAATTTTGTCATTCTGTACGATGGAGATTATGGACGGTCGGCGCACTTCTTTTATGATGAACCATTGCAACACCCGGATTGACCGCCCACCCCCTTGTCAACACCAAAAGAAACGGGATGATCCACCATGGCCAACAGCCTCAAATTCTTGTTCCTTCTCATCACCGGCCTGATCGGTTTCGTCGTTGCCGCCCTGCTGGCCGCCCTGCTGATCCTGGATCCGAACGATTACAAGGGCGAGATCGCCACCCTGGTCGAAAAACGGACCGGCCGCCGTTTGACCATCAAAGAGGATTTTTCCCTGTCGGTTTTCCCCTGGCTGGGGGTCCGTTTGGGGGCCCTGGAACTGGGCAACGCCCCCGGCTTCGGTGAGGACCCCTTCGCCCGCCTCGATTCGATGCAGGTCAAGGTCAAATTGAAACCGCTTTTGCAACAACGGCTGGAAGTGGATACGGTCGCCATCGACGGTCTCGACCTGAACCTGATGCGCAATGCGGCGGGCCGTGGCAACTGGGAGGATTTGCAAAGCGGTACCGGGAAACCGGAAGCCGCGGTGGTGCCGCCTGCCGGTCAACCGGAGTCCGCGGCAGCGGCCCCGGCCGTGGCCAAACCCCTGTTGGCGGCCTGGGCGGTCAATGGTCTGGCACTGAAAAACGCCCGCATCAACTGGCGGGATGAGGCGGCCAAGGCCTACCATGAGGTCCACGACCTGAACATCCAAATCGGTGCCCTGACCAAAGGAGGCCCCATCCCCCTCAAGGTTTCCTTCACCGGCAAAAGCGCCGCCTCCCCCGTCAGTGGTCAGGTGGAGCTCGACGGTCGGGTCACCCTGGACCTGACCCGGCAACGGTATGGCCTGGAAGTGGCCGGCCTGTCCATCGATGGCAAGGGACAGACGTTGCCCAACGGGGGGATACGGTTGGACAGCCGATTCAATGCCGATGTCGATCTGGAAAAACAGTTCCTGAAGGTGACCGGTCTGACCCTGTCGCTCCCAGGCCTGAAGGTGACCGGCGAGATCACCGGCCAGCAACTGCTGGCCACTCCCCAATTCAACGGCTCCCTGTCGTTGCCCGCCATCAATCTCCGCACCACCTTGCGGGATATCGGTCTCCCTGCCCCGAAAACCGCCGATCAGGGGGTGTTGAACCGGGTGGCCCTGGACCTGAAATTCAATGCCGATCCGCAACATCTGCAAATTCGGGATCTGCGGGCGACCCTGGATGAAAGCCAACTCCAGGGCGGGGTGACCATTGAGGATTTCAAAAATCCACGGTTGGCCTGGAACCTCAACCTGGACCGGATCGATCTGGACCGGTATCTGCCGCCCAAGAGCCAAGGCGCCCCGACGGCGGGCAAGGGCGGACCATCCGGCAAACCGGCACCAACCGCCAAAACCGGGGGTGAGGAACCGCCGCCGCTGGCGGCGCTGGCGGTCCTGAACATGGATGGTGGATTGCGGGTGGGTCGTTTGCAGGCGGCCAATCTGAAAATCAACGATATCGACCTGAAGATCAAAGCGGAAAATGGCGTGTTGCGCCTGACGCCCCTGACGGCCAAACTCTATCGGGGCGTTCTTTCCGGCAATGTCATCCTGGATGCCCGGCGCCGCACCCCCCGGGTCCGGGTGGAACAATTCAAGCTGAACGGTTTGAACACCGCCGCCCTGCTCAAGGATCTCAACGGCCCCGAAAACATCGCCGCCGAAACCAGCATCAGTGCCGATCTGGCCCTGGCGGGGTTGGATGCGGAGGATATCCTGAAAACCCTGGCCGGTACGATCCGGGTGGCACTGAAAGGGGTTCGCGTGGACAACCTCAAGATCGCGCAACTGCAATTGACCGCCACCCCGAAAGCGGGGGTGATCACCATCGATCCCATCTCCGCCCGTCTGTACAAGGGTTCCGTCAATGGTGGCGCCACCGTCGATATTCGCGACAAGACCCCGCGGATCAAACTGAAAAACGTCAAGGTGAGGAACCTGCAAGCCGCGCCGCTGCTGCGTGATCTCAACGGCCAGAAAAACATCAGCGCCGAGACCAACCTCACCGCCAACCTGGCCCTGGCGGGCACCGATGCCGACAGCATCCTGAAAACCCTGGCCGGTACGGTCAAGGTGGCTTTGCGACGAATCCGGGTGGACAATCTCCGCGTCAGCCGTCTCGACCTGACGGCCCGCCAGAAGAGGGGCGTGACCACCATCCACCCCTTGTCCGCCCGTCTCTACCGGGGCGCCCTCACCGGCAGCGCCACCATCGACGCCCGTCGGCAACCACCCCTGATCAAACTGAAAAACATCAAAGCCAACCAGATTCAGGCCGGTCCGCTGTTGAAGGATTTGACCGGCAAGGATCCGATCACCGGCCAAGCCAACCTGAGGGCCGATCTGCGCTTGCTCGGCGGCGATGCGGCGACCATCAAAAAAACCCTGGATGGCAAAACGCATCTGGTCTTCAAAAACGGCGCCCTCAAAGGGGTGAACATCCCGCAAATGATCCGCAACGCCTATAACACCTTCAAAGGGTTGCCCACCGAACGGTCGGGCACCTATCAAAAAACCGACTTCAGCGAGCTGTCCGCCTCCACCGCCATTCGTCGCGGGGTGATTGACAACCGGGATCTGAAAATGGTTTCACCGTTGTTGCGCATTCGTGGCGAGGGTCAGGTCGACCTGCCCCGCGACCGGATCAACTATCTGGTCAAAACCGGCGTCGTCGGCACTTTGACCGGCCAGGGCGGCAAACCGATGGAGGAGTTGACCGGCCTGACCATCCCCATCCGCCTCACCGGTCCCACCGCCAAGCCCAGTTGGCAACTGGACATCAACGCCCTGCTGAAAGAGGCGTTCGCCAAAAAAGCCCAGGAAAAACTGAAAAGCAAAGCCACCAAGGAGGTGGACCGGTTCATCAAAAAACAGGGACTGGAAAAGGTGCTACCCGGTATCGATGGGGGCAAGTTGCTGGAGGGGTTGGGGTTTTAATCGGCATCCATATTGAAAAACGTCGTTTTTTGGTAGGGCGGGGTT
>CAYFNE010000190.1:0-1432 GCA_964344355.1 uncultured Magnetococcales bacterium
TGGACTCTTTATGTTATATGGTTGTCAAGCCTGAGGCAACCGGATACCCATGTTTCTCATTATTGATATTGAAATGATCGGCGGTCGTCCGTTTGACCCCTTGATCATAGGTCCGCATGACCTCATCGTTCACGCCGAAGACGACGACGGCCGCCGCCGGAATATCGCTCTTTGCGATTGCATGGAGTCGATGTTGACCGTCCAACAGTCGGCCACCATTGGAGAAACAGATGGATTCTCCGTTGAGCCGCCAGTGGCGATCCTCAAGGGCGGATACAAGTTCCAGGATTTTTCGGCGCTTGAGACTGCGGTTTTTCTCATTTCTTTCCAGCCACTGCTGGGCCAGCATGGGAGTAATGACCATGATGCAGGCGGAAAGGACCTTGGGCCAAAAGTGGATCCCAGGGGCTTGGTCGTTACTGCCTGATCTTGGATCGATTCGCTCCAGCTGGTAATACATCTCAAACACCGACTGATCTTCATTGTTCTTTCCGATGGAATCTTCAGAAGTGAGTCCCATAGTTTTTTCCTCCTGTAGAAAAATCCTGGAAAATCCGCGCACCAGGCCCGCCAGGAACCGGGCTTTTCGAACCATGAATTCTAGGCACGCGGAACTGTGTTCTCCGTCAGGCCGCTGGTAGGTAGGCCGCCAACCGGACAGAACGCTCCGAAACTGGCATCAGATGCCGGAGATATTTTTCATCGATGTGTTTTCCGAATCTGCCCGGGTTCACATCCATCAAGGAGCAAATGAATCCGAAACCACCCGGTTCCATGGATTGCTCCTGGAAATATCCGATCAGACTCCTGGCATCGGCTCGGAACAGAGGATCGTTCCACAAGTTTGGATTCATCTGGATTCTGCGAGCCAATGCCTCGGCGTCATTGATGGCCTGCTCGAGAACGGCAACCCAAAGGTTCTTCTCCGCTCTTGCGTCTTCCCTGAAAGGGATATCTTTGGTGGTGGACATGGTTATCAGGCCCCCGCGCCTTGAGGCTGAGGTGATTGCTGCGGCATGGAGCCGTTGTGGCGGTTTTCGGATTCGAACCGCTCAATGTCCACCATGCGATAGAGAACATGGCCGCCGACCTTGAGGAAGGCAGGGCCTTTGGATTTGGATCGCCAGTTTTGAAGGGTCTTGGGGGTGATGCCCCAACGACGAGAAAGCTGAAAAGGATTGAGATGCCTGGTGTCCATGTCTCCCTCCGGGTTGCTGTTGAACTTGGAAAGAATGATACCAGGCCATTTGTTAGGCAGATGTTAGGCGGATGTTAGGCCAGAGGTTAGGTATGCTCTGAAACACAAAAAAAATGCCCCAAATGGGGCTGAATGGAGGGATTGTCCACCATGAAACTGGGACAATTTGTGTCAAAACCATGTGAGGTGGATGTGAGGTGGATGTGAGGTGGATGTGAGGTGGATGTGAGGTGG
>CAYFNE010000190.1:1532-5174 GCA_964344355.1 uncultured Magnetococcales bacterium
ATGTGAGGTGGATGTGAGGTGGATGTGAGGTGGATGTGAGGTGGATGTGAGGTGGCGTGTCGGAACAAAAAAAACGCCCACGAAGGGGCGTTATGGATAACGTTTCAGTTTGTTTGCCCGGTCAAACTTTCAGCCAGCAGAAACCTCCGGCGTACCCGATCAGGTCTTTCCAGTCAGGATGATTGTTAAACAAGTGGGACAGAGCGTGGCCCGAAGATTCGATCTCTTCAAGTACCGCCCGGGTACGGCACTTCGGATTACCCATCCTCCAGGACCGGAACAGGATTTCAAGAATTTGTTTCTGTTTGCCGCCGGTGAACACGAACTCTCGCCCATGGACCACCAACGAACTGAAATCAGCATTGGGAACCACTGGCCCCATATCCAAAGATGGATGAGCGCTTTGCAGTGCGCCTTGCAGTAATTCCATATCCATTTCATACCCGCTGGCGGTTTCCACAATGACCTGTTGAAGCGACAACATACGGTGCCCACCTGGGAGAACCGCATGACGGCTGGTCGGAATGGACAATGAAAGCACCGCCCCAGATGACTTTCCAGCCCACTGGGTCAGCCCATCATGGACCTGATCAAAATTCCGGGAAGAAGAAAGCTTCCTGGAGAAAAACACCGTGGCCTTTCGCCTTCCGCTCCAAACCGTTCCCAACTCCCATATCAAGTTGGGCACGATTTCACGGTACTTCACCGCTTTATCGATGCCCACCATGTCACCCAAGTGGCGAAACATCCAGTCCAGATCCAGATCATAAGTTTTCATATCCGCCTCAGGGGCATCAACCCAACCACCGCCATGGGATGTCCAGTACTGATAGGTGCGGGTTTCCGGATTCCACTCCACCTCCCGGGCATCCATCTCATCATCCCAACGATCCGGGATGACCATGTTTAATGGACCCTCATGCAAAATGCCCCGATCGATTAAAGCATGACCCTCCTGGACATAATGATCTTCCAGGAAAAAACCGTGGATCCTGTGGCTTTCCGAGTCCAGCAGGCCCAGTGCCAGTTCAAACTCGGAAAAAGTTAAACCAATTCCCATGATCACACCGCTTTCACCAGCCCCCAGGCCGGGAGATATTTTTCACAGATCAATCGCTCCTTCTGGGTTTTTCCTTTCAAGTCGCACCCATTGGGAAGGGTGAGCTTGAGAGTAATGACCTTGCCCCGCCGGTTGTGCCGGTCCGGCCGGAAGTGAACCGATAAAGTGACCTGGAAAATCTCGAATTCCGGCCGTCCCAATGGCCCCTGACCATCCAGACCCTTCTCCGTATACTCATAGGGCGTCAATTCACACTGGTTGTTGAGATTCACGATGAAGGCGGCATGCGGAATATCCTGGTGGCGTAAGGCGATGGTGTTGACCTGAACATGGGAGATTCCATCCTTCGGATCGGTTGGAAACCGGCGTGGCTTCATCAACGAGGTAAGATCGTACTGGCGAAGAGGAAGAAATACCCCGAGGATCTGATGGCGCAAAATGGTTTCGGCAAACAATCGGGCCAACCTCGGCCTTGACTTGGAATCCTGTCCCATTACTTCAATGGAACCGGTTTTATTATCATAAGTAATAACCGCCTCCAGAACAGGCCGGTGGGAACGCAGGGAAAGTTCGCCATTCTTGAACTCGAGCAGGCTGTTGGGCAGCCCCTCCCGATAGACCACGGCCTGGATCAGGAGAGTTCCTTCCTGGTCCAGTTCAAAACGGATCCGGTCATACAGCTCCAGCCGGGCGTGCTCTGTTTGAAACATGGCCCGGACCTTATCCTCAAACTCCTTCCGATGTTCAGCCGCCTGGCTGGCAGTCAACCCCACAGGACCGGCGAACCCAGCCCAGCGTCGCCCTTTACGGTTGTGTTCGGCATACCGAACCTCCTCGGCACGACGAAATTTTTGGGCATCATCCATAAACATCCACATCGCCCGATCGTAGGCATTCTCCAGACTATAAATCTGCTCCTGGTTGGAAATCATACTGACGATTGCCTGCTGGCCGGGCTCATCGGTCATTTCAAACAACCTGTCAAAATCCACCGCTACTGGCGCAAGTCGTTGAAAATCAATCCTGGAAAACGCTTTCAGAAGACGGCGGGTCACAGTGCTCTCGCTCCCCCGCCAATCCACAAGCGTCTCACCATCCTCGAATCGTTCATGAAAATACCGCCGCAACTCCGATACCGAGGTGTTCCGGATCACCCGTGCCACTGTCTCCATTACCCAACTCCCATTAATTTTTCTCTTGACCGAACCCATCGATACCGATTATATCGATTCATCGGATTTTTTCTCAATGGTTTTTTTGCGCTCACTCCGATACAATTATTATCGAAAAACAGAACCCTCTGACTGACAAGGAAAAGCGCCGTGACCAACACACTGGGAGAAAAAATCCGCACTCTCCGGAAGGAAAAGGAGTACACCCTGGACAAGCTGGCTGAGCTGACCAAATCCAGCAAGAGCTACATCTGGGAGCTGGAACAGGGGCGGATCCCGCGCCCTTCCGTGGAAAAGATACAGAAGGTCGCCGATGTCCTTGGAGTGACTCCCGCCTTCCTGACAGATCCACAAAAGGAGAAGCCTGCTGATCATGAGGTCGATCATGCCTTTTTCCGCAAATACCGGAAATTGCCACCGGACACCAAAAAGAAAATCCGTCAGCTGATCGATGTCTGGAGCAAAGGGTGAGACCAGAGCCCAACGGACCGGAGGAGTGGGCCCGTTTCATCAACCTGGCCCTGGATAAGGCTTTCGGTCGGGAACGTCATCCTGTGAGCGTGGTGGAAACGGCCCGGTTGTTCACGGCCAGCCGCTTTCCCGAGGATCCCATTACCAGAATCGAGGGACACGATCTGCCCGGCCTTGAAGGAATGTTGGTACAAAACAAAAGGGGAAACGATGAATGGGCCATCTTCTTCAACATCACCAACCCTTCAAAACGCCGCATCCGTTTCTCCCTGGCCCATGAATTCGGACATTATCTGCTCCATCGCAAGAACCATCCCGGTGGATTCCAGTGCATCGTATCCGATATCCCACTCCATGACCGACAACTGTCCCGCCTGGAACAGGAAGCGGATACGTTCGCCGCTCATTTTCTGATGCCCATCGACGATTTCCGGGAACAGATCTCTCCATATGAGTTCACCGACCTGAATATGATCGGTTGCGCCGCCGACCGCTACGGTGTCTCCCTCACCGCCGCCATCCGCCAGTGGCTCCGCTACACCCAGCAAAAAGCGGTGTTGGCGGTCTCCCAGGATGGATACATCCAGTGGTCGGAGGCGAGTGAAGCCGCCAAAAAGGCTGGAACCCATTTCCCCAAAGCCAAGTGGCAACCCATCGAAATCCCGGCAAAATCATTGGCTACCAAGCGTAATATCACCAACTATCCCAAGGACGGCGTGCCCATGGCCAAGGGAACCTGGTTCAAGGATCACGAGGTTCTGGAAATGGCGGTTCACGCTGACCGGTATGAAAACATTGTGATTTCGCTGTTGATACTGGATTTTGACCAGAGTACGTCCTACACCTCTTCAGCAAGCTGAACGGCACTTCCTCATAGTCCGCCGCCTCGGCACAACATCCCAGAATCTCCCGGAATGTAATTTGTTGTCCCGGAAAACC
>CAYFNE010000191.1:0-5164 GCA_964344355.1 uncultured Magnetococcales bacterium
AGCATGGCAGAAAAAATTCTGACGCGGGAGCCTGGGGTTTGCCAATCGCTTACGCGCCAGTGACGTGGGGGTGGGTTCATTCAAGTTTTGTTGCCAGGTACTGGACATAGACCCGTGTGCAGCCCGGCGGGCGATTTTTCGGGATGTGGCACGGCGGGGGCGGATGGCTGCTTGAGGGGTGTAATGTGCATGACAAACGGCAGCAACCACATTCATGAAACTGATGCAAAAAGCCGATTTTGGCGGAATTATCCCGGCGATCGGAGCGGCGCCGCTCCGGCGCCAAGGATGAAAAGCTGAAAATTGCCGGAGCGGCATTGATGAAAAAAATGCTCCAAGGGACGCCCCGCCGTCCATGGCAGGGGATGGTGTCCGATTCGTTACAACTCCTTTTCACGCAGTTTGCGCTCGTACTCGTTCTCCCCACCAGCAATCACGGCATTGACGGCCTCAAAAAACATACCAACTCCCAGCTGCCTGTCCTCGCTGACTTGCTCGCCGGTGGTAATCCAGACGTTCAGACAATCGATCATGATCCGCGCTGCGCGAAAAGCATCAGTTGGGGTGTTTGGACGGTAGGTCCAGGGCTGGCATGGCTCGGTGGGAAGGTTTGTGGGTTGAGTGTCGTTCATGGTGTCTCCTTATCGTTTTCGAGAAATGATTGCCGGGCGCTCTCAACCGCGATAAGGACGGCCCCATGGCTTTTCCCTGAAGGGTCTTGTATTGGCCATGAGACACCCGGCCCGAAGCAGGAATGTTGAAACCATGCCGGAATCCGGGCACAAAAATACCGCTTGGCTGACGGGTGCGGTGTCCGCTTATCTGTGGGATTGAGAGCCCAGTAAATTCACCATGACCGATCGGTGATGCCCCGTCAAGGCCATCAGCAGTCCTGTGCCCGATTTTTCCGCATTCTCCGATCTAACTAACCCCCTGGGGGCGAAAGGCTGCTCATCGGCCGGCAGCGCCACCAACAAGGGCCAGATGTCGGCAAAGGCCTGCCCTGCAAGACGGCGTGGCGCATTTTTTGGGAACCGGCTGAAAGGGGTGGCCTCAACCGGAACCGGTAACGGTAACGACTGTCAAAAATCGTGCCATAAATAGTCCGAAATCGGGCTGATTGATACCCGCAGGGGAAGCACTCCTGAAAGGACCCAATTATTTTTGCAACGGATCAATCGCCCCGAAATGCTCAACCATCCCATCCGGCACCAACGTGCCGTATTGATATAAAAAAACTCTCGAGGGTTTTCTCTCGCCGCTCTCCGGATAGATTCACCCAGTGGCTTTCCTTTTAAAAGAAGCCTGCCAACGATTTTTCGGAAAGGCCAAATTTCGCCACTTGGGTAGTTTGCCGCCATCACCTCCCAAGGACTGGCTTGGTTGGATGCCAGCCACTTGTCATGCGCTTCCGGATGATCCTTGAATATTTTTTGATATGCGCCCGCCAAATTGAACCCCTTGGTGCGGTATCGTTCGATCAGTTTGGGAAATTCGAGTTCGTGCATTTTTTTTCTCCTTGTCGCCTCCCGGCGATAGTTGACGCCCGGCGTCATTCGCCAGGCCATGCGTGGAAAGCTTGGTATATCTAAATTAGATTTTTTGATGCACCTATAAATATCCGCCTTTCCATCTTCTTCCAATGTCGGGGGCATCGGGCGGGACATCGGGGACACCCCCCTGGGGTGTGTCCCCAATGTCCCGCTCCATCGCCTTGCCGGGACATCGGGACATTTTGCAAATGTCCCGCCATGTCCCGGTGTCCCGGTAAAGACTCAATTAGTTGAAAACTTACATAAATTTCAGACATCAGTTCAGTTCGGTTATGTCCCGCTATGTCCCGGTATGGCGGGACGGGGCGGGACATTGTGCGGGACATTGCCCCTCATTTTGGGGCGACCGAATGTCCCGCTCTGTCCCGCTGTGGAACGAGGCGATAAATGTCGTCCTTCACGGTGATTAATCCTTTGTGAATCAATCCTTTACGAACACGAAGGAATGCCTTCCGCTTCGCTTCAAGGCTGTCGCCGGGGTGGTCCCGGTAAAAGATGTCACGCCACACGTCCAGGGGCACGGTGCCAGCTTCGCCAAGGCCTTCGCGTAGGGTGGTTAATCCCAACTCCAGAGATGGCGACAATCGCTCCTTGGCGGACCCTGGCATGGCAGTTTTGACGATGACCGCCGACGATTCCGGTTCGCCGTCCTCGTCCAGCCATGGCAAAGGGACCGTCCTAATTGTGAACCCCTGGCGATCTGGGATCGGTCCGTCTTTCATTTTGGCGCAACCCAGAACCCGTGTTCCGTCGGGTGCGGTCGTCAGCAGAAGATCAACATCGACCGCTCCCCGCAAGCTGGATGAACCGCGGCCGCGGGTTTTGTCGCCATGGCCAGAGTGGTGAACAACTAAGATGGTTGATTTGTATCGAAATTTCAGGTTATCGCATGCTTTGACAAAATCGCCGATGTCTTTGGCGCTGTTTTCATCTCCAACAAGGCTCCGATGCAATGTGTCGACGACGATTAGCGCCGGATCGCCATGTGTCGTGACAACCCGGCCGATGGCGGCCTGGACTTCGGTCAACGCCATCGGATCGTTCAACGCGGTGCCGGCCTCCGACACGAAAAGCGGTGCCGCCCCAAGGTCCACATCGTGGTGGATACTCCAGGCCAGGAGACGACGACGGATGCCGTGATGGCCCTCCCCGGCAAGGTAAATGACCGGACCGACCGTTGATTTCCGGTTGTTTTTGGTAGATGTCCCGGTCGCTACCCTGGCGGCCCAATCCAACGCTAAAAAGGATTTCCCGGCTGCCGGGTCACCCACCAACATCGCCAGGCTTTCCGCAGGAAGCCAGCCATGGATGGCCCATTTTGTCGGTGCCGGCTCCTTCAACAGATCGCCGATTGGGACCAACTTGAATCGGCCCGCCGGCTCCTTCATCTCGCTGGTCTCCAGTGCTTCCCGAACCGCCTCGATGCCATGCAGAGCCATCAGATCATTGAAATCAGTCTCTTTTTCGCCAAGCAAGGCCACGTCCGGCACCGCCACCAGCCCACCAACGGCCTCGGCGGCCTCTTGGGCATATCGAAGCCCCGGATTGCCTTCGGTTCGGTGATCATTATCTGCGCAAAATCGGATCGCCGCCCCCGGATATTTCTTCCGGATCGCCAGGGCCACCGATTTCAAATTGCCGGCATCCCCGGCAACGGCAATCGGTCCACCAGTGGCCATGTGGACTGTGGCGCCAGTTGAAAATCCTTCAACGATATCGACGTGGCCGGTGATTTCGCCGCCGATCTGGAACCAACTGCCCTTCTTTTTTCCACCAAGCTGGAATCGCTTTTGGCCATCTGGCGAAATCGTCTGGCACGTGGTGATTTTTCCGGTCGAATCCCTGAATGCCAGGAGGAGATTTTCCCCCTGTTGGCGGGCTCCGCACGGGGGGATTTTTTTTTGGACCAGGTGCGGGTGGTCAGCCCGGGCCGGCTCCGACTCTTCAACTCGACACCGGGAAATCTCGGCGGCGGCCTCCTGGCGCGTCCGCTCCTCCCGCTCCCGGGTGGCCTTCGCCTCGGCAATCCGGCGATCGATCGCAGCCCGCTCGGAGGCTGAAAGATCCCGCCGGTCGCCCCCAGCATACCATCGCAACTCCTCGCCGGTCCGCCAGTTGCCGGCGATGCCCACCGCCGGATGGTCCATATGCAAACAGTACCACCCGGACTTGTTGCCGCGCTTGTCATCGGACATAGGAATCCGGCGGATCGTGCCATCGCCGACCACCGGGCCAATAAGCCGAAAACCGCTTGCCAACAACTCCTCACCGAAGGCAATATCCGGGGGGGCGTCAGGAGCCGGTGGGGGTGTTTGCTTGCTCGGATCGAACCCACCCGGAAAAATCCCAGTCAGGTCAGCCATGTCACACCACCAGAAACCGGTCTTTCACCTTGATATGGCGACATTTTTTGGTGATAATGGCTGCTGTCGGGATCGCCTGCACCCGACTGACTCGAACCCCTGGTCTTGCCGGACCGGGGGTTTTTGTTGCCTGCGTCATACGCTCACCCTCACGCACCAACCAGGGAACCTGGTTCGGTCCGGCTCTCGATGAAATCGATGACCCCTGGTTCCGGATACATCACCTTCCGGCCGATTTTTACATAGGGTATAAAATAACGTTTGTTATGACGCCAGTTGGCAAGGGTGGTGACTTCGACGCCAAGCACATCGGCGACTTGGTGAGGGGATAGAAGTTTAGCGAGTTTTTTTCGTGAAGGGATGGTGTTCATAGCTTGCCTCCGTCGATTTATGGTGATTGACAGGGAAAACCATAACACGGTGATTTTTCTTAAAAAAATTCCATTCTGGTGGGAGAAAATAGATTTCTCATGGGAAACCGGACATTATTTTTCCCATGGCGAGGGGCGGCGCTCGACTTTTGGTGGACGGCCCGGTTGCCCCTCCTGCGGATTTAGGTCCTTAACCCACTTTCGGAGCGTGTCTTCGCTGTAAACTGGATTCCTGTTTTCGCATGCAATGCCGTTGATGGCATCGCTTTGGATCATGTCAGCGATCGTCTTTGATGGATTTCCCTTCCAGATGAGCGCCGCAATCGCCCGCACCCTTTCTTTATGCCGTCGAGCCTCCCTATGCCGGGGATTATCAAAGGGATGCGGCGCATCTGGCCTGTTATCCGGCATAGCCAGATGCCGATCAACGCCGAAAAGGAACGCCGGTCGATCACCGGTTGGAAGTTGCTCGAACCATTTTGCCAACTCTTCGCGAGCGAGAAGAATCACGTCATTTTCAATCATTTCTTCCACAGTCAATCGCTCAACCCATCCTGTTGAACTGACGCTGTTTCCGCTTCCTCTCCACGAATAAGGAATTCGCTTATTCCGAATAGCATTAGAAAGAACGCGCTTTTTGACGGTAAAACACTGACCTTGCATTCGGGCCAGCTGGTCCGCCAATTCTGGATCGGTATCACACCACAACGCGGCGGTCTCGTTCAGGGTGAACGACTCAACCATGTCCCAATAATGCTTGCATTTTTCGATGTACTGCTCGTGCATTCAACACCCCCTCTCGATCTCAGTGGCTGCTCCCGGCTCCTCGGAATGTGTCAATGAAAATGAGACACTCGACGTTCGAATTTAACGTCAA
>CAYFNE010000192.1:0-5154 GCA_964344355.1 uncultured Magnetococcales bacterium
ATATCTGATTATGTGTATTTTCCAGATGATTCATGCTCAGGAACTTCTTATTCTCTCACTTCTGGTCCAGGGGATGTGATAAGACTGCACTCAGACAAGCTTGTTTATATATCAAAAACAGCAATCATTCAAAACATGCGGTTATTGTCACACAGTGGTACTGGTGACAATTGCCACGAGGCTAATGTAATTCATCAATCTTTACCGACCACCCCGAACGACCCCCAAATCACTGGTGTTTATACACATCAATTTAGCATGCCAATTTCGATTGAGTAGAATATACAAGGGACTGGACATCTGCGGACCGTGATAGTCAATGGAACGAGCAAGGTGGTTTAGAGCATCCCCCTACACACATCTTGGCTTGCGATAACACGGCCCTTTTCTCAACAGAGGAGAAGAGGGCCGATGACCTGGCAGAGGAAGAACTCAAAACGGTTGATCTGGGCGACAAAAGATTGAATAATTGCCCGTTTTTGTTGGCTGAGAGATTATCTGAATCTCCTTCCCGCAGCATCCCTGCCGCCTGCTCCGGTTGGACGGAAACCCAGGGAGCATACCGCTTTTTAGCCCAGGATGGCATTGGCTGGGAGGATGTTCTGGCTCCTCATTTTGAATGTACCATCAAACGGATGACCCCGCATCGTGTTGTGCTGTGCATTCAGGATACCACGGAGTTGGACTTCAACGGTCAGGAGATCGAAGGGGGGGCCTCTATCCTATGAGCCCCAGTGCGGGATGTATTTGCATCCGACCTATGCGGTGAGTACCCAACGGGAACCGCTGGGAATCCTGGATGCTTGGATGTGGACACGCCAACTGAAGAACAAAGATGGAACTCGTTCTGGTATCCAAGGAAAGTCTTCGCTGGATCGAGGGTTATGCTCGGCTTTCTGAACAGGCGAAGAATCTTCCCGATACCCGACTGGCCCATGTGGCTGATCGGGAAGCGGATATCGTGGAGTTGATGCGGGAAGCAAAAAATTGGGCGAACAGGTGGATTGGCTTGTTCGCTCTCAACACGATCGTACCCTTCCTGACGGTGGAATGCTTTGGAAAACAATGAAGCCCGGTGATCCTGTTGGGAAAATACGTTTTATGATGCCATCGCGGAATGGCCAGAAAGCCCGTCCGGTCAAACAGCGTATATGGACCAGTCAGGTCACATTATCCGATGGCCGGGGAGGGCGGTTGAGTGCGTCCTGCGTGATCGCCGCGGAGGTGGATCCCCCTCCCGGCGTAAAACCGCTTGGTCACGAAGATCGTAACGAAACAGAGATGAAAAGCCAGGAGAGTCACCAAAGGGGAAGACCGATTTGAGAGCTCACTTTTGGTAAAAAATTGTCTTGACGATGGGGTGTGCCTCACAGATTTCCCTGGATGATCAGCCAGTACATGGATAAACTATCTCGCAATGACATCGTCCGTGGTCCGTCCCGCTTGTCGGTTCCTGACAGGTCCAATCATGCCGAAAAGGGCTGCGGACGTCTGTGAATCAAACCGTAAAAGCGGAAAATACCACACGTTTCCGGAATTTTGCAATTTCCTCATCAAGATAATAATTGCTTGAAATAGTGGGTAATAGTAGGCTCTTGGAAAACTTCATCCTGAAAAATCATTTCAACAGCCTGACTTTTCAGATGTTTTGAACTTTCTGTCAGGCACTGGACAACCCGTTCTTTCCGTGGATATTTCCACGGTGGGGCGGTATTTGACTCTGCAACGCCCGGAACACGAGGTATTGAGGCATTGCCCTCCGTACCCCAGGACACGCATGATACCCTTTCCAACATCATGCCGCATTTATCCTCTTCAACGTGAGACTCTGTGATTCAACCTATGAAATCCTCCACCTCTTCTCAGTCCAGTTCCCGTGGCGGAATATGGAGTCCGTTGCTAATCACCCTGGGGCTGCTGGTTCCGTTGATGATCATGTACCCGGCCCGGTCCGGTACCACAGGTGTCCCTTTTTCAGCGGACCGGATCGATCAGGTCATGAATCTGCCCGACGACCAGTTCCAAAAGGTCCTCTCCGGGCTGAACCCCAACCAGAAAAGCCTGTTTCTGAAGCAGGTTCCCGTTTCGAAATTAAAGAGCAGACTATACGAGCTCACGGACACCAAACGGGCAATTCTGTATCAAGGCTTTCCCGAGCTAAAAAATATTATCGCTACCACCGACAAGAAACCCGAAAAAAAACATCCCATTCCCGCGGCGGCGCCTCCCCCTCCGAGAGCGGCTTCAGGCAGTGCCATCGCAAAATCCTTCAGTCCGGAGTTGGGCCTGAAACAGTTCGGCTATGATCTGTTCGCCACTTCTACGAGCACGTTCAAACCGGAAATCAATCTTTCCGTTCCCCTGGATCATATGGTTGGTCCCGGTGATTCCTTCAAGATATTCCTGGATGGTGCAACCTTTCGGGAACGTACCCTGGAAGTGGACGGGGAAGGTATGCTGTTTTTTCCGGAAATCGGTCTCATACCGGTTTCCGGAATGCGCTTTCAAGAGTTCAAGAACGTACTAATCAACAAGATAAAAGAACGTCTGGTCGGTACGGAATTGGCCCATATCGCCATGAACAACCTGCGCCCCATTCAGGTATTTGTTCTGGGCAGGGTCAATAAACCGGGAGCCTATACCGTCAACGCCCTGTCCACGATATCCCATGTCCTACAGGTCAGCGGTGGCGTTCAACACATCGGCTCCCTCCGCAACATCCAATTGAAACGAAAAGGTCATGTCGTCAATACACTGGATGTGTACGACATGCTTCTGGAAGGAGACGACAGCGCAGATGTCCGAGTACAGGGGGGCGATGTGGTCTTCGTGCCGCCGATCGGTCCCACCATTGGTATCGGCGGTGAGGTCAGACGACCGGGCGTCTATGAATTGCTTCATGAGAAATCATTAAAGGAGACGTTGAATCTGGCCGATGGTTTTCTACCCAACGCCAACCCGAAACTGATCAAGTTGGAACGGATCGACCGTCAGGAAAACCGGATTCTTTTCGATTTGGATTATACCAAATCCAAACATTGGCAGACCACTGTCCAATCCGGGGATACCATAAGGGTACCCTCGGTTCTCGATCGAATGGAAAAGGTGGTGACCCTGAAAGGTTATGTGGATCGGGAGGAGGTGTTTCAATGGTATTCTGGAATGCGTTTGACCGATGCCCTGCCATCGATTGACAAATTGAAGCCAAGTACCGATCTTTCCTATACCCTGCTTACCCGGATCGATCCCCGAAGTGGCCGTCTTTCCACCCGGATCGTGCGCATTCGGCAGGCCATGGCCAATCCTTCCTCGTCTGATAATCCACGTTTGAAACCCAAGGATTCAATCATCGTCTTTTCCCTGGATCGAGCACAACTCGATCAACGGAAAAACAACTTGGCCGAGGTGGTCAACAGACTCCATGAGCAGGCCCGTTTCAGCGACGAAGAGTTGTTGGTTACCATTAGCGGTCATGTCCGTTTCCCAGGTATTTATCCATTTTCCACTGGAATGGATCTGAAAAACCTGATTTATGCCGCCGGCGATCTGCAACTGGGAGCCGACTTGGACTATGCACTGGTGGTCCGTTCCAGGAAAAACGGAGAGATCGACCCCTATGCCGTGCGGCCCGGCATGATTTTGCAGCGGTCCGGAAAATATCGTGGTTTTCAATTGAAAGCCCGGGATCACGTCCTGATTTTCAAATCCAGCGATTTGCCCAGGGACCTGATGGGAAAATTCAACATGGACAGTCTGCGCGGTTTGTTTCTCAAACCCAGCCTGTCTCTGGTCGGCAGCCGTTTACAGAGATCAGCCAACGACATGGCTTCCGAAGCAACCGTTGTTTCATCAGCCGAGGAGAGTCGGATCATTCAAACCTTTCCTCCGGAGACCCGGAGTCGAATGGAACTCCTCGAACCGGTTTTACTGAAATTGCGCAAACAGGCCACCAGTGCGAAACCGGCCCGCATCGCCCGGATATCCGGAGCGGTGCGTTTTCCGGGTGAATATCCGCTCGTGACAGGCATGCGTGTCAGTGACCTGATCCAGGCCGGCGGCAAACTGGCGGAACCTGCCTATACGTTGTCCGCGGAACTGACCCGTTTTCAGGTCGTTCACAACAAACGCCGCAATATCCGTCACATCCAGGTGAACCTGGAAAAAATCCTGCACGGCGATCCGAGCTCCGACATAAAGATTCAACCCAATGATACGCTTCGGATCAATATCATACCGTATTGGGCGGATAACAGGCGTGTCACGGTCTCCGGCAGGGTCCGTTTCCCCGGAGTTTTCTTCGTTCAGGATGGGGAGAACCTGGTGAGTTTGGTCAAACGGGCCGGCGGTCTGACACAGTTGGCCTATCCCAAAGGGGCGATCTTTTTGCGCAAAAGCCTCAAGGAGCGGGAAATCAAGGAGCGGGAATCTCTGTTGGAACGGTTGGAGGTTCAAATATTTCAGGAAGATGCCGCTTCTGAAAAAAACGAAAATAGCATCAACAAGAGCCGAATGCTGCGTGATCTGGTCAAAAAAATACGCAGCACCGAGCCGCAAGGCCGGCTGGCCATTGATTTGCCGAAAATTCTGGAAAATGCCAAGCATGGCAACAACATCCACCAGATCATCCTTCGGGATGGAGATCGCTTGATCATTCCTCAAACGAGCAATGAAGTGACCGTATTTGGTGCAGTCAACTATCCGGCATCCCACCAGTTTGATGCCACCAAAGAATTAGAAGATTATATCGCCATGAGTGGCGGTTTTAACCAAATGTCCAATCGTAGTGGGTTATATGTAATCAAGGCCAATGGTCAGGTGTATTCCAATGAGACCAAAGACTTTGTATTCGGAACAGCTTGGTTCACCGGTAGACAAAAAATGAATATCGATCCGGGGGATACCATTGTCGTCCCCATCAATACAGAAAAGATAGCACCGATGACATTGTGGAAGGATATTTCTCAAATATTGTCCAACTTGGCCATTACTGCCGCCACTCTCAATACCATCGGTGCCCTTTGAGGTTTTTCGGGGTGGATTTCATCGACGGTGCCCTTCAGGCAAGGATGAACACAACAGGCTGATTTATCAGACAGTTCATGGTAAGCGATTGGCAAACCCCAGGCTCCCGCGTCAGAATTTTTTCTGCCATGC
>CAYFNE010000193.1:0-5090 GCA_964344355.1 uncultured Magnetococcales bacterium
GGACTCTTTATGTTATATGGTTGTCAAGCCTGAGGCAACCGGATACCCATGAAGCCCGATTTTTACATTCACGCTGAACCACTACAAGGCATGGATCATGTACCAGGAGGTGTCAAAGTCGGGCCCATGCGTGAACGGTGGAGGCATGAAATCCGACAGGGACCATGGTCCTTGGAAAACGGTCGATCGTGGCGGGAATTTTTTTGCTATAATCGACTCCAAGAACGGGGGAGATCCTCCGTAACCGTTCAGACACCCCCATGATAGGAACGAGCTCGCTCGCGAACGGGAGATGCGTAACGGTCTGTTTCCCAAAGGTTCGCCAGCAATCTGGCTCCTACAGAAGAGGTTTTTCGGCAAGGGGGGTCTGAACGGTTATGATTCTCCGGGCCGATTTTTTCCTGTTGCAATCAAGCACTCAGGCACAACTTTGGCCAGCGGCCGTTTGTCAGGGTAGCGTTACGAAGCGAGGCGGGAGCGGATCATGAAAGTATTGATCGCCGACGATGAACTCAACAACCGTCGATTATTGAGCCTCCTCTTGCGCAAGTTTGGTGAGTGTGTCCTGGCCAAAAACGGTGAAGAGGCGGTGGCGCTGTTTCATGGGGCACTGGAAAACAACGTCCCCTTCAATCTGGTGCTCATGGACATTGAAATGCCATTCATGGATGGTCAGGAGGCGTTGAAACGGATTCGTGATACGGAAAAAACCTTCATGGAGCGGACCCCGAACCCACAAAAATGGCACTATACCACCGCTTTCATGGTGACCAGCCACAATGACATGGCGAGCATGTCCCGCTCCTATAACCAGGGCCGATGTGACGGGTACATCATCAAACCGGTGCATAAGGATGATCTGCTGCATCGGTTGAAAAAACATGGTTTGATTTCAACCGATATCCCCTGAACCCGGATATGAACGAGGCGTGATCCGACGGGAGTCGATCTCGAAACCGACCCGGATGGAAACGGAGACGACACCGGGAAAAAAATGGTCGGGGTGAGAGGATTCGAACCTCCGGCCCTCGGCTCCCAAAGCCGATGCGCTACCAGACTGCGCTACACCCCGCCGGACCCGGTTTTTCCCGAACGGATCGGAAGCAACCTCTGATGATACCCCTTGGAGTGGCCGGGAGCAAGCGTTGCGGCGCGTGCGCCGGGCCTTTTCCGTCTCCCGAATCCGGGTTATCATGGGGTTTTTGTTTCGAAACCCCATCAACCCATCTGGAATTCATGGCCCTCCCCCGGAATCCGTCGCCCATCAGCCGCCGTCCAGCCGGCATCCGCCCTGTCGGAGCCCCCGGGCCATCATGAAAATCGCCGTCGTTGGTCTCAACCATAAAACGACGCCGGTGGCCATGCGCGAACGGTTGGCGGTGGCCCCCGCCGAAATACCGGCCTGCCTGCGCGAATTGATGGCCCTGGAGGGGATCGACGAAGGGGCGCTGGTCTCCACCTGCAACCGCGTCGAAGTCTATTTCATCTGCCACGATCCGGACAGCGGTTTCGCCGCCATCAGCGACTGGCTGGCGCAACGGTCGCACCTGGAACCGGACGATCTGCTGCCGCACCTCTATAGCCACAACGGCGAAGAGGCGATCCGCCACGGGTTTCGCGTCGCCGCCAGCCTCGACTCCCTGGTGGTGGGCGAGACGCAGATACTGGGACAGATGAAGCAGGCCTACCGCGACGCCCTGGCGAGCAAAAGCGTCGGCCAGGTACTCAGCCGGTTTTTCCACCAGGCCTTCCAAACCGCCAAACGGGTGCGCACCGAAACCGACATCGCCCGCAACCCGGTCTCCATCGCCTCGGCGGCGGTCTCCCTGGCCGGTCGCATCTTCGGCAACCTGGAAGGACACACCTGCCTGTTGATCGGCGCCGGCGAAATGTGTGAACTGGCGGCCCGGCACCTGGTCGGCCACGGCGTTGGTATTCTGGTGGCCAACCGTACCCGGTCCCGGGCTGAAGCCCTGGCGGAAACCTTTGATGGACAAGCCTATTCCCTGGACGATCTGGCAACGATCCTGCATAAGGCCGATATATTGATCGCCTCCACCGGCGCCAGCGGCCACCTGGTCAGCGCCGCCATGGTACGTGGCGCCCTCAAGGAACGGCGGCAACGGCCCCAGTTTTACATCGATATCGCCGTGCCCCGCGACCTGGATCCGGATATCGGCGCCGTGGACAACGCCTATCTGTATGATATCGATGATTTGACGCAAATCGTCGAAAACAACCGTGAAGGCCGGGGCGAAGCGGTGATCGAAGCGGAAAAAATGATCGACGAGGCGGCGCCGGCCTTCGTCCGTTGGATGGGCACCCTGGACGTGGTGCCGACCATCGTCGCCCTGCGGAAAAAACTGGAGGCGATCCGTGACCGGGAGTTGACCCGCACCGCCAACGGCTGGCCGGAGCTGACCGCCGATGAACGGCAACGCCTCGACGCCCTGGGGCGGTTGCTGGTCAACAAGATTTTGCACGGTCCCCTGAGCCGGCTCAAGGAGATGGCCGCGGAAACCGATGGAGATCTGTACGTCGACACCGTGCGACGGCTGTTCGATCTGGATGGTCCGCCTCCCGGCGGTCGATAAACTTTTTTGGCAGGGATGGCCGGCCAGGGAGTGGCGTGGTCGTCGGTTGTTGTTTCGCTATCCACAGGTAAACGATCAGGACCCCCATGTCTCTTCTGGAAAAACTGGATGTGATGAGCCGCCGCCACGCCGAGCTGACCGCTCTGCTGGGTCAGGCGGAAACCATGGCCGACGCCCCCCTGTTCACCCGCCTGAGCAAGGAGTACGGCGAACTGAGCCCGTTGGTCGAAGCCTATCAACAATACCAGGAGCTGGAACGGGAGATCGAAGAGACCGAAACCCTGATCAACGATGCCGACAGCGATGCCGACATGCGCGAGATGGCCCGGGAAGAACGGGAGGCCCTCAGGGAACGCCGGGACCGGGAGCGTCAGGCCTTGCGCCTGATGCTGCTGCCCCCCGACCCGCACGCCGGCAAGAACGTGATCCTGGAGATCCGCGCCGGCACCGGCGGCGACGAGGCGGGACTGTTCGCCGCCGATCTGTTCCGCATGTACAACCGTTACGCCGAAACCCGCGGCTGGCGCCTGGAAACCCTCTCCACCAGCATCACCCCCCTGGGCGGTTTCAAGGAGGTGGTGGCCACCATCAGCGGCAAAGGGGCCTATCCGGCCCTCAAATTCGAATCCGGGGTGCATCGGGTGCAGCGGGTACCGACCACCGAGGCCGGTGGCCGCATCCACACCTCGGCCTGCACCGTGGCCATCCTGCCGGAGGCCACCGAGGTGGATGTGAAAATCAATGAAAAGGAGGATTTGCGCATCGATGTCTACCGCGCCTCCGGCCCCGGCGGGCAAAGCGTCAACACCACCGATTCCGCCATCCGCATCACCCACCTGGCCACCGGCCTGGTGGTGACCTGCCAGGATGAAAAGTCACAATTGAAAAACAAAACCAAGGCCCTGAAGGTGCTCAAGGCGCGCCTGTACGATCTGGAACAACGCGCCGCCAACGATGAACGGTCCCGGGAACGGCGCGATCAGGTCGGCTCCGGCGACCGGTCGGAACGGATCCGCACCTATAATTTCCCCCAAGGCCGGGTGACCGACCACCGCATCAATCTGACCCTGCACAAACTCGAACAGATCCTGCAGGGGGATCTGGAGGAGATCGTCTCCTCCCTCGCCGCCCATCATCAGGCGGAACTTCTGGCCCGGATGGGCGGGGAGATGGACGCATGATCGACAACCACCTCACAGTGAGCCCACGAACCAATAAATGGTCGGTTCCAAAACGGAACCGCCCGCCGTGGCTGCTCTTCTTTTTCAGCCTTTTGCCGTTGCTGGCCGTTCCCGAAACCGCCCTGGCCGGCAAATATCGACAACCGGCCTATATCAGCAACGCCTATTTTTCCGATAAAATGGCCGAACAGGGCGGCGAAACCATTCAACCGATGGCGGTGGTCAAGGCCCTGCGCACCCGTCCCACCGGCGTCGTCGGTTATTTCATCCTCGATCTGATCCTGGCCCACAAGGGCACCCATCATCTCAAGGTCAACATCATCAATCAGGACGGGGACAAGATCACCGATCTGGTCTATGCGCCGGTGGCGTCGCCCAAGGATGAAACCCTGCCCCTCTACACCGCCGCCGGTGCCATCTCCGGTGATTTTTCCCCGGGTTTGTGGTTTTTCAAGGTGTACGATCGGGTGGACCGGGGCAACTGGCAACCCCTGGGGGCCTTCAGCATCATGTTGCTGGGGCCGGATCAGATCGGCCAGGGTCCGGATGTGGAGGCGCAACGAAAAGAGCGCGACGAGATCGCCGAAGTGCTGAAAAAATCCCTGGCCGGGGAGCCGCCGGATGAACCGCTGCCGGCCCTGCAACCCCCCCCGGCCAAAAAAACGGCGCACCCCACCCGGACCGCTCCCAAACAAAAGACGGCCGTCAAACCGTTGCCGAAAAACCGGGCCAAGGCCAGGATGAAAACCACCCATTCCAAACCGAAAAAGGCCAAAAAGAGCAAAAAAAGCAAAAAGACCACAAAGGCCAAAAAGACCAGGGGCAAGGTGAAAACCACTTCGGTCAAGGCCGATACCAGACCCCAAATCCCCCCGCCCACCCCGGCGGCGGTTCCCACCAAATCCGACGAAACGGAAAAGCCCGTACCGGAAAAACCGGCCTTGTCCAAACGCCCCTCCCGACGGTTCGCGGTGCCGTTGGAGGATTGAAGGCCAACGCTTTGGGACCGATCAAATTCCAGCAATGGTTTGATGTTGGTGACCTGTTCCCCGGCGACTGGTGACCTGTTCCGGCGACTGGCAAAGTGAATGCCTTGTTGCGCAAAAACCGCGCAACAAGGCATTCCGAGGCTCGCCGGTACAAGCGCCGGCGACAAAACAACAGGATACTGTTTTGGACGCACCTCATACCGTTTCCAGACGCCAATGTCCTGATGTCACAAACGGTAGGGCGGGGTTACGCCCCCGCCGAAAACACGAGGCTCGAAAGAAGGCGGGGACGTTACGCCACGGACACAAAAGGTAACCCGGAGGAT
>CAYFNE010000194.1:0-5028 GCA_964344355.1 uncultured Magnetococcales bacterium
GCCATAATTTTGCGCATGCTCATTCCGTCTCGTTCCTCACTCCCGCAACCGATCGGTCAAATCGTTCAGTTTCGTTTGAATACCCTGAATCTCCACATTCAACGCCACCCGTCGGTTCAACTGTTTCTCCCCGGCCGCCCGGGCGCGCAAGCCGGCCAGTTTTTTCAACCCCTCGGCATGATCCCGCAACATCCGACGCCGTTCCCGACCCTTTTCCACCGATGCCGACGGACGAAAAGTTCCGGTAATCCGGGCGGCCGTCAAGGTTTCCAGCCGTTCCGACCAGAGCCGATACAGGTCGAACAGGTCATCGGCTTGCTGCCGGGAAAGGGCCAGTGCATCCAAAAATGCCCCTTCCACCCCGTCAGCGGACGACAACCGTTCGCGGATCACCTCCCCATCCAACATTACGCCACCCGTCTCCTTTTGCGAATGACGCTTGTGGACCAGTGAAAGGGTCACACCCTCCGAATCGGTGGTCAGCAGCACCAGGGGATAGGGAATGGCCCGATGAATCAACGTCGATAAACGGGCGGTTTTGGCCCGGGGCCGCAACGCGGCGTGAATCACCACCAATTCCGCATACTCCCGCACCCCGTCCCGAAAGGCCGGCAGGGCGAGGTTGCCGGATTTGAGAACCGCGATCCAGTGCAGGGAGTCAATGCCATCTTTAATTTTTTTCCGGTCCGCCGCTGTGACGGTCCCCTGCTCCATCAACAGGTTTTTCGGCACCCGTTGATCGACCCGGGCCTCTTCGGGCAGGGCCAGCGCCGTTATGACCCGCTCCACGCCGATCATTTCGCCATGCCTTCCTTCGTGGCCGGAAGAACCGCCAACCAGGCCACCACCTCGAAATCATCGATGCCGGAAAATTCCCCATTCACCACCTGGATGCCACCCGGAGAAAAAAGAGTGGCCATCGCCCGCTCCTCCCTCTTTCCCTGGATGGCGCCAACCGCCTTGGCCAGTAAATTTTGCCACGGTTCCATATCGCGTCCACCCCGGGTCATGTCATCAAAACGGCCGCAGGCGCCAACATCCGGTATACGACGGTCGATGGAAAGTTTACGCAGCCGATCCAGGATCAGCCTGGCCTGGGTAAAAGGCAACCGAATCGTTCCATCATCGCCCACATGGACCAGATAGTGCGGAGAGAGTGGATAGGCCGGCTCCGGTTCATTCAATGCCGATCCCCCCTCGGCGCGCAGACAGAAGATCACCCCGGGCGGCACACCCGCCTCCCGGGAAGTGATGACGGCGTGGGCGCCCAAAGGCACGGTTGCCAAATCCACCGCCCCGGCCCGCTGATAACCGGCCAGATCCATCCGAAAATCGTTCAGGGTCAGATCGGTGATGGAGATCCCCCCCTCGACATCCTCGATATCGATGACGGCATCCTGCAACTTGAGCATCTGCCGGCGGCGATACTCCAGATCGTTCATCTGGTTGCCGGGTTGAAACTCGATGACATTTTCCTCACCGGTGGCCGAAACGTCCAGAAGCACCATACGGCCGCTGACCCGCTGTTCCAGATTGATGTATTCATCCAGTTCCATGTTGGGCCAAAAATTGACCAGTTGGATGCTCTCATTGGGCGAACCGAGACGGTCGATCCGACCGAACCGTTGGATGATCCGGACCGGATTCCAGTGAATGTCATAGTTGACCAGACAGTCGCAGTCCTGAAGATTTTGACCTTCGGAGATACAGTCGGTGGCGATGAGCAGATCCAACTCGCCATCACCGGACAGTTCCTGCGGCCGTTCCTTGGAACGGGGTGAAAAGGCCGAAAGAATGCCGCCCAGGTCCGAGCGGATGCCGGCGAGGGTGCATTTGTTGCCCCCGGAACCGGTGACGATGGCACTCTCCAGGTTCAACGCCACCTTGCCCCATTCCGCCAGGGCATCATACAGATAGGCGGCGGTATCGGCGAAGGCGGTAAAAACGATCACCTTGCGATTGTTCGGGTTGATGGGGTCGGTCACTTTCTCCTGAATCAGTTGTTTCAAGGTCACCAGCTTGGCATCCCGGGCCTCGGTGATCCGCATCGCCTCGGAACGCATGCGCGCCAGGCACAGACGATCTTCCTCCAACTCCTGGCGCCAACGGATGCGGTCCACATCCTGCAACAATACCTTGACCTTGTTGCCGACCAGCAGGGTTTCATAGGTCGGATCATCCAGGTCGATTTCATCGATGACCAACTCTTCGACCGTACCCGGATGCGCATCCAGCTTGGCCAACAGTTTTTCCACCGTTTTCAACTGCCGTTCCAACGTTCGGGCGAAGGAGTTGACGGAACTTTCCATTCGTTTGAGCAGATTGACCCGGATCAGATGCACCATGCTCTCTTCCCGATCCAGCTGGCGAAATCGAACATCCCCCCCGCGGACCTGCGTGTCATATTTGGCCTCATAGGCGGCCAATCGACCGGACAACACATAACGCAACGGCGTATAGGCCGCCAGGTTCAGGCGGCGGATTTCATTGTTGATCACCCGAACCGGCGGAAACTCTTTTTTCAGGTCCACATCGGGGTAAAAATTTTTCGGCTTCAACCGTTCCGGAAACGCTCCCGTCTCCGAGGTGCCATAATATTTTTCAATGTGTTTGCGGGAGCGGGCGATGGTCAGCATGTCCAGCAGCTTGAAGTAGTCGAAACCGAGCATTTCCGTGAGACGGAGCGGATTACGGCTGACATCCGGCAACTCCAGCCAATGGTTGAACTGGCCCTGGGCCAACCGAATGGTGGCCTCGACACTGTTGATACCCTGATCCAGAAATGCCGCATCATCGGCGCCGGTGATGAAGGCGATCTGGTTTTTGAGGTCCGCCAGACGATTGTTGACCGGCGTTGCCGACAGCATCAACACCCGGGTTTTGACCCCGGCCTTGATCACCTTTCGCATCAACCGTTCATAACGGCTTTCACGATCCCGGTGTGAGGGTTTGTTGCGAAAATTGTGCGATTCATCGATCACCAGCAGATCATAATTGCCCCAATTGATGAACGAAAGATCGATATCACCGGAAATGCCACCATCACGGGAAAGGTCGGTATGATTCAATACATCATAGTGAAAACGATCGCTGGCCAACACATTGCGCCGGTCATTGGCCTGATAGAGCGTCCAATTGTCGCGTAACCGTTTGGGACAGAGGACGAGAACCCGATCATTGCGCAATTCGAAATATTTGATCACCGCCAGCGCTTCGAAGGTTTTACCGAGCCCCACACTGTCGGCGATGATGCAGCCCCCGTAACGCTCCAGCTTGTCGATGGCACCAAACACACCATCGCGTTGAAATTTATACAGTTTGCGCCATACCACGGTATCGCGGATGCCGGTTGCCGATTTGATGATCCGTTCCTCGTCGAGATCAGCCGCGAACCCATTGAAAAGGT
The DNA here is from genome assembly GCA_964344355.1 of uncultured Magnetococcales bacterium. GTDB lineage: Bacteria > Pseudomonadota > Magnetococcia > Magnetococcales > CAYFNE01 > CAYFNE01. The sequence goes on from CAYFNE010000194.1 coordinate 3,407, forward strand.
GGTAAAGGACCAAAAAATAGACATCCGCCGGCGCTTTGTGGGCGGCCATGTTTTCCAGCTTTTCCAACAGTGCCGCCTTGGTTTCCCCTGAACCGGCGAGCCCGGTCCAGAGAGAGGAAAACCAGCCGTTCAAAACGGCCCACTCCGCCGCGTTTTCAGAACAGTGGATCAAATCGGTCGGTGCCGCCGCCGTCAACCCCAACCCTTCGGTGGTGAACGCGCAACTGCCGCTGATGGCCCGGGTCGATTCCCCATCGGAACGTTCCACAACCATGACCGACTGGTTCACCGGTGAGGAAATTTGCCGGATTTCCACTTTGTCCTCGATCCATTCCTGGCACCGTTTGGTCAACCAGCGGGTTTGCAGACGGTTGCGTTGCGACCGGTCGGACACCGTTCCCAAAAAATACAGGGGATTGGGTTCCACAGGGGGCAAAATCAACCGGCAGGCCGGTCCATGGTCGAGATGATCACGCAGTTCGGCAAAGGCGAACAGGGAAAAGACCGATGTTGCCAGGCTGAATCTGGAACAGGTCCGCAGATCTTTTTTCAAGACATCGATCACCCGATCGTCACCACGGTTTTTGATCAGCCTCATTGCCCCTCACAGTCGTCCATTCAGATTGAACACACCCACCCCCGGAAAAGCCCGAACCGATAACCGCATCAAAAAAAGGAACGTAAATCGCTATCCGGACATAGGTTTGATTCGGAAGAACTCTATGAAAAAGCCAAAAGATACCATAAGGGGACGACTACCGAAACATACCGAAGATTTCATCAGGGCGTTTTTCGGTCATGTCAAACTCATGCCATCCAGGAGACACTTCGGCTTGGCGGCATGGCCAGCCATGGCCCGTAATCCCTGGGATCGTCATGGTGGAAAAGGGTGTCGATGGCGATTTGCAGGAGCGGATCCAAAAAACCGATTCCAGGAAGATCCACTCAATGATCGAAGAGTACCCGGTCAGCCCGGGAAAGGAGGGTTTCCGTCCACCTGGCAGCTTCCCGATATCTCTTCCGGGAAACCGGTGGAAGGTGAGGCCCTATATTTGCTGAAAGAGGGAAAAAGCTTGAAAAACCGAGGGGTGCCGTTGATAAATCTGGCTGGGCTGCCAGGATTCGAACCTGGGAATGCCGGAATCAAAATCCGAAATTTAAATCAATATAACACATTGAAACTAAACAGGTATTTCAGGAGTTTGGAAAAAAATCAGCTGATTTCCAATGCTTGAAATATCAACAGGTTACAAAATGCCAAAAACTGGGATATTATACAGATTGATGCGGGTGACACGGTGATATTCTCCCGGCCGTAGCACGTCTTTTTGGACGGAGCGCCATGTGGGGTTCATGGGAGGCCCCACCCCGCATCATTTTTTCCGGGTTTTTTCGGTGAATGTTGGTATGATCCCTTTGGCTGGACACAGAGCGCCATCGAGTGCCCGTCCAGCCTTTTTTTTGATCATTCCCCGCCCTGGTGGTCTGTCTTGACCATTTCCTGAATCAATGCTTTTCCGGCCATTTTCTGGTTTTCATTTCCATCGATGGAGCGGCGCCGCTCCGGTCTGCGCGACGATCACGCCGAAATCGGCCATTTGCATCAATTTCATGAATGCTGG
>CAYFNE010000195.1:0-4930 GCA_964344355.1 uncultured Magnetococcales bacterium
GCATGGCAGAAAAAATTCTGACGCGGGAGCCTGGGGTTTGCCAATCGCTTACAGATCAAGGGCATGATGGTGCCACTGGTCTATCGGACGGAACCGTTGTTGGGGTTGGCCAATCGGTTGTAGGAGTCGGGTTGTGAAAAAAGTCTTGGAAATCGGGGGACATTGGAAATCGGGGGACATTGGAAATCGGGGGACATGATACCGATTGTCTTTTGTATGGTAAAAATCAATTATGAAATCGGGGGACATGATACCGATTGTCTTTTGTCTGCCAAAAATAAATTTATGATATTCGATGAAATCCGGGGGCACAGTACCTATTTTTCTTGCCTTTCATAAAAAAATATATTTCTGTGAGTAATTACCCTGGAAACGAGGGACGAAGTCGAGAAATTTCCTGCTGTTTTCTTTATGTCACCATTTATTTGATAAACGGAAACAGCCGGGCGATTGAATCTTCGACCATTTCTTTGTCCATTGTCGCAAGTGCTCCAAGAGTTCGTACAATGAAACGGTGATCAAGGGTAAAGAGTTTCATGCGCACGATCGAGGGTGCTGGCGACCCCGCCGAATCCAGGTCTTGAATGGGCGCATCCAGTGGCCATACGGACTGTTTGGCGGTGGTGATCATGGCCATGATGGAATGGCCAACCGGTATATTGAAACGGTTGGCGTCGGAAAGAATCAGGGCAGGGCGGCGTTTGGTTGTGGTACTGTCGGTGAACGGAAAAGGCACGACAACAACATCGAATGCTTCATAACCCACGGTAGGCGTCCTCATCTTCCGGTGAAGCCCATTCACTCAGGGTGTTTTCCAACGCTTTGGCAAATCCCACGTCCATGAGGGTCGCCTTCCGCAATTGGACATGGTTGCCATCCATCTCGAATGCCACGGTGTCTCCCGCTTCCAGTTTTAGTAACGCCCGAACGGGCTGAGGAATGGTGGCTTGATATTTTTTGGTCAACCGGCTGGTGGCTGTGGGCACGGCAAGATCTCCTTTTGGAAATCGGGGTGGAAATCGGGGGACATGATACCGATTGTCTTTTGTATGGAAATCGGGGGACATGATACCGATTGTCTTTTGTATGGTAAAAATCAATTTATCACTAGGTGCCGCATGTTTTTGAGCGGCATGGATATCCCTGGGACACACGCAATTGTCAGATCAAGCCTTATCAAGTGCACAGCGCCAAGGATCGAGATTGCCCGACACGCTCTGAGCGATGTCCAAAGGCATTCTTCGGTGGTAGTAGTAGTACTGATTCCCACGATGCAAAAGGAGAATCTGTCTCGGTATGGACTCCATACCCCCAAGTGTACCTGTCGTGTGTACCGTCCGGAAAGTGAAATCAATTGCAAAACGACAAGATAAATAGATGAATTAATGGGTTGTGATGGTGGAGGAGCGGGGATTGGCGCCAATCGATTCAAAACATGTGAATTTTAAAGGCGTTTTTCGAGTATTCCTCCTGGACGGGGTAACATCAAGGGGTAACAATTCGAATCCGGAGTGGGAGTCGAACTGATCGTCTGTATGATCTTGTTGATTCATCAACATAATCTTCTATTTACTCTTCCCGGTCCAGTCCCAGATTGTCGCAGAGTCCACGGACAGCCCGACGGTTGAACTCTGGAGTGACCTTGGCAAACAGCCCCTCGACCCGACGGGCATTCAGGGTGAATATCTTGTCCAGTCGTAGCCAGCTTTGTCTCGGGAGGGAGCCTTCTCTCAAGGAGTCGCTATCCAAGACCATTGAACGCTCGGTGGTGGGAACGGAGGAGACCGCCAATCCGATGAAGTCTCCTCGCCGATCCGGCCTTGTGAGAACCAATACGGGCCGTTTTTTGGCTGTGGGATGGTCGGAGAACGGAAAGGGGATGAGCACCAGATCACCGGGTTTGTACGTCATTCCAAACCTCATCATCCGGATTGTCCCAGACGTGGCGCATGGCGTCTTCTTGCGTCCCCTCCAGGTCTTTCAGGGTGGGCTGTTGTTTCAAGCCGTGCCGAAACTCCAGGTAGCCGATAAAATCGAGAACCTCTTGGGCCAACTCATCCGGAAGTCTTTGGACCTCCTCTTGTATTCTATCCGCTATGGCCATGATCCATCTCCCGGGTCCGTTCCTGAAATCGGCGGATATGATACCGATTGTCCTTTGGCAGTCAAAATTAATTTATCCCTCTTCAGCGCCGCCCTACGGATCGCAGCACTTCTCCAAATCATCCCGAAACGACACCACCCGCCACTCTTTTCCCCTTTTTTCCAGGGTGACGAACTGCCGGTGCAGGGCCGGGGGTTCGAAGGCCCCTTCATCGGTTTGTGGTTGTACCACCTGGACGGCGTGAATGAAGACCTTTCGGTCATCGGCGTCCGGTTTTTCCTCGACGATCATGAACATCGGTTCCATGACCGGCCGGATTTTTTCACCGGCCCGGACCAAGGCCTCCTTGCGGTCGATCACCTCGCGGGCCTGATCATCGGCGAGACGGCGGGCTGCGGTGAGTTGGCCGCGGATGAAGGCGTTGGCGAACCGTTTGTAGGTGATCAACGCCGCGCTTTCCATCTCCGCGCTCCATACGGGGGCGGGCGCGGTGAGGAAAAACAGCAGCGGGAGGAGGGAGGTGAGGGAGGAAAATCTCACGGGGCCTCCTCTCTTTCGATCAATACCACCGCCTGCGCCGCCGCCCCCTCGTTGCGGCCGGTGAAACCCAGTTTTTCGGTGGTGGTGGCCTTGATGTTGATCCGTTCCGGATCGGTTTGCAGGATATCGGCGACGATTTGTTCCATTTTCGGGATGTGCGGGGCCAGTTTCGGTTTTTGACAGATCACCGTCGCATCGGCATTGACCAGGCGCCAGCCCCGTTCCACAAGGGTGTCGTGGACGACTTTCAGCAGTTTTTTGCTGTCGATGCCTTTGTATCGGGCATCGTTGTCGGGAAAATGGCGGCCGATATCCCCCAGGCCGGCGGCGCCCAGCAGGGCATCGATGAGGGCATGGAGCAGCACATCGGCATCGGAATGGCCCTGCAACCCCAGATCATGGGGAATTTCAACGCCGCCGATGAACAATGCCCGTTCCGGCGCCCAGGCGTGCACGTCAAACCCCTGTCCCACCCGTATGGTCACGGTTTTTTCTCCCGTAAAATGAAATCGGCCAGTTCCAGATCCCTGGGATGGGTGATCTTGATGTTGTCACCACTGCCGGTGACCACGCCGACCGGTTTTCCCAACCGTTCTACCAGGGAACTGTCGTCGGTACCCGAAAAACCGTCCGCTTCGGCCCGGTGATGGGCTTCGAGCAGCAGGCCATAGCGAAACAGTTGTGGTGTTTGCGCCGACCAGATTCGGCCGCGATCCAGGGTTTCGACGATGTGTTGCCGTTCGTCCACCCGTTTGACGGTATCGGTGATCGGCATGGCGACGATCCAGGCATCGCCGGCGTAACGGGCCTGGAAAAGACGGTCCAGCAACGGGCGGTCCAGCAGTGGTCGTGCCCCGTCATGGATACCGATCCAGGCGTCGTCGGCCAGGGCCAGGGAGCGCAGGCCGTTGAACACCGACAGTTGCCGTTCCGCCCCCCCCGCCACCGGCGCCGCCACCTTGGGCAGGGATTTTACCGCATCGGCCATGTGTTGGCACCAAAGTTCATCGCCATCCGGGGCGATGACGGGTACGATATGATCGATGTCGGCATGCTCCTGCAAACGCGCCAGGGTATGCCACAGGATCGGGCGTCCCCGCAGGGGCAGATACTGTTTGGGCAGTGGACCGCCGACCCGGCGGCCCTGACCGGCGGCGACGACCAGCATGGTGATGGTTTCGTTCATGGTGGGTTCGATCCTCCTTGACCGGCAATCATCGCGGAATCGGGCAAAGGAACGCAATGTTTCCGGTTTGCGGGGGAAAGGCTGAAACGGGGTAGATGATGGCGCACATTCTGTTCTGGCTGGTGGTGGCCGCCTATTCCGTGGCGGCGGTGCTGATCGTCTATAATCTGTTGCGGGGGATCGCACGGCCATCGGTGTTGAGTTGGTGGCTGGTCCTGGCCGGTTGGTCGGGGCAGATGGTGCCGCTGGTGCAACGGTTGGTGGCGGCCAAGGGACACCTGGCGGTCAATCTGGCTGCCTCTTTGGAGTTGTCGGCCCTGGTCATGGGCCTGCTCTACCTGATTGGCTGGCGCATCCATCGGCAGGCGGCGCGACCGGTGGGGGGGCTGTTGTTGCCGATGATGGTGATCACCCTGCTCGGTTCCCATATCCTGCCGTCGGCGGAACCGAAATTGCGCGCCATGTCCGATCCCCTGCTCACCAGCCATCTCCTGTTGTCGTTGCTGGCCTATGGGTTGTTCAGCGTCGCCGTCATCCTGGCGTTGATGGACGCCTTTCAGGAACGGGCCCTGAAAACCAAACATCTGGGACGGCTCTTCACCATGCTGCCGCCACTGGGGGCCCTGGAGGAAACCATGTTTTTGATGGTGCATATGGGTTTTTTGCTCCTGACCCTGAGCATCGTTTCCGGCGGCATCTATTCATTCCAACAGCTCGGGGTGGTGTTCCATTTCAGCCACAAGGTGGTGTTCAGTTGGGCGACCTGGCTGGTATACGGGGCGTTGTTGATCGGTCGTCACCTGCAGGGCTGGCGGGGACGGCGGGCGGTGCGGTTTACCCTGTGGGGATATCTGCTCCTGGTCTTGGCGTTTTTTGGGGTGAAGTTTGTCTATGAGGTTGTTTTGTAAGGTATATTCAAAAAGGCTAAAATAAAAACGCATCGGCGGCGTTTTTTCGTTTGACAGCTGCTGAACGATTTCGTATCTTCTTGCGTCTCGGGGCAACACACCGAGGTCTTCCCGGAAGGCAGGTCCCAACCGGGAAATTCGTTCTTTGACAATCGGATAATCATCGATGTGGGCGTTACGGCTCATGGCGTG
>CAYFNE010000196.1:0-4599 GCA_964344355.1 uncultured Magnetococcales bacterium
CCTACACTAAACTATAAAGAGGTCGGTGTCTCGGTCACATTGGCACAGAGGGCCAGCAGCAGGATGGTCATGAAGGCAAGGGGAGCGACCACGGCCATCTGTACGAACATTTCATGACCGAAGGTGTCCTCCGCCACAGGTAACCCGGCAAAGTGCCAGGTCTGACCGGGCAGGAGTTCCCGTTGTAGGATCTCTTCGATCTCCTGAGACACCCGGAAGCTGATTTTTTTCTCCTGGATCGGCACATACAGAGCCAGGGCCGTACCATCGTTCGAGGCAATCTTTTCGTGAAGGAACGGATTGTCGGCGATTTCCCGGCGGAGACGATCGATCTCCTCCTGGTTTTGGGGAATCGTATTCATCACCGGGTGGATGTCGAGCATCCCACCGGATGATTTGACGTTGTTCGTTGTGGTCAGGCTGACGACATCCTCGATGATGACTCCCTTGATCTTGAGGATCTCGGTCGTGGCCCGGGCCATCCGTTCCAGGGAGTCGGGACGGAAAATTCCTTCCTCGTCAACAATGCCCACCACGATCAGATCGTGGATACCGAATGCCTTCTTGACCTGATTGTATGTCACCCGGTCGGCTTGATCCGGCTCCAACATGTTTTCCGGATCGGTATCGATGGTGATCTTCGGAAACTGGGATCCGAAGAGCAGCGTAAGTAAAACCATGATTCCGATGACGAGCTTGGGCCGTTCAATGGAAAACAGGGTCATACGTTCCAACATGGGATGCCTCCATTTTTAGAATGTCACCACCCGATCCGAATCACGGACCAGTTCGTGGAGATCTTTCATGGTCGAGACCGGACAGATTTCGGAGCCGGATGCGTTGCGGATTTTCAGACAGGTTCCGCAAGCCAATATTTCTCCTCCGGCTTTTAACAGGGATTCCGCCTGCCCATAGACATCGAACCGGTCATCTTCTGTCGACTCGATCTCCACCCCTTGGCCCAGGAGGAAAACCTGCACCTGATCGCCGCTCTTGATGGAAAAATTCGCCAACCGGAGTACGTTGAACACGGTTTCCGGTTCCGTTTGTGAAATGATCATGCCGATTTTCATACGTTTATCCTCAATCCCATCCCAATCCATGGACCTTCGTTGAACCGTTGCGAATGCTGCGCAAGCTATAGATGGCATGGATTTTTTTGATCCATAACCAGTGCTTTCCCTCGCTCAATTTGCTTACATTACGGGGTGGACGGACCGGGTCAGCTGCCATGTATGCGGCCTTGTCACCCATGTCCATGAGACACGCCACAAACGGCTCCCGTGATCGTTTTTCCCCACCTTTGATTTCCGCCACGATATTGTGAGATGCGATTTTCGCCATCTGCTTGGTCATGTGGGCGGTTTTTGGGAAGTTCACCGGTACTGGCGTTTCCTCCACCGGCGGGAAGGCGACCGTGACTCCGGCAGCGTAGATGTTGGGGAATTTTTGGTGCCTGTAGTGTTTGTCCACCGGAATGAAGGCTTTCGGGTTTCCGACTCCTGGTGAGTCGACAATCGCCTTTATCCCAGCCAGAGGCGGGATGATCAGGGAGTAACGGGAATCGAAGTTCTGGCCATCGGCTAACGCCACTGAAGCCTCATCAATGTTTGCAACCGCCGCAGAGGTGATATAGCGGATATCCCGCTTTTCCAACTCCCCCTCCAGGAACTGGCGCGCATCACCCATCCCCCCAATGCCGAAATGGCCAAGGAACGGCTCAGGTGTTACGAATGTGATGGGCACCTTGTGCCGCATCCGCCGTTTTTTCAGCATATGATCGATTTCAAAAGCAAACTCATAGGCTGGTCCGATACAGCTGGCGCCGGGGGCGCAACCAACGACCACAGGCCCCGGGTTTTTTAGAAAGGTGGACCAAGCGTCCCTGGCTTCTTCGGCCTCGGGAGGGGACATCAGGGAGTGCCCGGGACCATCGAAGGGCCCCAACCCCTCCACTGCCTCATTGGCGCTTCGATGACCGGTGGCCATGACCAGGAAATCATAGGCATGCTCGCCCTTGTCGGTCATGATCTTCCCGGCATCCGGATCAATCCGCTCAAGTGTTTCGTGCAGAAACCGGATGCCTTTCCTGCCCAGTGGTTTCTCCAGGTCAAAGGAGATCCGCTCAATGGTCTTCTCTCCCATGGCCACCCAGGGCAGAGCCGGAATGAAAACGAAACGCCGGCTTGCGGAGATCACGGTGATTTCGTGTTCCTTGGCCGGAAGCTTTTTTTTCAGGTCAAAGGCGGCGGTCAGACCACCGAATGATCCACCGACAATCAAGATTTTCATAGATCATCTCCTCTACCAGACTTTACCCATGGGGCCCGGAATTTCATGAACACCGTTTGGGCTCAGCCCGCTTGGTTGTTAGTTGGCCACCAATCTCCACCATGCGTTCAGGATCTCATTGACATTCACCAGGGCATGAACGCATTCATAAAACTCACAGGTTTGGACATCTGGTTCATATCCCGTCCCATATGGGTCACCGTCCCGGTCACCAGAAACATGGAACGGTTCATCACGTCCACCGATCGGTTCATCGTCAACATTGACCGGTTCATCTCGGCCATGTTGGCTGTCATCGGAGCCAAGGCTTCCATCTGCCCTGTCATCGTTCCAATCCGTAGCGTCATTTCCCGGGTATCCACCCCCATGGCCTGGACGGTCCTCGACATGGACCGGATTTCGCCGGTCAGCTCCTTCATGTTGGTTGCAATGGAACGCATGTCGGAAGAGAGGGTGGCCATGTTCACACCCATCTTCGGATCCATGGATACAGCCATGGAGCGCATATCCTGGGTAAGGCTGTAGATCAGGAAAAATCCGTACATGGCCAGGATGATGAAAGCGAACAGGGAGGGATAGACGATGAGTTCCCAGCGCCGGGCGCTTTTGTCGAAACTGTTTGAAAACCGCTCCAGGACGGTGGTGAAACATCCTGCACACTCCTCGCCTTTCCCGGCGATGGGAACGTCCGATGGTTTGGGGGTGGGCAAAGGTGCACCTTCGCAGGTTGAAGTGCCATCTTTCGGACCACCTCTGTCTGGTATATTGGTCATGATCTCACTCCCTGGAGGTGAAAACGCACCATATATCAAAAATTCAAACGATCTTTTGAATTCAAGAAAAACAGAAAGTGGCAGCCGTGTCAAGCGGAATGTTTACATTCCAGTTTTACGGCCAGAAAACCGCCCAGCGGGAGACGGGAGGGGATGATTTTTTCGGCTAGTCGGCCCAGGAAGAGTGGTGCGGGGAGAAAGATCGCGGATCGCGCACAACGGATCTGCCACGAGGTCAAAATTGGACATTTTTTTTGGGCAATCGCCAACCAAGCTCGGACATCCTCCTGAGTGTCCCAACGGGCTTTCCTGTAGCTTTTCGAGCTGTTGGCCCTGGAATGGAGCAGGCTGGATCGGTTGAGAAGTCCCAAGACTACGCTCTTTTTACTGACGCGCAGGAGTTCGCCGAGAGCGGCTTCCGGTTGCTGGATGAAACAAAAACTCGTGACCGCAATGGTATGGTCGAATGCTCTGTCTGAAAACGGTAGAGCCAGAGCGTTTCCACCGATATACCCGACTTCAGGGAAAGTTTTGCGGGCGAAAACCAATGATGGTTGATCCGGGTCGACACCGATCACGGATAGCCCAGCGTTACGAAACCTGCGGCTGAAATGTCCCGTGCCACAACCGATGTCTAGCAGGGTCTCCCCGATGCGTGGGTTGACGAGTTGCGCCAACAGGGAATACTCCAACCTCCCCATCCATCGTCCTCGTGGCGTTTGGTACCAGGACTCATATTTTTCCGGGTCACTCATGGTGTGGTTTTTTCGCTTCACAATCCGCCGAGGGTATGCTAAAAAGATCAAAAGATAGTTTGAATATAAGGAGTGCCGCGATGCCTGACAAGCCCTTAAAATCGCAAATTTTCGAGCAGTTGGCCCGCATTGCCAAAGCTGCGGCAAACGCGAATCGGTTGGAACTCCTGGAATTCCTGGCTCAGGGGGAACGGACGGTTGACAGTCTGGCTCGGGAGGCCCGACAGTCCGTCGCCAACACATCCCATCACCTCCAGGTGCTGCGCCAAGCCGGACTGGTAGAACCTCGTAGGGATGGGCAGCGTATTTTTTATCGTCTTTCCGACGAATCGGTCGTTGAACTGATGTCGGTCTTGGGCCGAATCGCGGACAAGCAATTAGCGGACTTGAATCTTCTGGTGACCACCTTCCTGACATCCAGGGACAGTATGGAGCCATTGGCCGCCAAGGAGCTTTTTGAACGTATAAAGGAGGGCTCGATAATCATTCTGGATGTGCGCCCCCCTGAGGAATACGCCTCTGGACATCTCCCTGGAGCGATCAATATTCCACTTATGGATCTGGACGACAACCTGGACAAACTGCCACCAGGCCAAGAGGTGATTGCCTATTGTCGTGGACCCTACTGCGTACTCTCATTCGAGGCTGTAGCCCTATTGCGTGCTCAGGGGATCCAGGCTCGACGGTTGGAAAACGGTTTGCCTGAGTGGCGGCTTGCGGGTTTCCCTGTTGAGGGAAAGCAAGCTTCAGGGATGACCTTGGTATCCTCCATGCAGGGG
>CAYFNE010000197.1:0-4540 GCA_964344355.1 uncultured Magnetococcales bacterium
AATTAATACCTTGTATTCGAACGCTTTTCTCTAGAGCTTTATCAGCGTTCGGTCTACTAAATTTCTTGATGTTTTGTTACGATCTGTCATATACTGGGCGTTGGGGTCGCTCCGGGAGGATGGGACGCGTCCCGTTGTGTAAGGGAAAATGTGAGGGAAAATTGGCGCCGGGTTGACCGTTAAGAGTGGCGGTCCCGCCCGGGCGGTGGATTTTGGAGGGAACATTGAATCATTCAATCAAAACCTGGTCGAAGCGCGGTCTGTTGGCCATGGCCCTGTTGGCCGGCGTCGCCACTGCCGCCGCACCGGCGTGGGCGGCTGAAATCCGTTGGCGGGAACTGGTGTTCACCAAGACCACCTTCGAGGAGGATGTCAAGGTGGTGTTGCGCGAAGTGTTGAAGCGCAACGGTCAGGAGGTTTTTTTCCGGCCCGGCGTCGAGGGGGATGTCACCTTCGAATTCGTCAACATGCCCTTGGAGGCGGCCTTCAACAAGTTGATGGAGGAGCGGGAACTCTGCCACACCTATACCGAATCCACCAACACCGTCACCGTCTACCAGTGCAAGGCCCAGACCCAGGTCGAGGATATTTTCGTCCCCAAAAACAGCTCCCTGGCGGATATCATGTCCGCCCTGCGGCGGTTCCGCATCCTGGATGATACCGTCCGCGTCTCTTCGGACAATGCCACCAACTCCCTGTTTTTGTCCGGTGACCAGAACCGGGTCAGCGAACTCAAACGGCTGGCCGGGCAGGTGGACGAGGCCTTCAAGAGCAAACAGGAGAAAAATCTCCTCGACCAACAGCGTCAACAGGAACAGTGGCAGCGGGAGATGGAGCGCAAGAGCGTCGAGCGTGATGCCACCGACTCCGAGATCGAGGTGCGCATCATTCCCCTGCGCTTCGCCAACGTCGGCGCCACCACCACCACCTTCCAGGGGGAGAGCGTCACCGTTCCCGGCATCATCGATTCCCTGAAGGCCTTCGTCGGTCCGGTGGAAATCAGGGGCGCCGGTGAAAAGAAGAGCGTGGATGGCAAAACCAGCCTGCCAACCTTCGAGCCCGGCAGCCGGCCGATCATCTCCATCGATCGCCGCACCAACTCGGTGATCGTGCAGGGCACCCTGTTGCAGGCGGAAAAAATTCAGGCGGTCATTCAGGAACTGGACCGGCCGGTGCCCCTGGTGGAGATCGAGGTGATGGTGGTCACCGGTTCCGAGGATTTGAGCCGTACCCTGGGGGTGGCCTGGGGCTCCAACAGCAAGTACGGGCCGAATGCCGAGGCGGCGAAGCCGGTCGATGACGTGGTCAGCGACGGAACCGTGTCCAACATCGATCTGACCGCTGCTGGCACCGGGACGATGGAGAAAACCGGGATCTCCCAGGTCGCCTCCACCACGGCCGGTCTGGGCGCCGCATTCCTCTATCAGGGGACCCGGGTGTTGTTGGATGCCACCTTGAGTTCCCTGGAGTCCGAGGACAAGGCCCACACCCTGGCCGCCCCCCGGGTGGTGACCGTGAACAACATGCCGGCCAAGATCACCAGTACCCGGAATTATAATTTTGTCGTCAACAGCGCCACCAACAACGGCGATCAGTCCGGTATTGAAACCATCAGCAGCGATCTGACGCTGGATATCACCCCGTCGGTCATCCCCGCCAAGGTGAAAGGGGGAGGCCGGCTGGTGCGCATGGATATCAAGGTCAAAAACTCCAATCCCAATACCAGCGGGGCGGCGGGCAGTGATGTCACCACCGATGAACAGGAGATTCAGAGCAGCGTCATCATTCCGGAAAACGGCACCTTCGTCATGGGTGGCCTGTTCACCAACGATCGGGTAGAGAATGAGACCGGCGTGCCATTGTTGCGGGATATTCCGCTCCTCGGCGCCGCGTTTCGCCAAACCACCTCCTCGGAAGAGCGCAAGGAGACGGTGTTTTTCATCACCCCCAAAATCTACACCTCCGAGCAGCTCGCCCGAACCGCGGGTGCCTTGATGAACGGCTACAAAGAGGTGGAGCAGGACAAGTTGCGGGAAGAGCACGACAAGCTGCTTTCGGACAGCCGGCTGCTCGATCTTTCCCATGAAGTCGCTGAGGATGAATAGGCGGGGATGAACGGTGACCCGTTTTTTCACCCCCCTGAACTGGACCCTGGGCGTGCTGTTTTTCGCTGTGGCGGTGTTCTTCCCGGTATTGGATGAACAATTTTTGACCGGCTCCAAACGCCTCCTGGCGGAACAGGTGGTGGACCGGATCGCCCGTCAACAGGAACGGCACTACCAACTGAAAGAGACCTACGTGTTTTTTCCCGAGGGGGCGATGCCGCCGGCCTTTCGCAGCGAGTTGGGCCTGGATGGCAGCCGGGAGGGGGACTTTTCCTACGCCGTCTTCCCGGATGCGGAGGGGCGCCGGTTGATCATTCAGGCGCGGGTCACCGAGTCGCGAATCCGCCGTGGCAGTCTGCCGCCCTTGACCTATACCTACAGCCGGGAGCTCGGCACGGGCACGATCAAGAAAAGCTGGAGCAAGCTGTCCGGCAAAAAACCGGGCCTGTTTTGAACGGGCCGATCCAAAATCGATAAATCGTGATTTGCTGCTGAAAAAAGAGGAACATTCATGAATATGTCGACGCCACTGTCACGCAATTTTTTCCGGGTGGTCTGGACGCTGGCGGGACTCTCCCTGTTGGCGGGGTGTATCCCATCCCCGGGCGGTTACAACACGACCGCGCCTCCGGCCCCCGTCGCCGCTTCCATGGCCCCGGTCCCGGACCCCGGCCTGGATCCCTCGCCCATTCGCTGGTATCCGGGCGGGCGCTGGACCTACAGCGACGGTTATGGCCTGCGGGTTTCCGAGGTGGACGGCACCGTCGGCAAACTGGTCCGTACCGACCGCTCGGGTGATTGGGTCAAACGGGACGGTCTCTTCAAGGTGGACTCCATGAGCCGGGGCACGCGCCGGCAGGTCGTTTTCCGGGCGCCCGATCCCGCCGGACTGTTTCCCCTGCGCAAAGGGAAAAAAATCGTTTTCAAACGGGAGTTCATGGCCGGAAAAAATTTGCGCGTCCACCAGACCGCCTGGCGGGTTGTGGGACAGGAGCGTATCACCGTCCCGGCGGGATCGTTCGATACCTGGGTGTTGGTGTGGAATACCCGCAGCCGGGTCAGCGACTGGAAAGGCTATGAAAAATGGTGGTACAGCCCGAAGGTCGGCAACTATGTGCGCCTGGAGTATAAATATGGCAAAACGCCCGCTTCATCCCGGGTGTTGATGTCGTACCAGAGGGGCGGTTGAGAAGGTTCGACCGTTCATTGTGAATCGCATGGGTGCCATTGAAAAAGTCATGTCAAACCGAACCCGGTTGCATGGGATCGAAAATACCATATAGGGAGGGATTGTGATGATCAGGAACGGAAAACCGCTGCAACGGACGGGCTCAGGAAAAGAGGGGGGCTTCACCCTGGTTGAGTTGATGGTGGTGGTGGCGATCATCGCCATCCTGGCGGCGGTGGGGGTGCCGCGAATGATGAACTTTATCCGTTCGGCGAAAACTTCCGAGGCCACGGAGCAGATCGGGCGGATCATCAAGGGATTGGATGCCTACAACGGTTTGAGGTCGGGTAATACGCCAAGTGGCAAGGTCCTTCATCGTGATTCCGACAGCAATAACCTGACGCCACTCATCCCCTATATCGTTATCGATGACAGTGCCAATTTCACCTACTACGTCGCCTCCTATGTGGGAAACCCTGATGGGAATGCCGAATATTGCATTGTGGCAGTCAGTGATGAAGACTCACCGCAATACATTCTTTATTCCAGAACGGAAATCACGAATGCAACCGCGTTGGAGCAATGGTCTGAAATGGAAAATCATGCGAATATTTCAGGGTTTATCACGCAGAACGTGCCCAGTGTGACCAATGGTGAAGATTGTTCCAGTATTACTGTTAACAGCTATACCTTTACACCTTCTGCTGAATGATATTGATGGATTGGAACAGCCAGTTCGTCCATCATGGTCATAAGAACCATATATGGGGCGGGTTGATCGGACGGAGATGAAGATATCGGAGTTTTCTGAGTGATGGCAGATGACCGCTATACGGACTGGAAAGAAATCGGCCGCGGTGGTTTCGGTGAGGTCTACCGGGCCTTCGACTCCATTCTCCAGCGTCCGGTGGCCATCAAGTTGCTCAAAAAGGAGTTGAGCAACACCGAGGCCCTGGTGTCGGCCCTGCACCGGGAGGTGATCATCTCGCGGGACCTGCGCCATGAAAACATCTGTCCCATCCATGATGTCTATGACGGTCCCAAGGGCGTCGGAACCGTCATGGATCTCATCGACGGCATCGAGTTGAGCCAGTGGCGGGATGACAATGCCAATCGGTTGCTGGATACGGCGCAGGACCGTCTGACCCTGCTCATCAAGCTCAGCGAGGCCCTCACCTATGCCCACACGCGGATCATCCATCGGGACTTGAAACCGGACAATGTGTTTTTGTTGCAGGGGAGTCCGGAGCGGCCGGTAATCATGGAT
>CAYFNE010000198.1:0-4504 GCA_964344355.1 uncultured Magnetococcales bacterium
TGCTGAAAGCTGACCGCCTAAAGGCGGTGGTTTAAACCTTTCGCATGGATAATTACACCAATACTTTTTAGTTTTTAAAAAAACACGAAGCTCAGTTTATTTTAAAAGAGTAGCGATTTACCGGGAACAAATATCGGATGTCTTCTTTTGTTTGGTGACGATGGGACACATGGAAAATGAGATTCTGTTTTTCAAACAGCAGCAACAACGGATTGCCGGTCTCCGGGAACGGTTGGTGCGGCTTTGGTTGGCGTTGACCGGTGACAAAAAATCGCTTTTCCGGCGCGAAGAGACCCAACGGTTGAAGGATCCGGCGGCCTGGGAAGAACGGCGCCAAGGGTTGATCCAAACCATCGAAGCGTACATCACCGAAGGCGAGCCCACCTGGGAAACGCTGCAATCCGGCCCTTCCCGATCCATGATGATGTCGGCCCTGGATCGGGTTTTGGCGGAGGACGGCCGGCGCAAGGCCGGTGTACGACTGGAACCTCGACTCGTCGCAATCGCGGATCGACACTGGCATCTGGTTTTGCGACCCTCTCCCCTGGCGGATACGGTTCATCTCAATCAACGGGATCATCCGCGCAATCATCTGCGCCATCATCTGATTTATTCGAACCATGCCACCGATCCAGACGTTCTTTCGATCGATCGTCTGGTTGCCGACCGGGAATTACGGGCTGATCTGCTCTCCCGGGCACGGACACGCAGCAACACCCTGAACTTTTATCTCGGCACCTTTGGCGATGCGGTGCTGCCGGACTGGAACGGCATGCCGGGGGAACGGTGTGTCACCGACCGTTTTACCAGTCATGCCGACCTGCGGGCGGCACTGCCCTTGGAAGAGCGGCAACAAGCCAGTGCGACCGGGACCAGGAAACGCCGGGATAGTCTCTTCACCCTCCTGGAGGAGGCCAAGGAGCTGCAAGCCGATGTGGTGGTTTTTCCGGAGTTGAGCCTGTGTCCCACCTTGCGCGGGGAGCTGGCCGAGTGGCTGGCCGCTGACTCCGGCCACTCTTTTTTGTTGGTGGTGGCGGGTAGTTTTCACGAGCGTATCGACGGTGCGGACGATCCGGTCAATCGGTCGGTGTTGTTGGATGGTCACGGACGGGCGTTGTTGGTTCATGACAAGATATTTCCCTTCGGAAAAAACGGTTTTTGCCATGAAATCATCACCCCGGGCAATACGGTAACCCTGCTGATGACGCCACTCGGCATCTGGGTTCTGGCCATCTGCCGGGATTTTCTCGAACGGGATGGCCAAGCGCTGGTGCCCTGGCAGGATTTGGCCCCGGACTGGGCACTGGTACCGTCCATGACCCCTGTTCAGGGTTTGGCCGCCCAGCGAAGTCAAGCCAAGGATTTGATCAACTGTTGTCGCACCCGATCGGTGGTGGTCAATCAATGTTTGGTTGGCAGTTTCGCCAAAAATGAACACGGGTTCGTCTATTATCCACGGCCGGATGGACAGGTGGCGCGAAACCGTCCGGATGATCCCGACAAAGGCATCAAAATCGGCCCCGGGCAACGATTGGTCTCAATTCCGATTCCCCCCTGACCGATGATCATGTAAAGTGTCATAAACCGTTCAACCCATAAAAATGTTTACCATTGTTGCCATGAGCCTCGATCTGACCACCGCCGACCCCCTTTGGCTGGCCCGTGCCGCCTCCCTGGAAGAAATCCTGGAAGCGGTCAACCGGGTGACCACCTGGCGGGAACCTGCGGCGCGCCTGCTGGATTTTGCCTATCGTCAGCGGATATCGTGGCTGCTGCGCCATCGCGGGAGCTTCGAGGAGATGGCGGCCCTGGCCCGGCACATCAACCGGGTGGCGCAACATCCCCGTCGCCAACCGGCCCTGGAGGCCCTGAAACAGCCCTATGCCAGCCGTTGGCGGGCCTATCAGGACCTGCTGGAAGACCGTTTGGCGGCGCGGGAGCAGGAGATCCCGGCTTCGGTCAAAAATCGACGCCATATCGCTGAAATCGTCGATTGGATCCGACGCGAACAACGGGTTCCCCAGAAGGCGGTGCAAAACCGGTTCGACCTGGGTACCGCCAACCTGTCGCGCATTCTCACGCTTCTGGAAGAGTGGGAGGTGGTGATGCGGCACAAATCCGGACGGGATAATTTTCTCACCCCCGGCCCCCGGGCCGGGGAGATTCCGGCGCCGGCTCAAAAACGGACCGATGGCCCGGGGGAGACCCGGGGACTGTTTCCAAACTCCAATATCATCGTAACCCCCTCATCCTTCAAGTCCCTTCCCATCTCCGAGAGAGTCAGCTCTGACACGGTCCTTCAATGAAAACATTTACCTTTTACTCCTTCAAGGGTGGGGTCGGCCGCACGGCGTTGCTGATGCATCTGGCGGTCAAATGGGCCGACATGGGCAAGGTGGTGGCGGTGATGGATATGGATCTCAACGCCCCCGGGGTCAGTTATTCGAAATATCTGGAGGAAAATCCCGATCCCGAACTGCGGGATCGGGGGGCCAGTGATCTGATGGGCACCTTTTATGAGTCCTACCGGCCGGAGGACAACAGTTTTGGTTTTTTTCCACCGAGCAAACTGTTGAGAAATTTGCGTTCCCACGAGGGGGACAAATGGGGCAGCCAGGGCCGTTTGTTGGTCATGCCGGCAGGTCAGGTCACTCTGCCGCAGTTTCAAACGTTCAACGATGCCCAACGGCATAAAATCCCACCGGTGGCCGGAGGTACGGATGATACCCCGGAACAGCGGGCGTTGCGCGCCTTTGCCATCAAGTTTCGCGAGGATATGCGTGCCTATCGGCCACCGGGATTGAAGCGTAGCATCGATTATCTGTTGATCGATTGCCGCACCGGTTATCCCGATCTGGTGGATTTGACCATGGGTTATCTGGCCGACCGTTTGATCCTGGTCTCCGGCCTCAACCAACAAAATTTGCACGGTCTCGACCTGACCCTGGAAGCCCTGCGCCACCAGCGGATCCGGCCGGGCCATTTCGCCGGTGAGATGATGGTGGTGTTTTCGCCGGTGCCGGTCAACATTCATGATCAACCGGAGGTACGCGTTGCCCTCGACGCGGGGATCGAGCTGGTGGAAAAAAACCGCCGTCCATTGCCCGACAGCGATCAGGCGGAACTCTCCCCGCCCATCCACACCCTGCCCTACACGCCCCACCTGGCCATTTCCGACACGCCGATTCCCCGGCATCATCTGTTGGGCAAACTGCACCCCTACTGGTTGGCGGTCGATGGCATCGCCCAGGATTTGGCGCCCCGCAGCCTGGAAGAGAAGGTCAACGATCTGAAAAAACAGATCGAACAACTGACCGGCATCGAAATAGCCATCCCCACCGATCGGAAAAAAGATCGGGGACTGATCGATAAAAAAACCCTCAACAGCCACGGCGACAAAACACCGCTGGCACAGATCCTTCAGTTACCCAAATGGTACTGGCCGCTGGCCGGCGATCCGCAACGGATCGATTCCTGGCGCAACCACCTGCCCGCCGGGAAGAACCGGGAACCGTTCCTGGACGACCTCTGCGGCGCCACCCGCAGCATCGCGAAAAAACGGGAGATCTTTGAAAAATTTCATGAACTGAGCCAGTTCCAGTTCGACAACCTGTGGGAATCCTTTCAAGAGGAACGCCGCCGCTTCGCGGCCCTGGATGCCAGCCAGGAGGAGGATCTTCTGGCCACTCTGTTCAAACATCAATTGAGTTGGGCGCAACTGCTTTTGAATGAAGATGATGGCCGAACGGCCATGCTGTTGTGGCCGTTGCAGGGACGTGGCGTGTTCAAAACCTGGGAAGCCCAGCCCGTTTATTGGCGACTCCTGGTTGCAACCTGCCAAAAAACCTGTGTCGATCCGGAGGTGCCATTACTGGCGCTTTTTCAGGCCGGCCTCGTCAACGCCGCTATCCCCCCCTGGGGCCGTCTGGCCTTTCTGGAGGCCCTGCCCGAAACCAACGTCCAACAAGCCGCGACGCTATTGGACACCATTCTTGATCAGCCGCTTCCAGAAAATGCCTGGGATTGTCACCAACTGATCGAATTGTTCATGAGCCACTGGCCGACACTGGCGGAACGGCTGGAACCGATCATTGATTTTAATAAACAGCTCGCCAGCAAAAACAGTGATCCTGCCATTTGGCACAACTACGGCTATCTGCAAGAAGTCCATTTCAAACGATATGATGAAGCGGAACCGGCCTATCGCCAAGCCATCGAACTCGATGAAAATTTTGCCCTGTCTTGGAACGGACTGGGTAACCTATTCCAGGATCACCTCAACCAACATGAGGAAGCTGAACGGGCTTATCGGAAGGCCATCGAAATCAATCAAAATTTTGCTCTCCCTTGGAACGGGCTGGGTAACCTGTTCCAGTATCACCTCAACCGACATGAGGAGGCTGAACGGGCTTATCTCAAGGCCATCGAGATCGATCAAAATTTTGCACACCCTTGGAACGGGCTGGGTAACCTGTTCATGAATCACCTGAACCGACCTGATGAG
>CAYFNE010000199.1:0-4497 GCA_964344355.1 uncultured Magnetococcales bacterium
CGTTCATTAACATGGCCTTATAAGGTTGTAAAACTTATGTCCCGGACACTAGTGGTTGTGGATATGTTCAAAAAAACCAAAATATCAGGACATCTCAAATTTCGAACAATCTCGCAACACTGCTCATCACTGACCAAATGCTGGATTTTGATGACCGTTTGCATAGTCATCCTGATCCTCCTTGCCGGGTTGATTCATTCTCAGCACGGTTATCAAAAGTTACAGCTTCTGGCCACGCCCAGGAATCCATTAAGAGCCTTCTTTTTTGTCACGGACACCTTGTACAGCATTATATTGTGTAAATATTTTTAAATGTGTGATTCAATTGTGTTTGGGCGTCCCCCGGATCCTTGTTGAAGGACCGTTCGGAAAGACCTCGCCGCTCAACCATCCCCACACGGGTAAAAAAAACTTAAACCCAACCGGCTGCCCATTGAACGAAACCCGGGCCGGACCGGAAAATTTGGTCATCCCGGCCAAAACGTGGTAGTTTGACGGGCCATTCGCATAAAGTAGAGGATAAGACTGAAGAGAAACCATGCCGCAAACGGAGGTTTCATGCGGGAATCGAACAACCGCACCGGTGCCCGGACGAAAAAATCGAACAACACCCTGAAGCTGCTGGTGATCGGCGACATTTTCGGCAAATCGGGCAGGCGGGCCATCAACACTCATCTGTCCGATTTCAAAAAACGCCACGGCGTCGATGGCGTGATCGCCAACGCCGAAAACGCCTCCGGCGGCATCGGACTCACACCGGGGGTGGCCGATGAACTGTTCCAGGCCGGAATCGACCTGATCACCACCGGCAATCATGTCTGGAAACACAAGGATATCGTCGAATACATGGGGCTCCAACCCCGGATTTTGCGCCCGGAAAACTATCCGCCCGGGACGCCGGGCCAGGGTTTCGCCTCCTTTCAAATCGGAAACGGCGCCCGGGTGGGAGTGCTCAACCTGATGGGCCGGATATTCATGGAACCCCTGGACTGCCCTTTCCGAACCGCCGACCGGGTACTGAAACGCCTTCAGGACAACCAGGGGTTGGAGGCCCTGATCGTCGACATGCACGCCGAGGCCAGCTCGGAAAAGATGGCCATGGGCTTTCACCTCGACGGTCGCGTCTCCGCCGTCCTGGGCACCCATACCCACATCCCCACCGCCGACCACCGCATCCTGCCCCGGGGCACCGGCTATCAGACCGACATCGGTATGACCGGTTGTTACCGGTCCATCATCGGCATGCGCATCGACAGCGTCATGCCCCGCTTTCTCAACCAACGCCCCCACCGTTTCGAACCGGAAGTGGGAGAAGGCATGCTCTGCGGCGCCCTGGTGACGGTCAACCGGGAGAACCGCCTCTGCCGGGCCCTGCAACCGGTACGGCTGGGAGCCGGTCTCTCCCCCAGCGATCCGGGCGGCGCGGAAAAATTTCCCCGATGAATGATCAACGCGGGGTTGAATGATGCAGCGCCCCCACCTTATGATGCGCCATACCTTTTTTGACTGAAACCATGGGAGCACCTCCATGCCGGTCATCGAACCGACATCACCGGAAGACTGCATCGGGTTCGTTTCGAAAAACCGAACGGATATCAGCAATGGTATCTATGATGTCAAAATCAGGGCTGCCTGGATTCCCAAACTACCCAAGGATGTGCTCAACACCCTGTTGAAACATTGCACGTCCACCAAGGCGGTCATCGCCCGCTCCATCCAGGCCAAGGGATCCGGGGCCCGGGTCCTGGAGCAACTGGGCGCCGACGATGATGCCACCGTGCGTGTGGCCGTGGCCAGCAACCGCCACGCACCGACCGAAACCCTGGTCAAACTGGCCGAGGACTATTTCGCCGAAGTACGCATCGCCGTCGCCAAAAACCCGTCCATTCCCAATTCCCTGTTCAAGGAACTGTCACAGGACAAATCCTCACACATCCGTCTGGCCGTGGCCGACAACCCCGGGCTCGACCTGGAGACCGCCAACCGCCTGTCCCATGACCGCTCGGACAATGTCCGGCAGGCCCTGGAAGATAAGGCCCGGGATGCCAAAACCGACCCCGGCTACCTGAAAATTCTCTCCAAATGCCAAAATTACCGCGTACGCCTGGCGGTCTGCGAAAATCACAGCATACCCGAGGAGATGCTGGAAATCCTGGCGCGGGATGAACACGCCGAGGTCCGCAAAACGGTACGCAATCAGTGGGTCAGACAGGCCAGGCGTCTTCGTATCAGCCTCCAGGAGTTGGAAACCCTGGCGGCCAAACCGATCGAAGAGGTCAAGGCCGCCGTCGCCACCAACCCCAACACCCCCCCCGCCCTCCTGGAACGGCTGGTCTCCCAGGGAAGCGCCCAACTGCGCGAAGCCGTTGCCAAAAATGAAAAAAGCCCCAGCGGCCTGTTGCAACGGCTGGCCGGGGATGAATCCGTCGATGTACGCGCCGGGGTGGCCCAAAACAGCCACACCCCCATGGAAACCCTGGAAAAACTCCGTCAGGATACCAACCCCCGGGTCATTCAGACCCTGGCGGAAAACCCGGTGGTGGTCCACCATCGAAAAGAGAACGGACTCTGCCTGAACTGCGGCGACAAACTCGGCAAGCTGCGCGCCCTGATCGGCGACCACTGCGCCGACTGCACATAACGGCTCCTTCACCACCCCAATCCAGAGGCGGCGCTCATGAACTCTTTCGATGATATCGTCGAGCAACTTGACGCAATTGATTTTTTTAACAAGTTTTCCAGAGATGACAAAGAGTACATCCATGAGCAGGGGCTGTTCGAAACCGTCGAGGACGGCAGCTACATCATCCGGGAAGGGGCCGAAGACCGCACCTTCTTCGTCCTCATCCTCGGCACCGTGCGGGTCACCAAGAACAGCCGGCCCGACCAACCCCTGGCTACCCTGAAAAGTGGCGCCATCTTCGGCGAAATCGCCCACTTTTCCCGACAGGTACGCTCCACCAACGTCATCGCCATCGGCCAGGCGGTGGTCTTCCGCCTGGAACACGACCTCTTCAAAAAATTGAAACCGGAAATCCGGGAGATCATCAACCATGAAACCATGGCGGTGCTCATGAGACGGCTTGAGTCCCTGAAAAAAACGGCAAAGAATTAATATGTCGGCATGATTTTTGCTTCAATCCCTCCTCCCGCTGCCCCGTTCCGCAAAAGGAGGTTCCATGAACCAACTGCAAATCGTCATCGACAAAAGCGGCTACGCCATTCATCACAACAGCCAGCACCGCCGCCTGGTCTCCAATATCAAGCGCATGGATGACGCCCTGGAAATATACCGGGAACTGACCGGCTCATCCAACTTCCCCCCCCGGAAAAACACCCGGTCGGGCCAGGACTGGCTGGTGATCCCCGGCGTCCTCGAAGGGGGATGATCGGCCCGCCGATCATCCCGACAACGAATGCCGGCCATGAGCGGTGATACCCTGACCCTGCTGATCACCCGTCAATCGTTGCCCGGGGAGTGGTTGCGGGGCATCGCCGCCCTTTTGGCCACCATCGACCGCCTGCACCTGTTTTTTCTCGATCGGGGCACCTTCCTGGCCAGCGCCGACTTTTCCGTTTTGCCTCCCGGGCGCCGGGTCTACTGCGAACACGGTTTACGCACCCTGAACGCGCCCCCGGCCGCCGCCCCGGTACAGCGGGGCGGTTTGTTCGACCTCGGGGGTCTGCTGCGGGAAAGCCGTTATGCCCTCTCCCTGCCCCACATGACCCCATTCCCCGACCACTGCCGGGGCCAGGAACCGGGCAGCCCGAAAAAAATCATCATCCCCCTGGCCCGGACCGGAGACCGCCGGCTGGAAGGGTTGCGCCTGGCCACCGGTCTGGCCGGATGCGACCATGCCGTCACCATCATCACCGACCCGCCGGTCGTCCGGGATGCCGATACCCTCCCCTACCTGCAGACCCTGGAGGCCCTGGGGGCGCGGTTTTCGCAACATCCGGCCGCTCCGCAACCGGGGACGTTCCTCTTGCGGATTTGACCGTCAACCGTCGCCCGTCACTCTGCAGGATGACCGCTCCGTGATGATCGGTGCGCCACAGCCGGGCGCCGGCCCGGGACCAGCTCGATATCACCCGGGGATGGGGATGACCATGCCGGTTGTGATGCCCAACGCTGAATATCACCTGTTGCGGAGCGGTGACATCGACGAAGACCGGTGTACTGGAACCGCCACTGCCATGATGCGGGGCCAACAAGGCCGTCACCGACCGCAACGCCCCCCGTTCCAGCAACCAGGACTCCCCCGCCCGCCCCAGGTCGCCCGGAAAGAGAAAACGGTGCCGGCCGAAACCGACCTCCAGGACCAATGACCGTTCATTGACATCATCGTTTTCCGGTCGAAATGACGGCAGGACCCGCCAAACCACCCCCCCATCTTTCATTTGCCGGGCGCGGGTGAAACGATGAACCGTCACGCCGCGCCGTTCGGTCGTGTATCGTAATGACCTAACCCGGTCTCGCTGGGAACAAAACCCACT
>CAYFNE010000200.1:0-4028 GCA_964344355.1 uncultured Magnetococcales bacterium
TTGTTTTTGCGCAACTTTCATGGGCAATGTGTCTAGGAGGTGTCAAAGTCGGGTACGGTGGTTGAGCCAATTTTTGCAGCTGTTTTTTCGTACCTCCAGGATCACGGGATCACAACCCCTCCCCCGGACCAAAGGCGCGGCGCCCGTCGCCGCTGGGATCCAATCCGCTTCGTTCGATGATCAATCTCAGGAAAATCTGCCCGTTGATGGGACCATGGCCTTTTGTGGCCTGCGGTTGAAAGAGTGGCTGGGGGAGCAATGGAACGGTTTGGGAGCCGATCATCGACGTGCGGCAATTATCGATGGTCAGGGTACGATCGGCGATCGCCGGACCATTTTGGAAAAAATTGAAAAAAGGGTGATGAATCGGGACATTTTATGGCCAAAAAGGTGGTCAGGAGAGCGTTTTTGGGCGTTTTTTGGTGGATCACCGGCCATTGATCTGGACCAAAAGGGGGTCATCGCCGACCGTCTGCCGACCCTGAATGGGGAAAAAGTGGAAAATTTGATCCATTTGCTGATGAAAAAATGGTTTGAGGAGATTCGACTGTTCGGTTCGGTAATTCTGGTTAATAAAATCTATGCCGCTTTTCGTGAAGGAGAGATGGGCAGTCTATTCGATGCGGATGGGGCCCGGGCGGCCGGGGAGCGATCCGGGCATTGGGAGTTGCCGCTGTTGGTCAAATCGATCGATCTGTTTTTGAATCAATGGGATGACAAACGACAGGAACGGTTGCGCGAAGAGTTGGAAACCACGCCGTTGGCCTTTGGCTGGGCGTTGCTCGGCGATGTTTCGTTCCGTGCCGGCCGGTGGCGGGAGAGCGGCATCGCCTCCTGGCGGGCCATCGAGTTGGAAGACAAATATGCCCTTCCTTACGCTAATCTGGCCCTGGCGTTGTTTAAAGGCAACCAGGACTGCCGGGAGGCGGAGACCCTGGCCCGGCGAGCCATGGCGCTGGGGGCGAAGGATGCCTGGTTGCGGTTGCCCTTGGCCACCATCCAGGCCGCCAAGGGACCGTGGCCGGAAACGGTTTCCCTGATTGAACCGTTGTTCAATGAAGCGGATCATGCCGCCCATGTGGCCCTCTGGCCGCACCTGCTGTTCTTTTTTCAGCGGGCGGTTCAAGGGGGCCGGGCCGCGTCGTTGATCGACCTGCTGGACAAAAACGGTTTCGGTGACCGTTGGTTGCCATTGCGGGCGGCCTTGACGGCCGTGGCCGAGGGATCGGAAGAGCCATTGCGGCGATTGGCCCCGGAGGTGCGGTCGCCGGCGATGGGGTTGTTGCGGACCATCGTCCCCGGCGGGTTATGATGCTCTATTTTAACGGGTTGTTTTTGCCGTTCAACCGATCCTGCAAAATCCCGCTGATTTTGAAGGTTACCACCTTCCGTGCACCGACCTCGGCCGCCTTTCCCGTCTTCGGATTCCGCCCGGGCCGCGCCGCCTTCTGGCGCACCCGCCAGATGCCAAAGCCGGACAGCTTCATTTCCTCACCACGTTCGAGATGCTCGCGGATGATTTTCAAAACTCATGTCTGTGGTAGCCGCCGCTTTCGGTTTTGAGACTCCAATTGCCCGGGCTACCTCCTCAGCAATGTCGGCTTGGGTCACAGTGCTTCCTTTTCGATAGGAGATAAAAGATAATCTCTTTGTAAACCAAATACTTGCAAAAATCTACCACTCACAACCCGCTGGATGCTACAATATCATCGATGCCCACCTTGACCACCAGCAGAACCTCAATAGGAGTCATTGCGATGAGAGTCAATCGCGAATTCAAACCAGAGGTAGCCAAAAGACTTGAGACCGTCGATGAAGAGGTTTTGTCGGCCCTTTTGGCCGGCGTATCTGAAGAAACAGTTGAATTTACCCCTGAAGACCTGGCCGGAATCGCGGAGGCTCGGCGCGAACTAAAAGCAGGGAAAGGGATCCCTCATGAGAAAGTCGCGGCGTGGTTGGACTCCTGGGGAAGTGATAACGAACTTCCGCCACCCCAATGATTAAACTGATCTGGTCACCACACGCCATTGAAAATTTGAAGGGCATCCGTGCCCACATCGCCGAAGAAAATCCCACCGCTGCCGACCGAGTGGCCAGCGCCATCAAACGACAAACAGAACTCCTTGCTCGATTCCCGAGGCTTGGACAACGGGGCAGGGGAGAAACGTCCCGCCGTCTTCTCATCCCACGGTTGCCGTATTTTGTCTTTTATGAAATCAGCGAGACTGGCATCGAAATTCAGAGGGTACGTCACACGGCGATGGATGGAGCATGGGAGTAACCCCATATATCTTCCCTTCTGAAGAAAGGGAAGATGGCTTTGGCTAGCTCTCACAAGGTTTGCGTGACAGGTGAATCGGTGTTCGCATGTTACGTCACCCTATGCGGAAACCGCTTTTTCGGCGTTTTCCTTCAACCGTTGAATGACCACGGCATAATCTGGTTGGGAAAAGACCGCCGAGCCGGAAACGAACACGTCGGCGCCGGCGGCCGCGGCTTCATGGATGTTGTTGACCTTGATGCCGCCGTCGATTTCCAGTTCGATTTTGCGACCGGACGTTTTCATCTCTTGATCGATCATCCGCCGCACGGTGCGAATTTTCGGCAGGGATTGGGGAATGAACGATTGACCGCCGAATCCGGGATTGACGCTCAACAACAACACCAGGTCCACCAGGTGCAGCACATATTCGATGGCCGTCACCGGCGTGGCGGGATTGAGGGCGACGCCGGCCTTACAGCCGTTATCGCGAATTAAATTCAGGGTGCGGTCGAGATGGGTGGTGGCCTCGGCATGCACGGCGATGATATGGGCGCCGGCCTCGGCGAACGCCGGTATGTAGGGATCCACCGGAGAGATCATCAGGTGGACATCCAACGGTTTTTTGGCGAATTGACCGATGGCGGCCACCACCGGTGGACCGATGGTCAGGTTGGGCACGAAATGGCCGTCCATCACATCGACATGGATATAATCGGCGCCGGCCCGTTCAACGGCCTGGATTTCCTCGCCCAAACGGGCGAAATCGGCGGATAGAATACTGGGGGATATTTTGATCATTGTCTGTAAGCCATGGTCTGGAGGCGTTGAATGCGCGCATCCATCGGTGGGTGGGTGGAAAAAAGTCCGGCCAGCGTGCCGGCGGACAACGGGTTGACGATAAACAGGTGTGCCGAAGCGGGGTGGGCTTCCGCCTCGCGCAGGGGCAGTTGCCGGCTGCCCATCTCCAGTTTTTCCAGGGCGTTGGCCAACCACAACGGATTGCCGCACAGTTCCGCCCCGCGTTCATCGGCGCCGAACTCCCGCGAGCGGGAGACGGCCATTTGAATCAACATCGCCGCAATCGGCGCCAGGAACATCATCAGGATACCGCCGAACCCGCCGCCATTTTCATCATCCCGGCCGCCGAACAGGGCGGCGAACTGGGCGAAGTTGGCGATGGCGGTGATGGCGCCGGCGATGGTGGCGGTGATGGTGCCGATGAGGATATCGCGATTTTGCACATGGGCCAACTCATGGGCCATGACCCCGGCCAACTCTTCACGGTTGAGGATGCGCAGGATGCCGGTGGTGGCCGCCACCGCCGCATGTTCCGGATCCCGACCGGTTGCGAAGGCGTTGGGAGAGGGATCATCGATGACATAGACCCGGGGCATGGGCATGTTGGCGCGCCGGGCCAGGGTATCGACGATGCCATGCAGCTCCGGGGCCTCCGCCGGTCCCACCTCGCGGGCGTTGTACATGTTCAACACCGCCTGATCCGAAAACCAGTAGGCCCAAAAATTCATGCCCAGGGCGAACAGCAGGGCGAACATCATGCCACTCTGACCGGCAAGCACCTGCCCCACCACCAAAAACAGAGCGGTCATGCCGGCCATCAAAACAAAGGTGCGCATATCGGTCATGGTTCAACTCCTTTGTAACGGATTATTTTGCTCGGTCGGGTCGATCCAAACAATTTTTTTCAATTCCGGTATCATGGGTATCCGGTTGCCTCAGGCTTGACAACCATATAACATAAAGAGTC
>CAYFNE010000201.1:0-3977 GCA_964344355.1 uncultured Magnetococcales bacterium
AGGAGGAAGACAAACAGGTCCATCACTTTCCCATGTGGCGGTTGATGGATACCATCAGCGTGTTGGAGGAGTCCAGGCGCATGTTGGAAAACGGGGGACCGGATGGAAAAAAATATGTCAACAAGGTTGAGGAGTTGGTGCGTATCTTCCAAAGATATACCCTGCCGGTGACACGAATAAAAAACAATGAACTGCCCGAAGCGGTGCAAATTTTTTCCCGGCTCAACTCAATGGGGCGGGCAATTACCACCGATCAGATGTTTTCCGCCTTGACCTATCGGGAAGATCCTTCCGGAAAACCGGTGTTCAACCTGGCCAAAAGCATCGATGAGGTGCTCGCTGAACTCGCGGACTTGGGATTCGGTGGTGTCGATCGTACCATGATTCTCCGGGCCTGCCTGGCCACCCTTCGAGAGGATATCTATCGATCCGATTGGACGCGGGTTGCCGATCAAAAGAAAAGCCGGTTGCAAGGTGATCTGTCGTCCGCCGTCACCAAGACCCGCCATGGATTGATCCGGGCCGTGGAATTTTTGCATGCGTTGAACATCCATGTCGATCGATTGCTGCCCTATGGTATGCAACTGGTCGTCTTGTCAGCATTTTATGTGAGCTGCCAACAGCCGACCGAGGAACAAAAAGCCTTCTTGCGGCGCTGGTTCTGGGTCTCCTCCTTCTCGGGCTGGTTCGCCTCCAGCAATCCTTCCCGGGTTGCGGCGATGGTTCGGGAATTTCGTGATGATATCCCGAGGAATCCCACGCCGGAGTCACTGAATACCATGAATCTGCGGGAGATGGCCCAGCCTTTTCCGAAAGTGTTCGATATGCGCAGCGCCCGTTCCCGGGTCTTTCTGTCGGTATTGATGGCCTTGCGGCCCCGGGAAAAAAACGGCCGTGAGATTGAGAATCCTTGGCAACGCATCGGCGAGCATGGTCCCTATGCACTGGGACGGTTGCTGGCCACCGTGGCCGATAAATCCTTGGCTTCCAGTCCCGCCAACCGCATGTTTCGTATCCGGCTGGATGATCCTTCCCAGACGAAAAACTGGCTTTTGGAGTTGGACGGTCTGGACGATTCGATGCGGGAAACAATTTTGATCAGTCATGGAATACCCGCCAGCGCTTTCCAAGTTTTGTTTAATGGGGATTCGGATGAGTTTTTAAAACGTCGGTTAAGCCACTTGGTTCAACTGGATCGGGAATTCATGGAACGCGAACAGGTGGTGATACCGCCTGAAAATTTTGATTCGTGAACGACATCATCCATCCTCATTGACCGGTCGATTCGAACTCCGAAATGACCTCCAACAGCCGCTGTTTTTTGATCGGTTTTTTCAAATGCCGGTCACAACCGGCCTTCAAAGCCTTTTTCTTTTCATCTTCCAGCACATAGGCGGTCAGGGCCAGGATCGGCGCCGGTGGGCGTTGGTTTTCCCGTTCCCAGCGGCGGATGAGTTCGGTGGCCCGGTAGCCGTCCAGGACCGGCATCTGCATGTCCATGAAAACCAGGTCGAACCGGTTTTTCCGATAGTGTTCCACGGCCTCCTCGCCATTGACGGCGACGGTGATCTCATGGGGGGTTTTCTTTAAAAACATCTGAAAGAGCAGGATGTTGTCCTCGGAATCCTCTGCCAGGAGAATGCGCATTGGCGTGGCGGGCGGGATGGTCTGGTCCGGGGCCGGTTTGCTCTTGACGCCCTTTTTCGATTTTTTGTCGGTCACCGCCAGCGGCGGCTCATCACGGGCCGTGGCCAGCGGCAGATGGGCGGTGAACTGGAACAGGCTGCCCTTGCCCTCGCGGCTGTTGACCTGGATGGTGCCCCCCATCAAGGTCACCAACCGTTTGCAGATGGTCAACCCCAGCCCGCTGCCACCATATTTGCGCGTGGTGCTGTCATCCACCTGGGTGAACACATCAAAAATGGCCGCCCGTTTTTCCATCGGGATGCCGATGCCGGTATCGGCGACGAAAAAACGCAACTCGTTGGGATGATCATGACCATTTTTGATATGGACGGTGATCACCCCCTCCTCGGTGAACTTGACCGCGTTGCCGACCAGGTTCATCAACAGTTGCCGCAGGCGGTTGGGATCCCCCAGGCGTTTGTGGTTGACGTTGACATCGATGATTTCGGCGATGCGCAACGGTTTGTCATGCACCTCATGGCGGAAGGTATCGATGATATCGGTGACCAGTTCCTTCAGGTCGAAGGGGATCCGCTCCAACACCAATCGGCCGCTCTCCACCCGGCTGAGGTCGAGAATGTCGTCGATCAGGTGCAGCAGGACCTCGCCATTTTTTTCCAGTACCCGCAACAGTTTTTTCTGTTTGTTGTTGAGGCCGGTCTCCCCCAGAAGCTCCGCCATGCCGATGATGGCATTCATCGGCGTGCGGATTTCATGGCTCATGGTGGAGAGAAAGGCACTTTTGGCATGGTTGGCGCTGTCGGCCTGCTCCCGGGCGGTGAGCAGGGCCTGCTCCAGTTGTTGCGACTCGGTGATGTCCTCCCCGGAGCTGAGGGTGCCGTGAATGGTCCCGTCCGGGGCGCGGATGACGGTGTTGTGCCAGGCGATCAACCGTTGCTCGCCGGATTTGGTCAACACCTCGTTGGCCACGTGTCCGACCCGTTCCAGATCGCCGGAGAGCACACTTTTCCAGATGTGACGCATCGACTCCCGGTTGGCCGGCGGGATGATCCGTTCGATCCAGTTTTTACCCAGCAGTTCCTGGCGCTCATAACCGAGCAGGGCACAACCCCGATCATTGATGAGGGTGATCGCACCGGTCCGGTCCAGGGCGACGATCATGGTACCGGCGATGGCCAGATACTGTTCGGCCCGTTCCTTGGCCGCCAACAGCTCCGTCTCGGTGTGCAATCGTTCGGTCACATCCCGGAACACCACCACCGCGCCCTGGATTCGTCCCCCCTCCCGCAATGGCGTGCTGGTATATTCCACCGGGAAGGAACCGCCATCCCGACGCCAGAACAGCTCCCCCTCCACATGGTTCACCTTTCCGCTGCGCAAGGTGTGGTAAATGAAGCACTCGCTGCTCGGGTAGGGCGAGCCATCCGGTTTGGTGTGGTGCAGGATATCGTGCTGAAAACGGCCGATGAGCGCCTCTTTCTTCCAGCCGGTCATCTGACAGGCGGCGGGATTGATGAAGGTGGTGTTGCCGTTGAGATCGATGCCATAGATACCATCGCCGGCGGCATTGAGAATCATTTCGTTCTGCTGGCTCAAATGGCGCAGGCGCATTTCGGTTTTTTTGCGGATTTGAATCTCCCGGGTCAACGCCTCGGTGCGCAGACGGACCTTTTCCTCCAGTTGCCGGTGGAACAGTTTCAGGGAGTCGGCCATCTCGTTGAAGGCCCGGGCCATGAATCCCAACTCGTCGGGGTTGGCGTCGAACAACCGGTCGTCGGCGTGGGGATCGGCCTTGACCCGTTCCATCATCCGTACCACCCGTTTCAGCCGGCGGTTGACCAACAGTTGGAACGATAGAAAGTTGAAAAACAGCAGACCGACCAGCAACAGGGCGAAGGCGACGATCAGGGTTTTGGAGCGTGCGCGCCTGACCACCGCCAACTCTTCGGTGGGCACCGAAATCACCGTGACGCTGACCGTTTTTCCCACCGGCCAGTGAAAACCGCTCGCCCGGCCGTAGCGGTCGGTGATGGCCACGGGGGCGGTGTCGGGATCGCCATGACAGCGCAGGCAGGGGGCCTCGGTCCGTACCGGTCGGGCGACATAGTAGATCGGCACCCCGGCGACGGTGCGAAAACCGTCGAGCATGGTCAATTGCGGATTTTCCTGGAAGCGCTGGATCAACCCCCGTTCCAGGGGATCGGCCCGATGATCGGGATTCAGGGGGTTCAGGGCCGCCTGATGGTAGGTGTAGGAGGGGACCTTCTGATTGAAAAACTGAACAACCACCGGCTAAAGCCGGTGGGTTCGAAGATACGGACTGAAAGTCC
>CAYFNE010000202.1:0-3904 GCA_964344355.1 uncultured Magnetococcales bacterium
AAGTCAAAAATACCGCCCGCGTGGCACGGGGATTGGCACTGGAGATCGATGAAGTGGTGAACGAAATCTCCTCCATGAGCAACCAGATCGAAAACACCCTGGAAAAAGTTCAATGATTCCCTGACCGAAGGGCTCCTCCGGGCCGCCGTTCAGGTCTTGAAAATCCCCTCCCGAAAAAATGGTCAATCCTTCCCCCTGTCAGAGTTCCTGCACAAGTATCCTTTACCCTTGGCCGGTGACGCTTCATAATTGATAGGAAAAACTATCAATCATCGTCCAGGAAGGAAGGAACCATGGCTCAGATCACCTTGAAAGGCAACCCCATCAACACCTGTGGCACGCTGCCGGCAATTGGCTCCAGCGCCCCTGATTTTCTATTGACCACCACCGAACTGGCGGATGTCAGTCTCAAGGATTATGCCGGAAAAAACATCGTCCTGAATATTTTTCCGAGTGTCGATACCCCGGTCTGCGCCGCTTCCGTGCGCCGTTTCAACGCCGAAGTGAGCAAAATGGCCAACACCGTCGTGCTCTGCGTATCGCTGGACCTGCCCTTCGCCCTCAAACGGTTTTGCGGCGCCGAAGGATTGGAAGATGTGATCCCCTGCACCGAACTGCGCGCCCACAATTTCGGTGAAGATTACGGTTGCCGCATCGTCGATGGACCGCTGGCGGGTCTGCTCAGCCGGGCGGTGGTGGTGATCGATGCCGCCGGCAAGGTCACCCATGTGCAGCAGGTACCGGAAATCGTCGAGGAACCCGATTATGACGGGGTGGTGAAAGCCCTGGGCTGATTGATCGAAGACGGACGGATGTTCGGCCGGCATGGTCCGGTTGCGGATGTCCGTTCGTTTCTCCCCTCTCATCAGGCGTGCTTGGTTATTCGCGCCATCTTCTGGACGTGGTACAGATTCTGTACCGTCATTACCTTGTAAAATCCACCCTGTCCGCCATGTTCCTTGTAACAGACGGCCACCGGGCCTTGGTTTTCGATGCGTTTGATGCGTTCGATCACGAACTCCGGCAATGGCGCTGAATGCTGCAACACCGTCCAGCCACTGTCGAAACGGCCATCGCTGCGTTTGACCGATACCCGCGAACCCGCTTGAGCCGGGTCATGGTGGAGGCCGGGGCTTTTTGACGGCATCAGTTGCAGGCCGATGCCCTGTTCATTGATCCAGATCACCTGGCAGTTGAAGGCCACGAAACAGCTTTCGATCTCCTGGTCCTCATCCAGCCCCACCTTCAGGATGCCGTTGAGATCGAGAAAACCATCATCGCCGGGGTTGTCGGGCTGCAGCATCACACCGAGAAAGCTGACATTATCGGTGATTCCGGTCACCCGGGCGCCATTGTTCAGGAACAGAATGGCGCGGGCGCGGAACAGGAAACGTTCGAAAATGCGTTGCTTCCCGTCCCGCTTCAGGGTGTCGTTGCGGATGGAAAGTGAATGGCCGTACAACGTTTCTTCGATGGTCATGATCATTCCGTCGCTGATTGAAAATCGTGTCTGAAGGGTGATTGTTCGTTTCCCGGGATCCGGTCAATCGGCGGCCTCTCAGACGATCGGGCGATTGCGTTTTTTCGTTATACACTGCTCCAACACTTCTAAGAGACGGGCCTTGCGCACCGGTTTGGACAGATGGACATCGCAGCCGGCGGACAGGGTTTTTTCCGTATCCTCACGCATGGCATGGGCGGTCAGGGCGATGATGGGGGTAGGGATGGCGCCGGTGGTGGTTTCCCACTGCCGTATTTCCCGGGTGGCGGTATAACCGTCCATCACCGGCATCTGCACATCCATCAACACCGCGGCGTAGGCCCGGTCTTGAAATCGTTTCAACGCCTCGGCGCCGTTGTGGGTGATATCCAGCCGGTAGGGGCTGTTTTTGAGGAATGATTGCAGGACGAGTTGATTTTCCGCGGTATCCTCGGCCAGCAATACCCAATGGCCGGGCTCCTCCCGGGGTTCGGTCTCCGGGATCGTCGGCGGCGGGGAGACGGTGGACCGGGCCTTCGGAGCGGTCGTCTGTGGCGGGGCGGGCGGCAGAGGGATGGTGAAATGGAAGGTGCTGCCGGTTCCGAGTTCGCTTTCGACCCGTAATTCTCCCCCCATGGCCGCCACCAATTGCCGGCAGATCGCCAAACCCAGGCCGGTCCCGCCATATTTGCGGGTCACGGAGTTGTCGGCCTGGGTGAAGGCGGAAAAAATTTCTTCCCGTTTCTCGTTGGAGATACCGATTCCGGTGTCGGAGACGCTGAACAGATGGTCGTCGCCATCGGTTTTCGTCACTTCGAGGCGGATATGGCCCCGGTTGGTGAACTTGATGGCATTGCCGAGCAGGTTGAGCAAAATTTGTCGCAATCGTTGGGAATCGCCCAAGACCATCCTCGGGATCGCATCATCCAGGTAACGGTCCAGGCGCAACGCCTTGTCCCGGGCCTGTGCGGCGACGATTTGCGAACAACCTTCCACCAGGTCGCGTGGATCGAAGGGGGTCACCTCCAGGGACATTTCCCCGGCTTCGATTTTCGACAGGTCCAAAATGTCGTTGACCAGGGCCAACAACCCTTCACTGGCCACGATTTGCGCTTCGAGGTATTGTTGTTGCTCCGCTGTGACAACCATTTCCGACAGCATTTCACCCATGCCGATAATCGTATTGAGCGGAGTACGGATTTCATGGCTCATATGGGCCAGAAACAGACTTTTGGCCAGATTGGCGGCTTTTGCCTCGGCGGTGGCCAGGTGCAGTTTGGCCTCCATCTGTTTTCGTTCGGTGACATCCCGAAAAATGACCACCGCTCCCCGTGGTCCCTCTTCGGTGAGGATCGGTGAACTGACATATTCCACCGGAAAACTCGTTCCATCCCGGCGCCAGAACACCTCGTCGGTCACATGTTGAATTTTACCGGTTTTGAATGAGGCGTGAATGGGGCACGCTTCCGGGGAGTAGGGGTTGCCGTCGGCATGGCTGTGGTGAATCACCTGGTGCTGGGAACGACCGATCAGCTCCTCTTCCCGCCAACCGATCATCTTTGTTGCGGCCGGATTGACGAACGTGGTGCGGCCTTCCTGGTCGAGACCATAGATGCCCTCACCGGCGGCATGGAGGATCCGCTCGTTTTGCCGGCTCAACCGGGTGATGGTGGCGATCCCCCGGGCCAGCGTCCGTTCGACGGTGCCCAGGTTGTTGTGAAAGATGAAAAACAGCACCAGGGTGACGCCGAGGGAGGCGATAAAAACGGCGAGTAGATGAATTTGCGTATTGATGCGCCGTTCGGATTCATCATAGGCGGTGACGAGGGTGCCGACCCGTCGGTTGGCGACATCATGGATGGGCACTTTGAAAAAAATGGTGAAATGATCGGTTTCGAACAGTTCCAGTAGTTCGACGGTGTTTTCCTTCTCGCCGGCGAGAAAATCATCGATATCCGCCGGCAACTCCGGGGTGGTTCCGGAAAGGAAAACCAGATCCGGAAACCGCTCCCAATCGGCCTCATAGTTCAACATCGACATCCCGGTTTCCCAACTTTCCTTCTCCAGATGCCGTTTGAAAATGAATGAGAAAAAATCGACATGGAGGGCCTTGTGGTGCTTGTCGAGCAGATGGCTGATCTCCTTCCCGAGCTCCAGATAGCCGATTCTTTGATTGTTCCGATACCAGGGCATCACCACGCGCAGGGTCAAGGTGCCGAGAACGCCGAGTTCGATGCCGGCGGATTTTTTCCCGGTGCGCTTGGCTTCGGCCAGGGTGGAGCGGTCGATTTCATCGCCGTGTTTTTCCGGCTTGTGGACCCGCAGGAAAGTGCGTCGATCGAGCCCGTGGAAATAAAAGTGGGTGATCTGATGACATGGGTATCCGGTTGCCTCAGGCTTGACAACCATATAACATAAAGAGTC
>CAYFNE010000203.1:0-3858 GCA_964344355.1 uncultured Magnetococcales bacterium
TAGTTCTAACTTGACCAGGCATGGATCATGTACCAGGAGGTGTCAAAGTCGGGTGTAACCAACTGTAAGGATTTTGTTTGCGTTTGGCATCGGGAATTGGTTATCTTTTACCGATGGGGGGAGGCGTTGAATCCGTTTTTACGGTGTCTGGTTCGCAATGGCCGATCGGTCCACGGCCTGTCGGAGGGCGGGTTCCTTTGACTTTCTTGCCTCCGCTGTCAATCAATCCGGAAACATGTTGAGGAAATCATGGTCAAAAGTCACAAGCGGTCTTCGACCGTCGAGGCGGGATTTACCCTGATCGAGATCGCCATCGTCGTCGTCATCATCGGTCTGTTGCTGGGGGGCATCCTCAAGGGGCAGGAGATGATCCGCAACGCCCGTTCCCACAATGTCGCCGATCAGGGCAATGCCGTCAAAGCCGCCCTGCTGGGGTATCAGGACCGTTTTCGCGCCCTGCCCGGGGATGATGCCGATGCCGCCGATAACCTGATCGGCCTGGGCACCGACATGGGCAAATGCACCAGCGCCGCCACCAACCTGCCGCCCGGTGTGACGGTGGAAGAGCTGAAAGAGGGCAACGGCGATGGCAACAGCCGTATCGGCGGTGAACCGGATGGGGTGGACAACCCCCAGAACTATTGCGGACGCCCCTATGAAATCGCCCTGGTCTGGCGGCACCTGGCGGCGGCCGGGTTTTTGTCCGGCAACTTTGACGGCGATTCCAACGCCGTCGCCGAAGACCAGTTCAATTGCCAGGTCGGCACCTGCATGATCAACGCCTTCAACGGTGGTTTGATCCTGCACTATGACCATGAACAATATTCCAATGCCTCCGCGGACGAAGCGGACGCCGCCCCGGACACCGATGGCAAAAGCAATCAGTTGACCACCGGCCGTTTCATCCCGGTGGAGATCATCTCCGAGCTGGATCGAAAGGTGGATGATGGCGACCCGGCCACCGGTTCCTTTCGGGTGGCCGATTTTTTCGTCAACGGCGAGGGTAAGGCGGAGCAGGCCAGCAACTCCTGTGTCGCCGACCAGGACAATACCGGTCTGGCCGCCGAAGGGTTGACCAGCGGCGTCGATCATTACAACATCGCCAGCCAGAATACCGACTGTGGGGGGATCTATCTGTTCTGATTCCAGGG
The DNA here is from genome assembly GCA_964344355.1 of uncultured Magnetococcales bacterium. Lineage (GTDB taxonomy): Bacteria > Pseudomonadota > Magnetococcia > Magnetococcales > CAYFNE01 > CAYFNE01. Next base: position 1,152 of record CAYFNE010000203.1, read on the forward strand.
AATTGCCCGCCTCGCCGGGCCATCCGTCGCCCCCCCATCGAGTGGAAAGGTGGCTGGGAAGTGGTGACTGCCATTAATGATAGCGGATTGTTTTTTTTGCGCTATGGCCGATTTGACTGGATTTGCGGATCGGGAAACGTGTAGACTGGCCGGTGAATGGGGCGGCGTGAGTGCCGTTCCGCGGAACGGTTTATTACTAATAGCCGCTGTGTTAATGAATGACTGTAGCAATGAGGGGTACTGGAGGTCACCATGGGCAGGAACGGACGTCAGCAAATGGGTAAAGACGGGTTTACACTGATCGAAATCGCCATCGTCGTGGTGATCATCGGCCTGCTGCTGGGCGGGGTGCTCAAGGGTCAGGAGATGATCCGCAGCGCCCGGGCGCACAACATCGCCGACCAGGGCAACGCCGTCAAGGCGGCGATTCTGGGTTTTACGGACCGCTACCGCGCCCTGCCGGGAGATTATGATGCCGCTACCACCAATATTCCGGGGATTTCGACTGATGGCGACATTGGTGGCAATGGGGACGGTAACAGCCGAATCGGCTACAACGATTCAAATTCGGCCGGAACCCCGGAGGTGACCAACCGTCAAGCGGAGGCCGGTCTCGCTTGGCACCATCTGGCCCAGGGTGGTTTTATCTCCGGGTCATTCGATGGTGAATCCATCACCGATGAGGATGATTGGACCTGCAGTTCCGGTACGTGTATGACGAACGCCTTTCAGGCCCCTCTGTTCCTGATCTATGATGATGAACAGTATGGTGATACCGAAGCGTCCGATACCTCGCAATTCAATCAGCTCTGGAGTGGCAAGTTGATCCCGATTGAAATCATCGCCGAGCTGGACCGCAAGGTGGATGATGGCAACCCGCATACCGGTAACTTCCGTGTGGCGGATGGGTTCGTCGGCACATCTCCGACCGTTGGCCACGAGTGTGCGACGGTGGATGGTGGGACCGGTCATGCCGGCCAGCCGGGTATCGGTACCGGAGATGGTGCCGCTTCCAGTGCCGGTACCTATACCGAAATCGGCAACGGCTGGGCCATCATCAGTCAGGTCACCGATTGCGGGGCGGTCTATCTGTTCTAGGTTTTTTCGTAACCCACAAAAAAACCCGCCCTGGTGGCGGGTTTTTTTGTGGAAATGATGGCGGGCTTTTTTTCTGTCCGGGGATCGGTCATAATCGGAGTGGGTACCCCCATTGTCGAGGAGTGAGGAATCATGGCCATTGCGATTACGTTTGACACTCTGGCTTTCGCCAAGCGTCTGAAGTCATCCGGCTTTACCGAGCAACAGGCGGAAGCCCTGGCTGAAGTTCAAGGGGAGATCATTGAAGAGCGGTTGGCCACCAAACAGGATTTGGAGGCGTTGCGGTTGGCGCTGCAACGGGACATGAAGGATATGGAGAGCCGTTTGACCATTCGTCTCGGTAAAATGTTGGCCTGGAGCACCGGAATAACCATTCTGACCCTGGGTGTACTGATTAAATTGCTGTGAGATTCATCTTTTATAATGAAAAATCGCCTTGGTCCGTGTCCATTGCGGCGAACCTGCCTGAAAAAAAGATGAGCAATCCAACGGTGACGAGTGAAAGACCGTGAGTTCGGATGTTTTGAAATTTCAAGGCGTCCACAAAAAATATGGCGCCAGGACGGTCTTGAACGCGGTCGATCTGTCGGTGGCGGCGGGGGAGTTTTTCGCCTTCGTCGGCGCCAATGGCGCCGGCAAGACCACCTTGATCAAAGGGTTGTTGGATTTCGTCCGCATCGACGGTGGCCGTATCGATATTTTTGGTCAATCGCATCTGCTGACGGCGGCGCGGGAACCGTTGGCCTATCTGCCGGAGCGGTTCATGCCGCCCTATTTTCTCAACGGGCGCGGCTTTTTGACCTACATGATGCACCTGTTCCGGCTGGACTATTCCCAGGAGGAGGCGGTGGCGGTATTGACCGATCTGGACCTGGACCCGGCGGCCCTGGACAAACCGGTGCGCACCTATTCCAAGGGCATGACGCAAAAACTGGGACTGGCGGCCTGTTTCCTGAGCGGCAAAAAACTGTTGCTGCTCGATGAACCGATGAGCGGCCTGGACCCCAAGGCGCGGGTGTTGTTGAAACGAAAACTGTTGAGCCTGAAGGCGGCGGGCCGGTCGTTGTTTTTCAGCACCCACCTGTTGGCCGATGTCGAGGAGTTGTGCGACCGCATGGCCATCATCCACAGCGGCCGCATCCTGTTCGTCGGCTCCCCGCAACGCTGCCGCCAACTCTACCCGGGCAACACCCTGGAGGAGTCATTCATTCAGTGTATCGAGGGCTAACGGGCGTCAAACCGGTTCAGGCCCGTATCGCCCGCTCCAAGGCCTCCCGCACGAACTGATCGAGGCTCACCCCCATGGCCTCCGACATGGATTTGGCCCGGGCGTGCAACTCCGGCGGGATGCGGGTCATGATTTCGCCGGAAAAGGGTTTTTCCGGTTGTTCTCCCCGGGCAACGCATGTTTCGAGATAAAAGTCCACCGCTTCCTGAAAAGAGTGCCGCACTTCGGTTGTCGAATCACCATGAAATGTGAGGATTGGCCCGATTCCGGCAACACGACCGATGAAACAACCATCTTCTTCGCTATACTCGATGTGAGCCGCATAGCCTCGGAATGTGTCAATGAAAATGAGACACTCGACGTTCGAATTTAACGTCAAAT
>CAYFNE010000204.1:0-3643 GCA_964344355.1 uncultured Magnetococcales bacterium
CAGAGAAAATCTACACTTTAACGTACGTTAGGTCAAATGGACGCACCACCCGAAAATCGGATAGTTCCGTCGTGTCGTCGGTGACTTCACGCGGAACCGTTTTGATGGTGACATCCGCACCCGTCTCATTGTGCCGGGCTTGATAGGCGATACCGGAGGCGCCGCTGCCCAGCTTTTGTTTGATGGTATAGTGACCATCGAGAAGGGAATCACCAATTTCCATCATCACCACGGCACGGGAGGTCGAAACAAAACCACCCGTATTGTACCCATACCCACCCGCATCAGTCAAAAGTCATGGTTCGAAGGATCATTGTCCAGGCCGGTGAAAACCCGACCCCGGCCATCGAATCCGACTTGGAACCGCCTACCCGGTGATTTTCTCGGCCATAACACGCCCCCCTTGACCAATCCCAACCGATCGGGCATGGTGCTGGCAGTAGGGTTCTCTCTCCCTCAGTAGGCGGCGCCACTCCGAAAGCCGTGGCTTTTTTGTGCCCGAAATCAGACATATATTCCAATGTCCTGATTTGGCCGGGTGTTACCAGGGAATGCAATACCCGCAAGGGAAATACCTGGGACCGTCCTATTGCGGTAGAGAGCGCCCGGCTTTGACAATCTCTGATTTCAATAGGAGCCGCACATGAACACCACCGAATCCACCCCAACAACCAACGACCACCGCCAAACGATTGAAAAAAACCGCCAGGGCCTTTGGTTCGAACATCTCCAGGATACCGAACCACGGGACATCCTCGACAAGGCCCGGAACATGACCCATTTCCTCCAGGACACCATCATCCACGGCAACACCCAGCAAATGGTACAGACCAATGCCGCCACCAGTGGTTTGATCGAAATCCTCGGCTGCATCGCCGGCCTGATCGACATGGGCTCGGCCCGCTTCGACCAACGGCATCAAAATACCGGCTGAAACAACGGTTGAAAAAACCCCGCCAGGGAAGGCGAGGGAGGGGACGAACAAAGGCGGGGGAGGGGACGAACAACGGTAGGGCGGGGTTACGCCCCCGCCGAAAGGCAATTTAAAATTTACCAATAAAAACATATGGTAGGGCGGGATTGCGCCCCCGCCGAATGGCTTGAGATATTGGCGGGGACGTAACCCCGCCCTACCGTTTCAACAAACGGTTACCACCATGAACGGTTGCCACCATTCAATGATGGGAATGCCCCCCACTCATCCCCGGTTCCGCCAATCCCGGAAAACGGTCCAGGGCATAGGTGCCATGACAGATGGTGCAGGTTTCGGTCATGCGGCTGAAATAAAACCGTTCCAGTTCGCTGTCATGGGCGTGGGCCGCCGTGGCCAGTTTTTTGGCCAAACCGTGGAAAGAGCGGTCCAGCTTGATGAAGGCCGGGGGCAGGGTGGCCATGAGCTGTTTTTTGTCCGCGGCGGTCAGGGACCGTTTCATGATGAAACTATGGTGAATGCGCTCCCCCTGTTCGGCGATGGTTGGATGATCGCCCTGCACCAGGGCCATGAGGATGGTTTGCATGGCGGTGGACACCTGGCGCATCTCTTCGCCGATCAACTGTTTGAGCCGGGGCGTCAATTTCGCTCCGATCGCCTCTTCCGCCCGGGCGCTGGACGAAATCAGGAGCAACGACAGGATTAACAATGGGACGAGCCAGGGCGATTTTCTGTTTTTCACGGTTTTTTCTCTTCTTCAAGGAGGGTTCGGAAATGGTGAAGTTTAGCCACGGCGATTCCCGGCCGGCAAGGTGAAATGGCATTTGCCGCCGCCCTGTTGCATATGCCGCACCCCGCTGGGCCAAAAGCCCCATTTTTTCGCACCAATAACGGGAAACTGAGCGTAAGGAATTGAAATAACGATTAAAAAAAACTGGTCCGGTTGTTGCTCGGGATCCCGTTCGTTGATCAAAATCAATTCCATGGGGGAAAATCGATGATGAACATGGATGACACGTTACGAAAAATCGACCTGTTTTCCGAGCTGGCCGATCAGCAATTGGAAAAATTGCAAAACAGCATGCTGGAAATCCAGTTGCACCAGGATCAAACCCTGTTCGATCTGTGGCACCCCTCCCACCATTTTTTCGTACTCCTGGAGGGACGGATGCTGCTCTATCACCAATCCGCCGGACCCAGGCGCAAGGTGATCGACATCATTGAACCGCTCCGGGTGTTCGGTGCGTCGGAAATGTTCCTGGAAGAGACGCAACCACCGGTGGAAGCCGTGGCCTTCAAGCCGTGCCGGGTGCTGGTGTTCGACAATGCCGCCCTGCTGGAACTGCTGGGCAACTCGCCGGAGACCGGCATCAAGTTGATGAAAGAGTTGAGCCGCGATCTGCACCGGCGCATCCTGGAGATCGGCTCGCTCTATTTTCAGGATGCCACCAAACGGCTGGCCGCCCATCTCATGGAAAAACTGCCGCCGGGACCCGGTCGTCGCAAAACCTACCGGCTCGGGGTGCCCAAATGGGTGCTGGCCTCACGCCTGTCGATCGAACCGGAATCCTTCTCGCGCATCCTGAAAAAATTGACCGAACAGGGGGTGATCCAGGTGGAAAAAAACCTGTTCCGCATCCTTAACTATCCAGCCCTGGAGGCATTGGGCGCCGGAACCTCCAAAGGGGGGTGAAAACCGGATCGTTGACCGCTTTGACCCCGACGATGGGAAGGACAAAAAATCGGGATTTTCCACTGGCTTCTGAAACCGGGGAGGCCGGTGGGGGGACGATTGCGAAAAAACCCCGTCAATCATCCCGTTCACCTTGACAGATTCCGGTGACATCTGCTCGAATGAGCCGTTGTTCGGCTAGGTACAACCACGCAGGGAGTGCAAAAATATGAGCGGTAAGCTGATCGGTGTGGACGGCATCTCCATGTCGTCCTTTTTCGACCCCAAAAAAGTGGCGGAGTGCGATCGGAAAGAAGGGTGTCCGGTGGTGACCGTCTCCAGGACCCTGGGCACCAACGGCAGTAAGATCGCCGAACTGCTCGCCGAACAACTGACGGTACCCTGTTTCGGTTATTCAATGCTCGACGGCATCATCAAAGAGGCCAAGTCGGATAAATATTTGATGGGTCTGATCGATGAACGGGCGCCCAACGCCCTGGATGACTGGATTCACGCCCTGTTCACCAAGGGCGAAATTTCCCGGGCCGGTTTTTATCGTCGCCTGATCAAAACCACCACCGCCATCGCCAAGACCGGTGGTGTCATCATCGGCCGCGGCGCCCATCTGATCCTGGCCAACAATCCCAAGGTATTCCGGATTCGCATCGAAGGCTCCCTCAACGTCTGTGTGCAGCGGGTCGCCGAACGGGAAAACATCAAACCGAAAAAGGCCCGGGAAAAAATCCTGAAAACCAATGAAGAGCGTAGACGCTACGTCAAAGAGCTGTACAAAAGATACCCGCACGACCGCGCCTATTATGACCTGGTCATCAACTCCGACAACATCGACGCCCAACAAGCCGTGGATATCATCCTCTTCGCCATGGAAAAAATGGGTTACTGCAAACTCGAAAGCGGCATCCTCAAAAAATAGAATTTTTTCAACCGATCAAATTCCAGACTTCCCGCTTTGCCAGTTCTGAAATGGCAGGGCGGGGTTACCACGCCACGGACACAAAAGGTAACTTCATGTTCGAACG
>CAYFNE010000205.1:0-3609 GCA_964344355.1 uncultured Magnetococcales bacterium
CAGGCAGGATGATTTTCGTGCCATTTTGAACAAGACTTCACCGCTAAGGGACTAAGGTGTCGGAGGATTTTGGATCAAAGCCATCCGGAAAACCGATGCCGTCATCCTCCACGGTGAGTTCAGTCTTCCCATCGGGAAGCGCTCTGCAGGAAACGGTGACCGTCCCTTTACGGTTTTTCGGATAGGCGTGTTTCAGACAGTTGGAGGTCAGCTCATTGAGTATCAGGCCGCAAGGTATGGCCTGATCAATGCCCAGTTCCACCATTTCCGTTCCAAGACGGAACGCTACGCCTCTTCTCCCGGCCTCGAAACTTGAAAACAGATCCTGCACCAGGTCGGAAGCGTAACTTCTCATGTCGATCCTGGTCAGATTCCGGGACCGGTACAGCTTTTCATGAATCAGAGACATGGTGGCGATTCGTCTTTGCCCTTCCCGGATCGCTTCCAGAGCCATTTTTTTGGAGGCCTTCCGTTTTTCCAGATCGCCAGCCTGGAGTTGAAGCAAACCCGAGATGACCTGCATGTTGTTCTTGACCCGGTGATGCACCTCCTGAAGCAAGGTGTTCTTCTCTTCCAACGCATTCCGGATTTTCTTTTCCGCCAGACTGCGCTGTATGAACCCGATAAGAATGCCTCCGGCCGTTCTCAACATTTGGAAGTCCGAATCCAGCCACGCCCTTTCCTGTCGGACGGCGTCAAAACCGATGAACCCTTTGGCGACGCCGTCAGACATCACGGGCACGTTGATGGTGGAACGGATCCGTTCATGATTGAATTCAACCTGTTCCAGACGCGCCTCCGGCGGAAGATCGGCGACCCTTGGGACATGAAAGGGCTGGCCTTGGAGCAGCTTGTCCATGGCAAATTTGAAATTTTCGGTTTCCACTCCCTGCAATCGTCCCATGAAGGATTGGACGCCAGCCGCGCACCATTCATGGGTGTTGTCCATGGTTTTTTGATCTTCGGAAAACTGAAACAGATAACATCGGTCCACGTCGTAAAGAACGCCGATGGTCTCCAGAGCGCTGGTAATCTCGTTGTCCGTGTTCTCATAATCGCTTCCGACAAGACGTTCGGCGATGGATGAAATCAATTTTTCCATGCCGAGTCGGCGCCGCAGATCTTTTTCAATATCGAGCAGCCGGGCGTTTTTTGAGGCAAGTTGACGCTGCGCTTCATGAAGCTTGATGTGCGTGTGGATCCGTATCAGGACCTCGTCGGGCTCGAAAGGTTTGGTGATGTAGTCGATGCCTCCAAGACCGAAGGCATTCAGCACTTCGGGAGCCTCTTTCAAAGCGCTGATGAAAATGACCGGAATATCCCGCGTTCCGTGTCCGGCTTTCAATCGGCGGCACAGTTCAAAACCATCCATTCCCGGCATCCGGATGTCCAACAGCGCCAGATCAGGCGCCTTGGCCTCCACCGATCTCAGGGCCGACTCCCCATCGAGCGCGGATCGAACGTGATAGCCTCCCTGGGCAATCACTTTGGAGAGCAGTTGCAGATTGTTGAGATTGTCATCAACGATCAACACGCTCTTCCTGCGTGAGGCTTCATCCGCCGGACCGTCAATTATGTCGGCATCAGGCATGGTTCTCTCCGCTCTCTTCCAGCAGCGCCTGCAACCGTTTAAACTCGAAACGGCTGATCATCGACTCAAGCGCCTTCATGGTCTTCCTGTCCAGCATGGACATCTCCTTGACCAAAGCCAGGACCTTTTCGCTGTCCAATTCGACAACCGCCTGTTTCAATTTCAAACGGGACGCCTCGGGAAGGCGCGCCAAGGCCATGACGGAGAGTTGGCTTTCCCCGGAATCATCCGGTTTTTCAATGTTCTCGCTTTCGACTATAAAACGCACGTCCAGGAATCTGCCGATGGCGTCGAAGAGTTCCTGCTCACGGAAGGGTTTTCTGATGTAATCATCGCAACCGGCGGACAGGACGTGCTCCCTGTCATCGCTGAAGACGCTGGCAGTCAAGGCGATGAGAGGGGTCGCTTGTCCCTTGTCGCTGGCCTTGATCCGCTTTGCCGCTTCATAGCCGTCCATGACCGGCATGCGCATATCCATGAAAATCAGATGGGGATGCCATTCCTCGAACTGTTCCACGCCTTCCTGGCCGTTGGCGGCCTCCTTGACCTGAAAGCCGATCTTGAGGAGCAGCCGGGTCAGCAAACGGCGGTTGTCCAGCCGGTCTTCGACCACGAGAATCCGGTATTCATGCCGATCCCCCTGCAACCCGACCACCCGGTTTGAAGCGCGGCGGGGTTGAACATCCGTTCCCTCCGCCGGTTCGACGGCCATGTCGAATTTGACGAGGGTTCCTTTTCCTTCACGGCTGTCGATGCTGATATCCCCACCAAGAAGCTGCACATATTTCCGGCTGATCGAAAGTCCGAGGCCGGTTCCTTCCTGAGCTTTCAAGCCGCTTTGCGTTTGGACGAATGGATCGAAAATGGTCGCCATCTCTTCGGCTGCGATGCCCTCGCCAGTATCTTCAACCTCAAAATGGAGGCGCATCGTCCCGCCTTCGCCTGCGCCATCTCCGGATCCGCTTCCCCTGATGCGGAGGTTGACGCCGCCCTCCATGGTGTATTTCATCGCATTGCCAAGCAGATTGGTGAGAATCTGGCGCAACTTGCGTTCATCGCTGCGGATGTAACGCGGCGCGCTGGAATCCAGATGACAAATGAAGTCCAGGTCCTTCGACCTGGCGCGCTCTTCAAACATCTCCCTGATACCCATGATCAATTCGTGGAAGTCAAAAGATGATTGTTCCGCCACAACGCGTTCAGCGCCGATCTTGGAGATCTCCAGAACGTCGTTGATCAGGGAAAGCAGATGCTCGCCGCTCCGGTCGATGACGTCCAGATCCTCCATCTGGGAAGGGGTCGTTTCCGGATTGCGCCGCAACAGTCGTATGAATCCCAGAATGCCGTTCAGAGGGGTACGTAATTCATGGCTCATGTGCGCCAGAAAGGCGCTTTTCACCTTGTCAGTCCTTTCGGCGATCTCCTTCTCCCGCAGCGCCGCTTCGGTCCGCCTGCGATCCAGAATCCGACTCCACTGATAGCGGATGATCAGGGCAATGAGCATCACGCCCATGATCCAAAAGGATCCGTGAGTCCAGATCAGGGTGTTGACCATTTCCCGTTCAAGGGCAAAAAAAGGCGTCATGGGTACGATCACGCCCACGCCTCCCCGAATGTCACCCTCCTGGTATCCTTGATGTCCATGGCATTTCAGACAGCCTTTGCTTGTCTGCAGCGGGCTCATGTACCTGAGAAAGCCGCCCTGTTCCGTGTGCGTAAATTCCTGAACCTCTTCCACGCCCTTTTCGAACGCTGCCAGCGCTTTTTTCTCCCATGCGTCCGGAGCATTGTCGGGGTTCAATGGGTTGAGACTCGTGATCCGCCCGCGTATGCCATACAGGCCCGGAAATTCCGCCATCATCTGCCGCAGGATGTAGGCGGGATTCATCAGGGTCAGCTTTTTGCCGGACGGGATTTCGATATCCCGGTTGGGAATGTGGGACAGATAGGGGCTGGGCGGCGTCCGCCCTCTGTGCCAATGTGACCGAGACACCGACCTCTTTATAGTTTAGTGTAGG
>CAYFNE010000206.1:0-3434 GCA_964344355.1 uncultured Magnetococcales bacterium
CAAGCGGCAATCGCTTGTCCTATGGCTCGGCTTGGAATGGTTCAAGCCCACTGCCCCTGTCCACGGATCACCTTCCGAACCGTATTCTTGGAGACGCCCAGTTTGCGAGCGATCTCCTTGATTGGTTTCTCCTGCACAAAATGCAGCCTGCGTATCTTCCCGATTGTTTCCACGGTAATCACCTCTGTCTCCTCCATAACGTTCCAAAAGTCATGGAGTGGTTATCACAGAGGGGGGTCAAAATTGAACGCTGATTTCCCCTCCAAAGGGGTCATTATTGGACGCTGTTTAACACATGGGGCCGCCACAGAAAGTCGCATGTGAATCAAACAGTTTGGAAAGAACTGGAACATTCCGGAAAGAAGAGATAGAATACTCGTGATGAGCAGGTCTTCGGTTCAAATCCGAAAGGCGGCTCCAGGGAAATCAAGCACTTGCAGATATTTTGCGGGTGCTTGATTATTATGCGGGACATGAATTTGCATGCGCTTCCCTGAGCCTTCCTGAGACGGAAGTCTTGTGATGTGGTCTTGAGGAAAGGTTGATTTTGACTCTGCCGGACCGGGTGGGTTCGATGGGCACGACAGGGTGGAAAACGATGCGGCAACCGTTCACGTCCGAAAAACTGGCTGGCGTCGCCCGGCTGTGCGTCCGGCATGGCGTCCGGCATCTCAACCTGTTCGGCTCCTGCGCCACCGAAGCATTCGACCCCCAAAGCAGCGACCTCGATTTCCTGGTGGAGTTTTGGGAGTTGACGCCAGCGGAGCATGCGGACGCCTTTTTTGGACTCATGGCGGATTTAAGCGAGATGTTTGGCCGCCCGGTGGACTTGGTGGAAAAGCGGGCCATACGCAACCCTTACTTCCGGCAGTCCATCGAGCAAAGCCTGGTCACTGTCTATGACGCCGCTTGAGTCGAAAAAATATCTGTTCGACATGCTGCAAGCCTGCGAACGGATCGTCTCGTTCACCCGGGACGGGACAAAAACCGAATTCGCCGTCGATGACCTCCTGCGATCCGTTGTGGAACGTCAATTCGAAATCATCGGCGAAGCGCTCAACCAGCTTCTGAAAAAACAGCCGCAAATTGAAACGCACATCAGCGATTCCGCCCGCATCATTGCCTTCCGCAACTATCTGATCCACGGGTATGCCGATATCGACCCGGAAGTGGTCTGGGGAATCCTGGAAACGAGCCTGCCGAAGCTTCATCAGGAGATTGAAACGCTTCTTGAAAAGGATTGAATCGCGCCTGTCAGGTGTTTTCCCGGGTGCGAGGATGCTGATGGGTTTACAGGGGGCCCGGATGTGGCTCTGATGCTGACAGGCCGTTGGCGGTGCAAATCGATAGCCGCCCGGTGAAGTTGGGGCTGGTTTCGATGATTTCAGAAAAAGTCGGTTCGCGCTGGTCGCATAGCGGATTCGAAGCCGTTTATTAAATCAATAAGGGATTCACCTTGGATGACGACCGGCTGGAACAGGCTGGTGAAAAGAGATGTTTCGATGATCTGCCCGCTCGTATCCGGGATATCCGTTCATTGGAAAAGAGAACCGATTCATGAACCCGCTCCTGGCCCTTTATTCAAGCCTGCCCGAGGATCACTGTATTCTCTTCATCCGTCATGGTGAACGTCCCGAGATCACCGATGCCGCCTCGTCGGACACCACCCTGCTCACCGCCAATGGCATCGACCGGGCCATTCGGCTGGGGGCATCGGACCTGGCCCCGGCGCCACCCGGATACCTGTTTCACAGTCCCGTTCCCCGTTGTGGCCAGACCACTGAAGCCATTTTGAAGGGATTGGAACGACAAGGCATTCAAGCCGACAATCAGGGGCCCCTGGAGGGGCTTTTCCCCCCCTTTACCCCGGATCATGTGAACGCTTTCATGACCGAGCGAAACCAGACCGACTATGCCAGCGAAGCCTTTGTCCGCGCTTGGTTGGCGGGCGAACTGGATCCGCTCCGCTATCCCGATCCGCACCGGGCGGCGAAGGCGCAACTCGATTTTTTGTTGGAAAAACGCAGAACCCTGCCGGGCCGGCATCTGCACATATCCCATGACTGTAACATCCTGCTGCTCGCCTGGGCATTCATGGGCCTGATGCCGGAGGCGTCCCATTGGCCCGGTTTCCTGGAAGGCATGTTGCTGGTCGTCAATGGTGAGACGGTCACCTTTCATTATCGAAATCATCCCGGCGCGAAAAGATCGATCCGGACGGTACCGCCGCCATCGCCGGGGGGCTGAAGTTTCCACCGGCGCCGATCGGGAAAAGGCTGGTAATCAATAATGGCATGTCTCGTGCATTGTTGCTCTGTCGTTCATGGTGGTACACCTTTTCAAGGAGCGGCGGATGGTCATCGAGATCAACAGATACATGAAACCCTTTTTTGAATTTCAAAACCATATCCAGAAAAGCATGGATGGTCTTTTTGCTCAGATCAACCTGAAACCGATGATGTTTCTCGGTATCGGCGTCCTGATGACGTTGATCGGTCTGTTCGAGATCATCGGCAACGGTCTTTCCATCCTCCTTTGGGTGGTGGTCCTGTTCACCGGTATCTCCGCGGTCAAATATGGGATGGAAAAGAGTGGCATTCAACTGCCGGAGGCGTTGAACGCCAAGCTGTCCGGCATCGTTGAATAACGGCGCCGACCGCTGGCGGGGGTGGTTCGGTCACCGGTATCAATGGTCGGGAACTCTACCTGCGGGTTGGTTGCGGTGATTCGGGCAAGGTCCGGCCCCTCAAAAGGGGGCCAAAAGAAGAGGCGAACTGGCAATTGAAACCGCCGTGGGCTAAATTGAAACGGGTGGGGATCGATCGGCCGACCATCCCCGGCAACCAAACGATGGAGAAAACCGTTTTTTATCCATTGGTAAAAAAAGGCGGCATCCGGTGAGTACTCAAAAGGTGAATACCGTGGGCATCATTGGCGGTGGCGAAGGGGGGGCGCGCATCCTGCGCCTGCTCGGCAAGAGCCAATCCGTCAAGGTATTGTACATCTGTGACGCCAAAATGGATGCCCCCGCCATTCAACTGGGCCGGGAGTTGGGTATCAATACCGTGTCCAACATGGTTCAGGCCCTGAGACAGATCGAAGTCGATTTCATCGTCGAAGCGACCGGTTCCAAGACGGTATTGGATCAGATCGCCCAATATCGCATCAGTGGTCAAATATTGACCAGCCGGGTGGCGATGATGTTCGCCAGCGTCCTGGATGAAGTCAGCGGTGAGATGAACCGGCTCATCCATCAGGATCTCATGACCATCCGCACCAATATCGATCAACACACCCGCGGTATTTCGAAAACCTTGAACAGCATGGAGCGCATCTCCAACGAACTGGAGGTGTTGGCCCTCAACGCCGGCATTCAGGCCACCCGCGCTGGCGGTTTCGGCCACGGTTTTTCGGTGGTGGCGGAAAAAGTCAAA
>CAYFNE010000207.1:0-3403 GCA_964344355.1 uncultured Magnetococcales bacterium
GCATGCCATTCTGAGATTCAATAATCAAGTCTCACACGATTTGCAACATGAGCGGGGGGGATGATTCATCACCTGAAAAACTATGTGCTACGCCAGGACCCCGCCTACCACACACAGCTTCAAGCCCAGTTGGGCTCGACGCACAGCAGTATTTCACAATACTATCGTCTGGAGCTTGACAATGCCGAGCTGGCAGCCCTTGAGGATATTTCCGGGGTGCTCAAGCAGTACGAGCTGGGCGCCAGACAAGCGCAATCCCTCATTCAGCAGGGGAAGCCCCCTGAAGAGATCGATGCGTTGATCATAGTGAATGACCAACCGGCTTTGCGAGGATTTGCCACCCTGCGAGACGAAGTCCGTCATCTGGACAATCGAATCAATCAGCCAGACAGCAAACCCCGGCTGGCGGCAGACCTGAGAGGCGCCTTGGGTTATGGGGGGATGATTCACCACTTCAAGAACTATCTGCTACGGCATGATGAACGGCATCGGAATCGGGCGCGTGAAGCCATGGCAACGAGCCTGGAAGCGATGGACAGCTATCGTGCATTGGGCCTGACATCCGGTGAAAGAGTGGCCCTTGACGATATCGAACGCACCGTCCGCCTCTATGGGGACATGCTGGAAAAAATAAGCGAACTGAACGACCAGGGCCGAAGCATCCAGGAGATAGACGGCGTTGTAAAAGTCGATGACGCGCCTGCGTTGCGCGGCCTGGGAATCCTTGACCGGGAAATATCGTCCCAGTTGGCCGTACGGGATCAGGCCGTCACGGATTCTCTGGAACATACCATGGGGCTGTCCTGGCAGATCATGTGGGCCCTGTTTGGCATCTGTCTCTTCATGGGGGGGATTCATCTCTGGTTGAATCATCGATTGATCATTGGTCCGGTTCAGACGGTCACCGATCTTATGACCCAGCTTTCCAACAACCGGATGGACATCCGCTTGCCTGAGAACGTGTTCAACAATGAAATCGGCCAAATGTTCCAAGCGTTACTCGTCTTCAAGGATAACGCCATAAAACGGCTTGAAGTGGAAGCGAGCCTGAAGGAAGAGGTTGGACGCAACCAGGAAATCGTCCGCGATCTGCAGGAAAGCGAAGGGAAGATCCGCGCCATTCTCGAAACGGTCGTGGATGGCATCATCACCATTGATGGAAACGGGTTGATACAGAGCGCCAACCCGGCGGTGGAAGGCATTTTCGGCTACCGTCTGTCGGAGTTGGTCGGACGTAACGTCAATATGCTGATGCCGGAACCCGACCACAGTAACCACAACAGCTATCTGCGCAATTACATGACAAGCGGCGAAAGACGCGCCATTGGGAAAGGAAGGGAGGTAAAAGGACTGCGCAAGAACGGGGAGGTTTTTCCACTCGAACTGTCGGTCAGCGAAGTCAAGACGGAATCTCATCGGTTGTTTACCGGTTTGGTAAGAGACATCACCGATCGCAAGAGGATCGAACAGCAACTCGTGGAGGCCAAGGAGCAGGCCGACTCCTCCAATCAGGCCAAAGGAGCGTTTCTGGCCAACATGAGCCATGAAATCCGGACCCCCATGAGCGCCATCATCGGCATGAGCCACCTGGTCATGCGTACGGATCTGGATGCCCGGCAAAAGGAGTATCTGGAAAAAATTCTCTCCGCTGCCCAGTCCCTGCTGGGAATCATCAACGATATTTTGGACTTTTCCAAAATTGAAGCCGGGCAACTCTCCATGGAATCCATCCCTTTTCGTCTGGACAAGGTTTTGGGTGACGTGGCCAATCTGGTGGCTCTCAAAGCCCAGGAGAAGGGATTGGAGCTGCTGTTTCATCGCCCGGACAGCGTACCGAACGACTTGATCGGGGATCCGGTGCGCCTGGGGCAGATCCTTCTGAATCTCATCAACAATGCCGTCAAATTCACAGAGAAAGGTGAAGTGGCGGTGGCCATGACCAGCGTGAGCCAGGATGAACGGGAAGTGATGTTGAGCTTCTCCGTCAGGGATACGGGCATTGGGATGAACCAGGAGCAGCGGAAAAGATTGTTCAAGGCCTTCAGTCAGGCCGATGCCTCCACGACGCGGCGTTTCGGGGGCACGGGACTGGGCCTTTCCATCTGCAAGCGGTTGGTGGAGATGATGGGAGGAGAGATCCGGGTTGACAGTGTCCCGGGACAGGGAAGCGCCTTCGATTTCACCGCCCGTTTCGGGGTTCTCGCCACCAGCAGGCAAGCGCGCAACCTCCTGTCGGCCAATATGCGGGACATGTCGGTCATGGTGGTGGACGATAACGCCAGCAGCCGCCGGATCCTGGGAGAGATACTCACATCCTTTGGCCTCAAGGTTCGGGTGGAAAGCTCCCCCATCCAGGCGCTCGCCCTCCTTGAGGCGGAGCGCTCCCAGGATGAGACGAAGCACACCAGGCTGCTGTTCATCGACTGGCAGATGCCTGAAATGGACGGCCTGAAGATGGTGGAACGCATTCGGGAATGGAAAACCTTCGGACCAGTTCCCCAAATTATTCTGATTACGGCTTTCGGTTATGAGGAAATCAACCGTCAGGCGCGGGAAGTCGGGGTGACCGAGGTCATTCACAAACCGCTTACGCCCTCCCTGGTGCTTGACGCCATCATGGATCTTTTTGATCTGCACCCTCCCGAAGAGGAAGAGTCGCATGTCGCGTCCCATGGCAGCTGGTCTTCGAAAGCGTTGGAGAGCGTTCGTGGCGCCCGGATTCTACTGGTCGAGGATAACCGCATCAATCAACAGGTTGCCGTGGGACTGATGGAGGATGTTGGCTTGGAGATCACCGTCGCCAACGATGGTCAGGAGGCCGTTGAACGGTTGGCACGAAGCGAATCCTATGATCTCATATTCATGGACATCCAGATGCCACGTCTGGACGGTTACGAAGCCACCAGGCGTATCCGCGAGTTGCCGGACACGGCATCTCTGCCAATCATCGCCATGACCGCCAATGTCATGGACGAAGATGTGAAACGGTGTCATGAGTCCGGCATGAACGACCATGTCGCCAAACCCATTGAGCCGGACAGGCTGTTTCAAGCGCTCGTGCGCTGGATTTCACGGGATGTCATGGCCGGTGGCTCGACCATTCACACCCGAGAGGGGCTTGAGGAGAGTCATCCCGTAACAGACGATGCCGAAAAGGTCTCCGAAAGCGGCGGAGAGATCACTTCCCGGCCTCGATCTTTCTCTGAGGACGATTCCGTTACGGAATATGGAGAGCTGCCGGAATCCCTTGAGGGACTCGACCTGCAGTCGGCGCTGAACAGGGTGCGCGGCAAACGGCCGTTGTTGATGAAGTTGTTGCAGGATTTCCATGCCGACTACGGAAACTTTTCCGAGCAGGCAACAGCTTTTTTGCAAGCTGGGGATCATGCCTCGCTTCAGAGAG
>CAYFNE010000208.1:0-3254 GCA_964344355.1 uncultured Magnetococcales bacterium
GGTTTTCCGGGACAACAAATTACATTCCGGGAGATTCTGGGATGTTGTGCCGAGGTGGCGGACTATGAGGAAGTGCTGTTCAGCTTGCTGAAGAGGCGCAGGATGTACTCTTGTCAAAATCCAGTATCAACAGCGAGATCACGAAGCCATAATAGTCAGAGTGAACTCCCATTTCCAAAACCTCGTGATCTTTGAACCAAGTCCCCTTGGCCATGGGCACGCCATCCTTGGGATAGTTGGTGATATTACGCTTGGCAGCCAATGATTTTTCAGGGATCTCAATGGTTTGCCACTTGGCGTTTGGGAAATGGGTTCCAGCCTTTTTGGCGGTTACACTCGCCTCCGACCAGTGGATGTATCCATCCTTGGAGACCGCCAACACCGCTTTTTGCTGGGTGTAGCGGAGCCACTGGCGGATAGCGGCGGTGAGGGAGACACCGTAGCGGTCGGAGGCACAACCGATCATATTCAGGTCGGTGAACTCATGTGGAGAAATTTGTTCCTGGAAATCGTCGATGGGCATCAAAAAATGAGCGGCAAACGTATTCGCTTCCTGTTCCAGGCGGGACAACTGGCGATCATGAATGGGTATGTCGGATACGATGCACTGGAATCCGTCGGGATGGCTCTTGCGATGGAGCAGATAATGTCCGAACTCATGGGCCAGGGTGAAGCGGATTCGTCTTTTGGGTGGAACGCTTAGATCAAAAAAGATCGCCCATCCACGCTGACCATTGGGATCAGGGACCAGCATTCCCTCCACTCCCGGGATATTTCCACCCTCCACCCGGGTAATTGGCTCCTGGGGAAACTTGCTTGCCGTAAACATGGTGGCCATCTCCACCACGCTGATGGGGTGGCGCTCCCGCCCAAAGGCTTGGTCGAAGACCCGGTTGAGAAAAAATGCCCACTCCTCTGGTGTTCGGGGATCAGGCATCAGCCACCCTCACTCCAAATTTTGATCATCTGTCGAACCTTCCGTTTCGTCTCAGCTGGCATTTTACGATAGTTTCGGTAGAAAGCGCGGTCTACGGCATCTTCATCGGACTCATTTTCATCGTTGCTCAGAAGATAATCCGATGTGACGCCAAGCGCCTCGGCGATTTTTTTGATTTTCTCGGCCCTCGGATATTGATTAGTTCTGTTTTCCAGCTCCCATATCCGGCTTTTGCTGGTATCGGTCAGTTCAGCCAGTTTATCCAAGGAGTAGCCCTTTTGCTTACGTAAAGTTCGGATCTTTGTTCCCATGACGGTTGCCATCAGAAAATTTCCCCTTTTGTATCATGCATGTTCGGACAATCGATACTTTTGATGATTGACAGTGCAGAATGGTTCCTTCAGAATTTGTTCGGACTACCGATATTCATGTTATCCGCTGTTTGGAAGAATGTAAAGCCTGATTTTAATGTAAGTGAGGAGTTGCCCAATGCCAGCCGTTTCCCGTGTCCTCAGGAATACCCCTGTTGAAAGCCTGCGCGCCTATTTTGATTTCCATGATGTCAATTTTGGAAAAACTGTGAATTGGAACAGGACCTCCCAGACCATCCTATCCCGATGTATTTCGAAGGCAATTGAAGAGCTTGCGGATGAGAAGCGTGCTGGTATCATCGTCGATTTTGAGCGAGTGGATGAGATGACGGACGAGGTAGGAAAGACCGCCGTCGAAGAAGTCATTGCAGGTAGGCAGGAAGCAGCGTTCCTTGAGAATGCATATGATCGGGCGCTGTGGTTACTGCTGAATGATGCCAAGAAATTTCGCCGGGCCGAAGAGACCCGGTATGCGGATCACTATCGGCAAGGGCGAATTTGGACTGGATTTGTGGGGCCGAAGGGACTTTCGGTCAGCCGCGACCCGGACCATCAAGCGGTTTTTTCCAGTCGGATCAGGGATTGGTTCAAAAGCTCGAACGTGCATTTGGAGGTGTTTGATCGCACCCGTCCCATGGTTGATGGTGAAAAAAGTCAGTTGATCCAAGTTGTTGTTTATCGGGAAGGAATGCCCGGTAGTTTTTTGGAGTTTGAGGATGGAACACTGATCAGCCGGAACCATCGGCCAGTGCTCGAATTTGTACTGACCTATGAGCCTGTAACCGGTGTGATTGAGGTGCTGGCCCAGGAGAAGAAAAGCCGGGCGCGATTGGCGCGTCTGTTCGCAGAGACGTTGTTGCAAAGACCGATTCTCGGGATGTTGTTACCCCTTCGGCAATACGACCTGTCGCCATTGTTGCAGCCGCCGGTATTTCCCACGGATCCTCAGGACGGTATCGCCGCCACATTTGTGGAAACGCTCCGGCTGAAACATGTTGCGGACAAAAAGGGGGCCATCAAGATTGAATCTCCACGTGATGATGAAACCCTTGATATGTACCAAAGATCCAAAAAATGGTTTCCGGGATGTGATCCTCTGCAGAACGGTTTTTTCGTACACCAAGCCAAGATTTCGGTTCTCTTCCGACCGGATAACGAATCCCGCCAGGGCAAGGTGGTTCCCGTCGAGTTAACCCTCCCTAATGGATGCACGCTCAAGGGAAGGACTGAGAAGGAGCGCATCATCTGCGAAAAGTATCTGCCCCGCTGGGGCTTGGTGCGGGAGGTCTGATCATGAAGAGTTCCGTTTCCCAAGAAACATTTGAATGGGCTATCCGTCTTTTTGAAAGTGGCTATCCACAAATCGATGGGAAAAGTCTTGAGGAAAACTTTCCGGCCCGGGTCAGGGAAGAGCTGATCGGGTTTAAGGCCCTCAAGGATGGCCCTTTGGTCACGGCGGTGGAGGATGACACGGATTTCAACGTTGGCTGCGTGCGGCCGGAATGGGATCCAGAGAAGAAGTGTTACGTCTTTTTCAGTCCGGCGGCCGTGGCGTGGATCCCGGTGCCGGACGAGCACATGAAGAGCTACATTCTGGATCAGGGATGGCTCTGCCGGCAAATTCAGGACCGCCTTGAAATTCCCAGGAAGAGAGCACCTCGTTGTCTGCTGGAGGATTACCTGTGGGATCTGGGTCCCGCTTGGCTTGGTCGGAATAAGGTTTCCATTTTGCTATGCCGGGAGATGTTTCATGTAGAGGCCTTTGATCAAGTTTATGACGTTTTGCAGGACAGGACGGATATTTCATTGCCTGCCATAGCCTTGTGCAGCTCTGTGAACATGAGCCGGCACGCGGTTTTCCCCGGAGGGGTCCGCATCCAATCTTTGAGTGATCCCTCTGTGCCAATGTGACCGAGACACCGACCTCTTTATAGTTTAGTGTAGGG
>CAYFNE010000209.1:0-3120 GCA_964344355.1 uncultured Magnetococcales bacterium
CATACCGCTGAGGCGGTCCTGGCCCTGAGAGCGGCCAATAAACGCCTGCTTCCTTATTACAGAGGCATCGTCTGGCTGGAAAACCATGCCGCGGGCAATGTTGACTATGCCGCCCGGCGCATCATGGCCCTGGCCCCGCACGGCGATGATCTGCAGGCCGATCTGGATCTGCTCAAGGAAGCCGCCGACTCCCGGGCGGATCCCGAAGGGTGGGGTTTGTCATCCGCCTATGCCGGGGAGGCACTGGCCACCGCCCTGTCGTTGCAGGCGTATGATCTGTCGGGAATGGCAGCCGATCTGACCCCCTATGTCGCCGGGGCCGGAAACCATCTCCTGGCCAGCCAATTGAAACCGTCTGACCGGTACACCGGTTGGCGGATGGGGTTGGCGGGAGAGAGTGTCGATGACAGTGACGTCATGGTTACCGCCCAGGTGATTTTGGCCCTGCTGTCGCGAACGGAAGCGGAGTTCCCCCTGGCCCGTCGAACCGCGGCGGTAACCGCATTGCAAGAGGCGGTGGATGCCGGCCTCACCTTCGATCTGCAAAAGGCCCATGTGGCCTTGGCTCTGCTGAAGAGTGATCCGTCCGATACCGGGCGGGCCCTGGTTCTCCTGGATGATCTGTCCACCCGAATGTACGACGCATCCTCGTCGGCCTTTACCGTGAGCACCACCCTGCGGGCCTTGGCCGCCGCCCTGAATTGGGACGATCCGGTCAATCGAGAGTTGGTGTCGTTCCTGGATCACAATCTCCATGTCGCGGTCAATACCGGTTTGTCCGACAAAAGCCTGATGTCGGCGATCAGCGTCGGGGAGCTGAAAACCTTGACCACATTGGATGCGGCCGACAAGGGAATTACCGATCTCACCGGGCTGGAGGGAGCGGTCAATCTGACCCATGTCAACCTGATCGAAAACGAGATCACCGACCACGCCGTACTGTTCGGTCTGGAATCCTTGCAAGAGGCGTTTTTTTCCGATGATTCGACGAAGGTGCTGCTGCGTGGCGAGGAGACGAGCGAACCCGATAGCGACGCGGATGGATTGAGTGATTGGTTTGAGGAAATCTACGGTACCGATCCACTGGCGGCGGATACCGATGCGGATGGTTTGGATGACCGGGTGGAGCTGGCATTGGGTACCGATCCATTGGCGGATGACAGCGATGGTGACGGAGTTCTCGATGGTTCGGATCCCAATCCGGTTGGCGTGCTGGGCCGGTGCGGATTGGATGTGGACGGTGACGGCATCTTTTCACCGATGACCGATGGCGCCGTGATCATCCGTTTTCTTCAGGATCCTGACGGAACCTCCTTGCCGGAGATTTCAGGACTTTTCGGTCAAAATGGCACCCGAACGGAGGAAACACAGGTGTACGCTTGGCTGGACCGGCCGGGGTGCGCCCTCATGTTGGATGTGGATGACAATGGCATAATGGCGGCCGACAGCGATGGTTTGTTGATCATCCGTTATCTGTTCGGTTTTTCGGGAACCGCGCTGGTTGATGGTGCCATTGGTGAAAACAGCTATCGAAACAGCAGTCGCGATATTGGAACATGGCTGAATTTTCACCGCAAAACGCCGAAGCAACGTTGATGAAACGCATTTGGCTTGATCAGACAAATGGGAAGAAACGATGAAAAACTCCATGGAAACGGTTGAAAAACGGACTGGTGTGCGCTTTGTCAGTCAATGGTTGCTGGTGCCACTCCTTTGTGCCCTGTTGCCGACCATGGTTTGGGCGGAACCCGCCGGATTCGTCCGACGATTGTCCCCACAGCAACTCGAATCGGTGAGAAAGGCCAGCGATACGCTGATGCGTGTACGCACGGCCCAAAATATTCGTGCCCAGCTCAAAATGAAGGGGGTTCGAGATGGTATCAAAGCGCTGCAAGCCGATTTACGGTCCTTGCGTCAGGTTTTGAAAGAGATCGATTCAAAACAACGGGCAAAAGAGGTCAAAACGGTGAAAAGTTTGGTCCGTAAGCGGATCAAAGAACTGAAAAATGAGCGAAAAAGGCTGAAAAACAACCGGATCAAAACACGAGGCATTCAGATGGACCGTTTGCGGAACAAACTGGCGGAGCTGGAAACCGAAGTGGAAACGGTGTTGACCCTGCCGAAAAAAAAGCGCTTGGCTGTTTTAAATAAACTGATCAAAAAACTGACCATTCGTTCCGGAGCCAATCGAAAAGCACAGGGACCCCGAGTGGATGTGGGAGGCGGATCATGAAAAGGTACTCCGGCATTGCTGTTTTCTTCCTGGTTTTTGGCTTGATATTGGACGTTCAGGCTGATTCCCATCCCACCTTGGCATTGGAAAGCGTCCAGGAATTTCAATACAAGTCTACCAATGGTGTCGATTATTCCGATCCATTGCGGGAAAAGGCCGACGAACTGAAAACGCCGGTGGCGATCTATGAGTTCGTCCGCAACCATTTTGAATATGTTCCCTACCATGGTTCCCGGAGTGGCGCGGCCAACACCTTTTTGGGAAAGCGGGGCAATGATGTCGATCAGGCTTCAACCCTGATCGCCATGCTTCGGAGCCAGGGAATACCGGCCCGTTATGTGGTGGGCTATGGCGCTTTGGGCACTGGTATATCCCTGTCCAACTGGACCGGAATCCAAAACAGCGTCAATCAGGATCCGTCGGCACATCCGGATGCGGAGGCGATGTCGTGGATTGTGAGTGCTGGAATTCCCACTCTGATCAATGGTGAGATGACGGGCATCGAACATGTTTGGGTGGAAGCATTGGTGCCCATGCATGACTATCGGGGCGCCGGTTCAAATGCTGAAGAACGGTGCGATCCCGTCGCCCCAGCTTCCCATTGTGTCTGGGTACCCCTGGCCCCATCCATAAAATCCCGACAGGAGAACAGGGAGCGACTGTCGGTGTTGCGGATTCAGGAAACGGATGGAGATCATCAGTTTTCATATGATGACTATTATTTGGCTGAACGCATCCACGCTGATAACAACTATAAAGGAGCGCCGATCGAGCATATAAGTTGCTCAACAGTCAATAGAGTGGACTACAGAGATAGCAACCCTTTGTATATTTAGTGCTTGACCGAAAATCATTTTATCTTTATGAAACAACGTGATACGATGACA
>CAYFNE010000210.1:0-3085 GCA_964344355.1 uncultured Magnetococcales bacterium
CCGACATGGCCGCCTACACCCTGCAGATGGATATCCGTGAAAACCTGAAACGGATTTACTATCACAGCAAGCGGGTGGCCAAAGTGGTCGCCCAGACCGAGGACACGGTTGGCGTCGGCCAGCGTGCCACGGCCTGATCCGAAAACCAGGAACCGTCCCGTCCCGGTCGAATGCCGATCGGGACGGACCGGCGGTCATGCCGGATCGTAAAATCACCCCCTTCCGTCGTCCGGAAGGGGGTTTTTCGTTTTCCTGCGCTCTTTGTGGTTGACAACCCCTGTCGATCCTGTAATTTTTTGAAGCATTGAATTTTTTCGATATGTTGAAAATTTTCTACATATTGGGTGTTCGAGTGAATGGGAGGGTATCCGATGGGGCCGAAAGCCAAACTCAATCTGTTCCGGGGTGAAATTCCCGCGTCCTGTTTCATGGGCCGCGGCCGGGAGTTGCAAACCATCCAGTCCGCCGTGGAAAATGGCCGTCATCATCTGTTCATCGGTCCCCGCGGGGTGGGCAAGACCACGCTGTTCGGTCAGGGTTCCGACGCCCTGCGGCGGGAAAGCATGCCCGGCAACCAGTGGGTGATTCCGGTGCGCCTGGATGAAGATTTTCGCAATCTGGCCGATGCCGGTGATTTCGCCATCAACGTATTGCGGCACATCGGCATGGAGTTGCGCACCCTCAAAATCCTCGATCGCGACCTGCAGGCCGGCTGTGAGCGCGAGGCCAATCGGATCCTGGGAAAACCCACCCGACGCCTGGACGATGCCGGCGCCGTCGATGCCCTGGAGGGTTTGGCCGGTTCCATGGCGGAAATTTTCAACCATGTCACCAACAACATCACCATCAGCCAGAAGGAACTGGGTCCATTCCGTTTGGCGATTTTCGTCGAAAACTGGGATGATTTCCTGGAGCGAATCCTGGAGGATGAAAAAGAGGGGCAACACATCCTGGACCTGTTCCAGGCCACCAACAGCGTGTTGATCACCTCCAGCACCACGCGGCCGCCGGAGTTGGACGATCCGGACCATGTGTTTTACCGCCGGTTCGAGATCACCGAGATCAAACCGTTCGACAAGGAGACCTCGCGGCGGTTTCTTCAGGAACTGGCCCACTATCACGGCAACCGCGTTTTCGCCGATGAGGTGGTGTCCAAACCGGAAATCATTGAAATCCTCTACCAGTTGACCCGGGGCAATCCCCGTTTGCTGTATATGTTTTTCCGCATCGCCCAGGAGGCCGACGCCCGGGAGATCGAGGAGGGGATCGCCAATCTGCTGGTGGAGATCACCCCCTATTATCAAAATTTGATCAATAAACGGGAACTCAAGGGGGTCAAGCGCAAGGTGCTCATTCAGATGGTGCGCAACGATGTGGCCGAGACCCCGACCACGCTGGCCAATCAACTGGGCATCCCGGTCAACAAGATCAACTCCGCCATTCAATGGTTGACCCACCACAATGTCGTCGAACCGTTCGGCTCCAAGGAGGGGCGCTCGCAACGATATATTGTCAAGGATCACTTTTTCCGCATCTGGATGCAGGTCAACCAGACCGCCAGTTCCCGGAGCTATCTCGATTCGCTGATCCGGTTCTACAAATCCTGGCACCGTCAGGAGGGCAACAAGGATCGCCGGGTGATGGATGAACTCTCCTCCGACGGGCGACTGGAGCTGGGCGATGAGGATCGCATCAATGATCTGATGGACCGGTTGGCCGGTGACAAATCGGACCTGTTGGAGGAGATCGGCCCGGAGGTGCGGCAACATCTGTACAGCAACAACACGGAAAAACTGAAAGAGCTGTTCGCCAGCGTCGAAAACCGGCAACCGCCGCCCGGTCAACGGGAACTGGACAAACTGGCGGTGTTCAAGGCCATCAGTTTTTTCCAGGCCCGGGAGTTCGAAACGGTCATGGTCACCCTCAACGATCTGTTCGAACAGCAACGGGAGGTGTCCGAACCGCTCTGGTGGTTGTACAGCCGCACGCTGTTTCTGAACTTCGAAAACATCGACACCATCACCGCTTTCAACGAACGATGGTTGCGGCAGTGGCCCGACAGCATCGAGGCCCGTTATCATCAAGGGGTGATCCTCATGCTCTCCAACCGTCATGAGGAGGCCGACCGGGCCTTCGACGCCTGCATGGGCATGGAGGAGACCTCCTGGGGGGTGCGCAAACCGGTGATCATGAGCAACCGCGGTTTGGCCCTGCTGCTGCGTGACAAACCGGACGAGGCGCGGGTTCGCTGCCGCAACGCCCTGGAGCTGGGCAACGGTGAGGAGATCCCCCACGTCCATCGCAATCTGGCCTGTGTGGCCATCCACCAGGGCGAGGAGGAGACCGCCCGTATCCACCTGCGCAAGACCATCGACTGTCTACGCAACAGCCGCGATGGCCGCGATCTGGATCTCTATGTCTTT
This sequence comes from uncultured Magnetococcales bacterium, assembly GCA_964344355.1. GTDB lineage: Bacteria > Pseudomonadota > Magnetococcia > Magnetococcales > CAYFNE01 > CAYFNE01. The sequence goes on from CAYFNE010000210.1 coordinate 2,424, forward strand.
TTGCTGTTCGACAAACTGGACGATCAAAGTTCGTTGGTGGACGACTGCATCGAGGTGGTCATCGCCCTGGCCCGCGTCACCTCCCACCGCATCAACCGCAACCGCTTCCGGGAACTGCTGAACAAACTGTTGCGCGAGGGCAAAACCCGCATCGCCAAACGGCTGGTCACCGTCCTGCAGGAGGAAATACCCCAGACCGCCCAACTGTTGAAACCCTACGACCGCGCCTTCAAATGGGCGGCCCTGCCGAACAACAAGGAGCGCCAGGCCTTCATGCGCCAACTGTTCCCGGAGGATCGGCGGGCGGTGGAGTTGATCGCCGAGTTGATCAGCTGATACGGTAATCAGCGGATTCCTTCAGCATTTCCGGGTTCCGTACCGAAGGATGGTGATCATAACCAAACGCGGTCGGTCCATGGCCAAGCCGGTTCCTCTGGAAGAGGAACCGGCAGCCCTGTTCGGTTGGATGAAATCGACGGCAACCATCCATGGCGATATCGTATCAGGGGTGGAAGAGGATTGGGCGGCGGATGGATCGGTATGTACTTCATCCACGAACAGCGGTGATTTTGATACCCTCGTAATCTTGAAGAGCTTTAATGATGGGAACGGAATGTGTCAATGAAAATGAGACACTCGACGTTCGAATTTAACGTCAAATC
>CAYFNE010000211.1:0-3023 GCA_964344355.1 uncultured Magnetococcales bacterium
GACGCTTGATTTCTTGCGCATCCTATGCGGCGTCACACAGCTTGCAACATGAGCGGAAAATTCTTTATGGCCGTTCCAGTTCGGTGGGCAAGTCATTTCTCTCTCTGGTCAAACGGCTTCCGAGTGATAAAGAGCGTGGTTTGCCGTTATTGCATGTCAAGGAACCGATCCGGCGCCTTGAGGATGTTGTCTTGTCCGATCAAAACGGTTCCTTGATCGAGGAAATTCTCCAGGAGCATCATCGACGGGAATTATTGAAAAGCCACGGTCTCCCTCCCGTGGATCGATTGCTGTTCTGTGGTCCCCCCGGATGTGGGAAAACCCTGACGGCGGAAGTTTTGGCTTCTGAATTGGGATTGCCTTTGGCCATCGTGCGGATTGATGGCGTGGTCTCCTCCTATCTGGGTGAAACCGCTCATAATCTCAGGGAGGTTTTGGATTTTGTGGCTGCTACCCCCATGGTGGTGCTGTTCGATGAGTTCGATGCACTGGCCAAGGAACGTGCCGATGTGGCCGATCATGGTGAGTTGAAACGGGTGGTCAACGCCTTTCTGCAACTTCTGGATGGATATGAAGGCAAGAGTCTGCTGATTGCCGCCACCAATCATGAGCATATTCTGGACGCCGCCGTTTGGCGCCGTTTTGATGAGGTCTTGCTCTTCGAACCACCCAACCTGGAACAGTTGCGTCGTCTGCTGGCCTGCAAACTGCGGGGACTACGCCGCGAGTTCGAAGTGGATGATAGTGAAGTGAGCAATCTTTTCAGGGGGATGAGTCATGCCGATGTGGAGCGGGTGTTGCGTCGGGCGGCCAAGGAGATGGTTCTGGCCGGCAAAGAGTTTTTGCACGAGCGTCATCTGCATTCCGCCATTCGTCGGGAAGATGCCCGACGCACCAGAATGAAACGAGGTCGATGAATCATGTCCCAATCTTATCCTCATCTAGAATTGCATCGGGAAAAACCGGTCAACCCGAAACGGTCGAAGGAACCTCCCCGGACCAAACCTCCGAAAGATGTTTTTAAACATGGTCGAAAGTTACAAAAAAAGCTTTCTTCTGCCAAAGAACATACTTTAAGTGATGTTGGCGGCTTTGATGAACGTCGTTTGTTTAGATTTACTGTTAAAAAAGGTACTTCTCTTGACTATTTCGATTTGCGAAAACTTTCCCTGGATATGGCGTTCGTCAGCCAGGAGGGAAACTCGGTGGTCGTTGGGTTCGCCAGCGAAGCCGCATTGGCGGTGTTTGAATCCCGGCTGGCTTCACTGGCCACCGATGGTGAGGTGACCAACAAAAATGTCTTCTATGCCCTGAAAAGCGTGGATGGTTGGAGTGCCGAAGATCGTAAAGGGTGGACGTTGAAAAAACAGGGGCTGTCAACAACGGATAAGGTTCTGTTGGATGTGGAATTGTGGCCGCTGGAGGATAACGGGCCCGAGCGAGAACGGGAGTGGCGGGCGTTTGAACAATGGCTTGTCGACCATGATATTCAATCCAAGGATCAGATCAAACAACCCGGTTTGACGCTCTATCGGGTTCGTTGTGAACCGGCCGTGGTTGAACGGTTGTTACATCATCGGGATGTGCGGTGTGTGGATCTTCCCCCCTCCTTCGGTTTGGAACGTTCGGCGATTTTAAGGATATCAGGGAATTTCCATCCATCTCCGATCCCGGTGGCCATGCTCCCGGGGTCGTGGTCCTCGACAGTGGATTGGCGACCGGTCACCCATTGCTGGATGAAGCGGTTGGTGATGCTCAAAGTTTCCTGCCCGGTGAGGGGGCGGCCGATGAAAATGGCCATGGCACCCATGTTGCCGGTCTGGCCCTCTATGGCGATTTTGAACAAGGTTTGAAGTCAGGTACCCTCGTTCCCACATTGCGTCTGTTCAGCGGTCGGGTTCTCGACAGGAACAATGAAAATCCCACCGGTTTCGTCGAAAAGCAGATCGAGGAAGCGGTGCGTCATTTCGTGGACGTCTACCAATGCCAAGTTTTCAATATTTCCTTTGGTGATGCCAATAAACCGTACCTGGGGGGTCACTTGAAAGGGCTTTCGTTGACCTTGGATCTCCTTTCACGGGAGTTGGGAGTTCTGTTCGTGGTTTCAACGGGCAACCATCGGATCGGAGAAGATTCCCCCGATGGTTTATCCTGGCGGGATGAATTTCCGGACTACCTCATGGATGAGGCTTGGCGAATCATTGAGCCGGCTCCGGCATTGAATGCACTCACCGTAGGTAGCTTTGTCCGTCACAACCGTACCTTCAACAGTCAGCGTTATCCGTTGGATCCTTCTGAAATTCCCATTGCCCAGCCGGGTCAGCCCTCTCCTTTTACCCGCAGTGGCCATTCCGTGGATGGGGCCATCAAACCGGAGTTGATGGCTCATGGTGGTAATTGGGCCATCAATACACGGGCGTCATACGTATTGATGGATCGGGTGGCGGGCCTGGGGGTGGTCTCGACGGGTATTCGATTTGCCGATGGACAACCATTTGCTCTGGATATCGGTACCAGTATGGCCGCACCCCAAGTGGCCCATCTGGCGGCATCCATCCTCCGGGAACATCCGCAAGCCAGTACCAACCTGTTGCGTGCCCTGCTCTGCGTGCATGCCGTCATGCCCGAAGAGAGCCAAAAACTGATCATCACGAACAAGGATTTCAGGAAAGTTTGTGGTTACGGGCAGGTGGATGAGTCCGCTTTGTATCGTTCCTTGGATAGTGCGGTCACCCTGATGGCCGAGGGGCGTATTTCCAACAAACAGCATCATTTTTTCGAAATTCCCATCCCGGAAGACTTCATGACGAAAGGGCGATCTTTATTGAGAGGGATGGCGGTGGCGCTTGCCCATACCCCGGTGGTTCGTTCGACACGGATAAAATATCGTGCCACCCGCTTCTCATTTCGTGTTGTGGCCGCTGCCAATCTGGAACGGGTTACCACCATGTTCAACAAGGCCACGGAAAAGCGGAATGTGTCAATGAAAATGAGACACTCGACGTTCGAATTTAACGTCAAAT
>CAYFNE010000212.1:0-2681 GCA_964344355.1 uncultured Magnetococcales bacterium
CTACACTAAACTATAAAGAGGTCGGTGTCTCGGTCACATTGGCACAGAGGGATATTATTGGTTGGCCTATGAGTGGTCCAATCTGCTGCTGGCCTGCAATACCTGCAATATCAAAAAAAGCAACCATTTTCCGGTCGCCGGAAACCGGGTCACCACGCCACCATCAGTGGAAGGGGATTGGCTTCCACGGTCGGCCACCATGCTTGGTGAAAAGCCCCTGGTATTGAATCCGGAAGTGGATGATCCCACCCAGCATCTCCTGTTCAAGGCGGACGGTGTCATCGCGGCAAAAAATAACAGCCCCAGGGGGGTGGCGACCATCAATATTTGCCATCTGAACCGGGAAGAGCTGCGTACCGAACGAAAAAAAATGGTGGACTGGTTTCGTAAACTATTGAAACAACAGACTTTGTTACTGTGGTCCAAAATTCAACGGGGTCGGTTTCGCAATCGTGCCGAATTCGACGATCTGTTGGAAGTGACCTTCAAAACCATCATCTTCAGGATTCATTCCTCCCAGGAGGCCAACCGGCCCTTCTCCAGACTCGGCTGGCACATCAACGCCGATCCCGAAGGATTCCTGCTCGCCGCAATCCCGGCGGGCAAACCACGTCAAATCGCCCGCACCGCCATCAGTCGGTTGAGCAATAAACCTTGATATCGGAAAAATGTCCTTACAAATCAGTTTGTTTTATCAGATGGCAATAAACCATGATCCCCGGCTTTGCGTATTTCAACCCGTCCCTTCAGGATGATCTCCCTGAAAGGGGCCGAGGTCATCGACCATTCCACCACGTCCACTTTCCACGGCAGATCGGAATTTTGGAAGGCCTCCCGCAGGTCGGCGGCGGTACCCGGGTCCAGTTCATCGCCGAGGATGACCAGATCGAGGTCCGAGTAGGGTCTGGCGGTGCCGTTGACGCGGGAGCCAAAGGCCCAAACGTCCCGGTCGGGCACGATCCGGTCGAGGATTTCCCGGACCAGTTGCAGATGGTTGCGTCGTATGTCCATGGAAAACCGGTCGCTCACGCCTGTCCGGTCCGGATTTTCAATTGAATCAACAGGAAACGGGCCTCCGCCAGGAAAGCGGGCATGTGCTTGAGTACCCGTAACGCCTTGATCTCATTGTACGTGTGGTTGGTGTCGGTTCGGGATTGCCGGTGGGTTTTCCAATCCGGCCAGTCGCCCTGCAACAGACCCCGTTCATTGCCGGTGCGAATCAAATCCTGAAACACCATTTCATCAATTTCCCCGGGATTGGCAGCGGTCATTTTCAGATAGCGTTTCAAGGTTTTGTGGGCCAATTCGTAAGTCAACTCGAATCGTTGAATGACCCCATCCCGGTACAAGGTATTGTCCGGCTCCCGCTGCAAAATCTCCAGACCTTCGGCAAAACGATCCACGGCGTTGGCGAAGGCGGTCAGGTCCAGTTCCGGGTTGGTCATCGTTGCCTTCCAATGGCATGTGTCAGGACCGGTTTTCGGCCTTTAGGGGCAGATTGAGGCACCGATGGATCGTTATCGTTGAAATCGCGTCGAATCCAATTATTGATTATGAAATCGGGTCGTTTTGGCGACCTCGATTCAAGGTTGGGCTGAATTGTCATCATAAAGGTTTTTTGCTGGAATTGACGATCGTCACCCGGCGGTTCATCGCCCGGCCGGCCGGGGTGGTGTTGGCGGCGGCGGGTTCGGTCTCACCCATGCCGTGGGCCTGCAATCGGGCGCCATCGATGCCCCGTTCGATCAGGGAACGGCGCACCGTTTCCGCCCGTTGTTCCGACAGGGTTTGGTTGTAGGGAGCCGGCCCGACACTGTCGGTATGTCCGATGATGAACAGGGTCTCCCGGGCCAGGGCCGGGTCCCGTAGCGCCATGGCCAGTTCGTGCAACTGATTGGCCGAGGTGGGGGACAGCCGGGCCGAACCACTGTCGAAACGGATGTGCAAATCCACCCGGGGCGCTTCTGGTGGCAACCGGTCCCGCCATACCGGCCGCAAACCGCGTGTGACTAGGCCCGGGCGGCCGGCGGCGGCCGAGGTGGTCAACAACCGTTTGATCGATGCCGCCGCCACCGTTTGCCGGGTTTTGGCCAGGGCGGCGTTCATGCGGCGGCGATAGGTCGGTTCATGGGCGGCCAGACCATGCGGATCGCCTTTTTGTCTTTCCGTTCGCAATCCTTCCAAAAACAGACGATAGGATTTTGCCGCCGGCCGATACCGTTCATCGGCCGCCTGCACATCGCCCAACCCGGCATAGGCCTGGATAAAATGGGGATCCACCGCCAACACCCGGTAATAGAGGGATTCGGCATCCCGCAACCGGCCCTGCTCCTCCCGCAACAGGGCCAAATTGTTCAACACTTCAACCCGGTGCGGACACAACCGCAATGCCTGCAACAACAGGTTTTCCCGGGTGGTCCGGTCCGGAGACGTCAGGGAACGATTGGACAGCTCGCCGGCCTTTTCACAATCCGCCGCCCGGACCACACCGGAGAAAAAAAGAGACAGAATGACTGAAACCAGCATCATCACCCGCACCTGAATAACGGATGGTGTCCCCCTTCCATTGGCATCTTTGGCTCGATGAATCATTCTGGATTCCTTATACGGTTGCGATGGCAAGATGTCCTAACCCGGCATAGCCGGAACCAAATTTACCAGGTTTACCAAGCACATCATGC
>CAYFNE010000213.1:0-2661 GCA_964344355.1 uncultured Magnetococcales bacterium
GTTCCACCGAGGAGGCGCTGACTGAAAGTTTCGACGCTTCCGCCGCGACTTTTCCATCGGCCCGTTTAAAGCGAATGAAACCGAGGTTCGGTTTTTCATGGATCAGTTTTTCGGCGTAGGTTCCCAGGACCGGATAATCCAGGATGAGAAGAGGCTCCAGGGCGAAAACGGCCGCAGCCTTGGCCAGCGAGGCGCCATGCGCCTCGACCTGCTTCAGAAGCACCTGCCGTTCGTTGACGATCAGAATCCACCCGGAAAGAATCGTCACCATGCCCAGAATGAACATGATGGCCACGATCATCTTTACGTTCAGACGTAACCGCCGCCAGGTCGTAACCAAAGACGCCAAGTATATCTCCTATCGCTCGAATGTGACGGAAAGCCGTATTTTTTCCCGCAGGGAGTCGAAAGCGGTATCCTCCACCGGCAGGAAACCCGTCACTTTGAGTTCCTTCAGAACGTCCGGCGCTCTGAGTTCAAACAGGGCCTGCCGGATGGCGCGCCCCACCTCGGCATTGAGGCCGGCCCGGGCGATCCAGGGTTTGGTGACGAGTGGAAATCTGTGCAGAATGCGTACGGGGCCGTGGCTGCCGTACCTTTTCAATGTGGTTTCCTTCACGGCCCCGGCATCGTAGTCTCCCATGGCCACCGCCATGAAAACCTTGTCATGCCGTTCCAGAAAGTCATGGGCGGCCAGGTCCCTGGCGCGGATACCCGCCTGGGCCAGTTCCCCCTGGGAGAGGTACCGTCCGATGGTAGAGTTCCGGTTGCCGAAAGCGAAACGTTTCCCCTTCAGATCAGCCAGCGACTGGACCGGGCTGTCGGCGGGTACGATGATGACGCCGTAAAAGAAAGTCTTGCCTTCCCGTTCCTCCAGAGCGAGCAGTTGGAGGCGGGCGTTGCGTTCCTTCGCCCGCACGTAGGAGGCCGCTCCGAAACGGACGAAATCGACATCACCCGCCACGATGGCGTCGTTGGCCTCCTCGTAACCCTTGAAGATTCTCAACCGGATGTCCACCGGCCGTCCCAATCGGCTTTCCATGGCCTCCTGCAGATATTCCAGAACCGGAATGAACTTCCGGTACATCACCGTGGCCTTGTCGGACTGATAAACCCCGAAAGTCAGCGAAACGGTCTCGGATGAGGCGCTGCGGGCCGGGGTGGTGATCATGGCAAGCGCCATTGTGAACAAAACCGCCGCCCCGATGAATGACCCTTGCTTTACGTTTGCCCAGGACATTTTTTTCCTCTGTGCCGCCATTTGCAAAATTGAGCTCCGGATTTTCCTTGAAGCAAAACCGGTCTTTTGTTCAGCAACGCCTGTCCGCGACCGTGAGGATGGCTATCCGATCGGAAGCGGAGGCATCGAATCCTCCCACAAATACGTGTGCCATACCAGAATGAAACGGTCCGGGGCGTGGTGGGTGAAGGAATCCGGCAACGGCATGCTGCGGATCCGATGTGCGGTGGTCAACGGGACCTATGAACGGGTTTTCAAGCACTATGCGGCCAAGTCAAGAAATCATGGCTGAACCGCTTGGACAAACTGGGAATGCTCCCGTCCGCGTGGCCTGGATGATGGAATTCCTCCAGTATCGCGGGTACATGCTCCGGCGCCAGCGGTTGTGACAGAAGAAAACCCTGGCAGAGTTCCTCTTCCTGAACCTCATGGGCTCCATCAACGATGAGGCTCATGCCGGTCAGGGACAGATCCTGCAGGCGTCCGGTAATGGATCTCCCGGAGAGCGAAAGACGGACATCGATATCCTCTTACCAAGAGTTCATACTCGTAATCATAGTGTTGCGGTTGACCCGTTTGGATGGGAATGGGGTGACGTGTTTCTCCCACCAATTGCGTCGGTTGCTCATCCAGGCCAACCACAGGTCGTTTCGGATCATGCGGACGCTGATGAACCTTCAGGATATCTTCCATGCATGCGTCAAGCCAGGCGTTTTGCCCTGGCGGGATCACCCAGCACGTGCGCAAATGTGGCTTGAGTTCTTTTTTTTTGCGCCCGCATGATCGTTGGCGGAGAGATGGTCTCCACCACCTCCAAAGCAATCAACTCCTCGGCCAATAGCCGCAGAGTCCATTTCGCGTGTTCACTACCGGACACTTTTTGACGGAACTGGCTGAAATGTCCCACTTGAATTCCCGTTTTATTCAGGCGTGACGTCGCATGGATAAAATGTGCAGCACATTTGGAATGGCTTAATCTTTTCGAGGATTTTTCGGCAACATCAATATGACCTCCAACCCCCCTTCCGGCCGATTTCTCAATTTCAATTCTCCCCCATGGGTCCGAGCGATATTGCGGGCGATGGAAAGTCCCAATCCGGTCCCGCCAGTGTTTCTGCTTCTCGACCTTTCCAGGCGGACGAATGGCTGAAAGACCTTGTCCATCTCATCTGCCGGTATGCCCGGGCCATCATCGGCGATGGCGATTCGCAGCCGGTCTCCCAAAACATCCGCCCGAACCTGAGCCCGCCCTCCGTACAACACCGCATTGGACATGAGATTCATCAGGCACCGCTTCAGGCTTTTTTGCATGACCGGGAAAGCCGGCAATTCTCCATAGTGCAAGGTAACCTCCCTGTCCATCTCCTGGTAAGCGATTGGCAAACCCCAGGCTCCCGCGTCAGAATTTTTTCTGCCATGCT
>CAYFNE010000214.1:0-2639 GCA_964344355.1 uncultured Magnetococcales bacterium
TCCCCAGATCAATCCTCCGGATGTCCGGTGTATTCGCATCCGCTCCAATCAGGTGGCCATCGCCTACCAGTCGCCCCGCCGGATGTGCATCCTTTTGAAAGGCCTCGTACAGGGCGTGGCCCGGTTTTACGGTGACGAGATTTCCCTTCAGGAAACCGTCTGCATGCTCAGGAGCGGCCAGATCTGCCGGATCAACCTCACCCTGCTGGACTCGGAGATGGGCGAGATCGTGGGCGCCTCCCGGGAGATCAAGGAGATTCTGAGGCATGGCGGGGACATTAAGATGTTCAATCTATACAAGGGCGTTCCCATCTCCTACCCCGCCACGCTCCTCAAAGGCAAGGACGACGCCATCCTGGTCAAGGCTTCCAAAACGCAATTGATCGCCACCCAGGCGGAGGGGATCACCTACATTTCAAGCCCCGTGGTGGACGCGGGCCTGAAAGGGCGCGTCAAGCAGATTGACTGGAAAAAACAGACCGTGGCGCTGGATCATCTGGAACGTTCGGAAGGCTCCGCGGGCGAACGGGTTTCCATCCGGGTGGAACCGGAAGAGGATATCGATGTCCGTCTTACGCTCTCCGGGAGGTCCATTTCCGGACGATTGCAGGACCTGTCCCTGACCGGCATGAGCCTCATCGTTGATGGAACCCATGAGGTTCAGGAAGAGGAACTCTACACAAGCATTGAAGTTGCCTTCAGCCTCTCTCTGGTCAATTGGGATCCCTTCGTCGGGGAAATGGAACGGCACGAGGTCACGCTGGAGCCAACGGGAGATCTGCTGGCCGTATCCAGGAAAAGTTCGAAAAAAATGTTCCGGATCGCCTTCACCAATATTTCATCCCAGGATCTTTCCAGCCTGGAACAATACATCATGCAGATCCAGCTGAATGTCCTGCGCGACCTGCGTGAACGGATTCAATGATCCGGCAGCATCAAACCCGCTGATGTCAATGATGTGGAGCAAACATGAATGCGAAGGCGGATCAACCCAAGAGAATCAAGACCGACATCCTTCTGATCGATGTCGTCGATTTTTCATTGCTTTCCGACGATGACCAGTATGCGACCGTATTGATCATCAACCACGGCATTGTCGAGGCCATGAACTTCATCGGCATCCCGGCCGTTCTGGATGAAACCGAAGTGGTCAAGGGCGTGGTTCCCACCGGGGACGGCTGCTATGTGATACTCAATCCCAAACTGGCGGGCTTCAGTCCGATTTTGGCCCTGGGCCTGAGGAACATCCTGCTGTTCCGGAGCAAACAAGCCAAACGGGTTTTTGCCGGCGTGAGGGTTTCGGTCCATTACGGGGAGGTTATCCCCTTCAACGACGCCACCGGCAAGGAAAACTTCATCGGCAGCGGCATGAACGACTGCGCCAGGTTGCAGAGCGTTCCCGCTCATCTCAAAAGGGTGGCGGAACAATTTTCCAACGACAAAAACTGGGTCAACGTTTCGAAGGAGTGCTGGGACCATTCCGTCGATAAATTCGATTATCGGCGGATTTCCAACATGGAGTTCCGATTTTCTGACGAATTCTCCTTCAAGGACAAGCATAACCTGACCCATGCCTGCCGTTTCCTGGAGATGTCCCGGGTTTGGGTGTCCGGTTTGTAACCGATCGACCTATTCCTCGAACAGTTTTCTTCGGCGCGATAAATGTTTCCGCTGTAGAGCCGCCACGACTTCCTCGACGCCGCGCGCTTTTTTGTGGGAATCGAACATGAAGCGCGCCCGGAAAAAGGCGTCCCCCTCCTTGGTGAACTGTTTGACCATGATGGCGCCGGCTTCCGCCTTCAGCTTTTCCGACGGCCACTGGAGGATCAGCCGAATTTTGGCTTTTTCGGCCAGCATCGGGATGGCGCCGACACTGTAGAAACAGATGCCGCCGAAGCTGAGATCCTGGGCTTTGGTCACGAAGGACATTCCGGAGGGCCGAAGCGCCTTGACGACCAGGTCCCATTTCGGATCCACATCCACCCGGACGGATTCGCGTTTTTGCCCGGTGAGAGTCAGCGTCTCGGGAAAGCTCAGGCGCATCGACCGTCTGTTCGTCGTTTCCAGAAAATCCAATTGGGCGCTGACCGAATAGCTCGTGGTGAAAAAGCTCAGGTTGATTTTCGGCGTGGACCGGATCCTGATGTTGCCGGCCGGGGGGTCCAGAGGCGCGATGTCCAGATGTTCGCCGTTCTCCACCTCCTCAAACCGGTCGGCGCCTACCCGGAACCTGGAATAGTAGCTGGAGGCTTCCTTGCCGAATTGGACCTGCACGGGGTTGTCCTCCACCAGGGCCGCCGTGATGACCTTGACGATTTCCCGCCGGTCTTTGATAATGATTTCCTTGTCTTTTTCATGTAGTTTGTTCTTCATCAATCCCCGTTCCCGAAAAACCGGTTTTACCTCCACGTCCGGAGATGGCCGTCGTGATCCCCGGAAAAACGCTTTTTCCCTCTGAATACGATACAAAATTCAAAAGAAAAATTGTACTCTATCCTATATCCCTTGACGGTTCAGTCGAAAAAGAAGGGAAAGCAGAAAATGGCGTAACCATTCCTGTTTCGGTGATGCCAGCGAAGCTTTCGCGCATGCCTTGATTTCGGTGTGTGGCCCCTTCCTTTCGGTAGTGTCCGAAAACC
>CAYFNE010000215.1:0-2591 GCA_964344355.1 uncultured Magnetococcales bacterium
GCCCATGACCGGGATTGAACCGGTGACCTCTTCCTTACCAAGGAAGTGCTCTACCACTGAGCTACATGGGCGAAACGCGGCTGGCCGCTCAACTGAATCCCAAAAAACGAACCGGCCGATTCTGCGTTACAAATCCAAAAATGAAAACTCAAAAAATACCGCCCGCCGGTTTTTTTCCGAGCCACCCCTTCCGAAGCGATCCTTTCGCCACGGACGAAACACTGGAGCGGGTGGGGGGAATCGAACCCCCATGTTCAGCTTGGAAGGCTGACGTTCTACCATTGAACTACACCCGCCGACCCACCGCAACCCCACCCGGGCTCGGGAGGTGGTGTCCACCGTACCAACCGGCGCGTTTCCAGACGGCTGCGGCCTGTTTCACACGGCCCGGACCGTCTCGTCCCGCGAGATGGTGGAGGGGGAAGGATTCGAACCTTCGAAGGCTGAGCCGGCAGATTTACAGTCTGCTCCCTTTGGCCGCTCGGGAACCCCTCCGGGCAAAAAGCCAACAAGGTTTAACGATTGGCGCGAAACTTGTCAAGAGTTTTCGTCAACCGAATCAAAAACAGCGGAATCCCGGCCGGTCCCTTCCAGAATGGTGACCACCGCCCGGCCCTCTTCCGGACCGGCGTTGCGATAGACATGCCGCACATTGCCGTGAAAGCAGGCGGTATCCCCGGTCCGCAACCGGACCCGTTCACCCCCCAGCTCCAATTCGACCTCACCATCCAATATGTGCAAATGCTCCTCGCTGCCCGGCGGATGGGGTTTGCCCACATAGGTGCCCCCGGGCAACAGACGGAACACCAACTGGGTGATGTGGAACATGCCCGGAGGGGAAACGGTTACCGCCCGATAGGTCCCATCACCCGACTCCACCCGATGCATCTCCTCAGCCGTCAGGCGTAAAATCCGCCGGCGGGTGGATTCTATCAGGTGATCGATGGTCATGCCCAGGGCTTCCGCTATTTTGAATACCACCGACAGGCTCGGGTTGGCATCATCCCGCTCCACCGTCGCCAGGGTGGCCCGGGGAATACCGGCCAGATCGGCCAACTGTTGCTGGGTCAATTTTCTCTGGCCGCGAATGGATCGGATACGGGTTCCCACCAGATTGCTGATCACTGCTTCGACTCCTTGCCGAAATGAGGTCGATTGACGACACAAAAACAATTTCGACGTTGTACCATTTTTTTTTCTTGACCGGAAGGAAATCTTCTGACCATAATTCCCCACAAGAAACAACGGCACGGCGGGAAACGGAAATAAAAGGTGTCCCGTTTGGCCATTCAAAAAAAATTTTCAAGCAGAAAGCGCATTTTTTATCACCTTCACCCCGAAATCGAATTCCTCACGCCACATACAGGAGAGAACGACAATGAGTGTCCTCGTCACCAAACCGGCCCCGGATTTCACCGCCAACGCCGTCATGCCCGACAACAGCATCAAAGACAATTTTTCCCTCTCCGACCTGAAGGGAAAATATGTGGTGCTGTTTTTCTATCCGCTGGATTTCACCTTCGTCTGCCCGTCCGAAATCATCGCCTTCGACCATCGTCTGCAGGAGTTCAAGGATCGCGGCGTCGAGGTGGTCGGGGTCTCCATCGACTCCCATTTCACTCATCTGGCCTGGAAGAACACCCCGGTCAACAACGGCGGCATCGGCAACGTCCAGTATCCCCTGGTGGCCGATATCTCCAAACAGATCACCACCGATTATGATCTGCTCTTCGGCCCCGGCATCGCCCTGCGCGGCTCCTTCCTGATCGACAAGGAGGGCGTGGTCCGTCACCAGGTGGTCAACGACCTGCCCCTGGGCCGCAACATCGACGAAATGTTGCGCATGATCGATGCCCTGCAGTTCACCGAAGAGCACGGTGAAGTGTGCCCGGCCGGCTGGAACAAGGGCAAGCCGGGCATGAAAGGTTCCACCGATGGTGTCGCCGACTATCTCGCCAATCACGCCGAATCCCTGTAAATTCCGCCACCCCGCCAATACGGAGAAAAAAAATGCCGAAAATCAATCGTTATGTGGACATCTCCACCGTCGACAAGGAAGCCAAGAAGGATTACATCGATCGTCACTCCCCCTTCATCGAGTGCGCCTCCCAGGCCACCGGCGGTGAAAAGTTCCCGGTGACGGTGCGCATGGGCAAGGAGTACAGCCACCCGGACGATACCGATCATTACATCAAGTCCATTCAACTCTACAACGGCCCCACCCTGCTGGCCGAAGCCAACTTCGTCGCCGGCGCCCTGGGCGGCACCGGCCAGAAAGGCCAGGCCGAGGTGACCTTCAACGTCGTCCCCGCCGGCGGCAAGATGCGCCTGACCGCCATCTCCTACTGCACCAAACACGGTCTGTGGGAGTGCGACCCGGTGGAAGTCGCGGTCTCCTGACCCGGATCCAACCGATGAAACACGAAAAAACGGGCCATGAGGCCCGTTTTTTCGTGTTCACCATCCAAACATTGGCAAAGTGAATGCCATGTTGCGCAAAAACCGCGCAACATGGCATTCCGAGGCTCGCCGGTACAAACCCGACTTTGACACCTCCTGGTACATGATCCATGCCTGGTCAAGTTAGAACT
>CAYFNE010000216.1:0-2413 GCA_964344355.1 uncultured Magnetococcales bacterium
GAGGCGCGCATACCCTGAAAGGGTTGGCCGCCTCTCTGGGAGCGGAGGCGCTTTCAAGGACGGCCGCCACCCTGGAAAACGCGTTGAAACAAGGCGGGAAGGATGATCTCGATCCCCTTCTGGATAATCTGTCAGAAGCGTTGGCGACGGTGATGACGGGATTGGACGGGCTGGCCAGGGATTCAGGCGCTGACGCCACATCCGGGAAAGATGATGCGCCAACCGATCATACTCAGACAATGATGCAGGCTCTGTCCGACGAGGAGCAGAGGTCCTTACGACCACTCTTCGAGGAGTTGGCCGGATATCTGGAAGCTGGCCACACAACCCGTTCGACTGCTGTCCTGAACCGGATGCGGGAACGCGCCGTGCCTTCCTTGGGAACCCTGTTGGACCGATTGGAGACGCTGGTCGCCGAGTTCGAACATGAAGAGGCATCAGGTGTCGTCCAGGAGTGTTGTGGACATCTGCAAAGTTGCGCGGTGGATAGAGGGGAATCGTGAACCATGGGAAACCGCAGAGATAACATCCTGATCGTTGATGACGAACGCTTCAACCTCAACCTGTTGCATGATCTCCTGGAAGGCAGCCATGACATCATGGTCGCCAAGAGCGGAGAGCAGGCCTTGAAACAGGTCAAGGGGACGCCGCCCCCGGATCTGATTCTTCTGGACATCATGATGCCAGGCATGGACGGTTACCAGGTTCTTGAGCGTTTGAAATCCGACCATCGGACCAAGCACATTCCCGTTATTTTCATTACGGCAATGGGTGAGGCGATGGATGAAGCCAAGGGACTGGCAATGGGGGCCGCGGACTATATTACCAAACCTTTCTCCGCTCCTGTGGTTCAGGCCAGGGTTCAAACCCAATTACGGCTCAAATGGAGCCTTGAAAGAGAGCGGGCCCTCAACAGCAAGCTCTCCAGGTTGATTGATGAGTTGGCTGAAAAAAACGATAAATTACTTGAACTGAACAAAGCCCTGGAAGACATGGCCAGTATCGATGGCCTGACCGGCATTCCAAACCGGCGGCGGTTCGATACGTTCCTGCAACAGGAGTGGAACCGGTCCATACGCGACCGTACGCCCATTTCCCTGATTTTGATGGATATCGATTTTTTCAAGCCCTACAATGACAATTACGGTCATGCCGCCGGGGATGAATGTTTGAAGCTGGTTTCCGGAGCGCTGGAGGCGGCCATACCCCGTTCCGTGGATCTGGTGGCGCGATACGGTGGTGAGGAGTTCGTTTGCGTACTGCCCGAGACCGATGCCCGGGGCGTCGAGAAGGTTGGGGAAAAGCTGCGTCTGGCAGTCGCCTGCCGCGAGATTCCTCACGAACACTCCGCAGTCGCCTCCCATGTTACGCTCAGCCTCGGTGGGATGACAATGACGCCTACGCCTGATTCCAATTCCAAGGAATTGATCGAGAAGGCGGATGGATTTCTGTATCAAGCCAAGAAAGGAGGGCGAAACCGCCTCGTGACCGGAATGGCATGATTCCCAAAGCTCCGTGCGGGACTTTTCGCGAGCAAGCTCGCTCCTACGGCACGTCGTAACGTGTAAAGCAGTCTGACTGTAATCGGTCCCGCCGTTCGTCATACATCGTTGCTTGGCCCGTATGCGACCGTGTACTCGCATGATTGGGACCGGGTAGACACATCCAGATTTCTGGGGTGACATATGCAAGAATCAACATCCATAAGAAGAGATCGTATACTCATCGTTGACGATGAGCGATTCAATCTGCATGTGTTACAGGATATTCTCGAAGATGATTATGACATTCTCGTCGCCAAAAATGGTGGCCAGGCCTTGTCGCGGGCCCTGTCGGAGCTTTCGCCGGACCTCATCCTTCTCGACATCCTGATGCCTGACATGGACGGCTATCAGGTTCTGGAACGATTGAAATCCGATCAACGAACCCGGGATATGCCCGTGATCTTCGTGACGGCCCTGGGCGAGGAAGTCGATGAGGTGAAAGGGCTGCGTCTGGGTGCCGTCGACTATATCACCAAGCCCGTCTCGGCGCCGGTGGTGTTGGCCCGGGTCAAAACGCATCTGGCCCTCAAGCACAGCCTGGAAAGAGAGAAGACGCAGAATATCGAACTGGCGTCCATGAACGACGCCCTGACGAAGTTGCATGAAACCAAGAACCGGTTTCTCGGCATGGCCGCCCATGATCTGCGCAATCCTTTGTCCTCCATTCTCGGAATGAGCCAGATGCTCATCGAAATGCCTCTGAAGGAGGCGATCCGGAAAGAGTTCATTGGTAAAATCAAGGGCGTCAGCGAACATATGCTCAGCATGGTCAACGACCTTTTGGATGTTTCCGTGATCGAAAGCGGCCGTTTCGTGGTAAGCGATTGGCAAACCCCAGGCTCCCGCGTCAGAATTTTTTCTGCCATGCT
>CAYFNE010000217.1:0-2216 GCA_964344355.1 uncultured Magnetococcales bacterium
TCTCGCCTGCTGATCGGGTGAACCAGCAGGACGTGCTTCCCCGATCGCTTACATTTGATTGGCGCGCGGTGCAGGATTCGAACCTGCGACCTTTGGCTCCGGAGGGCAAAATAAGCTGTTTCCGCATGTTTCCGTCCGTATGAAAATTCCTTTCAAAACATACTGATTTGCAAGGCATATCTATCTTGACGTTTCCGGGCGTTTCCCCTAACATGATGTCATCTGCTTACTATTTGCTTACTGAAGATGTCCCCAGTAAGCAGACTCATCAAGGTGGAAAACGCCATGCGCAATCGTCGACTTTCCAAACGGACAGTGGATGCCATCAAGTCCGGTGAAAAGGATGTTTACTGTTGGGATTCTGAACTGAAAGGGTTTGGGCTCAAGGCAACCCCGACTGGCCGCAAGGTGTATCTCATCCAATATCGGGTTGATGGCAGAACGCGCAGGGTGACCATCGGTCCCCATGGATCACCTTGGACACCGGAAACGGCTCGTAAAGAGGCGGCCCGGCTGCTGGCGGAAGTGGCATCCGGTTCCGATCCTGCGGAGGAAGTCAAGCGAAACAAGCAGGCGCTTACCGTGAGTCAGCTTTGCAACCTGTATATGGAAGAGGGTGTCTTCCACAAAAAAGAATCCACCAGATATGTGGACCAGGGGCGGATAGAGCGGCACATAAAACCCCTCATGGGGAAAAAACGTGTTCAACGACTCACACGCGGCGATATAGAACGTTTCATGCTGGCCGTTGCCAATGGCAAGACCGCCACCGACGTGAAGACCGGTTTCCGTGGACGTGCCAGGGTATCGGGCGGCAAGGGAACCGCAAACAGGGCGGTTGGGTTATTGGGGGCCATTCTTTCTTTTGCCGTTGCCCGGGGGATGCGACCGGATAATCCTGCTCATGGCGTCAAAAAGTTCAAGGAGGGGAGACGGGACCGGTTTTTGAGCCAGGAGGAGATGGCCCGAATGGGGGTTGCCTTGTCAGAAGCCGAGAAGAACGGTACCAACCCCATAGCCATCGCAGCTATCCGCATGTTGATTTTCACTGGTTGCCGGAAATCAGAAATGCTCACCTTGGAATGGGCACATGTTGATTTTGAACATGCCTGCCTTAGACTCCCGGACTCCAAGACAGGATTCAAAATAGTTCCTTTGGGAGCGCCCGGGTTGAGTCTGTTGGAATCCCTTCCCCGCATTGAGGGCAATCCGTATGTCTTTCCCGGCGAAAAAACCGGGAGGCATATTGTCGGTGTCCCACGTGTCTGGGAGAGGATACGGACTACCATCGGCCTTGAAGATGTTTCCCTACATACCATGCGGCACAGTTTCGCCAGCCTGGGCGTGGGAACCGGTTTAAGTCTCCCCATCGTCGGGGCCATTCTGGGGCATTCCTCCGAGGCCATGACGGCCCGCTACGGCCATTTGAGCGCCGATCCAATAAAAGACGCGGCAGAACGCATCTCTTCCACCATTGCCGCCGCCATGGATGGTAAACCAAACGAGAACGTTGTTCCCATGAAAGGGGCCGTCTGATGAACTATCACGACCGCATCACCCTGGAGCCGGGGAAAAAAGGTGGGCGTCCATGCATTCGTGGAATGCGCATATCGGTTTACGATGTGCTGGAAATGTTGGCATCCGGTATGGATGAAGCAGCTATCCTGGCCGACTTTCCCGAACTTGAGACAGCCGATATCCGTGCATGCCTGGCTTATGCGGCAGACCGGGAACGCAAAGCCGTGGTGGTGCCGGCTGCATGAAACTGTTTCTGGACCAGAACCTTTCCCGCCGTATGGTCCCCCGGCTTCAGGAGCGGTTCCCAGGGACCACCGGGGCGGCACTGTCGGGTATGGATCGGTCTACCGATCGAGAAATATGGGACCACGCAAAATCAAACGGTTTCATCATCGTCACCAGGGATGCGGATTTTCAGGAGATGAGCGTTCTTCTCGGTACACCACCCCCGGTGATTCGATTGCGAATGGATAATCCATCCTGGCGCGATGCCGTGAAGAGGCTGTTGCAATTGGATGAATCCATTCTAACAGCATTGGTTTCCGGCGAGATTGCGTATTTGGAAATATCTGGACGATGAAACAACCTGAACGGTAAATTCGAATTGCCTGGATAGGGTAGCTCCCGAAAGGCCGGCCACCTTCACCCTCTGTGCCAATGTGACCGAGACACCGACCTCTTTATAGTTTAGTGTAGGG
>CAYFNE010000218.1:0-2186 GCA_964344355.1 uncultured Magnetococcales bacterium
TATTCTGGAAGTTTTTCAGGTTGTTTTAGCCTGAGGCAACCGGATACCCATGTTCCGGAATATTGGCGACGAGACCGATAGTATCCGAGAGATGGGAATAGAGTTTCAGGTTGGCGACGCCGTTCGGGGCGAAGAGGCTCCAGGTGATCTCCCGCTCCGTGCCCATATCCCAAACCTCGCCGCCGTTGGGCGAAGTGATGGTGATGGCGGGCGCGGTGCCGTCCCGGACCTCGTAAGGCCCTGCAACCAATTCAGTCGACTGTTGCAGGCCATCCCAGGCGACCAGCTTGATTTTCAGGCTGTTGCCCACCGGCAGACCGGTGGGGAGTTGCCAGGCCCGGCTCTGGCCATACTCAAACTGTACAGAGGGTGTGAATCCCGGTTCGATCAGGTTCCAGGTTTTGCCGTTGTCGCCTGAATAGTGAAAATCGAGGGAGACAACCCCGGCGTCGTCTTTTCCGGAGACAATGATGTTGTAGCTCTGGCCGGGCCGGAAAAATGGATTGCCATTGCCGAGTGAGAGGTAAGTGATCTCCGGCGCGGTATCCTTCAGATAGGGGGCGCTGTCCACCCAGATGTCGGGATTGGCCTTGGTGATGGTGATCTCCCGGTCCGGCGGCGTATGCCAGCCCGCAACCGGTTTGAATTCGATCCGATGGGTGCCGAGGGTGAACGCTTCCAGCTTCTCGCCGCTATTCCGCCAGTCGGTCTTTCCGGCAATCCGCCATTGCGCCCCGGATGCCCGGGCGTCGTAAGGCACGACATCCACCAGGATGGAGCCGGTATCGGTGGCAACGGAATCCACCGGGCCGCTGGAGCCGGGGGATATGCCGTAGGTAACGGTGATGCTGTCGGATGATGCGTTCCCGGCGGCATCCTGGGCGATGACGAGAATGACATTGTCCCCCTCGGACAAGCCGATGGCGGGGGAGGTCCAGCTTGATCCAGTGGTGATGGTGCCGCTGTCCCCCTGACCGTTGATCCAGATGATGCTTTCGAGGCCGCTGAGATCGTCGGCGGCGGTTCCGCTCAGGACGACTGAACCGCTATCCCCGGTCAGGGTATCCCCGGACGTTGGGCCGGTAATCGCGATCCGGGGGGCGGCGGTATCCCGGTGCAGAGTGACTGAAGCGCGGTTGTTGTGATCCTTGTTACCGGCGGCATCCTCCAGCCAGATATAGACCGGTGTTTCACCATCGGTCACGACGGAAACCGGCATGGGTTTGAATAGCGGCAGGTCGAAGGAGAGAGCAAGTGCGTCATTAGCCGAGGTTGGCGGTGATCCCAATTTCCACCATACCTTGGCGATCCCGGACGGATCCGAGGGGTTGGTCCAATCTAGATAAAAGAATCCGGTTTTCGACCAGCCTTCAGGGCTGGCCTGGAGACCGGTTGGCGCGCCTGGGGCGCTGTTGTCGGGTTCAGCCGCTGGCGCGACCACATGAAACGGAAAAGGATCGGATTCCACGCCGCCGTTCACGACTTTGACGGTCCAATCTGCGGTTTCGGGGCCGACGAAAACGTCATATTGGAGTTCATTTGGGCTGATATGTTTGGGAACTCGGTTTGCAAAAAAAGTGATGCCATCATGGAAGGTGAGGGTGGAATCAGAGAGAAATCCAGAACCTTTGATGGTCAAGGTTTGACGTGACGAAGATGAACCCTGGAATGTGTTGGGACTGATTAGGGTTATTTCTGGTGTTGTTACTGCTGCCAGCCCTGGTTCGGAACTGCTTGTTGAGAATATGTGGCTCGCAACTGATCTCGAGCTTTTATTGACGCCAGATAGGATTCCAGAAAGAGTATCGATTACCAGCTCTCTGTCGAAGTGAAAACCAAGTTTGGTGCTGGACTGCTCAGAAATGCAAACAAGCCATGCGTCTCCACAGTTACTTGTTTCAGCGTCTATTTTCAAAGAACTAGAAATATCTGCTTGGTTTCCACAGTAGTAGTAATATAGGTCAAGGATATGAAGAGCTGTAAAGATTGCTTCATATTTTTTCCTGAGATCATTAATGTAAATGGTTGCAATCGAACCACCAGCAATTATTAAAGACTTCTTGATAAAATAGGCTTGTCGCTTTGTTGGGTCAATAAATGCTTCTATAGCATCAGAAAGCTCACCAATAACAATTGACATGGGTATCCGGTTGCCTCAGGCTAAAACAACCTGAAAAACTTCCAGA
>CAYFNE010000219.1:0-1957 GCA_964344355.1 uncultured Magnetococcales bacterium
TGGACTCTTTATGTTATATGGTTGTCAAGCCTGAGGCAACCGGATACCCATGTGAATTGATCTTTCTTTCGCCAGACCGGAGATCAGCATGTTTTTTTGGAAAAATGATAAAGGTGACAAGGGAGATGAGTTTTCACGATATAAGAGGCTTCGACAAGTAGGCAAGGGACTGAATCATAGCCTCGTGAAACTCCTGGGAAAACAAGCAATCAACAAGGGTGGAAAAGACCTTGGAATCCTTAAACGTGGGACACTGATTTTTGACAGTGAGGATGAGATGTCGGTCCTCATGGATTATTGTATTTACAGCCATCAAGTTGGCAAGAAAACTGTTATCGACCGATACCTGGACACTGCTCAACTCGAACCGGTTTCCGACGAAATGCTGTTGCTGAAGGCTATGCAGGATTCTTATTTTTCAGTGTTCATGATGGTCAGCTCTGAAAAAAAATACCTGTGCCATGTGAAGGACATCATCCGTGGTCGCGATCTCACCTTAATCGACACTGGTCTGGCGCAAACCAATATACCCGGCCTTCCTTTGGCGTCCAGGGTCATTCAGATACCTGTCAGCGATAAATACATGACCACAGGGGCCACCATTCCGCTGGTAAAGGATGAAGCTCTTCGGAGGTTGGAAGACATCATCACCAAATTCGCTCCGGCCATTGACGGAACCTTTTCCAAGACTCAGGAAGCCTCCTTCGCCAAACAGGTGATCCGTATGGCACTCAAGACAGGTAATCTCGAACGAATGAACTATGCCGATGCAAAAATCCCAAATGACTAAAACCCAAACTTCCGCCTCTGCTCCCCCCACTCCAGCGGAATGGGCGACCGGAACTCCCTGAGCGACAACCCCTTGGGCTGGCGACCATTCAGGATCGCTTTCACAATATCCGGTGCCAACAGAGTCAAGTCAATCATCCGCCCCACATAAGAGACCCGGACCTTTTCCTGTCGGGCGATTTCTTCCATGGAGGAAACCTGACCGATATCCAATTTCATCCGCCAACGGTGCGCCTTGGCCAGGGCTCGGATTAAATTATCATCTTTTTTCGGTTTGGGCGGCACCCAACGGGATTCGTTGGAGGCGGCGATGAGGAGTTTGCGCCCGCCCCGTTTGTGAAATTTCATGGGGATGTGAATGTTGAGAAACTTTCCATCCGGACTCAGTTCCGCCTTCATGCGATCCTCCATTGTGGTTCATCACCCACCAGTTCCCTTACCAGGGTCTGCAATCCCGTTGCCCGGAGCTGCAAGGCGATGCCGTCGGCGTCGATATCCACCCGGGAAACCAGGAGGTGTGCGAGCCGGGCCTGTTCACCGGGGAACAGGAGGGTGTCCCAGATCGGATCAAGCCGCTTCAAAGCCGCCGTAATGGCCCGTTCGGTGATGTTGTCATCATCATTGGCCGCCCGCCAGACCCGGGCCACCAGTTCCGGCGTTTGGATGATGGCACGGATATGGTCAAAAACCAGTTCCTCCACCTCCCCGGCCGGAATGTTGGGCAGCGGGCAATTTTCATGGCCCTTGCGGGCGGCGTTCATGCAGAGATAATAGCGATACTGTTTGCCGCCGTTTTTCCGGGTGTGGGTGGGGGTCATGGCCCGGCGGCAATGGCGGCAGAAGATAAATCCTTTGAGTAACGCCGGTGTCTGCGCCCGAGTCCGGTTGGCGCGTTTGCGGTTGTTTTCGGCCAGGATGGTTTGAACCCTGTCAAAGGTGAGTGGATCGACAATGCCGTCGTGTTCGCCACGGTAGGAATGACCCTTGTAGACCGCCTCGCCCAGATAGAGCCGGTTGTTGAGAAGCTTGTAGAGAGTCCCTTTACTGAATTCATGCCCCTCCCGAATGCGGCCGGTGTTGGTGATCCAGGATTTGGTGCGGTGGCCCTGTTTGTTGAGTTCCTTGACCAGCAGCGTGGCGGAACCGATCTCCAGGAACCGTTGAAACA
>CAYFNE010000220.1:0-1954 GCA_964344355.1 uncultured Magnetococcales bacterium
CTTCTGATGGCGGGATTGTTGGTTCCAGCCTCGGCCTCGGCTCAAACCATTACGGTGGCGCCCTTGCCTGCCGCGCCGGTGGTGGACGGAGATGACCGAGACTGGAAAGAAAAGGCCGCTCAGACGATTCCCGTGACCGGTCCTCTGTTCATTGCATCGGTCACGGTGAAAGCCGGCGTGCATGGAGACGAGGTCTTTTTTCTTTTGCAGTGGGCCGACAACCATGCGGACATCCAGCACAAGCCGTTCATCTGGGACTCCAAGGCTGGGCGGTACGTGGCTGGAAACCTGCGGGAGGACCGTTTTTCCATTCAGTTCGCGATGGAAGGCGACTATGACGTCAACTGGTTTTCCGGAAACGCCTATTCTGCGGACATGTGGCACTGGAAGGCGGCGCGCTCCAATCCTATTGGACTGGCGCATGACAAGATGACCATCATCGGGATGACGCCGGTCAAGAAGGCGTATCAAGGCAAAACCGAAGATGGACAGACGGTTTACATCCAGCGTCCCGGTGATGCGGGCGGAAAACTGTATACCACGCGCCGTTATCGCCGGCATGACCAGGATGTCATGCCCAAATACGTCCTGAACCACTCCGTTTCCGGATCGGTCGCCGATGTTTCGGCCAAAGGAGTCTGGCGGGAAGGGCAATGGACCCTGGAGTTGCGTCGCAAGCTGAACACGGGACATCCGGACGACGTGGTCTTTGCGCCAGGGAAAGGGGTTCCAGGAGGCATCGCCGTGTTCGACCGCTCAGGAGATAAGAATCACAACATTTCAGACAACCTGCTTTTTCAGTTCTGACTCGTTTTTCGTCCTGCTCCGAAAAATGGGAGGCCTGCCGCCATCAGGATTGTGAGTGAAACATGAAAATCGAAGCCGCCCACCGTGGACTTGGTTTTTCTCTCGGGTGTGCGGCTCCCTGACCGGAACGGATTGACCATGCGAACCCTGCGCATGAAGGCCCTGATCGCCACTGTCGTCATTTTCCTGCTCCTAGGCGGCGCGGGCGCATACGTCTATCTGGAGTTCCGGAGGAGCTATGAATCCAGTTCCGAGACCTTGAGGGACATCCGGACCACCCAACAGGATTTCGAGCACATTCCTCAATATCACACGCCATTGTGGCAAATCACCTCGCGACTTTTGTCCACCGCTCAGGAATTTCGACACGAGATGATCCTTTTCGCGCTTGGCGAAACCCAGGAAAGCGATCGTCTTGCGAGGGTCATGAAACGTTTGAAGCAACAGAAAGTCGAGTTGCTTCGCTTGTGGCAGGATGATATCGACAAGAGTTCCGTGGAAAGACTAAAAGGCAGCATTGGCGTCGTGGAAGAAATCCACATGGAACTCTTGGAGATCAAAAGCCCCATCCAGCGGGCGGAAATGATCGATGACGTGCGGACGGAGATGGATATCCTCAACAAGGAGGCTGGTGAGGTATTTGAAGTTGTTCAGGAGGCCATGCAACTGGAAATCGACCGGGCGAACCGGCGTATTTCCGGAAATGTAAAAAACATCGCCCGGACCTTGCTCGAAACGAGGACCAAGCATGAGCAAGCGATGTTGGCTTTTCTGGCCGTCTGCGTCCTCTCATTGGCGATCATGATTCTCTTCGGGCGCCGGTTGCGAAAACGGTTTCAAACTCTGGCCACGTCCATGAGGAAGATTGGAAACGCCGAGTCCATTCAGCCCCTGCCGGTCACGGATCCACCGGACGAGTTGGACGCATTGAGCCAGGACATCAACAACATGCTTGAACGCCTTTGGCGGGCCACTGCGGGAATGAGGGAAAGCGAGGAGAAGTTCCGGATGATGACCCTTCATTCCCAGGATGGGATCATCATGATGGACAACGCCGGCAAGATTTCCTACTGGAACAAGGGAGCGGAACGGATATCCCTCTGTGCCAATGTGACCGAGACACCGACCTCTTTATAGTTTAGTGTAG
>CAYFNE010000221.1:0-1597 GCA_964344355.1 uncultured Magnetococcales bacterium
ACCGGCGATTGCCGAAATCGAACCGGGGAGTTGTGTCGGCGAGTTATCCATCATTGATGAGCGACGCGCCACCGCCTATGTCAAGGCGGCCCGATCAACGCAACTCCTGGTGATCGATTCCAGCTCCCTTTGGCAATTGATCGCCGCCTCGGAAAAGTTTGTTTACAACCTGTTGCAGCTTTTCGCCAATCGCATGCGTTTCAATACCGAAGCCCTGGTCGAAAGCCAATTCATCCGCACCGTTCCTGATATTATTTACAGGCTGGACAGAAATGGAAAATTCACTTTTTTAAATGAATCCGTTGAAAAACTCGGCTATTCCACCGAAGAGTTGATCGGCCACCATTTCGAAGAGATTTTATCCCCCGAAGAACTGACGCAGGTCAGTTATACCCATGCCATAGAAAAAATTCGCAAGGGTGAACATGTTGCCGGCAATCAACCGAAGCTGTTCGATGAACGCCGCTCGGGGGATCGCAAGACCGCCGGCCTGGAGCTGAAACTTCGGCATAAGAAAAACATTCCCTCCGATCCCGGCCGGGCCGAGGTCGTTCCCGACGATATGATTCTGGCCGATGTCAGTTGTACGGGAATCAAGAAGTTTCAGGTAAAAGAGAACGAGACCGAGTATCTGGGCACCATTGGTATCATTCGGGATATCACCGAGCGCAAGCTCTACCAGGCCCAACTGGCCGAACAAAAAGCCCGGATGGAGAGTATTCTGGTCACCATGGCCGATGCCATTATCGTGATCGATACCGACGGGATCATTGAAACGGTCAACCACTCGGCCACCCGGATTTTTGGCTATACCGAACAGGAATTGGTCGGCAACGATGTCGCCATGCTCATGCCCTCCCCGCATCGTGAAAATCACGGCAGCTATGTGCAAAACTATCTCAGGACCAGGCAGAGCAAAACGCTCGGCAAACGTCTGGAGACCCTGGCCTGCCATAAAAACGGCCACACGTTCGACATTGAAATCGCGGTTTCGGAAGTTCCCCTGGAAAAACGGACCATTTTCACCGCCGTCATCCGCGACATCACCGAACGGAAAGAGGCCGAGCGGTTGATTCATTATCAAGCCAACTACGATGCGCTGACCAAACTGCCCAACCGCTCCATGTTCATGAAAACCCTCGCCGCCGCCATCGAACGTTGCCAAAACGACCGCGACATCATGGCGTTGATGTTCGTGGACTTGGATCGTTTCAAGTGGGTCAACGACACCCTTGGCCACCCGGCCGGGGATGATCTGTTAAAATTGTCCGCCCAGCGCATCCAGTCCTGTGTCTCTCCCCAAGATACGGTGGCACGCCTGGGGGGAGATGAATTCACGGTGATTCTGGAGCAGGTCCAGGACACGGACCAGGTAGCCGGGATCGCCAAAAACGTCTTGCTCAGCCTCAACAAAGCCTTCAACCTGGGAGGAGAGGATATTTTCATATCCGGCTCCCTGGGAGTCGCCCTGTTACCCCGGGACGCACAGGATCAGGAGGTGCTGTTGAAACGGGCCGACGAGGCCATGTACCGGTCGAAAAATGCGGTCGTGTATCGTAATGACCTAACCCGGTCTCGCTGGGAACAAAACCCACTC